>CAZVCC010000013.1:0-57850 GCA_964626015.1 uncultured Ignavibacteriaceae bacterium
GGATTAAGCTGATAGACACGGATTAAAAATACGATTTATTGCCCGCGGGAAAGAACAGGAAAGAGAAAGGAATTATATGAATTTTAAAATTTGATATTGTTAGCAGGCATTTAATCAGGGATAATAATCTATCGGAGACTTTGAAAATAAAAACTCCCTCTTAGATGAAAGAGGGAGCACTTATTTATTAATTAGTTATTTAAGTTTGTTTACAGAGTTGCAATATCGATAACGAAACGATAACGAACATCGCTTTTCAGCATTCTTTCGTAGGCTGTATTAATATCTTTTATGTTAATTAATTCAATTTCTGATACGATGTTATGTTCAGCACAGAAATCGAGCATTTCCTGAGTTTCAGGAAGACCGCCTATTAATGAGCCCGCAAGACTTTTTCTTCCCATGATTAAGCTGAAGGAAAATATTTGTGATGGGGTAGCCGGTGCACCTACACAAATATGAACTCCGTTCGGACGCAGTAAATTCAGGTACTGATTGTAGTTATGTTCTGCAGAAACAGTATCGAGAATAAAATCAAAATATCCCATAACTTCCTTCATCTGTTTTTCATCTTTTGTTACTACAAATTTATGAGCACCAAGTTTCATTGCATCGTCTTTCTTTGAGGCTGATGTGCTTAATACTGTAACTTCTGCACCAAAGGCAACACCGAATTTAACGCCCATGTGGCCGAGTCCGCCGAGTCCAAGCACGGCAAGTTTGTGACCTTTACCTACTTTCCAGTATCTTAACGGTGAATAAGTTGTAATACCGGCACATAGAAGCGGTGCGACTGCAGGTAAGTTTAGTTTTTCGGAAACACGGAGTACGAATTCTTCGTTAACAACTACGTTGTTTGAATAACCGCCGTAAGTAGGAGTTACTTTATCCTGTTCGTAACCGTTATAAGTCATTGAACCACTCGGGCAAAACTGTTCGAGTCCTTCTTTACAGCTATCGCATGTACGGCATGAATCGACTAAACAACCGACTCCGACAAGGTCGCCTTCTTTATATTTTTTAACATGATTTCCGACTTTGGTGACTTTACCGACGATTTCATGTCCCGGTACCATGGGGTAAATGGAATTCCCCCATTCACCTCTCACCTGATGCAGGTCAGAATGACAGACACCGCAGTAAAGAATTTCAATCTGTACGTCGTGCGAGCCGACATCGCGGCGTTCAAAATTCCAGGGTGCTAATCCTGATGTTTCGTTTTGTGCAGCATATCCTTTTGATTTTAGCATATTTGATTTTTTATAAATTGAAAAATTTTCTGTGAATTATTATACAAAACGACAGTAATGAATTATTAGTTCAATGTAATGCTAATCTTCTAAGAAACCGAATTTACCGTTGTAGAAATCGTTGAATGCCTGCATAAGTTCGTCGCGGGTGTTCATAACAAACGGACCCTGAGAGGCAATGGGTTCATTGATAGGTTCACCGCTCATTATAAGTACAATTGAATTCTCAAAAGCTTCGAGTGTAAAATCTTCACCCGTATTTTCGAACAGAACAAAGTTATTGACGGGAGCGACCTCAGAATCGTTGACTTTTATTTCCCCTTCAATAACAAGCAGACCTGAGTTGTAATCCGCGGGAAAGCTAAAATCCGACTTGCCGCCTTTGTTTAGTTTTGCATTCATAAGATTCACGGGAGTAAAAGTAAATGCAGGACCTTTTGCATCTTTATAAGAACCTGATATTACCTCGATGAAGCCAGCATTTTCGGAAAGCCGGTGTTTTGCCATCATACTGTTTGTGATTGCCTGATATTTTGGTTCAGACATTTTATCTTTTGCGGGAAGATTAACCCAGAGCTGAACCATTTGCATATTACCGCCTTGCTTAGCCCAGTTTTTTTCGTGATATTCTTTATGCAAAATTCCAGAAGCGGCGGTCATCCACTGAACATCGCCTTCTTCAATGACACCGCCTGCACCTGTGCTGTCGTGATGGGCAATCTTCCCCTTGTATGCTATGGTTACGGTTTCAAATCCCCGGTGCGGATGAACGCCTACTCCGCGTGGTTTTTCTGCGGGAGGGAAATAAAACTCGGCTCCATAATCAAGAAGCAGGAACGGCGACATCCTTTGCATGCTGAGATAACTTACAGCGGGTATAAAATTATGAACACGAAAACCATCGCCGACATAATGATGCGGTCTTGGTTTAATTACTTGCTGAACTTTTTTTAATGACATATTAATTGGTTTTAGGTTTAGGTAAAGGAACAAATTCTGTTTCGCCGGGTATCTTCGGAAACTTTTGCTCAACCCAAAGGACTTTTGCCTTTTCAATTAAATCTTTTTCTGAGGATACAAAGTTCCAGTATATAAAACGCTCTTCCGGGAAAGGAATACCGCCGACAATATAAACGACGCTGTCAGAATTAAGTTTGAATTCGAAATCGGATAAATCCTCGGGTATTATCAACTGATTTGGTTTATATTCGATATCATCGTGAGTCAGACTGCCTTCAAGAATATATATCCCTGCTTCTCCGTACAGGTTTTTGCAAATGTTTATATCGGATTTTGATTTAGTTTTTATTTCCAGAAAAAACATTTTGCTGTAAACAGGAACAGGGGATTTTTTTCCGAGTGCTTCACCGGCTATTAATTTGTAAGACACACCGCTATCGAACCATTCAGGAATACTTGCTTTTTCGATATGAATGAATTCGGGATCCATTTGCTCTTTATCTTTAGGCAGAGCAATCCAAATCTGCAGACCATGAAATTTCTTATTGGTATTCTTTAGATAATCGGGAGTTCTTTCAGAGTGAACGATTCCTTTACCTGCGGTCATCCAGTTTACTTCACCGGGTTTAATTTCTAAAGCATTACCGAGAGAATCACGATGGAATAAACTTCCATCAAAAAGATAAGTGAGTGTGGCGAGACCGATATGCGGATGCGGACCGACGTCGACATTTTCTTCGGGTTTTAAGTCAGCGGGTCCCATGTGGTCTATGAAAATAAAAGGACCTACCATTCTTTTACTTCTGTAGGGAAGTAAGCGTCCGACGGCAAAGTTTCCTATATCTGCCGGTCTTTCATCTATAACAACTTTTATGTTAGACATACGATTAAATTAAAGAAGTATTTAAATCAATATATTTTTTGATGCAAATATTAATTAAGTTACATTAACAATTTAAAATAATGCGAAGGAAGAATAAATGAAACAGATTAAAGTTTTATTAATCTTTGTAATTTTACTGCTTATTGCAACAAGTTCAAACGCACAAACTAAACAGAATTTTGCTAAGGAGAACACCTGGGAAGTGGGCGGTTCTGTAAGTTTTACATACACTCAGTATGTATCAAATGGAAACACAAGCAGTAACGGAGTGAATATCTTTAAATTATATCCGTATGTTGGTTATTTTGTGACAGACGGATTTGAAATCGGAATCATACCAGCCGTAGAATTAATAAGCTATGGCGGGGGTACAACTTCGAATTCATTCGCAATATATGCGGCACCTTCATACAATTTTTTTACAAAATCATTAGCGTATCCTTACGTTCAGGGTGCATTTGGATATAACAGCGTCTCATACGGAGGCAGTTCATCAAGTCAATCAGGAATTGCATGGGCGATAGAAGGAGGAGTGAAGATCAATGTGGGCGGAAACAGTCTTTTGAAGGTTGGATTTGATTACGGGCAGAAGACACTTAACAAAAGCGGCTCTTCGAGCGGCAGAAGCGGGTTGAACACCTTCAGTTTTGTTGCCGGGTTTAATGTGTTCTTTAACTAAGATTATTAACGGCAGATTTGAAAGCTAAAAAATAAACACAAGAAAAACAACAAAACCCGTTGCTGAGAGCAACGGGTTTTTTGTTATGAATTTATAATCTGTGATTATTTTATTAACATCATTCTCTTCGTGTCGGTAAATCCATTCACGTTAATACTGTAGAAATATATTCCGCTGGACAAATCACTTGCATTGAAGTCAACAGAATAATTTCCTGCAGGTTTGTTTTCATTTACTAAGTTTGCCACTTCAACCCCGAGAATATTATAAACCTTCAGCGTTACAAAACCATTTTTCGGCAACGCATAGTTTACTTTAGTCGTCGGATTAAATGGATTCGGATAATTCTGTGACAAAGCGTATTCTACAGGGACTATATCACCATTCTGAGAAATACCTGTTATTATCCAATTAGCACCCGGTATGTAAGAGAAGTTATCAATATACATCTCGTCCGTTGCAGTGGCACCAAAGAAGTCGCTGGCCGAAATCTTTTTGGGAACTGCTGTTCCGCTTGCACCTGCTGTCCAACGCCATTTGTGAACCATAGTTCCATTAATGAGGAACTTTGCTGAATCGACATCGAGATTCACTAACAATTTCACCGTCTGCCATGCGTCGTGTGTATAAGGGAATGTCACTGCTGTTGCTGAGCCGCCAAGAACTCTTCCATTGTTTCCTGTGGCTGCTGCGTCAAAGTAGCACTCCATTCCCCATTGGGATGATGAACCAGCAAAGTTCGCTAATGTGTTCCAGTAACCTGCTTTGCCTGTCGGGATGTAGAACTTGAATGTAATCTCATGAATGCCAGTTGTATCATTGTTATATCGTTTTACCAAATCGTTGTTCTGGGTAATCACAACTGACTTTGTCGGACTGAATGATTGAGCACTTGAAATCAATGCATCTTCAACCGTGCTGCACGGCATGATACTCCAGGTCGTCCAGTTGAGAGAATCCTGACAAGCCAAACGCTGACCAACAGAATAGTTTTCGAAATTAGTAGTGTATCCTGCAGGAGCAGTAGAAATATCGATTCCGCAGTGCATAATTTGAGCACCCTGTCCCTGATATATATAGTTGCATCCTCCTGCAGTTTGATTATAGGTTCGTCTAATAGATCCTGTCATTGAAGTATTATATGTGGACATACCCGTTGCAGTGCAACCGCATTGACTGATTTCAATAATCAAACTTTTTGTATTGTCGTAATTAAACGGTGTATTTAAAACAATCGGAGTAAACGTACCGTTTACGGAATTCAAAACAACTGATGGGTTAAAGTAAACAGTGTCCATTGGGTCAGTGTAAAAAACACCTGTTGGTAAATTAGTGATTGTATCTTGCTTCATCTTGATAGTAAGATTTGTGTACGTAATAGTAGCGGTTTTGCAAAACACCCAAAAAGTAGTAATCATTCCTGAAGGTGCTGGAGTCGGCTGATTTAGTTCGCCTGGAAGAATCAAGAACTGTGTAACCTTTCCAGCCACAACACTGAACGGAAATGCATTGCTACCTACTTGCGTATTATAATTATAGTGCATCGGTGCTTGTGCCGTTAATTCACCGGCACTTAAAATTAAAACAATCAAAAACACCATCGTGCTTTTGAAAAAAGAAAGATGTAAAGTTTTCATTGTTAATAAAGGTTTAATTAATATAATAGTTTGAAAAGGAAAATATTTGAGGTAAAACTTTTTCATGATATAATATAATAAAATAATACAATCAAATATATTCATATTATTAAATCATATTTCATTAAAATACAAAAATTAATCTATATTTGTAAAGAGTTGAATCCATTGGAGATTCATATAATTCAACAAATAAACAACGAAGGATTTTTCTGAAACAAAACGGATGTTGTTACTCAAATAATTTGATATAGCATAGGGATGTTAGTTAAACCCAGGTCAACAATCCGGGGTTTTTTGTGTCCTTTTAACTATTTTCAGTTGCATTTCTATTTAATTGTGGAAAACGTAAATTTGCTGATTAATTTAAATAATTTAAGCATGAAAATTAAATCGTTTTTAGTAATAGCATTACTTTTGATTTTTATCAAAGCTAATGCTGATGAAATAAAATTTATAAACGGTACTTATGCAGAAGTTCTTTCAAAGGCAAAAGCTGAGAATAAAGTATTAATGGTGGATTATTACACAGACTGGTGCAAATGGTGCGTAGAGCTTGACAAAAAGGTTTATACTAATTCCGAGGTTGCAGATTTTGCGAACAAGAATCAGGTAAACTGGAAGATTGATGCGGAGAAAGGTGAAGGAATTGAACTTGCAAAAAAATTTCAGGTGTCAGGATATCCTACCGTTGTGTTTGTTGATGGGAACGGTGATGAGATTGACAGAATTGTGGGTTATCTTCCCGTCAAAGATTTTCTACCTGCAATGAAAGATTTTGTAAGCGGCAAAAATACGCTAAAGAGTCTGCAGGCAACTCTTTCAGAAAATGCAAATGACATAGAAGCTAATTTCAGGTTAGGTAAAAAAATGCTTGAAAGCGGAAATGCTGAGGATGCCAAGAAATATCTAGAAAAAGTTATAAGCATGGATTCGGAGAATAATTCAGGATGGACTGATGATGCCGAGCTGTATCTTGCACAGATTAGCGGCAAAAAAGATGATATAGATGCGTTTGTTAATAAGTATCCGAAAAGTGACCTTACAAAGCAAGCTTTGATTTTCCTGGCAGAATCAACGATGGAAAATAATGATTATGCAACGGGTGATAAATACTATGATGAGCTTATTTTAAAATATGGTAACAGCGACGAAGAAGTAAGCTTTAGCTACGGTCAGTACCTGCTGTCAAAAATATACGGAATAACTAAGAACGAGAATATTTCGAAGGAAATGAACCTTAAAGGAATTGAGCTTGCTAACAAATGCCTCGGGTATGTTAAAGGAAGTGTAAATGAAGCATCATGTTATTACTACCTCTCGATGCTGAACCTTAACCTTGGAAACAAAACTCAGGCACTTGATTACATAGACAAAGCAATCAGCATATTTGACAGAAAATCTTTCAGAGAACTCAAGGATAAAATAAACAAGTAAATGTATAATGACGATTTTATGCGACGGGCTATACGCCTTTCCCTGTACAACATACAAAAAGGCGGAGGTCCATTCGGAGCTGTAATAGTGAAAGACGGGAAGATGATTTCTTCGGGAACCAATTTAGTGACATTAGTAAACGACCCGACTGCTCATGCAGAAATAGACGCGATCAGAAAAGCTGCTAAAAATTTAAAGAAATTTGACCTCAAAGGCTGCGAAATATACACGTCCTGCGAGCCCTGTCCAATGTGCCTTTCGGCAATTTACTGGGCTAGAATTGACAGAGTTTATTTCGGAACTTCAAAAAAGGATGCTGCAAAAATCGGATTCATTGATGACTTTATTTATCAGGAACTTGATAAACCTATCGGCAAACGAAAACTTAAATTAACACAGCACTTACGGGACGAGGCTCTTATGTCGTTTGAGACATGGGATTTGAAAAAAGATAAAACCAGTTACTAATTAATATTTAAAGAGTTATTAAAATTCTTACTTGATGTAGAAATATTCACAGACGGTGTTTAATTTGATTCTAAGTTCTTTATTGTAATACTCATTTGAATAAACAGCCGGTAATTCCTGCCAGTCTTCGGATAACATTTTAAGTTTATTAATCAGCATCCATTTGTGATTGAATGACTGATTGTGTAAACTCTTGACTGAATTAATCTGGTCTGGAGTGTAGCGGTTAGGACTCATTTTTTCCTTAGCGTAGTTAGAATCTATCCTGTAATATTCCAGTTTTGCAATCTTAAATATGTTGTAAATATGGTCTTCCTTCGTGTACCCAAGCCCACTGAGGTAATATCTGAACTCCTGCTGGCTGTTAAAAGTTGTATCTTTACTTTTTAAAAGAGAATCGGCAGGAATTCCTGCGGCTACAATTTGTTTTACTACTTCTTTATTTGTTACAAAGCTGACGGTCTTATAAACCTCCCTGTTGAACACATTCTGCGCAATAAAAAGAAATATCAGACAAATAACCGCTGAAGCAAGAGGTGTTATTATCCAGCCGAGTCCTATTTTTCCGAGTATCTTAAAATTCAGGTATCTGCCGCTTTTAGCAAATCCAATACCCATAACTCCGCCGACTATTGCTTGAGTTATTGACACAGGTACGAGGGGAAAGGAAGGAAGCCCTACTGAGTTTAATGCTTTCTCAATCATAGTTGATGAGAACAGGAAGAGAACAAGAGAAGCCCCGAATATAACGGATATCGAAGAAAGCGGGGTAAGCTTGAATATACGTTTGCCTACAGTTTCAGTCGTCCTGTTTGAATATGTAATAATTCCGATTACAATCGATAATGCTCCTGTGAAGAAAAGCTGGTACATTCCAGTAATAACGAACGTTTCAGTTATTCTTATGTCAGTGAATGGAGAAGAAGACATGAAAACACCCACAACTTTTGAAATGTTGTTAGCACCAAGGCTGTATGCACCGAATGCAATCACAAGAATGGTTAATCTTTTTAAGTGCTGGTCTGCCTCAAGCAAATGAAGTTTTGTCTTTTTAAGTATTCGTATTAAGACGTAATATGCTGCAAACGAAAACACACCCGCGAGAACAGGGTTTAATATCCAGGATGAAATAATTTCTGCTAAAGATTTAATGTCAGTAGGAGATGATGTAAATATATTCCAGCCAACGATTGCTCCTATAATGGATTGTGATACGGAAACAACGAGTCCCTTCTTCATCAGTAAAAATACTGTCAGTGCAGCCGAAAGCGACACTGTAAACGAACCGGCTATTGCATTAACGTCTCCGAGCTCTCCTATTGTATGAGTTGCACCGTATCCGCTAATCATTGCTCCAAGAAGAACGAAGATAGAGGATATGACAACTGCAGTTGTATATTTCAGAACCTTTGTACTTGTAGCAGTACCAAATATGTTACCGGCATCGTTTGCACCGAGATTCCAGCCGAGAAATAATCCGCTTAATAGATAGAACCATGCCATCTCTTTTTATCCGTATCTTTTAATTACAGCAATTGAAAGCCTGTCGCAAACGTCTTCAGCGGCATCTGCAATCTTTTCAATTTTGACAGCAAAAGTTCTAATATGCATTTTGCAGCTAAGCTCAATATCTGTCCTTTCAAAAATGTCTCGCTTCAGTTTATCGGCAAGTTTGTCAGATTCTTTCTCGAAGAAAATTGTTTTATTTATATAATCACGTACAATCTGAATCTCCGTGAAGTACGAGCGAACAGCAGAAATCATACACTCTACAGCTGATATTGATGTGTCTGCCAGGTCAAGAAACCTGTCTTCGAGGTCATGAGGAATATCCGGATTTTCAACCGAGAACTGAAATAAAATCTCCTTGCATCCGTTAAGAACTTTATCTGCACTTTCAAGAAGTCCAAGTACATCTCCTCGCTGTTCGGGAATTAAAGTATGGCTGTAAAGTTTTGTCTCTATTGTTCTTCTGAGCGTATCCGCATCGTTTTCAGTTGTGTCAATGTTATTCTGTGTCTCAATAAACAGCTCGGATTCTTTTTTTAGATAATACTTTATCCCCTGTTTAAGATACAACCCTCCGTTCAATACTTTATCAAGAAATTCATCAATCTGAATTTCCAACTTTTTTGTTTTCTTTAGTAACATCGTAAATTATTTTATTAATCCAATATAAGAAAATTGAAAAAGGCTTTTAATGTATTAATTTATTCTTTTCGAAATGCCGCTGAATAACGCAGATGTCAGACGGTTTAATACGGTAAAGTATTATTGCTGTTAAGTTAAACTCAATATAGGAAAATTGACCGTACAATAACATACGTTAGAATAAAACCGTTAATATAAATTTATTAATTTACATTCAACTCTTTAACAATTTTCACAAGGTCTGATTTTACAAAAGGTTTTGAAATATAACTTGTGAATCCTTTCTCTTCAAATTCTTCCTTATCACCTGACATGGCAAATGCTGTAATAGCAACGAAAGGAACATTTTTATATTTCCCAATTGTCTTAATTTCCTGCGCTGTTTTAACTCCATTCATACCTGTTCCTAAATTTATATCCATAAAGATTGCATCATAATTTTTGCTTTTGACTATTTCTATAGCTTCTTCCCCGGTAGCTGCTACATCAACATTGCACAAACCTTTAACAAATGCTTTTACCAATAAAGCTGACGGCAGGTCGTCTTCCACGTATAATATTTCCGGTTTCTTTGCATTGGTATTTTCTTTTTCAGGTTCTTCAGGCTTTATTTCTTTAATATCATTAAAACTCTCTTCAACTCCTTCAATGACTACGGGCAGCAGAACCTTTAGTGTGGTTCCGTAACCTACTCGGCTTTCTTCAACACTAATTTCACCCCCGAGTTTTTTAACGAATTTTTTTGCTAAACTCAATCCTAGTCCAGTACCCTCAAACGACCTTCCATAACCTTCACTCACCTGCCTGAATTCTTCCCAAATAATATTAATTTTATCCTCAGGAATTCCAATTCCTGTATCTTTAACTTTTATTACGGCAAATTCAGAGTCTGAAATTGTTTCTTTGTTAATTATTATTGTGATGCTGCCTTTTTCTGTAAACTTCAAAGCGTTATTAATAAGGTTATTTAATACCTGTCTGAACAAACCCGCATCCTGTTTCACAATAAATTTGTCGCTGAAAGTTTCAATTTTTATGTTCAGTCCTTTTTTCAACGCAACTTTTTCATACAGCCTGACTGAATCTTTTACAACCTTAACTATATCAAACTCGGTTACTTTCAGGTCTATTTTTTCTGATTCAATTAGTGAAATATCAAGTATCAGATTCAAGGTTTCCATTAACCTGGTTCCGCCGCTATGAATTATCTCTGCAAAATGTTTTTGCTCTTCGTCAAGAACTGATTTACACAGCAGCTCAGAAAATCCAAGAATTCCAACCATCGGTGTACGTAATTCATGACTCATATTTGCAAGAAAATTTGTTTTAATTTTGCTTAATTCTTCAGCTCTATCTTTTGCAATTCTAAGTTTTTCTTCAAACTGTTTTCTTTCCGTTATATCGGTTGCCACAATAACTGCTCCTTGTACCTTCCCGATTTTTGATACTAAAGGTGTAACAGATAAAATCACGGGTATTGTGGTGTTATCATTCCTTTTAAGAAAAGTTTCGATTTTTAAATATTGAAGGTCGTTAACATTAACAGATTTGTTGTAACCTTCAATTAAATTATCAATCTTTATTCCTATGTCGTCTAAAAACAAATTGCCAACTCTCTCTCCTTGTATATCGTTCGTTGCATATCCTAGTTTCGTCAGTACAGCATTGTTTACAACAGTAATCAATCCTTCCTGAGATACAACAAAAATGAAATCATTAACCGACATAAGAACACTTTCAAGATAATTTCTTGATTTTTCTATTTCTATTTTCTCAAGTAATTCATGTTTTTGCCTGTCAAGTTTTAAAAATATATTTACCTTGCTCAGCAGATAGTAAGGATTGAAAGGCTTGGAGACAAAATCTATACCCCCCGATTCATAAGCTTTAACAATATGAAGATCATCGGAATATTCTGCGGATAGAAAAATAATTGGAAGATGTTTAGTCTTGGGGTCACCCGCTATAAATTCTGCAAGTTCATACCCGTTCATTTCCGGCATGTTTACATCCAGTATTGCAAGCGCAAAATCATGCGATAATATGGCTCTCAGTGCTTCATTCCCGCTTACTGCTTTGAAGACATCAGCATCACAATCTCTCAGAACATTTTCGAGTGCGACTAAATTCTGGATTTTATCATCCACAATTAATATCTTTTGCCTGTAACTCATGCTAAAATAAATTAATTAATTTTATAAAGATTCTCAATGAAAACTCTTATTTCATCTTTCGTGTAAACTAAATCAACACAACCTGTTTCGATTGCAAAACTTGGCATAGCAGGAAATTGCGCCGACTCGGGATTTTCTGCGATTGTAAGCCCGTTAAGTTCTTTTATTGTCTTAATACCCGATGAACCGTCATTACTTGCACCGGTCATAATTATACCGATTAATTTGTCAGTCCACACAGTTGCAGCGCTTTCAAAAAGAACATCAATTGATGGTCTTGAATAATTAACCTTTTCATCCGAAGAAAGAGAAATAGAATAATCTCTTTCAATAAGTATATGGTAATCCGGCGGTGCTGTGTATATGAAGCCTGGTTCTACTAAATCACAGCTGACTGCTTCCTTTACATTCATCCCTGTATAGTTCTTTAAAATATCAGGAAAATTATTTTCCTTTTGGGGATGCAAATGCTGAACAATTACAATCGGTAATGGAAAATGAGTATCCAAATTTACGAATAACTTTGTCAGCACCTCCAGACCGCCAGCCGACGAACCCATTACTATTGCATTATATTTGTTCAATACAGATAAAGGTTTTCTTTTTATAAATCTTTTCAACTATATCAACGATATCAAATTTATCCTGAACTTCGGAAAACATTATACTCTCTTTGTTTCCCAAACATAGGAATCCTCCATGTATTAAACTTTCGTTGAACATGTTTAATACTCTGTCTTGCAGGGATTTGTTGAAATATATAAGTACGTTCTTGCACATGATTAAATTCATCTCGCCAAATACACCGTCTATAACAAGATTATGGTTTGCAAACATTACATTCTTAATAAGTGTCTTATCAAAAATAATTGAATCATGTTTTGCATAATAGTAACTCGATAACACTTCTGAGCCGCCTGCCATTATATAATTTGAAACATAGTCTTTCATGTTATCTATGGGATAAATTCCGTGTCTTGCAATTTCAAGCGCCTCATCATTGAAATCTGTAGCGTATATGGTGGCTTTCTCATAAAGTCCTTCTTCCTTTAACAATATTGCCATCGAATATACTTCTTCCCCCGTAGCACAGCCCGCATGCCAGATTTTTATGAAAGGATACGTCTTAAGGATTGGGAAGACTTTTTCTTTTAATGCCTTGTATGACAAAGGGTCCCGAAACAACTCTGTAACGGTGATTGAAAATTCTTTAATCAGAAGCTCGAATAATACTTCATCCCTTAATATTGCTGGAATAATTTCGGATATATAATTAAATCCGTGATTCTTCGCAAACATCCTTGCACGTCTTTCAATCGATGCTCTTGCATAATTGCGGAAATCGTAACCATACCTGTCGTATATTGCCTGCAATAAAACGTTTACCTCAATATTTTCAATTTCGGAATTAATCAATTATATTACTATTTTATTTTCAATCTTGGTTCTATCTGTATAACCATACTCTTAACATCGAAAATAACCTGTCAAGATCTACGGGTTTCGGTAAATAATCGCTCGCACCCACAGCAATACATTTTTCATAATCTTTTCTCATTGCCTTTGCCGTTAAAGCAATTATTGGAGTGTTAAAATACTTCTCCTTAGACCTTATTCTCATTATTGTTTCGTAACCGTCCATTTCAGGCATCATAATGTCCATTAATATCAAATCCACATCAGATTCTTTTTTCAGCAGTTCGAGTGCTTTTAATCCATTCTCTGCTTTATACAAATGAAATCCCTTTTGAGAAAGAACCTTCGACAAAGCAAACATATTTCGCATATCGTCATCAACAATCAGTATTTTCTTATCTTTAAACATTTCATCTGTTTCATATAAGTCTATTATCATCTTTCTTTTCTTGGAAGGTAATTTTTCAACTATTCTGTGAAGGAATAAAGAAGCTTCATCCAGTAATCTTTCTTCAGACCTTACTCCCTTAATTATAATTGAATCCGCATAATTTCTTAGAAGTGTTTCTTCATCACGCGTGAGTTCTCTTCCTGTATATACAATCGTAGGGGGAATTTTAACCTTTCTTGATTCAAGTAATTTTAAGAGTTCAAACCCTGTTATGTCAGCCAGTCCTAAATCCATTATCATGCAATCAAAGTTGTTTCTCTCAAGTTCGGCAATAACCTCTTTTCCGCTCCTCACTGCCGTGGTTTTTACATCACCATTTCCTATCAGCTTCACAATACTGTTTCGCATATTATCATCATCCTCGGCAACTAGCAAATTCTTCAGGTTATTATTTGTGTACTTTATGAGCGTATTAATTGCTCTATCAAGATCTTCTTTTCTCGGAGGTTTTGAAAGAAATCCGATCGCACCTCTTTTCATAGCATCTAATGTAGCATCCTCGACCGACATAATATGAACGGGAATATGTCTGAGTTGTGAGTTATCCTTTAGCGAATCAAGTACTTGGAGCCCGTCCATACCGGGCAATAATATATCCAGCATTATTGCAGCAGGTTTGTATTGTTTTGCTAATTTTAGCCCCTCTTCTCCCGATAATGCAATTATTCCGTTGAATCCTTTATTTTTGCATTCCTTCAAAAGCAAATTTGCAAACACAACATTATCTTCAATAATTAATATCGATTTTTCATTATTCGATACATCATTCCTGTCATCATTTACAATCACTTTGCTTTCAACATTCTCAGTATTTTTACTCTGTCGTTTAGCTTCTTTTATCTCTGCAGGAATATTTCTCGAGATGTTTTTTCTTTCTGCTTTTATCGGCAAATAAAGTGTGAAAGTGGAACCTGCTCCTTTTTGGCTTTCAAGGTGTATTTCTCCCCCCAGAAGAGATGCAAGTTCTTTTGATATTGAAAGTCCTAACCCTGTACCTCCATATTCACGCGAAGTTCCTCCTTCTTCCTGCTGAAATGCCTCAAATATTATTTTCTGCTTATCCAGTGATATCCCTATGCCTGTATCATTTACACTTATACAAATACTGTTAAGAGAATTTAGCTCGGCTTTTCCAAATCTTACATCGGTTGCTGTTTTCTTGAACTTGATTTTAACCCCACCGTCCTTTGTAAATTTTATTGCATTCGATATTAAATTCTTAAGAATTTGTTCAATCCTTTTCATATCGCTCATAATAGATTCCGGCAAATCATTATCAGTTTCAACCTCTAACTTTATTCCTTTCTCCTCTGCAATGTGTTTAAAATTGTTTTTTATATGTTCTGCTAATTCTTTTATATAAACCGGCTCTACATGAATATCCATTCTGCCTGCCTCAATTTTTGATAGGTCAAGAATTTCGTTTATTAAATGCAGCAAATCATTTCCACTGTTATAGATTATATTTGCCGACTCCACCTGCTCTTTATTCAGATTCCCTTCCTTATTATCATTCAGCATTTTCGAGAGTATTAGCAGACTGTTTAAAGGTGTTCTTAATTCATGCGACATATTTGCAAGAAACTCTGATTTATACTTACTCGCAAGTGCCAGTTCTTCGGCTTTTATCTTTATATCATTCCTCGCATTTTCAATTTCTCTTTTCTGTATTTCTAAAGAGTCGTTTCTTGATTCCAGCTCCTCATTAGATACTCTCAATTCCTCCTGCTGTGCTTTTAATTTTTCTTCTGAAAGTTTTAATAATTGTGTCTGTTCTTCAAGTTCCTCGTTAGAAGCCTTCAGCTCTTCCTGCTGTTTTTTAAGCTCCTCTGCCAGATTTTGTGATCTCTTTAATTCCTTATCAAGTTCTTCTCTGCTTATAACAGTTTCCATTGAAAGCGAGATAATTCTACTCGCTTCTGATAAATATTGTGTTTGTATTTCGCTCAACTCTTCAAGCATACCGAGTTCAATAACACCTGTAACGGTATTCTCGAAGATAACAGGTGTAAGATAGATGTATCTTGGTATAGCTTCACCAAGCCCTGATGTTATCTTGATATAATCTTCTGGAATCTTCTTCAGTACTATCTGCCTTTTTTCTAATGCTGCTTGACCAACTAACCCCTCACCGGGATTAAATACACTGGGTATATTTTTGTTTATTGTGTAAGCGTAACTGCCTTTCAGAACATATTTTGCATCCTGGTAAGAATTTGAATAAACATAGAATGCTCCGATTTTTGCGTCTAAATATTTAGCTATTTCCGATATGACATTTGCTGCAAAATCATTTAAGCCCAGATCTCCTTTCATCGCAACATTCAAATCAGCCAAACCTGATTTTAACCAAACCTGTAAAGATTCGATTTTTTTTGCCTTCTGTATTTCTGTTACATCCCTCGCTGCAGCAAATATTCCAACTACTTTCCCGGTTAAATCTTTGTATACAGACGCATTGTACAATACATCTGTCTTCTTTCCGTTTTCATGCATCAAGGTTAAAGGATAGTCTATTACATACCCTTCTTCAAATACTTTTAGGTATCCTGCTTTTGCTTTTTGAGGTTCCGTAAAATAATTCGAGAAATCTGCCCCAATAAGTTTTTTTCTGCTTATTCCCGTTATTTTAATCGTTGCTTCGTTAACATCTGTAATCTTCCCTTCGGAACTAATCGTAACAAACGGGTCTAAACTTGCTTCTATAAGACTTCTCGTGTAATGTGCCTGTATAACATTTTGCTCTAATATCTTGTTCGTTTGTGCCTGCTTATCCTTCCAAAACCAATAGAATGTACCCGCAATAGTTATTGAAATAAGCAGCATCAATAAAATCGTATAAAAACTCTTTTTATTCGCACTGGCAAACGCTTCGCTGGTTTGAATTTTTGTTATTAGTATCCAGTTAGTATTCCCAATTTTAGATGAGTACCCAATTACCTCGTTTCCTTGGTAATCAACACCCTCGAGTAATCCGAACTTTCCGTTTGCAGATTGTACCGCAAGGATGTCTTTGTTCTCTTTACTATTTTGCATTCTCAGTTTTAATGCTGTGTTTTTGCTGAACCGAAGTTCATTCAGGTACACCACTTCATTATTTTCTACAGTAAAAAGTAAGTTCTCTGCCGTTTCAGTATCATACGGCCATGTCTGAACCATGCTGTATAATTTACTGTTCGCATCTACTATCAAAAGCAGACATCCGAGATATTTGTTTTGATTTACTATCGGTGCAGCAATGTCTATTTTTATACTTTTATCACTTTCGTTCATATAAAAATCCGACATCATAATTTCATTCTTTTCCCTTGCTGCTGAAATAATTTTATGCGTATTCGCACTTAACAGGTTACCGACAATCTTTGAAGAATTTATAATTGAGTTATTACCATCAATAAGCAGCATATTCTCGTACTGATTATAATGCTTTAAGGCTTCAGTATTTGCACTTAATATTTTTTGATTGTTTTCAGTATTTATCTTATTTAAGAAATTTGTGTAGGCATCTATAAAGATAGGATTTCGTATTATTGCTTCAGCATCATCAAGTCTTTCTGTTCTCCAGTTTTCAATTTCATTTGTTTTTAATTTCCCGACAGAAATAATCTGGTTATGAACATCGGTTTTTGATATCGATAGCTGTAAATAGTAATAAATAATACCTGATACGGCTATCAAAAAGGCGGATAATGCAAAGACAAATACTATTTTAGATGTTTGTGTCTTCTTTTTTGTGCTCATATTTCACATATAATTTAACAAACTTTACTTTAAGGATTCTCATGCTTTGTTTCCTCATACAATCAACCGTTAATATTAATCAATAATGATTGAATGAAATAAGTGATGTAAGGTACTAAAGCAATTCCTATGGTGTGTTTCTTTCTTTTATCCTTAAAAAGAAGATTGGATGTAGGAAACCCAAAGCAAAAAAAGTATAATTTTCTTATATTTTTCATGAGACTTACTTTTTCTTCTGCTTTATAAAAATACACAAGCGTTATCATAATTAATTGCAGCCCCTAATTTGCTCATAATTATGAGGTGATATGCATTATACAAAAATTTCACGATTATTAAAATATACAGAAATTGACACTTACAACAAGAAGTTTTTCGATATTATATTACGATTCAGCCTAAGGTTTTGAATCGGCAGGATCAAACGCTATAATGAATCAATTTCAAAAATTACTCACATCTCTTCCGAACAGAAATGTTTTTGTCCAGTCAAATATGACAAGCAGTTTGTTTTTGAAACTGACAAGTCTCGTTAGGTATGCACTTCGCCAGAGTAAGAATGTCTTAAAACCCGTTCCTTTAAACTGCGGTGTATCAGCAAGAGCTTTGTGACCGCCTATGTATGCAAGCATCCCAAGATTTTTGAACTTAAAGGGAGCTGATACTTTCATTTCTTTATTCAGATATTTTGCTAAAAAAAGACCAAGCTGCTGTGCGACCTGTGCTGTGGCTGGCAGCCCTTTACCCTCTATTACAGCACAGTCTCCGATTGCAAATATATTTCTCTGATAACTATCATCTTTTTTTACCCTGAAGAATTCGTCGGTGATTATTTTCCCCGTTCGTTCAGTGGACAGACCCGATTTCTTAACAAAGTCAGTAGAAGTGTTTCCGGTTGCCCAGACAAGAAGACTGTATTTTATCCTTTCCTTGTTATTAAGATATATATTTCTTTCATCGACACTCTCAACAAAAGACTTTGTTCTTAAAGAAATGTTTTGTCTTTTGAAAACTTTCATTGCATATTCACTGAGCTTTTCATCAAACGATGCAAGAATCGATTCTTTTGCTTCGATAAGTATTAATTCAACAAGGTCGCTCAAATATTTGTACTTTCTTTTTACATCGTCTTCAATGAAATCGTGTAATTCCGCCGCAAACTCAACACCCGTCGGTCCGCCGCCGCAAACCGCAAACCTTAGGAAGTCTCTCTTTTCCTCTTCGGTTAATCCCGGTAGCGATGCATTCTCAAAGCAATCTACAACTCTTGTACGTATTTTTCTTGAATCATCAAGCTCCTTTAGAAAAAGTGCATTTTCCTTTATACCTTTAATGCCGAACGTACTCGTCACTTCACCGACCGCAATAACTAAGTAATCAAAATTAATCTCGTATAGACGCTTTGTGTCTGCATCAAGACATTTTACTGTATTATTCTTTATGTCAACTTCTATACAGAAAGACTGATGGAAAATTATGTTCTTTACATTCCTTATTGGTTCTATAATACTTCTGAACTCTATCGTCCCTACCGTAGTACTCGGAAGTAATGGAGTAAAAAGGAAGTGATTTCTTGGACTAATTACCGTAACTTTATAAAGCTTAGTATTTATCTTCTTTATAAATCTGAACGCCGCAAATCCAGTACCTAATACTACAATTCTTTTCATATTTTAAATTTACTTTTTATTTAAATATCAGCTTTTTCACCTGAATTCCCGTGATTTATCAATTATTTTGTTTAATTATCTAACATTTTATTTTAGATATTAATTTTTAAACATGAAATCATTCAGAAAAGAAATTTGGTTTAATACTTCTAATAGAAGAGAATTAATAAACATAACGGCTGAAATTGAAAAGTGTGTGAATGAAAGCAAAGTCACAGAGGGATTAGTTTTAGTGAATGCTATGCACATCACGGCGAGCGTATTCATAAACGATGATGAATCCGGCCTGCATAATGACTTTGAAGCATGGCTCGAGAAACTCGCACCCGAAAAACCGTATTCCCAGTATAAACACAACGGATTTGAAGACAATGCTGACGCACACCTAAAAAGAACTATCATGGGTAGGGAATCAGTCGTTGCAATTACTCGGGGGAAATTAGACCTTGGTCCATGGGAGCAAATCTTCTACGGTGAATTCGACGGCAAAAGAAAGAAAAGAGTTCTCATAAAAATAATCGGAGACTGATTATAAGTCTCCGATTATGTTTGTCAACCTATTTTCTGACGAAAGAACTAATTTCACCAGATATAAAGCTGACTTAAACGCGGGTACTAAACATTTACCCTTTATCATCAGTACCCTATTCTTCCACTGTCAAGTTTACCCCCTTATCATCGGAAGAATATTCGGGCTCCCGGTACAACTCATTATTTGTTTCCTGAATTTGCGAAATCAACCTGCGCAAATCTTGCAGCATCTTGAGATAATCTGTATATCTGAAATACCCCTTGTTAAGCACAAGGACCTTGCCTCAGTTTCGGGCAAATTATAATTTGTATTATCATTCAAACAGATTAAACTCGTAAAACTGCTTTTCAACAATAGCATGTTTTCCCGGTTTTCCCACTCTTTGCTTTTGAGAATGAACCTTCATTCTCATTTTTTCATTCGCAACTCTGAACTAATAAGTCAAAGTCTTTAAACTAAAATAAATCTGTTAATTTAAAGAAAAACATTTTCATTGTTTTTCCTTATTTGTTCCTCTGTCAATTCTATGAAAAGTCTTTGCGAATGTCAAGGTATATTTATTAAAATTAAAATTGCTTGATAGCAATAAGCAAGCCACAAAATAAATTATAGCAGAAAAAACAAATGCCCTGCACTTTACCATGCAAGGCTTGTTTTCTAAAATACTTTTCTCTACAGTTGTGCGTTCAGCTTATCAACAATACTCCCCTTCGGTACAGCGCCGACTATCTGGTCAACAACTTGTCCGCCTTTGAAAATCAACAGTGTCGGGATACTCCTTATTCCGAATTTACCCGCTATCATCGGATTGTTATCAACATCAACTTTTCCAATCTTTGCTTTTCCATTGTATTCGCCGGCAAGCTCTTCAACAATCGGTGCAATCATTCTGCAGGGTCCGCACCAGACTGCCCAGAAGTCTATCAATACCGGTACATTTGACTGTTCTACTTCAGCGGCAAAATTCGAGTCTGTAATTTCTATTGGGTGCATTAATATTATTCCTTTCTTATTAGTTTAAAGTTTGGTTTGTTAGTTTATGTGTAAATTATCTTCTCCAAGTATATTTTTCAAGTTTGAAATTAATTCATTGCTAAGATTTATTTTATACTCTTTTGACCTGTATTGTTTAACTTTACCGTTCTCAATAACAGTAAAAAACAATCCGCAGGTTCCTGGATTTTTATCAACCAGCACTCTTATCCTCTCCATATCCACGTTTCCAACCTTTTTCGGATCAAGCACCAGAGTTAGGTTGCTCCCGAGTGTTTCCTGAAAATGGTCTATTGAATAAATGCTGTCTATCACAAGCTTAAGCTTATCCCCTGACTCTTCTGCCTTTCCTTTTACGAACACAAGCTGGTTCTCTCTGAATAAATCTTTACGTAGTTCGTAAATCTTTGAAAATGCTACACACTCCCCTCTTCCGTAAAAATCTATTAAATTGAATATTGCAAACTTAGTTCCCCTCTTCGATTCTTTAACGGATAAATCGCTTATCACTCCGCACATTTGGGCATTGTTAAGCCTCGAGGGCTCTATTTCGTTTATATCTTCACCAAAGCTCAGGTTAACAAAGTTCTCTATCTGCTTTCTGTATTTTTCTAGCGGGTGCCCCGTCAGATAGAACCCCAGAGCTGCTTTCTCGTGATTGTATTTTATTACTTCGTCAAATTCTTCATGCTCTTCCAGTCTTAATTCGGATACACCGTTTAGCTCAGGAGTATCAGAAAATAAACCATGCTGTCCTTTCGACTCAGGCTTCTCCTTTATTCTCGATGCAAACATCGTCGCTCTTTCAAGGTTTTCTATTAGCTTACGCCTGTTCATTTCAATGGAATCGAAAGCACCCGAAAATATCAGACCCTCAACCGTTTTTTTGTTTACAAGCCTCAAATCAACTCTCGTTAGAAAATCTACAAAACTCTTGTATGCCCCCTTCCTGTCTCTTTCTTTAACTATATCATCACTCGCTTTCTCACCGACATTCTTGATTGCACTCAATCCGTAAATGATTTCTCCCTGCTTTGTTTCTGTATCTGTATACTTAACTTTGAAATTAGTAAAGCTTTCGTTTATATCAGGTTGTCTGAGCTTTATCTTCATCCTTGAACATTCTTCGGCAAGATACTGAAGCTCAGTTTCGTCATCCTTTCTGCCTTCCATCGAAATAGCAAGAAACTCAAGCGGGTAGTGGGTTTTCAGGTATGCTGTATAATAGGCAAGTATTGAATACGCTACACCGTGAGATTTGTTAAACCCGTAGTCTGCAAAATCTAATATCAAAGTAAATATTTGTTCTGCTATCTTCTTTTCTACTTTATTCGCAACGGCACCTTTAATAAAATCTGTTTTAATCTTCTGCATCTTTTCCTTAATCTTCTTGCCCATTGCTTTTCTCATGTTATCAGCCTGCGCCATCGTAAATCCTGCTACTTCGCGGGCAATCTGCATAACCTGTTCCTGATATACTATTATTCCATAAGTATCTTTCAAAGCATTTGACATAAGTGGATGCAGGTATGAAATTTCTTTCCTGCCGAACCTCTTCTCAATAAAATCAGGAATCAGTTTCATAGGTCCGGGTCTATAGAGTGCATTCATAGCCGCAAGGTCGTTTATATCCTTCGGTTTTAGTTTAGAAAGATACTCACGCATCTTGTTTTTTGAGAATTGAAAAATTCCAACCGTCGCTCCTGCAGAGAATAATTCGTATGTATCCTTATCATCAAGCGGTATGTTATCCGCCGTAATATTCAGCCCGTGATTTTCATTTACAAGATTTAATGTCTTTCCAATAATTTTTAATTCTTTCAGCCCGAGAAAATCCATCTTTATAAGTCCTGCATCTTCAAGCATGTTCATGTCATACTGTGTACAGTAAACTATTTGCTCGTCCTCATCGCCGCCCTTCTTCTCGGGGTCCTTTGCTCTTGAGAGAGGAACGTAGTCTGAAATGTTTGATGGTGCTATAACCACACCCGATGCATGTATAGAAGAGTTTTTGTTCAGGTTTTCCAGTACGCTTGCGTATTCAAACAGACTTCTTCTGTCAAGCTTTACTGCACCGTCTCCAGAATTAAAGTATGTGCTGAAATCCGGCACTTCCTTTATGCATTCTGAAAGTGGTTTCACCTTCCCGAATAGTATAGGGATTAATTTTGTTAAATCATTAATTTCTTTGTAAGGAAAATTCAGCACCCTGCCCACATCTTTCAGAACACCCCTTGGCGCCAGTTTGTTGAAGGTTATTATCTGTGCAACAGAGTCTTCACCGTATTTTTCTTTTGCATATTGTATTACTTCATCCCGTCTGTCATCCTGAAAATCTATGTCTATATCAGGCATTGATATTCTTTCCGGATTTAAAAATCTTTCAAACAGAAGATTATATTCAAGCGGATTAACGTTTGTTATCCCAAGACAGTAGCAAACAAGGCTTCCCGCTGCGCTGCCCCTTCCCGGTCCAACGAGAATTCCGCGGGCTTTGGCTGAATTTATAAAATCTGCCACAATTAAAAAGTAACCGGAGAACTCCATCTTAGAAATAACTCCTAATTCATAGTGCAGCCTCTCTTCTACATCGGGAGATATTTCCTTTATCCTTCTGTGCATACCTTCAATCGAAAGTTTCTCGAGATATTCATCAAGAGTTTTTACACCCGATTCCTTCGGAATCGGAAATCTCGGCATGTGATTTGCCTTTGTATCTATTTCAAGATTACATTTTTCAGCAACTTCAAGAGTAGAACGTATCGCATCAGGATAATCCTTGAATAAGTCAATCATCTCTTTAGCTGTCTTGAAATAAATCTGGTCTGTTCCATACCTTAGCTCTGTCGTTAAATCACGCGGACCGTTATTTTTGTTCTGTTTTGAACTTAGATGAAGATAAATATTATGTGCAATCGCATGCTCGGGTTTAATGTAATGAACATCATTCGTTGCAATAAGTTTAAGCCCGAACTCTTTCGCAATTTTC
Source organism: uncultured Ignavibacteriaceae bacterium (assembly GCA_964626015.1). Taxonomy (GTDB): domain Bacteria; phylum Bacteroidota; class Ignavibacteria; order Tepidaquicellales; family Tepidaquicellaceae; genus CAIKZJ01. The sequence goes on from CAZVCC010000013.1 coordinate 23,432, forward strand.
GGCATTTCGCGAAGCACTTTTTTCTCCGATTCAAGCGTTAAATGGTTCTGTATCTCGAGATAGAAATCCTCACCGAAAATATCCTTGTACTTGCCGGCCATTTCTTTTGCCTTCGCTAAGTTGTCTCGGACAATGTAACACGATATAACCCCGCCCGCACAGGCAGAAAGCGCAACAATGCCATTCTTGTATTTGTCAAGAACCTCAAGGTCTATTCGCGGCTTGTAGTAAAAACCCTCTGTATGCCCTATTGAATTCAGCTTTAGAAGATTTCTATAACCTGTTTCGTTTTTGGCGAGAAGTATTAAATGCGCATAATTTATATTCGTTACCGAAAGCCCGTCAGAATTCTCAGTGTCTATTACATCCGACGCATATTCACTTCTTTTTGTCTTATCAAATCTCGAACTCCCCTGAGCAACATACGCCTCAAACCCAATTATCGGTTTTATCCCCTTGCGCTTACATTTATTGTAAAATTCCATTGCACCATACATCACCCCATGGTCGGTGATTGCCAAGGCTGGCATTTTATTCTCTGCTGCTGCTTCAACTAACCCGTCAACCGTGCAAATGGCATCAAGCAGTGAATAATGAGTATGATTATGTAAATGTATAAACTCTTTCATTTGGGTTTGATTTTCTCGTGAGCTGTAATGTTCAAATTCTAAACCTTATCTTCAAAGTAAAAAATTTAAACTTGTTTTAAAATTCTAAATTTATTATGATAACCAAATTTAAAAATTTATGAAAATTACAACAGCTTTTATATTGCTTTTATTCTTATCAATAAACGCTCATACACAGAGTATAAAACTTTCCGATTTCAATAGCAAGAATATTTCGAAATCAATTTATAACAATCCGCTCGAAAAGGCTGAGGATTTTGAGCTGTATAAACCAATCATGATGTTGTGGCCATTAAACCCTATGATTGTTGTCGAAAACGGGAATGTCTATTTTGGACTTACTAAAGAAGTAGATATTATAATGCCCTATGCTAAAGCAAAACTCGGATTTGAATATTCCTATATTTTCCGGAGTGAAAGGAATAATCATCTTCGAGTATTTGCTGATTATATTATTCCTCTGCAGGCAGGAGATTTTGCCGCTGTTCTTGTGAATATAGGAGGCGGCTATTTTACCGATACAAAGAAAAGTGGTTTGTTCCCTCAGGCTTCTCTAAGCATACTCGTACCGTTTACAGATGCTTTCGGAGTAAATCTTTATGCAAAAGCCCGCGAAACTATTATGCTGAAAAAAGAAGAATCTAACATTTTTGATTTTTCTATCGGTATCGGAACTACATTTTATCCGTTTTAGAATAAAATCTTTGTATACAAAAAGAGGTGCCTCCGCACCTCTTTACTTATTTACTTTCAGTTAAACCTTACTTCATCTTCTGCGCCATCATAAATGCATTGTAAGCATCCACAACTCCGGCAGTTTTTGACAACTTATCAAACTCAACCTTGCCGAGCTCTTTTGATTTTACCACAAGTCCGTTATACTTCCTGCTTGACTCCATAATAATCGTCTTTATCTGAGCCGCAGTAAGATTCGGAAAATATCCTTTTATTATCGCTGCTACACCCGCCGCATTCGGGGATGCCATCGATGTTCCGCCAAGACTCTGATACTTACCGCCGGGTACTGTTGAATTCACTTCCACACCCGGTGCAAAAACATCAACTACTTTGTCAGAAAAGTTTGAGAACGATGCAGCAAGGTCGTACTTTCTCGCTTTGTTCAATGGGTCCTTTTCCGTACTCCATTGTTTCATCCATGTACTTGCACCAACGCATAGCAAATTATCAAAATATTTAATGTCTCCGTTTTCCCTGTAAAACTTCGGAGGATAGTTCAATCTTGTCTCAATGTTTGTTCCTTCATTACCCGCCGCCACAACAAATAATACTCCTTTTGATTCTGCATACTTAATCGCTTCTTTAACATACTGCGGATTATTACCGGGAGCAAAATACTTACCCGCTGAAAGATTTATTATATCAGCACCATTATCCACTGCATAACGTATTGCGTTTGCTACATCTTTATCCCTCTCATCACCGTCAGCCGGAACAACCCTCAAGTACATAAGCTTCACAAAAGGAGCCTGTCCAATTCCCTTTTTTGTCGCACCGATTATTCCTGCAACGTGTGTTCCGTGTGAACTCACCTTTACAGACGGGTCATTATCGCCGTAATTTTTCTCATCAAGAACGGATGAATTATCACCTATTACGCTCGATGGGTCAAAATTAAGGTCGTACGATAGATTAATTTTTGATTCGAATTCCTTTTCATAACCGAAAATGTCGTCTGGAGAAACTCCCATAAGCATATATGAACCTAATATGCTCTCAGCTGCATCTTTCGATTCACCCGTTAGTGTTTCCTTTATTTCCATAAGTTTCTTCGGGTCTGTTGTAACATTATTTGCCTTTAGAACATCAACCGACTTTTTCATGTTACCTGAAAGTACTTTTATATAATCGTACGTGCTTACGTCATCTGCTTTCTTTTCATCATATTCATCTTTTACTTTCATGTAGTAAGGGTCGGATTCCGAAACGCCTTCCTTCTTAAGCCTTGCATATTCTCTTGTGACTTCAAGGTTTAAAGCTACTGCTTTTCCCAGAAAATTCCATCCGTTGAAATCATCGACGTAACCGTTATTATCATCATCCACACCAGCCTGACCGTTTACTTCTGCTTCATTTTTCCATAAGTTTGCTTTTAAATCAGGATGATCCATCTCAAACCCTGAATCCATAACCGCAACTATTATCTTTTTCGGCTCTGCAATTCCCTGTGCTTTAATATAATCATAAAGCTCAAGTGTTCTCGTACCCTCATACCCGTCCTTATCCGGTGAAAGCTGCGACCAGTCGGGTAATTCAGCCATGATAAAATGATTTCTAATCTCTTCAATAACCTTAATAGGAATTTTAACCGTTGTTTTGTCGTGTTTGACAAAATTTACATAGTCATTTCCTTCGTTTGTTTTAAAAGAAAAACCAAAAGATACTACGGCTATGATAACCAGTACCATACCGGCATGTTTGAATCTGTTCATGTTTAATTATAATTTTAGTTTGATGTTATACTTATTATATATCTTTTTTAACAAAAAGTTTCAAAGAATTGCTATTTTTATAACAAATAATGAATAATAATAATTTTACAGTATTTCTTTATTTTATTACTTATTTATTAGTTCTTTATTTACACAAAGAAAAAGCGGATTCTGGGCAAATAGCAGAACCCGCTTATGTTTCTTTACTACCTGTGCTGATCAATTAATATACTGTTACCATCGGGGTCGTTCAGCGTAATGTACCCGGGTCCTGAAGTTGACTCATCAACTTCATTTTTCAATTCTATTCCGCTGCCTTTAAGGTGTTTCTGAATTGCTCTCACGTCATCAAAAACCTCTAAGTTTTTTGCATTCTCATCCCATCCCGGATTAAACGTTATAATGTTCGACTCGAACATTCCCTGAAATAGTCCTATTATAGAATTTCCGTTTTTCATTATCAGCCAGTTCTGGTCTATGTTGCCGCCGAAAACAGTAAACCCCAGCTTTTCATAAAACTCCTTTGATGCGTGCACATTCTTTACGTTTAAGCTTATTGAAAATACACCTAATTTTAATTGCTCCATGATTATTATTTTTATTATATAAATAGTTTTATTTCATCGAATGAAGTCCGAACATATTACCCTCTGTATCAATACATAATGAGCAAAACCCGTATTGACCGATTGCAAATTTCGGCACCGCAACTTTGCCTCCGGCTTGCTCCACTCTGTTCTGTTCGGCAAGACAATCATCCGTCTCGAAGTAAACTAATGTGCTGTTACCGCCCGCTTTTATATCTGCCGATTGCACCAGTGCTCCTGTTGTATTGGGTGAACCTTCCGCGTAAGGAAATGCCGTCATTTTACAATTCATGCCCTCAGGCACAGACATGACTGTCATTTCACTCGCAAATATTGTTTCGTAGAATTTTTTGGCTCTGTCCATGTCATTTACATAGATTTCGAACCATGTTACAGGATTGTTTTTCATTTTTTCTCCTTTTAAGTTAATAAGAAAAGTTATTAAATTAACTGCTGTTCTCCTGTCAGTTAAATAGAATACAAATTTTTATTGCATTTCTCAATTCAATTTTACTCTAAATATTCTCTTCAACTAAATTAGAATTTCTTACAGCTTAGGAATTTCCGCAAATTTCTTATATTTTTGTATTAGATTCGTTTACCTTGAAAATCATTCAAAAAGAAATATTGCTGAAAGCACGTACGAGAGGTTTTCATTTAATCACTAAAGAAATACTTGAAAACCTTAAAGAACTCAGCGAAATCAAAAAAGGTATCGCAAATATTTTCATCCAGCATACCTCAGCTTCTTTATCAGTAAACGAAAATGCCGATCCCACTGTCAGACAGGATATGGAAACGTATTTCAATATATCCGTTCCGGAGGATTCCGATTTCTATATGCATACTTTTGAAGGTCCCGACGATATGACGTCTCACATAAAAGCATCAATTATCGGCTCAAGTGTTAATATACCAGTTACAAACGGCAGATTTAACCTCGGAACATGGCAGGGAATTTATCTTTGTGAACACAGAAATAACGGCGGAAACCGGAAAATTGTCGTTTCGGTTTACGGAGAATGAAATTTTATATAATTGGGAACATTTTACGGAAAAACAAGTTTTATTTAAATATTATTATAAACTAACTAAATACATGAAAAAACTATCACTATTATTGCTGCTTGTTCTTGTTTCGGGTTATATCAGTGCACAAACTGTTAACGAAAAGCTGGTCTTTGATGGTCTCAGGCCAGACCCTTACACTCTTTATGACTTTAGCTATGACATTAACACAAGCTCTTATGTTTACTCCTCTTATGATACCGTTACGCAAAAATCACGAGTCATAGGTAATAAAGGAAATTCGAATGAGTATAGTTATCTTCAGACGAGCGATATAGTTTATGATAACTCGGGAAATTACTTCGCCGTTGCTATTAACAATCGTAACGACGAAAGTTACACATCGGATTATTACTTCCTCAAAAACGGTAAAGAAATACTCTCAAGCAGTAACATACAATCGCCCATTCTTAAAAAAGACGACGGTATTTATTTTGTCGCTAATGTTAACGGCAAAGATACCCGTGTCAAATACAGCTTTACAGCCGAACAGCTTGAATATGGTAAAAGCTATGATACGATTTTCCTCGCTGCTACGAGGGTTATGTATGGTGAGGGTGAACCTGCTTTTGAAATTGGCTTTACAAAAACCGGAAAAGAGTATTATGCAGCAAGCAGAAACGGCAAGCACATATTCGTTGTCGGCGATACTGAATACGGTCCTTACGATGAAATACAGTACTACAACGCCTTCGAGGATAAAAATGGAGATATTTGCTTTGTCGCTAAAGAAATCATTAATGGAAAAAATTATTACTCGGTAGTTCAGGGCGATAAAAAGTACAGTAAATTTGCAAACGTTTATCTTACTTCGGCATTTGATAAAGATAATATTCCCGTTTACTCTGCTTCGGAAAATTTCGACGAACTGTATCCTTCAGACGCTTATATCGTCAAAGGCAGTGAAATCATTAGCAGGAATTTCTCTAAAGGTGCTTTTGACATTCTTTTTACACCCTCGGGAAAGCTCGTGTACACCGGCTCTGACACACTTAAAGACGGTACATATATAACAAGATTGTTTATTGACGGAAAAGAATATGCATCCGCTAATTCAATATACAATATTACATTCTTCAATGACGACACCCCTTACTACTACGCATCCGACGCAAACTATAACACATCCTTGTATAAGGGTAAAACAAAGATTTCCGATGATACATACTCAAACATAAATTCGTTTACTGTCAACAAATCGGGAGTTCTTTCTTATTCGGCGATGATTTACGGTGATTACGATAAAGGCATTCCAAATAAAAGTTACTATATAATCGGGAATGAAAAATTCGGTCCTTTCGAAAATATATACGTAGGTGAATACGAAACCGTTTTGATGCTCGTTAATGACTTCGGCGATTATTTATATACTGCATCAAGTACAAAACTCGGCAGTGAGGGTGAGACTTTAACCAAGTATTCCGCAGTCGGCAAAACATGGAAATCACCTGAATTTGATTTCATTGGTGACATGAAACTGTATAACAACGATTTTTACTACACAGGCTTCAACTATAACGACGAAGGCAGAATGAACAGCAATATAATTTATAAAAACGGACAAAAAATTGCCGAATACAATTCTGTAATAAATTTAAAGATTGACGAGAAAAAAGGAATAATGTCATTCCTTGCTCAACGAGATAACAAAGTCTATTTTGTAGAAATTATTCTGTAAAGCTATGAAAAAATTAATATTATGTGCAGTATTTTTTACAGTGATGTTTGCATTTGCCGCTCTTGACGATGCTCAGTCACAGATAGTTTACATCACAAAATATAAAAGTGATGCTGATAAAATAATTTATGTATCCCGCTATAAAAGCGAAGCAAACCTGATTGTCTATGAAAGCAAGTATAAAAGCGAAGCAGCACCTATGAGCGGTATCTGGTATTACACTAAGTATAAATCAGACGCAGACTGGAAAATATACTTCACGGAGTACAAAAGCGAAGCCGACATAATTGTGTATTTCACAAAATATAAAAGCGAAGCCGGCTGGAATAACTAAGTTCTTACTAAAAGGGTTTGTGACAAATTCGTCACAAACCCTTTATTTTTAGCTTGCCCCTTACCCCAAACCCTCTTGCGGGAATTTTTGAACGAAAAATATAGTCTTCATACTACCAGTTTAGTGCCGATTTTAAGCTTTTGCCAGAAAACGAGCTAAAATACTACTTGATATTCCATATTTGGAGCCTGATTCAGGCTGTGAGTTGACTATGGGCATACTACGGGCATACTGCGCGCAGGCTTAGAGCATGGTATGGACAAGGCATGTTAATGGGATGTTTATGGGATATTTATGGGATGTTAAAATAATTAATTGTATTTACAGTAGATTATCGTATGCTTCTTTTTTATAAATCTTACGAAGCAAGTCACTCTAATATGACTATTATTAATAATCATTATAATTAACGTACGAAATATGGACGTGATAATCAATGGAAAAAGGAATTCCTTCCCGTTTCGCTTTGAGTCTAATTCAAAATCATTTAAGGAGCACCATACGCTTCACATCAGTAAATTTACCTATTGAAGAATTGCTGCTACGGACTTCTAATTTGTAGAAATACACTCCGCTTGATAATCCTTCTCCGTTAAATTCTGCACTATAAGATCCTGCATTAAGATTTTTATTCACAATTGTTTGTATCTCGCGACCCATCGCATCAAAGACCTTCAACGTCACAAACCCTTGAATTGGTAACACAAAGTTTATTTTGGTCGAAGGGTTAAACGGATTCGGATAATTCTGTGATAGATAATAATTTCCAATTTCTTCAATGTTATTCCCAATTCCTACATCAGTTCCGTTTGAAAACTTATAAACGCTAAATCCGGATGCAAATGCAATTGTATCATTTACAAACACTATGGAGGTGATATTTCTTCCCCACCTCACTGTATCAAATACTCCTCCGCCGTTAACAGTATAATAAATAGGAGCATTCGATAATCTGGAACCGCCTACCCAGCCGGTTTCAGGGTTTCTGAAACCAATTGCTTGCGATATATACGATGAATTTGAAAATATCATTTCATTGAATGTTGCCCCCTCATCTAATGTTTTAAGAAAGACCGACGGCGTTACCGCACCTTCAATAACAACACTACCGACAGTGTTGTCGTGATTAAAATTAATTTTAAAAGCACTAACACCAACAGCATTTGTTGTGTATCTATTAGACCAACTCGCACCGCCGTTACTCGTATAAAGTATCGCACCATTTGAGTTAACAAGGTAATTTCCGTTCTTGTAACCCGCAGCTAATCCAACGTTCTCATTTAGAAACTTGATGTCTGATACACCAGTTAATAGTGTATTTATGCCGGTTACAGCCCATGTTGTTCCGCCATCCGTTGTTTTTGCAATCTTTGGAATTCCCTGAGAATTACCGCAAACATAAACTAAGTTTGAATTCACTGCCGATATTCCGGGAAAAGCAATACCTTCCATAGATGGTATATTCAGCTTCGTCCAGTTAACGCCTCCATTAATTGTTTTGCAAATACCATTTGTTAATCCACTCCAACCGGTTAATTCGTTGACGAAAGTAAGCTTATTAGAAAAATAATAGGATGAATCATTAAATATTAATAGCCAGTCAATCCCCCCGTTCGTTGTTTTGTAAACTTTCCCGCTGTGATGGTTTACCCAACCAGTCATTACATTTATAAAAGCCACGTCTTCATACGCATCGTAAGGATTCGTAAAGGTTGGTATATTTGAACATTTTTTCCATGATAGAGATTGTGAAGTTGCGATTTCACAAATCATGACTTGTGCTAAAACTATTGCCGCTAATAAAAATAATTTTGTTTTCATTTCTTAGTTCCTTAAAAACGTAATTTATAAAATTTTTATATATTTAAATTATTTATTTCATTAATTTGACTAACATTTATTGATTTTTCAATCAATGTAAAATAATATTTAATTAAAAGTCAAGTCAAAATGAGAATTGTTTTTAGTTTAATGCAAGTAGCTGCTGTCATGGTTGTTTTGTTTGTCGGCAATAACAATTCAGAGGCTAATATTACACCCAAAACAAACAACAAATCGACAGTCGATTCAACAAGAAATTTACCTTGTTGTAATATATTTAATCCATTTACACAAATCTGTTCTAATCCCACTGATTTGGTGAGTTATTTATGCATTGAAAATGGGATAGAAGTTGAGAAAATTATAACCTGTTCTTGTTGTAGGGGGATATGGCGTTATAATAATTTTAATCCACCTACTGGGTTAAATTGCTTACCTCCCGGAACTGAATGCCGCAGTGAAATAGAAAAATGATTACTAACATTGTAATTAACGATTTCGTGAGGAACCAGTCAAAAAAAGTTTTTCTTTAATTGCAGCTCCCTCTGACTCATGGAATGTTGTAATAATTTTTCTCGGTATTGATTTAAATTATTTAAAAAGTTTAATCAGATATATTAACATCTCTGTAACAAACACGATGATAGACTACATTAGTGTAAAAAACACTATAAAGTTCATTAACATTTCAGACTAGAATATAACCTTATAACAGAAACTAATACCCGTTTATGAGTCCCTTCTTAACTGCGGGCACTCCGTCTTTCATCCATTCGGGCATCGGCTCGCCTTTCAGATAGTGGTCGAAGAACTGTTTCATGCGAATGGATAAATCAACCCTGTTCGGCCATTTAACAAGATTGTGCTCGTCACCGTTGTAGCTCACCATATAAACAGTTTTGCCGAGCCTCCTGAGCGATACGAAAAACTCAATTCCCTGCTGCCATGGAACTGCACCGTCGCCGTCGTTTGCCATTATCATAAGCGGCGTGTTTACTTTGTCCGCAAAGAATAACGGAGAGTTCTCAACGAATAAATCAAACTTCTCCCAGAGCGTACCGCCGATTCTGCTCTGCTCTTTTTCATACTGGAAGATTCTGTTTACACCCGATTCCCACCTGATACCGCCGTATGCACTCGTCATGTTCGAAACAGGCGCACCCGACATCGCCGCTTTAAAGAAATCAGTCTGCGTCACAAGATACGCTACCTGATAACCGCCCCAGCTCTGTCCCTGCAATCCAATATTGTCTCTGTCAATAAACGAATACGTGTCCGCAAGATATTTGGCGCCGCTGACAATCGCATTGTACGCGCTCTTTCCCGGATAGCCGACTTTGTATGAAATATCGGGAATAAAAATTATGTAACCATTGCTGTTGTACAAAGGAAAGTTGACGACAGAACGGCTTGGATTCGGAATGGTATGCCCATGAAATCTGTTAGATGATATATCGTAGAAATATGTTATCATCGGATACTTCTTGTTTGCATCAAAGTTCTCGGGTTTAAGCAGAAGCCCTCGTTGTTCCGCACCCGCAGAGTCTTTCCAGTAAACCTGCTCTACAGTTCCCCAGTTGTAATCCTTCTGCTGCGGATTAGCGTCGGATATTTTCGTAATATTTGAGAAACTCATATCCGATTTCCATAAATCAGGAAATTCAATGTATGATGATTTCTGAAATACAAGCTTGTCCGATTTCTTTGCCTTGAACAAAGACACAAACTTATTGTCAAGACTTATTAACCTATTCTGCATTCCTTTGCTAACAGTCGCAGACCAAAATTCTTCCTGCCAGTTTGTTTCGTTGATTCCCTTTATAAGAAGCGGCTCATCAAGTCCTATGTTCGTTGAGTCGTAGTTAATCTTCTGAATTCTGTAAACAGTGTTGTTTTCTCTTCCTGCCGTTAGTTTCACCGGCTCGGAGCCGCTGACAGCCGGGAACTTCCATACATCAAATCTGTCATAGACTAACACATACTCATCATTCGTTGTCCACCCTGCAAAGCCGTAAGGATTTGGAATGTTCGGAACGTCATTTAACTCGTCATAGTACCTGACAGATAAATTATTAGTAAGCTGTGACTTTGTTCCGGTCTGATTATTGTATATGTAAAAAGAGCTGTCAGCGTTATCGAACCACGTTATATACTTTCCCGTCGGTGAAATCGCATCGTTGTACTGCACGCTTTCTGCTACAAGCACCTTTCTTCCGTTCTTGTAGTTAATTGAATATAAATCCTTTTGTTCGGGCTGTATCCATGACTGCGAGCGCTTGTATGGATTCTCGTCTATTCCAAGATAGTAATCTGTGTTACCGTTCTTTGGATATTTCACAGTCTCAAATTTCAGGTCTTCAATCTGATAGAAATTGTTCAAGCCCCTGTCGTACACCGCAAGGAATTTTTGCTTCTTTATTTTGTCAAGGTCGTGAAGCTGCTGAGTTTGAAGGTATGGATCCTGATAATTCCATACATCAACTTTATACTTTTCCTCATCAAGAAGCGAGTCTTTCGGCTCCGGCTGAAGCTTTGGAGCAGTATGAAAATACAGCTTGCTTCCGTCATCAGAAAACATCAAATCAGTGTACGGACTTACTTCCCACTCTGCATTAAGAAAAGCACTGTTGTTATCGGCAATCATACCAACTGACTTCATATCGCCGTAATAAAGCCCATACCTCTTAACCTTTGCCGTATCGGGCGAATGTATGAACGCAACCTGACTCCCTTTTGAATCAACTGTAATATCTTTTCCATACCCCTTCTTTGAAAATAGCAGCTCGGGTTTATCTGCATCCTTTTTAAATACGAAAACTTTTGTCGTGTCAACCTTACCCTTTATGAGCGATAAATAAACAAGAGCATCACCGTTCTTTGAGAAATTAAATTCATATACATCATTGAAAGTTTTATTCGTACCCGTTACAGGATTCAGCACATTCAGCTCATATACATCAATATCACTTTTTGAAACAGTATCTTTCTTACTACCCTCGGGTGCTCTCATAAATGCAACAAGCTGAGAATTCTCTACCGGCAGCTTGAATGAAATAAGTCCCGAATATTTAAAACCCGGTTTCTTTATATCATTAAGTAATACTACCGCAAAAGAATCTTTAGGAAATGTTTCCTTCTTCTTCTTAGCAAGTTTCAGCTTTCTCAACGAATCTTCCGGCACCTTGATTTTTAACGCTGCAAAGTCACTGTTCGAAGAGAAGGTGTTGTCATAACCCCTCGGAATTAATAATTCCTCATCATTCGATAAGTTCTTAAGGTTAAGAACACCGTCGCCTTTTTGTTTATTAATTTCAAAAGTCGTAAACTTTCCGTCGTTTGAAATTTTAACATTCTCAAGCCTCTTCCAGTCGTTATAAACTGAATGGTCAAGAATCTTCTTCTCACCTGAAATCTTATCCGACTCCTGTGCATTTAATAAGCTGCCCGATAAAACGAATAGAATTAAAAATAGTATATAATTTTTCATAATCTGAATTTAATTATCTTTAAAAATATCTTGTAATTGCAAAAGTTACAATTCAATTATCAATAATTCCATGAAAAATAATTGCTAAATTGTATAATTTTTCATTAAATATTGAACAAAATGGAAAGAAATGGAGTTTAATTTAATATGCACGAAAAACTTGAAAATGAATTTAAAGTTAAGTATAAGATGCTTAACTTGCATGATAATTAATAAATGAGCGATACTTTAAATAAAGACGATATAAACAACAACTTAGAGGGTGATGATATTCAAAAACCATTGCAGAATGGTAATTTATCAGAAAAAAACGGATTAGAACCCAAAGAAACCGAAAATATTAAGCTGAATTTTCAGAATAATGAACCTCAGCCTGATGCTACTATTAGCAATCCCGATCTGCCTAAATCGGAATATAATTCAGAACCTCACGATACGGAAAAGACGGACGTGCAGAATGAGAACACTGAAAAAATAACTACTGATGAGATACAGGATTCAGGAACCTTTGACAGCAAATATCAGGTTAACTTAATCGACGAAAGAGTTCTGCGTGTAAGAACCACTACCAACCAATCAGTTTCAATCGACTGTAATGTAACTGTTAAAGAAGAGTTTCAGTCCAACAAAATTTACATACCACCAAAAGCAGAAGATTTAAAACAGGAAATAGAGGTACTCGTAAAAATTGGAAGCGAAGAACCTGCAACTTATGCTGATAGTGAAACAGGCGATTTAAAGACTGAAATAAGAAAGAAAGAAAGCAACTATCAAATTAACTTAATCAGTGAAAATGTACTAAGAATTAAAATCTCAACTAATAAATCAATTTCAGTTGACAGTTTTCTTCTGGATAAGACAAATATTGAAGACGGTGAAGAAACGCAATCAAATAAGATATTCATTCATCCGCGACAGGGTATAACAAAACAGGACGTTGAAGTATTCATCAAAATAGGAGACGATGCAGATAAACCCGATAATAATTTAAACATCAAAAAGACTGAGAAAGCCGTACAATTCAAAACACCGGGACTTACTCCTAATCCATTAGTAGTTGATATTCTTAGCAGACTCACGAAATCTGCTGCCAAACCGCCTGAAGAAAGTTTAAACGGGCTATCAGATGAAGAAAAACTCGAGTTAAAAATCGGAAGAAAGAATCCATGGAAAAAGAACAAGGAGTTCCTTAGGAAGAATCTGCAAAGAGGATTTGCGGCAGCAAATACTATCACAATCATTGCTGCTATTTTATTCTATGCATTCGGTGCAGGAAAGTTAAAGGAAGACGAAGAAGTTGTCCAGAAAAGACTGATAGTAATGCAGGACCTTCCTGAAAACCTGAATCAGCTCGCTCAGAATGTTGATGACCCAAACAAACCCGAAGAGCCTAAAACAGACTCGGAAACAGGGTCCGATGTAACTCCCCCAAAAATTACTCCGAAGAGAATTACACCGCCAAGAGTTAATCTTCCCAAATTGGATAAAACTCTTTCGGATAACGATACAACATTAAACAATGAGCTCGATTCCCTTAGAAAAGTTAACGACACATCAAGAAATAAAAACGGTATTGTCGATACTACAATGATGAATGCATCACTAATGCCAGATTCGCTGCTGAAGAATCTGTCAGAAAACGAAGTCGGACTTATCGGAAGATTTCCTCCAAACTGGAAACAGATTGATGCACGCGACCTTAATCAAACATCGTTGTTTACAGGTGTGATACTCGTCGATACAACCGTTAAAAAGGAAGAGACTTTAACCATGAATATAGAGATTGATTCCAAAGGAGATAGGTTCGGACAGTTCCAGTTTACAAAAGTATTTAATGAGGATACGCTGACAAAAACAACAATTTATTCTATAGACCCGAAAACAGAAGGCAAACTGACTTACTACAGATTTTATGTTTCTACAAAAACTGATAATATTTTCGTAAACACATTTACTGTACAGCCATCATTCGAAAAATATAAGGGGGAGATTGAAAGAGTAGTTAAATCAATCAGAGTTAAAAGACCAGAACCCAAAACAGATAATTAAATAAGTACTTTTACCTGTGTTGCAACAAAATATTTCTTTCCGCTGAATCCTCAGTGGTTAAATTCTCTGCACTTAGCAATTAAATAAATCTTTCTTCCTGTTGCTATACTTTAAAACTGTGTTATTAGAACAAACTTTCACAAAAGAAAACCTGATGGTTTTTCTTCGCAGATGATTCGCCGTGAACGACGACCTTTGCCTCCTAGTCTTAAATTCTCCGTAGCAAACTTCCTCTACAGTTAAATTCTTTGTTAATGTTTATCTTTATATTATTCGTAGTAACAGGCTTCGCCATGACCTCAGCGGTTTCTCGTTGCTTTCTGTGATAAAAGCTTTTCTTTATTTCTTTTCTTATCTGTGGTGAAAGCTTATTTTTTCTCTACTTTAATTTTCGCTTTACTAAACAAGTTCTTTACCCGGAAAGAAAAACTCCACTTCAATCCTTCCGTTCTCAACTGAATCCGACCCGTGAACTGCATTCTCAGCTTTTGAACCTGCGAATTTCTTTCTTATAGTTCCTTCTTCTGCTTCAGCCGGGTCAGTAGCACCTATAAGGCTCCTGTAATCTGCTACTGCATTTTCTTTCTCAAGTGCAATCGGAATCACGGGTCCAGATGTCATAAAACTTACAAGCTCTCCGTAGAATGGTCTCTCTTTATGTACTTCATAAAATTTCTGTGCTTGTTCTTTTGTCATCTGAATTAACTTCATCCCTCGAATTGTGAATCCTGCATCCAGTATCATCTGAATAATGCTTCCCTGTACCTTTTTCTTTACAGCATCTGGTTTGATAATACAGAGTGTTCTTTCCATTTAATTAATCCTTTCGTAATATATTTTTTATTTTGTTATTGTTCTATATCAAGCGGAGATGAGGCTAAAGAGTCGTATGTTATGTGATTTGAAGTACATTTCCTCGGAATTAATCTTTTATTTACAAGTTCAATCTCCCCCGGACAAGAAGGTCCAGCCAGCATTCCACTTATGGAGCAGATAGTAACTTCCTGAACATTATCGGGCATAAGAAAATATTCAATCGGGAAATCAAAGTTCTCATCAGAATAAAGCAGCTGCATGAACCTTCCCCATATCGGTGCAGCGGCTTTTCCTCCCTGCCCGTATGACCCGCCAAACTTTATTCTTGCGTCATCAAAACCAAGCCAGCAGCCCGCAACAAACTGAGGTGTAAAACCTACAAACCACGCATCTGTATAGTTTTGTGATGTACCGGTTTTACCCGCCGCAGGTCTCTTAAAAAATCTTCTTATTGATGCTGCGGTTCCGTCATTTACAACGCCTTCCATCATATCGCACATAATGTATGCTGTTTCTTCGCTCAAAACTTCCTTTGTTTCCGGTATGACTTCTTCTATCAGATTTCCGTTCCTGTCTTCTATCCTCGTTATAGCAATCGGTTCTACCCATATTCCTTCGTTATCGAATGTACCGTATGCATTCGTCATTTCAAGAGGTGTAACTTCGCCAACCCCAAGCGCAAGAGAGAGGAAATTCGGCAGTTCTGATTTAATGCCCATTTTTTTCGCAAGCTCTATCACCTGCTCTATTGGAGCAAGTTCCATCGCTGTTCTTACTGCAACGACGTTTATAGACTTCTCTATAGCAGTACGCATAGTAACCATTCCGCCCGTTCCCCCGCCCTTAGGAGACCATGTTTTGCCGCCGACATTCACAACGACAGGATCGTTTGAAATCAAATATCCGGGCGAATAACCGTTATTAACCGCAACCGCATAAACAAATGGTTTGAATGATGAACCCGGCTGTCTTTTTGCTTGTGTAACATGATTTAGTCCGTATTTTGTCCTCGTACTTGGATTCGAACCTATCATTGCTTTTATCTGTCCATTCTTCGGATTCATTACAACAAATCCTACCTGTACAGTTGTGGCGAGATTTTTTACCGAATCTATTATAGATGGATTACTCTTCATCATATCATAGATTTTCTTCTTATTGACGTCAGTTACTGCTTTTTTGTATTCCTCCGTCTGCTTTATAAATTTATCAACATTGCTTTCAAGTATGTCTTTATGGTTTTTCCAGTTCCAGGAACTGCTGAAAGCTTTCTGGTATGATTTAATCTGTTCAATTACTGCATCATTCGCATGTTTCTGAAATCTTGTATCGAGTGTTGTATATACTTTCAGTCCGTCGCGGTATAGGTCAAATCCATACTTCTCTGCTTTTACCTGCATTAGCTGCCTGACGTACTCCGTAAACTCTGGTGCCATAGATTCAGAGTTTATTTCCTGCTGGTTAAAAGCTACTTTTATTGGATTGTTAATCGATGTGTTGTAAACCTCTTGCGTTATATAATTCTCCTCGAGCATTGAATTCAATACGAGGTTCCGTCTGTTCTTAGAATTCTCCGGACTATCTACAGGATCATAGTTTGCCGGAGATTTAAGCGTTGCTACAAGTATCGCACATTCATCAAGATTCAGTTCCTTTGATCCTTTGCTGAAAAATGTATTAGCCGCTGCTTCAATTCCATAAGCTCCTTTGCCAAAGTAAACTGTGTTAAGGTAATACGTTAAGATTTCCTCCTTCGTATACGTACGCTCAATCTGAACCGCGGTCATTGCTTCTCGAAGCTTTCTGTTAAACGTAATTTCCCTTCTGTTCAGGTAAAGATTACCCGCAAGCTGCTGAGTTATCGTAGATGCACCCTCTCTCTTCAGGCTGAAACTCATTACATTCTTAACAAACGCTTTGAAAATCCGCTGAACATCTACACCCCAGTGATCGAAGAATTTCCTGTCTTCTGTTGCAACTAATGCATTTATCATGTCCTTAGGAATATCCTCAAAAGTTACCTTGGTCCTATTCTTCAGAAAAAATTTGTCTATAAGTACACCGTCGTCGGAATAAATCTTTGTTGCTTCTTCAATCTTAGGATTTTCAAGTTCTTCTAAGGAGGGCAAAGATTGCGAAAGATATACCAGATAACTGGTTGCAGCAAGCAGAACTATTGTCAAAACAAAAACAATAAAACCCAGAGAGAACTTTTCAGTGCTCTTCTTTCTGGATACTTTTTTGCGGTATTTCTTATCCGCAAAATATTTATCCAGTTCCTCTTCTTTCTTCTTATTTTTTGACTTACCGAACATTTATGAGTTTGAATCCCCTATTAATTCATCAACAATTTTCTGACCTGTAAAGTCGTAATATTTTCTGAAATAAAAAGTACCATTAATAAATTCACCATAAGTAAAGTTCTTCATCCAGTCGCCAAGATTTACGTAATAACCTGTTCCTTCTTTAAACATTACAGCTCTGTGCCTGTGACCCATTAGAACAAAATCAAATCCTTCTTTAATCTTGATAAAAGCAGCATCTTTCAAACCGTCTTTTTCGGAATAATCTTTCTGTGAAGTATAATCACGCGACCTTGAAGAAGTACTCCTTGCAAGCCATAATCCGAAATCAGGGTGCAGCAAAGAATAAAGGAACTGTGAAACCTTGTTTCTCAATATTACCTTTAACACCTTGTAACCCGTATCTTTATACGCAAGACCGTCTCCGTGTTGTATAAAAAACCTCTTCCCTTCAATTGTTCTTTCCTGATGGTTATCAAGTTTTTCTATACCGAACTCCTCTTGAAGATATTTCCCGCGCCAGAAATCATGATTGCCGGCAAGATAAGTAATCTTAACCCCGGCATTCACAAGATCGTAGACCTTTGAGAATACACGATAGAAACCCTTTGGCACAACCTGCCTGTATTCAATCCATGAATCAAAAAAATCTCCGGCGATTATTAATTCGGAAGCTTTTTCATTTATCAGCTTTTCGAAGAAACTTATTATCAGGTCTTCCTGTAATTTCTTGTGTTCATATTGCTTCATACCAAGATGAACATCGGAAATAAAGAAGATTGACCCAGCCATTAATGTTTGTAGTGCTACTTTACTTTTACATTGACAGTGAAATTCTTATCGCCGAATTTGCATACGCCTGTTTCAGTACTACAGTATCCAAATTTAACCCTGCCGGATAGCGAAATAGTAGTGCCGGTTTGTGCGTCACTGCTGACTTTGAATTTATAAGTTACTTTTGAGTTTTTAATATAACCTTCAGCATCGGTAGAAAATATTGGGTTGCCCTGTGCTGTGATACCCTCGCCGTTTAGTGTAATTTCAATTGGCGGCTCACCGGGAATCTTTACTTTTGGACCATGCTTGAACTTTATCGTTAATGTACCCACACTCCCTGGTTTTACTGATTTGGAGACAGATACACTTAGTGTCGGGTCAGACTGTGCATTGACCGAATTGTTTACTGAAAAAACTGCAAAAATTGAAAGAATTAATGCAGCCAAGATTAGTTTTTTTGTCATAATATTTTTAATTAAACAATAGTAAATATAGAAATTTTATTCCGTTAATTTAATTCAAAATGCTTTATTTCTTTATTATTTAAACTTGGAAAAATTTGATTAGTTCCGTTCAAAAGACTTCAAATAAGTATTCGAAATATAAACAAGCATTTCTGCTAAACCATTATTATTAGATAGTTTTATCAATAAGAAGGTTTAATTTACTGCGTTAATAAATACATATTTAGTATATTTCTATTCTGTCCTTTACGGCGGTCTATTAATCTCAATTTATTTCAGCCTTCTCAGAGATTATCTCTATATTTCTGTGACATATCTTTTACCTGTTATGTATTTTTAATTATTCGCCCCAAACTCTTAAATCCCTTTTCTAATGTAGTATTTGATACAATTCTTGGTCCTGTTCTTTATGCAAACAAATATTTGGAAAATACGTGATCCATGAATCGATTCTAAGTACACGACAATAATTTAAAGACTTGAACGTAATCGTTAATTATGTTTCCTGAAAGTAATTGTAATAAAAACGGGGTTGTCAGCCCCGTTGAATATTTATAATGACGTAGATTTATTTAACCATTACCATCTTCTTCACTGCAATAAAATCCTTTCCTTCGTTGACAAGTATTCTGGCAAAGTAAATACCGCTTGCCATGTTCGAGCCGTTGAACACGGTAATGTATTTTCCTGCTGAACGGAACTCGTTGTTAACGAGTGTTTTCATTTCCCTTCCGAGTATGTCGTAGATAACAAGCTTAACTTTTGCATCTTTCGGAAGGTCGAAAGCTATCTTCGTCGTTGGATTAAACGGATTCGGGTAGTTCTGATAAAGCTGATACGTCTGAGGGATTAAACTATTCGTTGATTCCTTCGAGCTTTTCTTTCCGACTCCAAACACCTTCTTTATGTCATCGTTCATTATCTGCACATGGTTAATGACAGTTTTCGGTTTCTTTATCTTAACTGCTTCTTTTATCTGTTTCATTACTGCAAGCTCTCTTGCGGCTTCGTTCTTTTCCGGTGTGCTCTTTGAAGATTCAAGCGTCTTTTCGAGTGTTTTTACTTTCTCTTCTTGTTTTGACCTGTCATCTTTTGTCGTGTTCTTTATTTTCTCGTAGAATATTTTTGTTATCTTTTCGTTTGCAGAATTGTTCGAGTTTCTATTAGTGTTTATATCCCGTTTTGACATACGGCTTAATAGTGTGTCCGTTGGTGTAGTGAGGTCTTCAAGTTTTTGTTCGTTATCACCTTGAATACTTCCTCCCGTTCCCATAAGAAGATAAGTAGCTGCATAGTCCCAACTGGCGACGAGTCCTTCGTAAGTATAGGGATTCTGTGTCATTATGTACTGAAATCCCTCGAGTGCTGACTGAAACTGTCCGAGTTTTACCTTGCATTTCTGTATGAAGTAAAATGCACGTTTTATAAGGCTTGGGTTTTGTGTGTTATTGGATATCAGGTTTTCAAGGAATGTCTTTGTTATCCCAATTCTTGTGCTGTCAAGGTTAAGCGATGCCATGTATAGCTTCTGTACCATTCCTATGCTTTCAAGACTGTCGGGATACTGTGTAAGTATCAGTTTCGAGTTTGTTTCTACTGTTTGATAATTTCTCTTCCTGAGGTTAATGTCTACTGTGTCTTTTAAGCTTTTATATGTGTTTTCTTCTGCATTTATTGTTTTATTCGGGTTAAATCCGCCTCCTTCTCCCCCTGATTTGTAATAAACCGTATCAGGAAATCCATAAGCTTCAAAAACCACAAAGTCCTGAAGCTGTGTCAGGTCGCAGAAGTAAGGCTCAAACAGGAAATTTACATTAGAATTAGTATCGCTCCATATTACATCGTGTATAGCCTCTATGTTGGTAATGCTGTCTTCATGAAAACAGTTTTTATAAGCATTTACAGAAGCAGGTTCATCATCACTCTCCATTGTTCCTGTCAGATGTTTTGAATAATCAGTCTCGTCAATATCAAATTCGTTATTGCCGCAATCTATGTCAAAAAACGAGTCGTCAGTGCGTATATTACTCGAAGTAGTGCCGTAGTTCCTGAAATAATTATACCCTCCCAGATACATGCCCGAGTTTGGTCCCAATGATACACTGCTGCCCGACAGGCATTGTAGCCCCGTTGAGTTTGTTTTACCGAGTATTTTATTGTTATACAGGTCAAAAGCAGAGCAGAGAGAGCTGATTGTAGTATTAAAATTAACAAATGTGCTGTTCTTCACAGCCCCTCCCGTTACGTTTATCAATCTTAAGGCATTAGAACTGTCATTTGAGGTTGTGAAAGTACACCAGTCTAATAAAACTGCAGAAGAGGGCGAGCCGTTTGAAGATATGCTTACTGCGTCACATCCGCTTGAACCCATCAGAAAATTGCATTCGCTTATGTTTAATGACATCGTATCCTGTATGTAATCTGTAAATGATATGTTTATCCCCCCTGAATTTGCTGCTGCATCGAATACACAGCCTTTTAAGTTAATATAGCAGCAGTTTGAAATCAAAACAGCTGTTTCCGAGCTGTCATTCTTTAGGTCGTTTATGTTTGTGTTATAAATGCCAATGCTTGAAAGATTTGAAAGAATCAATCCTTTGGAGCTATCCGTACCATTTAATGTAACCTGGTTATCTTCCGTACTAAACTCTCCGCATTCAAAACTTCCGCCGTTCATTTCTATTCCCGCGTTATTTGAGAATGATATTATGGTGTTAGGAGATATTGTAAGGTCATAGCCGTTGTTGAAAACTGTTCTATTGCACGTGAATGTTGAAGTAGATACCGTCTCGTCGCAGACCAACGTTCCCCCTTCCTGCATGACGGGAGCTATTTTATAAAGTTTCCCCTGTCCCGGATTATACCAGCCGAGGTCAAGCAATGCATTTGCTCTTTTATCGAAAACAGTTACTGCTTTGTTAGAATCAATATCTATAATCTTCCAGTTGTTAAAACCAGCTAGGTCGGTTGCGTTTGCATCAAACTTTATCCTTACAAATCTTCTACCTCCTCTTTTATCTTCCGTTGTGCTGTCAATATACGGCGAGCATCTTCTGTTTACTACCATGAAATACTTGTTTATATCACCTGAGCCGGTTTTAAAGGTCGCTGCCTGAATGTATCTGTCGGGTTTGCATTCAAAAACAAGACCTTGGGGATTTGTACCTCCCGGGTTATCTTCAGTGCATTCTGGTGTAGTGCTGCTTATTTTGTATGTAATAATGTCACCAATAAAAGTATTTGTTAAAAACTCTTCTCTTTCGCTGCTAAGCCTGTAAATGCAATTATTTGTCAATGTAGGATCAAAACTTATCATATAAGGTCCTCGTTTTGCAAGCATGGTGTCAATCTGGCATACTTTGAGGTATTTGTTTTGTCCGTAAACGTTTGATTCCCTCTTAGTTGGTGGTGTACCATAGTTCATTATACCTTTGTTATACACAGCTGAGTCAAACGTGTTATTATCACCAACATAAGAAAACCAGATAAGTCCCTTTGCATTATAAGTTAATGCAAGATTAGCCTGAAGTTCAAGTTCTTCATTCGATGGCTCTTTTAGCTTATGCCCATCAGCATACCATAAATGCGCCTGCGGACAATTAATAATCCGCATGTATGGTTCTTTACTCAGACTAAACATCAATTTGCTGATGTATGTATAGTTAACTCCCGACGGACGTGCAGGATCATCAAAACGGTTCTGAAGCCAAGCGTCATATTCAGCTGGCGTATTTGTTGGATGTGATAATATTCCGAGTGCTTTTTTGTATTCGGTTGTTAATAGTGTGTTTGGATGATAAGATATGTAATGATTATTTTCAATATCTTGAGTTTCCCATCCTTCCAGAGCATAAGAGCCCATTACAATATTCCTGAGACCATAATCAGTATAAATATATTGTTTCAGCATTTCCGCATCAAACTGATAGTCCCAGCAGTCGGGAACATGTGCTTTAAAGAGGTCATAATTAAGCCAGATGACTAATGCGTTTTTACCTCCCGTAACAGAATCTATCTGTCTGTTTAGTTCTTTTATTACAGGAAAGTGGCTCATCTGGCATTCTTCGAAGTAGATGTAATTTGGTTTTGGGTTTGTGTCTACGTAATTTCTTCCTGCCCAGTTGACTTCAGAGTTTACTTTGCTAATCCATCTATTGTCTTTTAAAGTTAAAAACTGGTGTGCAGGTAGGTTTTCTATCCTCACTCTGTCAATCCACATATCGCATTTCCCTGTCCAGTAAATTTTTATGTCGCAATAGCAGGAATCGCTCCAATCGAAAACAAATTTTGTAGTGTCCGTGAAGTTTATGAGCTTAGATTTGTCGATTTCTAGATATTTCAAATTCTGTAAAGCATCGTAAAATGATTCCATATAATTTCCGTTATAAACCGTATCAAAATTCTTTCTAAAACTCGACACTTTCAAAACAAACTCTGCTTCTATGCTGTCTTTCCATCCTGTTACAACAATTTTACAAACCTCGTCGTAAAAATGATTTGCATCTGCGGCATAAGCAGAATCAATTCGTATTTTTGGAAGAACATACCAATTATATGCTGTATCACTCAGCCATGAATTAACATCGTTGAATGCCATTTCTCTGTTTGAACGTAATTTTGAATTAATCATTATGTCATTATCTAAAGTAAAATCATCAAGTTTATTACAGTATTTGACTTTGGTTTCTGCACCGTATGAAGTGTCATTTACATCGCTTATTGAATAATGGATATTATTATTTACTAATATCGAATTATTATATGCATAGTACCAGTATGGATTTGCCTGAAAATTCGGGGCAATGTATTCACATTGATAGTCAATTCTCTGTCCTCCCACTAAATATTCAATTATTGGTCTGTCCATCAGAGTCCGCATTCCTTTGTTGTTATTATTAACAATTCTTGAACAAACCCCCGGACCATACTCCGATGTATCACCATTATAATTATCATTGGTTATACTCGGCCAGCCCCATCCCGAATCGGCGGTGTAATGATGCCACGTATTTAAACTTAAACTATCCTGATAATCATAATCTAAATCGGTTCCGTTGTGAAATGCTCCTATAATAAACTGGCTATCAGGTACCGGAGTTGATTGAGTATTTAAAAAATCTTTTTCATTTGCACTTGGGCTTTTGAATTGTGATGCTAAAAACAGTGCTGCTATTGCTGTTAGAATAAATAGTTTTATTCCAATAGAGTTAATGTTCTTCATGATTTTTATAATTAAAATTATTAATTAAATAGTTTATTAATTTTGTTTTAATATTATTATGTGATTCATTTTAAGTAAATTCCCGATACGTTCGCCACGGCGAACTATCGAGGATTTCTGATAAAGTGATCCACCGCGGCGGATCACTTTATCATCAACATTTTCTTTGTGTCAAGAACTTTTCCATCAATAATC
Source organism: uncultured Ignavibacteriaceae bacterium (assembly GCA_964626015.1). Taxonomy (GTDB): domain Bacteria; phylum Bacteroidota; class Ignavibacteria; order Tepidaquicellales; family Tepidaquicellaceae; genus CAIKZJ01. The sequence goes on from CAZVCC010000013.1 coordinate 47,311, forward strand.
ATTGAATAAAAATATATTCCGCTTGAAAGATTATTACCATTAAGAAAATATTCATAAACTCCCGGATTTAGTTTTCCTTGTACAAGAGTTTGTACCTCGTGTCCCTGCACATCATAAACCTTTATCGATACATTACTGTTAGCTTTCACCTGATACCTGATGACTGTACTCGAATTAAACGGATTCGGATAGTTCTGGAATAATTCATAATCAGACAATTTGGTGCTTATATTATTATTTATGCTTGTGTAAATAGTCGTATCATTACCGCCGACCTTAGTATGAACCCCTGTTGTTGTGTATTTATAAGCCCAGCCATTATATTTATTAATAAAATCAATATATCTATAAGTAGCAATTTTAATTGATGTGTCGGGCAATTGGTATCCCCAGCTAATACCACCATTTGTGGATTGACAGATAACTCCCCATCCATTATTATATCTAAGAATGGTTGGACCGACATACCATAATGTATCTTTATTAATAAGAGTTAGGTCAAGAAATGCCTGCACGAAAAAAGTGGGGGTATTTTGTCTAACCCAAGTTAATCCACCGTCAATTGTCTTCTTTACTCCATATCCAGTTTGTCTCCAACCAGTTAAAGAATCATAGAATTGAATTCCAGAGAAAGTGCTATCTCCTAAATTTGTCCAATTAAGACCACCGTTACTAGTTCTATAAAAAATACTACTTGAAGAACTTCCAGCACATGAGAATCCCAGATTTTTATCGTACATATAAATTTTATCAGGATTTCCGCTTGTGCCATTTGTCCAGATTCGTGTCCAGTTTATTCCGCCGTTAGTGGAACGGTAGATGCCACCCATAATTTGATCATAATTTGCAAGTAATATTGTATCCGAATTAATTACTGCTATGTCATCACCGCCCCACGGAGTATTTATTGCTGTCCAATTTAAACCTGAATTCATGGTTTTAAAAATATCAAAATAATTTGTAGAAGCGTAACCAAGGCTGTCTGTCGCAAACTGAATTCTTGTAAATCCTGAATTTACCGAAGGAGGAACATATGTATATATTATATTCCAGTTATCTCCGCCGTTAGTAGTCTTTAAAATATAAGCCTGAACTGACGAGTTAGTTGTTGTCACCGCAAATCCCGTAAGACTGTCAAGAAAAGTAATATCCTTTATTGTGCTTCCATTCAAATTCGGAAACCACTGCTGATACCAGCCCGACGTGTTTCTATCCTGAAATCCGGCAGAAGAAAGAAAAAGAATAAATACAAGCAATATTAATCCATCAAGGATGCGGGAAAGAGTTTTATGAAGTTTCATAAGTTAATTAAATAAATTAATCAATATTCTTATTACAAATAAAATATACAATATTATAATTAATTAAAATCTATAATTAAAGATTCATCATTATCTTTGGATTAAGTTAATAAAGGCAATAACAAAAGCCCCGGCACTGCCGGGGCTTTTGTTTATATATAATATCTGTTCTTATTTTTTAACAAATTATTTGAGATAAACCATCTTCTTCACAGCAATAAAATCCTTTCCTTCATTTACAAGTATTCTTGCAAAGTAAACACCGCTTGCCATGTTTGAGCCGTTGAACTCGGTTATGTATTTTCCTACTGAACGGAACTCGTTGTTTACGAGTGTTTTCATTTCTCTTCCGAGTATGTCGTAGATTACAAGTTTAACTTTTGCATCTTTCGGCAGGTCGAAAGCTATCTTCGTCGTTGGATTAAACGGGTTTGGGTAGTTCTGATATAACTGATATGTCTGAGGTATTAAACTATTCATTGATTCCTTCGAGCTTTTCTTTCCGACTCCAAACACCTTCTTTATGTCATCGTTCATTATCTGCACATGGTTAATGACAGTTTTCGGTTTCTTTATCTTAACTGCTTCTTTTATCTGTTTCATTACTGCAAGCTCTCTTGCGGCTTCGTTCTTTTCCGGTGTGCTCTTTGAAGATTCAAGCGTCTTTTCGAGTGTTTTTACTTTCTCTTCTTGTTTTGACCTGTCATCTTTTGTCGTGTTCTTTATTTTCTCGTAGAATATTTTTGTTATCTTTTCGTTTGCAGAATTGTTCGAGTTTCTATTAGTGTTTATATCCCGTTTTGACATACGGCTTAATAGTGTGTCCGTTGGTGTAGTGAGGTCTTCAAGTTTTTGTTCGTTATCACCTTGAATACTTCCTCCCGTTCCCATAAGAAGATAAGTAGCTGCATAGTCCCAACTGGCGACGAGTCCTTCGTAAGTATAGGGATTCTGTGTCATTATGTACTGAAATCCCTCGAGTGCTGACTGAAACTGTCCGAGTTTTACCTTGCATTTCTGTATGAAGTAAAATGCACGTTTTATAAGGCTTGGGTTTTGTGTGTTATTGGATATCAGGTTTTCAAGGAATGTCTTTGTTATCCCAATTCTTGTGCTGTCAAGGTTAAGCGATGCCATGTATAGCTTCTGTACCATTCCTATGCTTTCAAGACTGTCGGGATACTGTGTAAGTATCAGTTTCGAGTTTGTTTCTACTGTTTGATAATTTCTCTTCCTGAGGTTAATGTCTACTGTGTCTTTTAAGCTTTTATATGTGTTTTCTTCTGCATTTATTGTTTTATTCGGGTTAAATCCGCCTCCTTCTCCCCCTGATTTGTAATAAACCGTATCAGGAAATCCATAAGCTTCAAAAACCACAAAGTCCTGAAGCTGTGTCAGGTCGCAGAAGTAAGGCTCAAACAGGAAATTTACATTAGAATTAGTATCGCTCCATATTACATCGTGTATAGCCTCTATGTTGGTAATGCTGTCTTCATGAAAACAGTTTTTATAAGCATTTACAGAAGCAGGTTCATCATCACTCTCCATTGTTCCTGTCAGATGTTTTGAATAATCAGTCTCGTCAATATCAAATTCGTTATTGCCGCAATCTATGTCAAAAAACGAGTCGTCAGTGCGTATATTACTCGAAGTAGTGCCGTAGTTCCTGAAATAATTATACCCTCCCAGATACATGCCCGAGTTTGGTCCCAATGATACACTGCTGCCCGACAGGCATTGTAGTCCTTCCGAATTATTCCCTCCAAGTATTAAATTACCGTAAAGGTCAATTGATGAGGAAATGAAAATTATTGTCTTCCCGAAATCATAAAAATAGCAGTTCTTTACCGCTCCTCCGGTTACGCCGGTAAGCATTATAGCACAGGAGGTGTCATTATCCTTTGAATGAAATGTACACCATTCTGCAATCAAAGGTATTGATGCCGAGGCGTTTGAAATAACATTTATTGCTGGATATCCGCAGTTTTCCATGTAGAAATTGCTTTCACGTACTTTAAAGGAACTTCGCAATAAGGAAGAACCGTTATATACCGCCTGTATTATACCTCTATCATTTTCTGTAATAAAATTACATTTTCTGAAGTCAACCTTGTACGAGTTTATTATCGAATACGAATATGTTTTAGGCGTATCGTTTGATTCTGCATTCGAAGTGATTGTGTTGTATATTCCAACAGAATCGCATCCGTTTAATGTAATACCCTTCCAGTGATTTGCTCCCCCTGTACCTTGAAAAGTTACAGCGTCAGCATTATCGGAATTAATGCCGCTCACAAAGCAGCCGCCTTCCATGTATAGTCCGCCATCTTCGCTGAAGGATATTGTTTTTCCCTGGTTTATGGTAATGTTATGTCCATTGCCATACACCATTCCGTTGCATGTAAAATTAGTGTTTACATATTCGTCGCATACAAATGTCCCGCCTTCCTGAATGACGGGGGCAATTTTATAAAGTCTCGCTTCTGCCGGCATAAACCACCCTAAGTCAAGAAATCCTGAATTACTCTTGTTAAATACTTTTACTAAAGAATCTTTATATAAGTCAATTATTGCCCAGTTGTTAAACCCATTAAATGAAGATGGGCTCTGGTCAAATTTTACTTTTACAAGTCTTCTGCCTCCGTTGTTATCCTGGCTTGACTCATCTACAAACGGCGAACATCTTCGGTTAACTACCATAAAATATTTATTGAAAGATTCATTTGTTATGTCATACTTAGAAATCTGGAGATATCTGTCATTTTCGCATTCCTGTACTATGCTTGTACGGGTTTCAGTACTGTCGGGTGTAATTTCAGTACAAGCAGTAGAATTTACAGATGGTTTATAGGTTAGAATATCGTTAAAGTATGTATTGCTTTTAAATTGGCTCCTATCTGTTTCGATTTCGTAAGAAAAACTTTCACGAGTTGCAATATTAAACCTGAGAAGATAATCCCCCCATTTTAATAAATGCTTGTTTATTTCTTTTACATTTTGCCACTTTAATTGCCCGTATGCATTTTTATACCTTGGAAATCCAAACCTTTTGCAGGAGTCAACCTCCGGGTTGTAAAACCCTCTGTCATATCCGTCTTTTAACGAGTCAATAGCTTTATACACAGGACAACCATATCCATTATAACTATAATGTAAAATTCCTTTTGCACCGTAGGTTAAACCTAAGTATGTTAATAATGCAAGCTCTTCATTAGTTGGTTCCTTAAGCTGATGGTATTGCCAGTAAACCAAATGCCCTTGCGGCATAAAAATAATTGGCAAATTTGTAGTCTTTGATAGCTCATCAAGTGTTTTCATTGTGGTTCTGTTGCTTTGTTCCGTACCGATTCCGACTTCCAGTAAGTTATTTAAATAATTATCATAATTACCGGGACTTGTGGGTATAGCGAGAATTTCCTTCAATGGATTGAATTCCAACGTGTCCCCGGGAAGAGTATATGGAATATAGTGATTGCCATCAGGATTTCCATATTCATTAACATATCTTGCCTTTAAAGGATAAGAATATGAAAACACTTCTTTCGGCTGTATCGGGTCATAAAGAAATTTCTTTATGTGACTCGCTTCATAAAAATTTCCAAAGTCTTCTTTATGAATAGAATATGTGGAAATGTTAAGGTCGAACATTAAGGAGAAATTAGAATTCACGCTCTTAATATAATCCGATACGTACTTCATACAAGGAATTTGATTAAATTCAAACTCTTCTATATATATTCTGTCTATAATGTCCACGTTTGGTCTCGCGATTTGGTAAACTTCCCAGTCAAGCCAAAAATTATCATAAAATCCTTGAAATAACTTGTGAGCCGTTTCATTATCAACCCTGACATAATCAATCCACATATTACATTGCCCGTACCAGTAAACTCTGAAATCTACTTTTCCTGTACTGTCCCATAATACGGCATTTGTAGGGTTGAATTTTTTATTGGTGTCGATTTCAAGAATGTTCAAATTGTTTCTCTCAAAGCTCTCTTTATAGTTGCCATGGTAAATACTATCTAAATCTCCTCTAAAATCACTTACAAGTAAATCTTTATTTAGTATAGTATCTCCAACAAAATTCAAAACTTCAATTCTGCAAATATTATTGTAAAAGTTAATTGGATTATTCGCATACGCAGTATCAATTCTGATTCGCGGTTTTACGTACCATTTATACTGTCTGTCAACAGCATATTCACCCCAGTTAGAATGAATGTTTATTTGTTCTCTGTTTGCTCTAAGCTCTCTGCATACATAACCTGCGTTATGACCGTAAGAAGGAATTGTAGAGCAATATCTAACCCAATTATTATTACCAAACGAAGAATTGTCCCGAAAGTCTCCGCCGGTGTTATGTGTTTTAAAAGTGTAAGGGAGTAAGTCATTGTCAAAATTTGTTTCCTCGCACTGATAGTCACTTCTCTGTCCGGAACATAAATAAAGTAATTTCTCTCTCATAAAAAGTGTACGCATATTGTGATTTCTATTATCATCTATAACGTTTTGAATCTCGTTTTTATAAACATTTATATCAGCATACAAAGAATCTCCCTGAAACCAGTTCGGTCCGCGTTTCCACATGCCATAGCGGTGCCAGGTGTTGCAAAGAAGGCTGTCCGTTAAAAGGTAATACCTTCCTGAATCTTCTATACCGTTATTAATTATTCCTACCATAAATTTATTGCTATCGCTGTTGCTGGCCGAATATGAGATTTTATTTTCATTACTGTAAATATGCTTTAAAGGAATGTACAGTACAAGAAATATTACTAAAATGTACAAGACAGTCCTTCCATACTTTAAAATATTAGTTTTCATTTTTAAATAATTTTAATTTTTAAAATTAGGTAAATAATATTCTTTGATTGAAGTATTAACATCAATCATCTTTTCTCTCTGTTTTTAAGGCTGCCTTATTGTATGTAACTTCTTTTTGGTTTTTATTTTACCATCAACATTTTCTTTGTTATCGAGAATTTATTGTTAATTGTTAATCTGTAGAAATAAACACCTGAAGAATAATTGCTTCCGTCAAAGCCGAATTCGTATGTGCCGGAGTTTATTCTTTTACTATCAATGATGGTTTTAATTTTTCCGCCCTTCATATCGAATACTTCGAGTGAAATATTTGATGTTAGCTTTAGAGCAAACTTGATCGTTGTAAATGGATTAAACGGATTTGGGTAGTTCTGGTATAAAACAAAATCATCAGGTAATAAAGAAAGTCCGTTATTATTTACTTCTGTTATTAAAAAAGTTGTGTCACCGCCATTTATGGTATGAATGCCATTATTATGTCGATATGCCCAACCAATATTTTTATTGAAAAATTGAATGAATCTAAATCCGGGTATATTGTAAGATGTATCCGGAATTTGATAGCGCCAATTATTTCCGCCATTTGTTGAGTTATATAATATTCCCCTAAAATTAGAACCCATTAATACATAACCACCCACAGCCCATAATGTATCATTGTTAATAAAAGAAAATTTTATTGTATAAAACGGCTGAATTGGTAAACTTAGAATATTCCAACTTAATCCTCCGTCAGTTGTTTTCTTGATATCGTAAAATCCTTTATAGCCAATTAAAGTATCAAAAAATATTATATCGGTAAAAGAACCTCCTGGTACAGTATTCCAATTGACTCCGCTGTTTGTTGTTCTTAACAGCCAGGATTCAGGAGAAGAACCACTGGTCTGAAACCCAAAATCTTTATTAAACATATAAATTCTGTTTGGGTTGCTCGCACCGCCCGCCCATTGTAATTGCCAGCTTGTACCGCCGTTGGTTGTGCGGAAAACTCCGCCTTCCAAAGATTCTGATTCTACAAACCAAATTGTATCTTCATTCAGAGCGTACATATCATCAGCTATAATCAATTGAGGCATAAAAAGATTAAACCAATTGGAACCTTGATTTGTAGTTTTATATATTACAGCCCCTGATAAATTCTGTCCGCAAAAATATCCCGTCTGTGTATTCAAAAATTGGATTCTGTGAAAATTTCCTTTTTCTGCTTTAGTACTAAACCAATTATATCCTCCATTAGTAGTCTTAAGTATATATGCTGTATCTATTGGATAACCATTTTTTGACATTACTGCAAATCCCGTTAGACTATCAAGGAATTTCATATCAGCTATTGTCACATTAGGCAAAGTTGGCATTTGCTGATAGTTCCAGTTCCCAAGAAATTTATCCTGAAAACCTGTGGAAACAAATATTACAAAAGTAATGACCGATATTATTACTTTTACGGCTTTAGTTTTCTGACTATTCATCTATGTATGTTGTGTTATTATGTAATATAAGAATTTTAATTTCTTTTATTTATTCATTCTCCGCCAAAAAAATGGCGGATTACTTAAGCATCAACATTTTCTTTGTTATCGAGAATTTATTGTTAATTGTAAGTTTATAGAAATAAACACCTGAAGAATAATTGCTTCCATCGAAGCCGTATTCGTAAGTTCCGGAGTTTATTCTTTTATTATCAATGATGGTTTTAATTTTTCTGCCCTTCATATCGAATACTTCGAGTGAAATAACAGATGATATTTTTAAACTGAATTTAATTGTTGTGAACGGATTAAAAGGGTTAGGGTAATTCTGGTATAAAACATAATCATCAGGGATAAACGAATGTTCATTGTTATTAATTGAGGTTACAATGAAGACAGTGTCACCGCCAACTGTTGTGTGAAGACCTCGATTGTACCCATAAGCCCAACCAACTTTAGTATCGATGAATTCTATAAAGTTATAGTCTATTGTATTTATTGCTGTATCAGGTATTTGATAACGCCAATTTGTTCCACTGTTTGTAGAATTATATAATACTCCTCGGAATTTACCCCCAAGATATACATACCCACCTCCTCCCCAAACTGTATCTCTGTTAGCAAATGAAAATCCATTAATAATTGAAAAACCTGGTGACGGAATATTTGGAAGTTGCGTTGTTATCCAACTTATGCCGCCATCTGTAGTCTTCTTAAATGTTCCGTAATTTTTAAATCCAATTAAAGTGTCAAAAAACACTATATCTCTAAAGGGACCTCCGGGTACAGTATTCCAATTTACTCCACTATTTGTTGTTCTTAATAGCCAAGAATCGGGAGAAGTAGCACTTGTCTGAAACCCAAAATCTTTATTAAACATATAAATTCTGTTTGGGTTGCTCGCTCCGCCCGCCCACTGTAATTGCCAGCTTGTGCCGCCGTTTGTTGTGCGGAATACGCCACCTTCCAAAGAAAATCTATCGACAAACCAAATTGTATCTTCATTCAAAGCATACATATCGTTAACGATTATTAATTGCGGGATAAAAAGATTTGTCCATGTTAATCCCTGATTCGTAGTTTTATATATTACTGCATTCGTTTGAATCTGACCGCAAACGTATCCGGTCTGATTATTAATAAATTGTATTCTTGTGTAATTCCCTTTCTCTGTTTTTGACCTTAACCAGTTATATCCGCCATTAGTTGTCTTTAGTATATAAGCTGTGTCTAAAGGTTGAGTGTCATTTGACATAACGGCAAACCCGGTAAGACTATCAAGAAATTTCATATCCGCTATTGTCACATTAGGCAAAGCAGGCATTTCCTGATAGCTCCAGTTTCCTGTGAACTTATCCTGAAAACCCGTAGAAACAAATACTAAAAAAGTAACGATAGATATTATTACTTTTACGGCTTTAGATTTATAACTATTCATATTTGTATGTTGTTTTTTCATGTAATATAATAATATTTAATTCTTTTTATTTCACGATTAACATTTTCTTTGTTATTGACGATTTGTTATTTACTGTTAATCTATAAAAGTATATACCTGTAGATTGATTACTGCCGTCGAATCCGTATTCGTAAGTGCCGGAGTTTATTCTCTTATTATCAATGATGGTTTTAATTTTTCTGCCCTTCATATCGAATACTTCGAGTGAAATATTTGATGTTAGTTTAATAGCAAACTTAATCGTTGTGAACGGATTAAACGGGTTAGGGTAATTCTGGTATAATAAATAGTCTTCGGGTAATTGCGATATTTCATTATTGTTTATAGATGTTACGATGAATACAGTGTCACCGCCAACAGTAGTGTGAAGACCTCGATTGTACCCATAAGCCCAACCAACTTTAGTATCGATGAACTCTATAAAGTTATAGTCTATTGTATTTATTGCTGTATCAGGTATTTGATAACGCCAATTTGTTCCACTGTTTGTAGAATTATATAATACTCCTCGGAATTTACCCCCAAGATATACATACCCACCTCCTCCCCAAACTGTATCTCTGTTAGCAAATGAAAATCCATTAATAATTGAAAAACCTGGTGACGGAATATTTGGAAGTTGCGTTGTTATCCAACTTATGCCGCCATCTGTAGTCTTCTTAAATGTTCCGTAATTTTTAAATCCAATTAAAGTGTCAAAAAACACTATATCTCTAAAGGGACCTCCGGGTACAGTATTCCAATTTACTCCGCTATTTGTTGTTCTTAACAGCCAGGAATCGGGAGAAGTAGCACTTGTCTGAAACCCAAAATCTTTATTAAACATATTAATTCTGTTTGGGTTGCTCGCACCGCCCGCCCATTGTAATTGCCAGTTTGCTCCGCCGTTTGTTGTGCGGAAAACTCCACCTTCCAAAGATTCTGATTCTACAAACCAAATTGTATCTTCATTCAGAGCGTACATATCATCAGCTATAATCAATTGAGGCATAAAAAGATTAAACCAATTGGAACCTTGATTTGTAGTTTTATATATTACAGCCCCTGATAAATTCTGTCCGCAAAAATATCCCGTCTGTGTATTCAAAAATTGGATTCTGTGAAAATTTCCTTTTTCTGCTTTAGTACTAAACCAATTATATCCTCCATTAGTAGTCTTAAGTATATATGCTGTATCTATTGGATAACCATTTTTTGACATTACTGCAAATCCTGTTAGACTATCAAGGAATTTCATATCAGATATTGTCACATTAGGCAAAGCAGGCATTTCCTGATAGCTCCAGTTTCCTGTGAACTTGTCCTGAAAACCTGCGGACGAAAAGAAAAGAATAAATACAAGCAATAATAATCCATCAAGGATACGGGAAAGAGTATTATGAGTTTTCATAATTGTATGTAAGATTTGATTACGGATACCAAGAATTTGGAGTTTTCCAATCTTGAGCCAAAACCTGTTTGTGCGGTTGATGCCATTTTTAACT
>CAZVCC010000014.1:0-57519 GCA_964626015.1 uncultured Ignavibacteriaceae bacterium
TACAAAATTAACCCTTTTTTAATTTCTCTAAAACCGATTTATTTAACATACGAGCACACAGAGCGCACAGAGAAAAAATTTGGTTATTGCTTAGAGATAGAGAGAATGAATTTTCACCGAGAACACAGAGATAAATCGGAGGGCACAGAGAAAAAATTTGTTTATTGCTTAGAGATAGAGAATTTTTACCGAGAGCACAGAGATAAAACGGAGGGCACAGAGAAAACATTTATTTATTGCTTAGAGATAGATAGTAAAGAATTTTCACCGAGAACAAAGAGATAAATCGGAGGGCACAGAGAAAATATAATTTAGAGCTAAGAGATGGAGAATTTTCACCGAGAGCACAGAGTAGAGTAATATTTGGCAAAGAGACGGGATGCCTTCCAAAACTTGAGTTTGGGAAGGAGGGTTTAAAATTTTTACCGCAGAGGTTGCAGAGAAGGCAGAAAGAAAATATTATTTAATGGTAAGAGACAAATATTAGATTTTGATTTATAGAACAATAAGAACAATACTGTTTAAGTTTGATCCTGAAACCGTTCACAACATGGTATTCAGGGTTTTGCCTTTAATAAGATGGTCTTTTCCGATGCTGAGACAATTTTATTCTTTTGAAGATGTCTCGAATAAATTTACGATAAAAGATTTGAAGTTCAGGAACAGGCTTGGCGTAGCGGCGGGGCTTGATAAAAACGGGGAGGTGATAGAGTTCTGGGACGCAGTAGGATTCTCACATGTTGAGGTTGGAACGGTGACCCCCCTGCCTCAGGATGGCAATCCAAAGCCGCGTCTTTTCAGGCTAATTAAGGATGAAGGAATAATAAACCGGATGGGGTTTAATAATGAAGGGGCAGAAAAACTAAGAGAAAGAATTTTAAAAGCAAAGAAAAGAACGAGGAAAGATTTTATAGTCGGGATTAACATCGGAAAGAACAAGGATACACCGCTGGAAAAAGCATCGGAAGATTACGTAAAATGTCTTGATGTGCTATACGATGCAGGAGATTATTTTACGATAAACATTTCTTCGCCGAATACAGAGGGGCTGCGCAAACTGCAGGAAGACAAGCAATTGAACAACCTGCTTTTTGAGATAATAATGAAACGGAATGAGATTATCAGAACGAAGAACTTGCCCGAGAAATGCATATTTCTAAAGATTGCGCCCGATTTGAATGATGATGAGATAAAAACAATTTACAATGCTGCGACTTATTACGGACTTGACGGGATAATAGCAACAAACACAACAGTTACAAGAGAGAACCTTATATCACAAATTGAAGAAGAGGGCGGACTTAGCGGAAAGCCTGTTAAGGGCAAGGCTGACATAGTTTTGAAAAAACTGAATGAACTTAATGAAGGAAATAAGGATTTTGTTTTAATAGGAGCAGGCGGGGTGTTCAACAAGTCGGACTACAAAGACAAGATGATACTTGGCGCTGAGATAGTGCAAGTTTACACAGGATTAATTTACGAGGGATTCGGCATCACTAATAAAATATTAAAATAAGAATAAGAATGGACGCACCCATAACATATACATTACTATTTGCAAACATTGCAATTTATATCTGGATAAGATACATGAAACCGGATTACTTTGAGAAGTTTGCAGAGTGGCCTTACGAAATAGTTAATCATCATAAATACTATCAGGTAATAACCTCTGCATTTCTACATGCAGACCTTATGCATATAGCTTTTAATATGTTTACGCTGTTTTCGTTCGGGCCTGTACTGGAGGGGATGTTTGTTATGAACTTCGGTCAGGTTTTAGGGAGTCTATATTTCTTTTTGATTTACTTTATAAGTCTGTTATCGGGTTCGCTGTTAACTCTAGTGTTCAATTATAAGAATCCGAATTACGTAGCAGTAGGAGCATCGGGAGCAATTTCCGGGATAATATTTTCTTATGTACTCTTTTTCCCATTCAGCAAATTACTTGTATTCTTTATACCGATGCCTGCATTTCTGTTTGCTTTTGTTTATGTGGGAGTATCGATTTACGGAGTAAAGAATAAGTTCGGAAACATAGGACACGAGGCACATTTAGGCGGAGCGCTTGGAGGGGTACTGGCTACATTTATACTGATAGATGGTGCGTTTAAGTTTTTTCTATCGCACTTCAGTTAGTTGTAGCCACGCTTAAGCACTGCTTTTTCAAGAAAAGTAAACAGGATTATTGCTGCTATGATGCCACCAAAATAAAGCAGGATATTTTCCGTGAATGAAATACCAATTAGCGAATAGAGCCGCTGGTTAATGGAATCGAACATACCTGATAAAAGAGAGAATATACCTTCCTGGTCTCCTCTTTCACCTGAACCACTACCGAGTAACACAAGCAGGACAACACCTGAGGTTATGACTGCGCCAGCAATAGCAATTATCAAAATATTAAGATAACTAAAAGTTCTTTTATCTTCTTTCCTGAATACTTTTGTGAGTTCAATTTCTTTCATAAGGTTTTCAGTAAAAGTGCTGCTTGTTTTTTCGAGCAGCGCACTTTCGAAGCTTTTATCAACAAACCTGTTTATATTATTATTATTTTCCATTAATTAAACCTTAATATATTCTAACAATTCTTCTTTATTAAAATGCCTAAACAGCAGTTCTTTCATTTTCTCTTTAGCTCTGAATATTCTGTTTTTAACAGTACCAACGGGTATTTTCAGAATACCAGAGATTTCTTCGTGCGAGAGGTCGTTGAGAAAGAACATGTTAAGAATCACCGAGTACTGTTCCGGAATGGCATTAATATACTGATTTATAATATTTTTTATTTCAGATTCTGTCACTCTCTTATCTGTTGAATACTCTGCTGTGTTAACTTCGTTTTTATCAATCTTAGTTTCGAAATTAAAACTAAGTTCATCCCCTTCGTTGTAGTTTGAATCGTTAATTTCGATTGATGTAACGTTGAAACTTCTAACATTGTACTTTCTGTAAAGGTCAACCGCTGAGTTGTAAACTATTGAGTAGAAGTAAGTAGAGAACTTTGACTTTGCTTCATAGTTTCCGTTCATGATAGCCCTGTAAAGTTTCATGAAAGCATCCTGCAGCGAGTCTTCGGCTTCTTCCCTGTTTTTAAGAATCTTCATAGTCAGGGAAAAAGCTTTGTCTTTATAAGCGTTCGCAATCTCTGAAAAAAGCTGTGATTCACCATTTTGTATTCGCTTTACTATATCGCTATTTACTTCCACCTCAATCAGTTACTTTTTATCGATGGTTATTTTTCCGTTAGTTGTTTCGATTTTAACACTCTTATCACCGTCTTTAAGCGTACCCTTAAACTCGTTCTTTCTTTCCGTAATATTTGTGAACTCCAAATCGTTACGGGATATCTTACCATTTCTTGTCTGCAGTTCAAACACACCTGAGAAATCATTTCCAACGTCCAGTTTGACTCCACCATTAGTGGTCTCGAAATCAATGCCTTTTGTAGAGTCGAGCTCAGCCGAAATACTACCGTTTGTTAGAGCAATTTTCAAATTACCATAAACATTTTTTACTTTGATGCTACCATTAGTAAGGTCTGCGGTAACATTATTGTTAAAATCCCTGAGGTCAACTTTTCCGTTAGTGCCTTCAACCTCTATTTCAATACCTGAGGGGACGAAGATAGTATAGTCAGTTTCGTCCATTGTTCCAAAATTAAACTGAAATCTAAAGCCACGATTATTCTTTTTATCGGATTCAGACAAAATAATAGTTTTGCCTGTGGTATCGATATTAAACACTACATCATCAACAGGCATGTCAAGTTCTTTCTTTGTAAGATATTTAACTATATCAGCTTTAATTTTAACAATACTATCGTTATCACTTTTTCTGATGTTAACGCTACCGTTAGGATTGGAAACGATAAGTTTCTGATAATCAGCAGAATTTAAAACAAGGTCTTTAGTAATTGTCTTTGGATACCTTTTTTTCATTAGATTACATCCCTGAAAGACTATCAGCATTACGGTCACGAGAAGAATTAAAGCAATCCAGATGAAATATTTGCTATTGTTTTTCATGTCAGTCCGAATTAATTGTTAGTTAAATTCTGTTTATTTGATTGGTCGTCGTTTAACTTACCACGAACGAGCAGGTAATAGACAACAAATCCAAGACCGATAGAAAGCATAATAAGTCCGAAAGTAACGCCATCGTTAAAATCGTATAATTCCTGAAGTACATTTGCGGTAAAAATACCAGCACCGAGAAACAGGAAGAGAATACCCCATTTTAATGCACCGTATGGATTTCTTGGTTTCTTTTCTGATTCGGAAAAGAATTTTCTTGCTTCTTCGGGGGTGAAGCCCTTTTCAATAAGCCTCATTTTTTCCCTATGTTTTGTGTATATAATCCAGAAAACGAGAAGCAAAGGTAATCCGATTGTAAATAGTATCCCGAATATGGGAACCAAAATTTCCTGAAGGTCATGCCCAGTCATTTTAAAACTCCTTTCATTTTTTCTTGTTGAGACGTAACAAGCAGGCAAAAGGTTTCAAATCACTCAAAGGATTTAATATAGTTAATATTCCACTTCTCAACTTTAGAAAGCATGTTATCAACATTGTAATACCTTGGGTCGTACCAAGATTTACTTTCGAAATGATTTTTAATACTCATGTTAGAAGTGAAAATATAACCATGCCGGGCATAGATTTCATTCCTCATTACACTAAGCTCCCATTTAGAGCGGCCAGCAATATCATTATAACTCAGGTATCTGAGAGAACCCTCGGGATAACTTCCCGGGGTGCCATAATTATTTCTTTCGACTCTTGTGTTACTGTTTGAAGAAGTGTTTCTGCGTGTATCTTCCCGAGAATCGTTTTTGTTCTTTTCGATATCAAGCTCTTTTTCTTTCAACTCAAGTTCTTTTTCCTTAAGTTCAAGCTCTTTTTTTCTGAGCTCATTATCTGAGTTTGGTTTGTCGGGAGGCAGCTCCTGATTTTCTGTAGTAACCTGTTCCTTTTTGTCTGAATCCGATTTCTTGTTGTCCTGAAGCAATGATTTAATTTTATTGCATCCTGTAAATAGGAATAAAAGCAGCGTAAAAATAATAATTTTTTTCATAATATATTACTTTTGTTTTGGTTGGATTATACCTAATTCAAATTTAAAGTTAATGGCTTGTAAAATCAAGTAATAATGAAAAAGGTCATCGGACGATGACCTTTGGTATAAGTTATATTTCAAATAGAGTCAGTTTTCAATACTCATTACAGGCTGTTTCAGATTTTTAACGAGTTCTGTATCGGAAATAACCTGCTGCTGTTTCTTTCTTTTATTCTTTCTAAGATAAACTGTTTTATCTGTTACTTGTGATTCATCTTTAGCCTCAGGATATTCATAAATATTATATTTGAAATTCCGAAGAATAATTTTATTTTCATCTTTCGATATGACATAATTCGGAAGCATTGGAATCTTGCCTCCGCCTCCGGGGGCGTCGATAACGAACTGAGGGACGGCGAGTCCGGATATGTGACCGCGGAGTTTATCCATAATATCGAGTCCAACGCTTAAAGGTGTTCTGAAATGGTTAGCACCCTTAGTGAGGTCTGCCTGATAGATATAATACGGACGGACTCTCATAGCAAGAAGACCTTTCATGAGCTCTTTCATTGTTTCAGCGTTATCATTAACCCCTTTCATTAATACCGCCTGATTACCGACGGGACATCCAGCATCAACGAGCATGGCACAAGCTTTTTTGCTTTCTTCGGTAATTTCCCAAGGATGATTGAAGTGAGTATTAATATAAATAGGGTGATACTTCTTTAGCATATTAACAAGCTTTGGGGTGATACGTTGAGGAAGGACGCATGGCATTTTAGTACCAAGGCGAATAATCTGTATATGTTTGATTTCGCGCAGACGGGCAAGGACTTTTTCAAGCATAGCATCAGTCAGCATAAGGGGGTCACCGCCAGAAAGAATAACATCACTGATTTCAGTATGTTGTTCGAGGTAGTTGAAAGCAGATTCGAAAGTTCTCATAGATATTTTATGGGAGTCACCGACTTTACGTTTGCGGGTGCAGAACCTGCAGTAGAGGCCGCATTGCGAAGTCACGAGAAAGAGAGCTCTATCGGGATATCTATGAGTAATGTTAGGAACGGGACTCATATCATCTTCGTTCAACGGGTCTTCCGGAGCGTCGATATCTTCAAGCTCAACTTCGTCAGGAACGCACTGACGCCAGATAGGGTCGTTAGGTTCTCTGATAAGGGATAAGTAGTAAGGGTTAATTCTTGCCTGAAAGAATTTATCAAGCTTAGAAGCGACCTCGTGCTTAATCCCAAATTTCTCGACGAGCTGGTCAACAGAATGAACACTGTCGCGAATCATTTGTTGCCAAAGTTCCATAAAGTTTTCCTTATATTAATTATTAAATAATTTAAACTCTAATTCAGAGATACTTTCCATAAATCACCAAAGAATCTCCGATGTTGTAAAAATCTTTTATTTCAACTAACTCTTTGTATAAGTTCTTAAGGTAAAATTTTCTTTCTTTCTCGTAAGAAGGTTTACCACTTGTTTCGATTAAAATTAATCTTACAGATTGATCTTTCAAATAATTTTCTATGTAATCTATCAGTTTACTTCCAATACCTTTCGACTGGACGTTTGGATTAACGGCAATCCAGTACAGGTCGTAAGTGCCTGTCGTTAATGGTCTTGGACCAACGCATACGTAGCCGTTGATATCTTTGTTTTCTGCTTCGTCGACAAATATTTCATAATCCTTTTGAGCAGGGTCGTTGATATAAACATCTACGAGTTCCATTGCAATCTTTATCTCTTCGGGATTAAAGTTATTTGTATCAAAGAGAATTTTCTCAATTTTGTTCCTATCAGTATTTAAAAGATTGCGTATCATTAAACTAAAGCTTTTCTGCAAATATTCTTTGCCATCTTTCCCAGGCAAAGTCAATAACTTTTGAAATCATCTGCTCATAGGTCCAGCCGTAAGCTTTGCCGCTTCTTGTAAAACCAGTGTCTTCGTCAACGTCAGAAGAAATATCCGGATTAGGATTTAGTTCGAGAACATACGGTATTCCGTCTTTGACTCTAAAGTCAACTCGAGCATAATCGGATGCTCCGACGAGATGATAGACAGTTCGCGCCGTTTTTTGAATCAATGCTTCGAGTTCAGGAGATAGATTCTTTGCGGGGCAGACTGCTTTTGTACCCGCAAACTCAACCGTATTATACATCCACTTGCTGTTATAGCTGACAATTTTCGGAAGGTCAGCGGGCAGAGCGGAGAAGTCAATTTCTGAGATAGGAAATACTATAAGATCGTTAATGTCTTTAACGACGTTACCGACGACGCTAACGTTTATTTCGCGACCGTCAATATATTGCTCGATTAATGCAGGCTGCTTATGCTTTTCAAGAACAAATTCAATACGGGTTTTTAGCTGAGCTTCATCATGGACTATCGAATTATTTTCTATACCTATACTTGCGTCTTCGCGAGAAGGTTTAACTATTAAAGGATATTTGTCTTTTAACTTTGAATAACCTTCTTCATTAAGCTTTGACGGATTAGTAGAAATAAAATGTAATGCTGTCGGTATATCGTAATAGTTAAGAATCTCTTTTACACGTGCTTTATTTAAAGCAAGACCGAGTGTTAATGCTCGTGAACCCGTATAAGGAATTTTGAGCATTTCAAACAATGCAGCGATAGTCATTTCCTGAGTAGGGTCGCCGTCGAGTGATTCGCAGAGATTAAAAATAATATCGGGTCTATTATTACGAAGTTCATCAATGAGTTTATAAGGGTCAAGTGCGACAGGAACGATTTTTGTTTCGTGGTTGCTTGTTTTAAGAGCACGCTGAACAGATTTCATTTCATCGAGAACACCGTACTCGCTCATATCTATTGCTTCATCAACTTTATCAATATCAGTAACACCATCATCCCAGATGCGGTCTTTAGTGTATTGAAGCGGGTCGTTATATAATATGCTAACTTTCATTTAATATGCTGAGTATCTTTTAACTGCTTCGTATAATACTGTGTTTAACATCGAGTTATAATCCATACCTGCATGTCTTGCAGATTTTGGATAACATGAATTGTCCTGAGGATTAGGAAGAATACCGGGCAGAGGATTAATTTCTATAACATTCGGAATATAATTTTCATCGAGACGAACATCAATACGCGCCCAGTCTTTAATCCTTAAGACTTTAAATGCATCCTTACAGACTTTTTCGATATGCTCATAAATATTTTTATCTACCTCGGCAGGACATTTAAAAATATCGAGCTGGTTTTCGCGAGTATCGAAGAACCATTTCACTTCGTAGGAATAAATTTTATTAAATCCTTCTGGAACTGTATCAAGATTAATTTCAACAATCGGCAGCACTCTGACTTCATCTCCATTACCGAGCATTGCAACGGTAAACTCCTTGCCAGGGATATAATCCTCAACGAGTGCCGGCTGATTGTAGCTTTCTTTAATTCTTGCAATCTCACTATTTAATTCAGCGAGGTTCTTTACGAGGGATGAGTCATAAATACCTTTTGAAGAGCCTTCGTGTAAGGGCTTTACGAATTTGGGGTATTTAAATCCAGAATCATTCTTAATAGTTTTATCAGTAATGAAAAATTTGGCATTGGGAACGTTGTAGTAAGATAGTATTTCTTTGCAGCGCGATTTATCGTGGCAGATACCGATTGTAATAGAATCGCTTCCGGTATGCTTGATACCAAGCAGTTCAAGCATTGATGGTATCTGCGACTCCCGGGAAGCACCGTTAAAACCTTCGGCAACGTTGAAGACAAAATCGGGTTTAAGGATTTTGAGTTTTTCGTAGGCATCCTCATTCGCTTCGACAAGCTCAACAGAATGACCTTCTGACTCAAAAGCACAGCGTATTGCATCAATAGTTTCCATCGAATCCCATTCAGCATAAGTATCGTCAAGACGTTCGGGATAATTCTCAACAAGGTTACGATTAATGTATTTTGCTGCATTCCCCGAAACGCCTGTCTGTTCGGCGTTTCCGCCGTTATCGTTTTTAACGTTGTATGTAAGTGCTAATCTCAAAAATATTTACAATTAACCAAAATAAATTTCAACAAATATAACATTATAACTTTAATAGTCAATATTTATTATTAACGGATAGTGCAATAAATAAAGTAAATGCTGATAAGATTTTTGTATCTGAATCATGTTTTATACTGCGGAACTTTTACTATTGTTTTTATGTCTTATTATATATAACTTGCTAATAGCAACTAATTATAAACTGATAAAAAGAATGAAAAAGATAAAATACATAACAGCGGCAGTGTTACTCGTAACCGGAATTACAGTTTTTTCATCGTGTTCAAAAGAAGCAAACACACAGACGGGTGACAACAAGACAGGAAATAACACAAGTTTAAATAATCAAAAGGATAAAAAAGGTAAAATGGAACATTTAACAGCAGCAACATTTAAATCAAAAGTATTTAATTACGAAACCAACAAAGAGTGGAAGTTTGAGGGCGACAAGCCTGCGATAATAGACTTCTATGCAGACTGGTGCGGACCGTGCAAGATGGTAGCCCCTGTACTTGAAGAGCTTGCAACGGAATATGACGGCAAGGTTGATATATACAAGGTTGACACAGAAGTTGAGCAGGAACTGGCGGCAGTATTCGGGATAAGAAGCATACCTTCGATATTATTTATCCCAAAAGACGGGCAACCGCAGATGTCAGCAGGAGCGATGCCTAAAGAAGGTTTTGTACAAGCAATAAACGAGATACTGCTTCCATCGAACAATTAATGATTGTTTTTCATAGCTGATATATATCCGTTATGTTCTCCTTGAAGCGGGTTTACGAAAAGTGAATCCGCTTCATTTATTATGACCTGAAGAAAGCAGCATCGACCTGAAGTACCCTTCCTGTTTCCTTGTTAACAAAGGCGGGCTGAATACCGTGAAGTTCAAAACCATAGGAAATGACTCTATCGTACAGGTCTTTGAAGAGTACCTGTCCATCGTAAAGCTTTAGCAAAGACATTTCCATATAAAGACCTTTGATTTTGGACATGGAATTGACGGCACCGTTCAAAACTTTATCTTCATAGCCCTGCGTATCAATTTTAACGAAAATGTTTTTGCAACCCGAAGAATACTTTTCGAAAACAGAATCTAGTTTATATACTTTTGCTTTTTCGGTTCCAACATATTTAGATTTGGGTGCGGCGGTTTCGTGTTCTTCAAGCATTGTAAGAGCTGAGCTGCTTATTGAGTTTTCGGAGATGTGCATTTCAATTTCGCCGTCTTCTTCGCCGATAGCGCAGCGTTCTGCGGGAGACCAGTCTGGGTAGGGTTTGGTATTAGCAGACAGGAGTGTATAAGCGATTTTAAGCGGTTCGAAAGAAACCATCTTTCCTTTATAACCAAGTTTGTAAATCAGTTCGCCGAACTGTCCTGTATTTGCTCCGATATCGAATATCATATCAACTTTGTTGTGAACGAGCTGCTTGACAAGAATCTCTTCGTCGGTCATTTTAACATCGACTCCGAACTTATTGCCGATTTTTCTTAAAGCCATTTCAGACTTAATCTTATACAGTTTTAGTTTTGACATATTATAATAGTTTTCTTCCTTTAATAATATAAACCATGAATTTAAAGGAAAGTTTAATGTGATTTATTACCACGCTGAAGCAATTGAAATGTGTGCACAGCATACGGAATCTTTCTTTTAAAGACTTAATTGTGTATTGCCGCGAATACCCACCAATTAAGAACTTAGACAAGGTTAGGTTTGTGTTAATAACTTTGGTGCATTTTTCAAGAAGTTTGATTGCCCAGTCTATATCGGCGACGAACTTATAGTTAATATCGTACTCTTCACAGAGGAGCCGCTTTGCAATCATAGACTGGTGGGACACGAGCATACCATCAATCATTTTTTTCCAGTTGAGTTCTTTGGGAGGAATCTTCAGTGTACGGTTTCCGTAGCTATATCCGTTTTCATCAATCATCTCTGTATCGCCGTAGTACAAGTCGGCGTCAGTAACATCAGCGAACACTTTATCAAGGATATCATCTTCGGCAGGGATATCACCAGCATTAATGAACCAGACATAATCGCCTTTAGAGGCTTTAAGTCCTTTATTCATGGCGTCGTAGATGCCGTTATCTTTTTCACTAAGGAAGAAGCTGATAATATCTTTGTTAGAGTTAATAACATCGAGAGTGCCATCTGTTGAGGCACCGTCGATTACTATGTACTCGAGATTGTCATACTTCTGACTGCGTACGGCTTTAACAGTTTTAAGAAGGTTCTCTTTGTTGTTGAAGACAACCGTAATGATACTAACTTTTGGTTTTGGGTTGAAGTTATTCACTTAAGAAAGAACCTCCCTGTAGAAGTTATATGTTTCTTCGGCGCATTTATCCCAAGAAAAAAGCTTCTCTCTATCGTATCCTTTTTGAATTAAGCTGTTACGGATGTCTTTGTCATTAATGATAGTATCAATGCATGAAGAGAGTTCTTCTGGAGAATCCGGGTTGAAGTACATACCTGCATTGCCGCCAATTTCGGGTAAAGAGCCAACATTCGTTGCAACGATAGGACAACCGTAATACATTGCTTCGAGCAGGGGTATTCCGAAACCCTCGTATTTAGAGGGGTAAACGAATGCTGCTGCATACTTGTAGAGGTTAGCCATCTTCTTATCGTTTGCTCCGACCTGCACGAATGTGTTTTGAAGACCTGCTTTGGAAATCAATTCTGATTCGGCTTTAGTGAATGCCCCGCCACCGCAGCAAATGAGCTTATAATTGATTCTGAGTGATTTATTTATTTCGAACAGTTTAAGCATGACAGAAAAATTCTTATAGCTTCTTCTATCGCCGATATAGAGAATGTAGCTGCCGTTTATAATTGACTTCTCGCTTATATCATACTTAAGAGAATTAGCGAGATAGATTACTTTTATCTTTTTGGTTTTGAGGTCGTACATGTTCTCAAGGTCTTTGCGGGTGGATTCAGAGATACAGATAATACCGTCGGCTTTATCGATTGCAATTTTCTTGAGTTTAGCAGACCTATCGAGTTTAGAAAAGTTTTCGGAGAATTTATCGTGAGTAAAATCGTAGACTGTGACTATTCGTTTATGCTTATTGCTTACGTTGATATCGCCGAAATAGGTCTGGTGCATTATATCAAAGCTCTGTTTTTCTGCAAACCTTTCGAAGAGAGGTTTTTGGAGAGTAATGGACAGAAGTTTGGTCTTAGGAATATGTTTTATTTTAGAGCCGGAGAAGACAGAAAACTTATCGGAAAAATTTTCGAGACCGTATTCGTTTATGAACCTGCCCATATAGAGCAAGATCTCGGTATTAAAATCCGGCATTCTTCTGATTAATTCAAAATAATAGCGGGAGACGCCGCCATATTTTTGAATCAGGAATATTTCGTTATCGTAGAGAATTCTCATTTAATAATTTACTAAAAACAGAAATAGCAGAAAATCTAATTAGTTATACTGGTATTAAAGAGCGCACACTGATCAGAACTGAAGGATTATGATTTATACTGATTTAGCGGGGATACTATTTAGGTATTAAAGAACGGACACTGATCAGAACTGAAGGATTGTGATTTGCACAGATTTTGATTTAGAATGTGTTTTATGAATGTAAATGAGCATAGAATTACGGAGGGAGAATAAGCGGAGGGGTGAATTACACCTGACTGAGGGCGGAGGAAGAGCCGAGATAGGATTAATTATATATGATTTGGAGTGAATATGGAGTGGGTTTATAGTGGATATGAAGTGAATTTTAGGATTGTATTATTTAGGAGGTTTATTAGCTGTTTTTGATGTTTTAGGTTATGAACAGCTAATTGAATGTTTATCTTTACAAATGTAATATAATTTTTTGTGATTGTCAAGAGGTCTTTGAATTTTATTTTCTATATTATAATATGCAGATGGGGTGGGGTTTTTGGAGAGGGGAAATGCGAATCCGGGCGATTATTTACAAGCAAATCTGTTAAAACAATGCAGTTAAGAAATAAAGATAAACACAAAAAATTCAACGCAAGGCTCGCAAAGATGAACAAAGTCCGCAAAGAGAACAAAGAACAATTTGTTAAGTTTTAAAATGATGAATAAATTGGAGGAAAAGGGTTAAAAAAGATTTTTTTGTTTGTAATTCGGTTTGTGCGATTTACAGTTTTTATAACGTTTAAAATTAATATTTTGTGAGTTAACTTTAATAATTAAACTATTTTAAATTAATATGAAAATTACAAAGTATTTATTATCGATAGTTGTATTACTTTTTGCTGCGTCTTCATTTTCGGGATGCGGTTACAACTCATTAGTATCTTCGGAGGAGACTATAAGTTCGGCATGGGCTCAGGTAGAGAATCAATATCAGAGAAGGGCTGACCTTATTCCAAATCTTGTACAGACGGTTCAGGGTGCGGCAGATTTTGAGAAAAGCGTTCTTACTGAAGTAACGGAAATGAGAAGCAGAGTAGGACAGGTAAAGCTGAGCGCTGAAGACCTGAACGATCCAGAGAAATTTGCGAAGTATCAGCAGGCACAGGACGGTTTATCTTCTGCACTTTCGAGACTTCTTGTTGTAACGGAGAACTACCCACAGTTAAGGTCGAATGAAAATTTTCTTCAGCTTCAATCACAGCTTGAGGGAACGGAGAACAGGATATCGGTTGAGAGAAAGAAGTTTAACGAAGCAGTACAGGCATTCAACACACAGGTCAGAAGTTTTCCGACCATAATAACGGCGAAGATTTTCGGTTTTAAGGAAAAGCCATACTTCAAAGGCAAGGAAGGCAGCGAGAATGCACCTGACGTAAACTTTGATTTTAATAAGAAGGACAAGAAATAGATTTAATGTATAATTTAAACTAAACGAAGAAGTTATGCAGGCGGTAATAATGGCGGGGGGGTTCGGCACGAGGTTAAGACCTTTGACGAACAGCATACCGAAACCGATGGTTCCGATTGTCAATGTCCCAATGCTTGAGCATGTTATAACACTGCTTAAGAAGTATGACATTACTGACTTCGTGATGCTGCTATATTACCAGCCTGAAATTATAAGACGGTATTTTGATGACGGTTCACAGTTCGGGGTAAGCATAAAGTATGTGCTACCCGATAAAGATTACGGAACGGCGGGTGCAGTAAAGCTTTCCGAGAAGTACATAAAAGATGATTTCTTAGTAATAAGCGGAGATGTGCTGACGGATTTTGACCTTGGTGCGATACATAAATATCACAACGAGAAAAAATCAGTTGCGACGTTATCGCTGTACAGCTCGGAGAATCCTCTTCAATACGGAATAGTGCTTACTGATAACGATGATAAGATAGTAAGGTTTCTTGAGAAGCCATCATCGTCGGAGGTTTTTTCAGATACGATAAACACGGGCATATACTGTTTCAGCAAAGATGTATTTCAATACATACCAGAGGGTGAGAACTATGATTTTTCAAAAGATTTATTTCCGTATCTGCTTGAGTATCAGATTCCTTTGTATGGTTATAAAAGCACGGGATACTGGAGGGACGTAGGAAATTTAGAAGAATACATATCTGCAAACCTTGATGTGCTTGCCGGAAAGCTGAGTCATATAAGCTTTAACAATACAAACGGAAGCTGTATAAGCAACACTGCGATGATAGAGGCGGGTGCGACAGTTGAGAACTCTGTGATAGGTAATGAAGTATTGATTGAAAAGGGTGCGGAAGTAAAGAACTCGATAATCTGGAACAACGTAATAATACATCAGAATGCGAAAGTGCTTTATGATGTGATAGGAAAGAACTGCGAAGTCGGGGAGAACACGAGAATAAATGATTTTGTGTTTATCGGCGACAACTGCATGATAGGAAAGAATGTGTTTATCAGTTCGAGCATAAAGATATGGGACAAGAAGACGATAGACAACAATGCTAAGATAACGCGGAGCTTAATACAGGAAGACACGTTCTTCAATGACCTATTCACGGATTCAAGAATAACGGGACTTTCGAACCTTCAGATAAATCCTGAGTTTGCGGCAAAGCTTGGTTCGGTTTACGGAGCGTTTTTAGGACAGAACAAGAGCATGCTTGCGGGACGCGACATAGACGACATTTCAAACATGATAAAGCGATCGATAACATCGGGGGCGCTATCGGCGGGTGTGAACGTATCGGATTTACAGGTGATACCGATTCCGATTTTACGTCAAGAGCTGAAGAGCGGCGGACATTCGGGAGGAATATTTGTGAGGAAGTCGCCATTTGACCCTGGTTCAACGGATATAATATTTCTTGATAAAGACGGAAAGGATTTATCGAGCAGTAAGACAAAATCGATTGAGAGGTCATTCTTCAGCGAGGAATACCAGAGAGCAGATTATTTAAATGTCGGATCGCTGAAATATCCAGAAAGAACAAACTTAAAGTACAAAGAGCACTTTATTGATTCATTAGACATAGAGAGTATAAGGAAAAGAAAATTCAAACTTGTACTTGATTATTCACACGGAATAACGTCAACAATATTTCCGAACATACTGGGCGAGTTCAACTGTGAAGTGGTTTCGCTTTCGGCACATCTTGACAAGGAAAGGATTACGAGAGAAGAAAATGAATTTAAGAAATCGTTTGAGAATTTCAGGTATGTTGTAAGGTCATTGAATTTTGACCTCGGGTTTATGATAGACGCTGGCGGCGAGAAGCTATGGCTGGCGACGCATGAGGGAAGGGTTTTGAACGATTACAGATTTCTTGTGGTGGTATTAAAGATGTTTTTGATGGCGACGCCGGGTGTGAAGAAGGTTGCGGTACCAGTACAGGCATCGAGAGAGGTTGACATGGTAGCATCAGAATACGGGACGGAAGTGATAAGGGTGAAAGACTCGCATTACAGCATGATGACAGCATGCAACGACAAAGAAGTAAGGTTTGCGGGAGGAACGAGACGCGGAGTATTTTTCCCCGATTTCATATATGCAACGGACGGAATGTTTGCGATAGCGAAAATACTTGAGATGCAGGCAAAGATAAAAATGACGGTAGAAGAGGTTGACAAACTAATACCGAACCTTGTGATGAAGAAAATAAACATACCATGCACGAGGGAAGACAAGGGAAAGATAATGCGATTGTTTATGGAAGACACGATACAATTCAAGCAACAGCTGATAGACGGAGTGAAGGTATTTTTAAACGACACGGACACGGTACTTTGCATACCAGACAAATCGAGGAACATAGTGCATTTAAACGTGGAGACGGACATGGAAGAAAAGACGGACAATTTAATAAATATATACAAGAGCAAAATACAAGATTACATAAGCTAATTTTAGAAAATTAATTTATTTGAGATGAAAGTAAGTGATATATTATCCGAAAAGATAATAGAAGTTAATCTGGCGGTAAAAGACAAGAATGATGCCATAACGAAGATGTTAGAGCTGGCGAAAAATTCGGGCAATATTTTGGATTTTGAAGCAGTGAGCAAGTGCGTGTTTGAGAGGGAGAAGCTGGTATCGACGGGTGTTGGCAAGGGGTTTGCGATACCGCACGGAAAATCGGATGAGATAAAAGAAATAGTTGCTGCATTTGCATTACTAAAAGAGCCGGTAGATTTTGATTCGATAGACGGAGAGCCGGTAAGGTTTGTGTTTCTTTTAGTGGGGAAAGACAGCATGCTGAATTTACATATAAAATTATTGAGCAGGATATCGAGATTAATGAATAAGGACGAGTTCAGGGAGAAGCTGCTAAATGCAGAGACGAAACAACAGGTGCTGAATCTTTTTGTAGAAGAAGAGCAGAGTTATCTGGATATATAGAAGTTGATAGCCCCAATCCCAAGAATGGAATTAAGGAAGGAAGGAAATAAGGGAAATAATAGAACGCTGATTTTCACGGATTTTACGGATGGGCACGGATTTAACTAAATTGTAAAAACATAAACTTAGTTAAGTTTTTTAGAAGAAGTTTTTCTTCCGTTTACAAAGTCATCATATTAATTATTGATATAATAAAACCCGCGGATGTTTCTGCGGGTTCTTATTTTGTTGATTTAATAATTATTAATTCAGAATTATTTGATAAGCACCATACGCTTTACGCTTGAAAAATTACCGCTTTTAATTCTGTAGAAATACACACCGCTGCTAAGATGTGAGCCGTTGAAGTCAACGGTGTAATATCCTGCCTGCTTTACTTCATTCACGAGGATTTTAATTTCTCTGCCTGTAATGTCATATATTTTTAATGATACGAATCCCTGTTTTGGCAATGCAAAGTTTATCTTTGTAACAGGGTTAAACGGGTTTGGATAGTTTTGTGACAGCTGATAATTATCAGGCAATGTTGTAACAGATATATGAGAAGTTTGTTGACCGGATATGTTCAAAGATAGCAAGTCCTCAAGTTTTCTTTTTTCTCTTTCTTCTTGTGTAATTATGTTTGAATATCTTAAAACAGAAGTTACTCTGTTGTTAATCCTATTTTCATCCATCTTTATTCTTTCCACTTCTTTTTTAGCTAAATTTATATCGTTAGTCATTTTAAAAACATCTTTTTCCGTTCTGGATATTTTATCGTTTTTTGCTTTATTGAATGATTTTTTTACAACTCTTTTTATAGGATCTTCTTTTACATTTCGATTGACTCTTTTTGATAAAAGATTAAAATACTGCTCTTCTGTTAAGTTTTCTTCTTTGCCCGATATTCCGCCAGAACCGTTTACAAACGCCTGAACTTCAGAATAATCCCAGCTTGCAAGAATTCTAGTGTGCTCATCTGGATGATACAATGAAATAAACTCATAACCCTCCATAGCTTCTGAGTAGTTTTCAATCGAAGTATAACACATCATCATTATGTTGTAAGCTGTGTTGTTAAATTCTTCACTGTATAGATTGGATAATATTCTATCACTGAGAAAGTTAAGTAGTTCGGAATAAAGTGCGATTGTATATCCATTATTATTTCCAGTATCAAGGGATTGATAGCATTTGTATAAATTGTATAAACTGTTTTCTGAGTGAGTACTGTTTGGGAAACCGTTTATCAGTGATTTAAATACATATATTGCATTTGAATACTCATCGTTTTCCATTTTTAATACAGCTGCGGAGTATAATATTTCCTCCTGCGGCGGCTGTTCACCTGCATTGTAGTTAGTTTGATATAATGTGTCATATAAGCCATTTCCCAAATCCCTTATTCGCCAGACTGTTCCTCCGTCTGTTGATATGGAACAAGTAAAACTTGAACCATAGTAATAAGGATTAATTGCTGCACCAGATGAAATCTCGATTAAGTCTGCGTCAGGAGAATTACTTCCGTTAAAACCATTGTTTCTTACAAAATATAACTGTGAGCGTTCGTCAATCTGCCCGAATAAGTGATAGTATCCTTCAATTTTTGTAAAACAGTTTTGTCCCCAGTCAAGTCTTACATTGCCTTTTTCATAATTTATGTTACCGTTACCCGTACTGGTAACAGTGTTATTTCCTCCATACCATATCCATGAATCATCATCAGCATTGTAAACCGGTGCAAGATTAGGGTAAGAATTACAGTTCAGGATACTCAAACCCGACGTGCTTATATTATTTTCAAATACATGCGGTGTTGCCTGATTGAGTTCAAGAGCAATTGAAGAACCAAAATTAAAGGAATTACTTCTAATATCCATCGAAGTTTGTCTTGTGTACAGACTGGTTTTTCCTACTGTTCCGCTGCATGTGTTGTTGAAAAAGTTCACGATTGGAAAGTAGCTTGTCATACCAACTATTGCCACGCTTGCCTGACCGCTTTGAATATTGTTGTGGTGTATATTGATGTTACTCTCGCTAGAACTTTCTTCTTCTTCATTTATCAAAGAGTAATACATTAATAAACCAATTCCGTTCAGAGGTTTCATCAATATCTGGTTGTAAGAAATTGTAATATTATTTGCATTAACAGTATGGATTACGTAGTTTTCAAAAATCCCGGTGTTATTAAAGATGTTATTACTGATGACTTTTGTCTTTCCGGCATATTCCGGCGTTGTATTTTCAATGTAAACAGGCTTTTTTAGATTCGTGAATGTACACCATGTAATTGATGTCTGTTCACCAGCGTTTTCAAATACAAGTCCTTTCCCTGGTGTTGATGGATTCAATGATGAAATCACGCTGCCATTCGCAATAAGATATGCCCCGTTCTTGAATTCTATTTTTGCATTTTCACCAAGCTGGACTATGGAGTTGGGATTAAGTTTTAAGTATGTACCCGCACCGTCGAAAGTAACAGTTGAGTTGTCACAAACTTTAAATTTACCGTTGGTTTCAACTTCAATGTGTCCTCCGTTATTAACAACGTTGTTATTCAGCGAGAATACAATTTCGGAGAATTCGCAAATACGCATAAAAGCATTCGGATTCCATGTTATTGCAGCATTACTGTCAATTATCTTTCCACCGCGGCACGCATTCAATTGTGAATATGATTCCATATCTAATTGTGAACCCGGTGAGAAACAGATTGTATCACCTTTATATGTACCCGAATTATTATATCCCGAAATCCATAACCTATGATCATTTATGATTGTAATTTTATTGTCTGGTTTGACATTCAATCGAAAACCAAATACTAAATTATCAGTACCCTCTTCATAGAATGTTGCCGGCGTTACATAAGTTTTTCCGGTAACATTTTCACCTGTAATTATAGGCGGGTTAGAATAATAGTTATAAGACCACGCGTTCAGTGAATCGATTGTATTGTAGCCATTTCTATCATCTTCGCCTGTATATGGATAAACACCGTTCAGAGTTACTTCTGTACCAAGTTCCAGAACCCGTATTTTATGAGAATTAATCATCCTGGGACATATAGGAAATGGTGTTGTTTTTGCAAAAAAATTCTTTGTAGGATTTACAGGAGTTTGAGGAACTACTTCCCAAACTTTGTATTCTTTAGTAGGTTCACCGTTTAAAATGTCTGACGTATAAATATATCCGATAGTTTGTTCCCCAGGGTTCATTTTATAAAATCTAATTCTTGGGATATTTTCTTCGTTTATTGGTTCAAATTTGATTTTTAAGTCTGCCCTATAACCGCCTTGGTTTAAACTCTCTTGAAATTTACTATCAAGACTGTTGAGATAAAATTTAAAAGTACAAATATTTTGTGGTGACGACATTTGTTGAGCGGTTATTGCTATTTTATATTTTGCGAATCCCCAGGTAACATTAATATTATATTGCGGATATTCTTCACCGGAACAATGCCCAAAATCAAGAAAAGCAGACTCATCCACTGTTGGTTCATTTCCTTCTTTAAAACCTGTAACATATGCAATTTGTCTTGTTATCACAGTATTATCAGTATTAAAGAATCTCCAAGAAGCGCCATTTTGTATTTGCTCAACCCTGTTATAGGGTATGTAATTTACTTTTGGGGCAGTAATTCCTTCAAATGGTGCGGATACTACTTCCATTGTAGCGGAAATCCTATAGCCGAATTTCCCAAAAATTCCAAGATCACCGTTTAAAACATCTGGTTGAGAAAAAAGGTTTTGATTAAAAAATATTACAATTAAAACGAATAATATTATTCTCTGGTTTATTTTTAGTGTTTTATTCATTATCTTAAAAAGTTAATTTTGAAAATAGCGATTTAAAAATAAGGGCACCATCTTAATACATAGTATTAAGAACTCAAATGCTGAAGCGTAATTCCTTTTACCAGTTTCCAATTGCTAAAAAGGAATAAGTGGGTGCCCTTTTATTTTATGGTCCTCGGATAATGTTTTTTATTTTATTTATCATTTTCGTAATATAAGTCTGTGAACCTTTACTTTTGAATCTATCTTAAGAACAGCAAAATATATACCACCAGCTAAATTATTACCTTTAAAATTGACTTCATACACTCCTGTATTCTGTTTCATATTTACAAGTGTTGCTATTACTTTTCCGAGGATATCATATATCTTTAATGAAACATATGTATAATTATTTGAAGCCTCGCTGTCGCGTGATACTTTATAATTTATTTTGGTTTCACTGTTGAATGGATTTGGATAGTTTTGGATGAATAAATAGTTTTCACTATTACCTATGGTATTATTCTCAACTCCTACCACTCCAAACGGATTGTAAACATATAAACCGCCTGCTACACAAATCCACATATTGCCATATTTATCCTTTGAAAAATTTTGAACATCGTTGATGAACGGATAAGGAAATATTTGCCATGTTGTATCATTATAAATTGACAATCCATTTCCTCCAATCCATTTTACATTATTGTTATCAACATATACGGAAAACAAATTATTATCATGAAGTCCTGAATTGGTTGTATTATAAACTGTCCAAATATTCTGTGCAACGTTTAATTTTGCTAAACCCCCAAAAAATGTTGCAAACCATAAATTATTTTGTAAATCCGATGTAATCATATAAATCCAGTTGCTTGGTATGCCTGAATTAAGTATATTATACAGAGTCCAGTTTACTCCGTCGAACTTTGCAACACCTCCCATATACGATCCCACCCATACAATATTATTTTTTACAAAGACACATTCTGTCAAGTTAGTAGGAAGTCCTGAATTGCTTGCATTGTAATAAACCCAACTTGAATCGTTGTATTTAAACAATCCGTATCCCGCAAACCATTTATTGTTATTGTCATCAACATCAATGTAACCTGCCCAGTTGACTGGGAACCCGGTATTTTCATTGTTATATAAGGTCCAGTTTACACCGTCATATTTAACTATGCCTTTTCCGGGACATGTCATCCACATTTTATTTCTTTTATCCATCACAATTCCATAACAATGATTTTGAGGTAATCCCGAGTTTAGTGTATCATACACAGTCCACGTATTGCCTTTTAATTTGGCAAACCCGTTATCGGTAGTTATCCACTTTACATTATTACTGTCTATTAAGATACTACCCACAAAACTGCTTGGTAATCCTGAATTGAATTGTGTATAAATCACCCACTGCGGCTGGGCTTTAAGAGCCAAAGCAAACAACAATATTATTGTTGTGAAAATTATTTTCATGTTTTATTAATCTTTTATTTTTTTAAAGGATTCACATCTTTGGTAGATCTACGGTTAGAATTAATATTTGTAAATATATAAATGTAATTTTCTTAATCATGTTTTATCAAGTTTTTAAATAGATTCATTTCTGGAATACTGATGACTTTTGAAGATTCTACTTTAATTGAAATCTTAGTCTCATAAATTACAGGAAATTTATTATAAGGTGTGATTGAAAAATGTAAAAGATGACAATTATAATAAGATAAGGAAATTATAAGAAAAATTTCCCTCCCCTTGGTCAAACAAATATGATAACTCAAATTATTCATAATTGTATTTGATTAATCCCCCTGAGAAAACAAACAGTTGCTGCTTTTTTTTTGGGGGGGGGTCTAAAATTATATCTGGATTAACATAGTCATTTTTTAATTATTTGTCAATGTAACATTTGATAGTCTTCAAGCCGCCGCATTCCGGAATAAATAAAATAACTTTGATGGAAGTTATAATACGGTTGTTGCTTAAATGGTAATTCTATTTTAGTATAAGAGATAGAAATGAGGCTCCGCGCTGCAAGCAGCGGGGTATCTTATTAACAAATATATAGTTTTCGCCCCGCCAAAAAGATAGGCGGGTCTTCGACAGACGGCGGGTTTTTAATAAGCCGAGAATATAGATTTGGGTTACACGGCGTAGCCGATGGCTACAAACAAAATAAAGACAAACTATAACAAAGAATTTAACCGCAGGGGTCGCAGAGATCGCAGAGAACTAACACTAAAATGCAAAAGAGGAAATAGATTTAACGCTAAGGTCGCAAAGAAAGCCCCGAGATCTCGGGGTAGACGTCGGACGCAAAGAGACCAATTAAACTATTTTCGTTTATAAAAGTTTGTTTTTAATACAACATTTTTACGGATAGTAGCACTAAGAACAAAAGCTGTGATTCCTTCCCAAACTTGAGTTTGGGAAGGAGATATTATTTAGTCCCTGCCTAAAGGTGAACCTAAAGGCAGGCCTTCAGTAGGCAGGCGCCGATGGGACTATAAGATTTTTAGATATTTAAGCTATTGTTATGACTTCCCTACGGGACTTCCAACATTTAAAACACCTGTATTTTTCGCTTCAGGTAACGAAGAATTAATCACTTAAGATTAAAATCAGTTCTTGTGTTGTGCTAGTTCCATGAGAATACCATTAGTTGATTTAGGATGAAGAAAGGCAATCAACATTCCCTCCGCCCCAATCCTTGGCTGCTGATCGATTAGCTGAATACCGTTTTGTTTAAGCTCTTCAAGTTTGCCTGCAACGTCGGGGACGTTGAAAGAGCAATGATGAATCCCCTCCCCTCTTTTCTCGACGAACTTACCGATGGGTGAATCTTCAGAGGTAGCTTCGAGAAGTTCAATATCAAAGTTTTCAAGTTTGATTTTTCTGACGTTAACTTTTTGTTCGGCGACGTATTCCATTTCACCTGCTTTGACTCCGAAGATTTTTTCGAATAGGGGGACGGAGTTTTCGAGTGATTTAACTGCTATGCCAAGATGTTCAAGTTTCATGATTTAATTAGATTGGTTTCACAAATATTTTTATAAAAATATGAAATTCACAAGATTAGAAAAATCCAAAAAAGTGAGATAAAAGAATTCACCACTAAGTGAACTCAGTTCACGGTGTAGCTAGAGCTATTCTCCAAAGGCGAATCTACGACAAACAAAATAAAGACAAACAATAACAAAGAATTTAACCGCAGAGTGCGCAGAGAACGCAGAGAAAGCAAATAGATTATAGATTAACAAAAAGATTTTTAACGCAAAGCGCGCAAAGAAAAGCAAAGGACGCAAAGAAAACTATTAAGCCTTTTTCTTTTACAATGGAACGCGGATTAATAAAGTTAAGAAAGAGAAGAGATTTACCACAGAGCGCTCAGAGGGAATAGCAGAGAACACAGAGAGAAATATGATTTATTGCCCGCGGGAAAGAGAGGGATTTAAGAACGCACGCTGATAAAGCAGAATGGAACGCGGATGGACACGGATGAGACTGATTATCACGGATTAAGAACTGAATTTATAAGAGCGCACGCTGAAAGAGCTGATGAGTTATGATTTGCACTGATTAAGAGCTGGATTTATTGCCCACGGGAAAGGTTGGGAAATAGAATTGTCGGGAAAGATTTGTAAATATTTGGGAGACTTATAAGGAAAGTGATAAAAGTTGGGAAAAGAGAAAGGAAATTTTACATGTATTTTATGTTCAAATAATATTACTTTGCACATATTAAAAAGGATTTTACTAATTTAAATCTCGCTTAAATGTTAAAAAGATTTCTACCAAAGCAACCCAAATTTTTTGAACTTATCCTAAAGATTACAGAAGAATCATTCGAAGCCGCTAAACTGCTTGACAAGATAGTAAAGGAGCCGGAGAACATTGAAGACATTGCCTCGCAGATACACATTATTGAGAACAAATGCGATGACTACACTCACACAGTAAAGAATGAGCTGAACGATACGTTTATAACGCCGATTGACAGAGAGGATATATTTGCGGTTACAAACAGTCTTGACGATGTTGTTGACGGAATAGACAGTATAGCAGCAAAATTAAAAATGTACAAGATTAAGACAAACTTGAAGTACGGTCCCCAGCTTGCCTCAATAATATTATCACAGACGGAGCTGCTTGTTTCAGCCGTGCGAAGCATGACAGAGAACAAATACAGGGAAACACTGGATAAGCTTATCTCGGTGAGGAATCTTGAAACGGAAGGCGATACAATATTCAGAGATTCGATAATATATCTATTTGATAATGAAAGCGATGTGATTGAGGTGATAAAGAAGAAAGAGATTCTGGAAAAATTCGAAAAGGCAGTAGATAAATGCCAGACAGCAACTCTTGCGATTGAGGGAGCATTAATTAAAAATATGTAGGATGATAGAAATTGTACTTATTGTAATATTCATAGCGCTGGTATTTGACTTTCTAAACGGATTTCATGATTCAGCGAATTCTATCGCAACGATAGTATCAACACAGGTACTGACACCACAAAAAGCCGTATTATTCGCGGCTTTTTTTAATTTCATAGCCGCATTTACTTTTGATGTAGCTGTTGCAAAGACAATCGGCAAGGGGCTTGTGGATATAACCGATATAGATGCCTGGGTATTAACCGGGGGCTTACTTGGTGCTATTTTCTGGAATCTTTTTACGTGGTATTTCGGATTGCCTGTAAGCTCCTCACATGCACTAATAGGTGGATACGGCGGAGCGGCTGTGATGAAATTAGGATGGGGAGTTTTAATATTACCGGGCTGGATAAAAGTGATAGCATTTATAGTTCTTGCTCCTGCGATTGGTTTGGTACTTGGAGTAATAAACATGTACGTTACTACATGGATAGTAAAGGACATGAAACCAGTAAGGGTGGATAAAGTCTTCAGGAAGCTTCAGCTTGTATCAGCGGGATTTTACAGTCTTGGACACGGAACGAATGACGCTCAGAAGACTATGGGAATAATAGCGGGTGTTTTGTTTTCGGCAAACTTTATTGATTCGTTTTATATACCGTTTTACGTTGTAATTCTTTGCCACGCAGCGATAGCACTTGGAACGATGTACGGGGGCTGGCGAATAGTAAAAACGATGGGAATGAAAATTACACGATTAAAACCTATCGGAGGTTTTTGTGCAGAGTTTGCAGGAGCTACAACTTTAATAGGGACCGCTATGCTCGGGATACCCGTAAGTACAACGCAGACAATAACAGGAGCGATTGTAGGTGTTGGAAGCATACAGAGACTTTCAGCAGTAAGATGGGGTGTAGCCGGAAAGATAGTCTGGGCATGGGTTTTGACGATACCTCTTTCGATGCTATCGGGTGCCGGATTTTACTGGCTTATTTCGCTATTCCTATAATTATATTTTCATGAATAAGACAGTACTTATAACAGGGGCAACTTCGGGTGTTGGTAAGTCACTTTCGAAATTATGTGCAAGAGCGGGGTATAACGTAATAATGGTTGGGAGAAACAGGGAAAAAGCGGAGGCGGCTTTCAGAGAGGTGACAAGATACTCCGACAGTAAATTAGTTCGACTGTTTATTGCAGACCTTTCTTCATTAAAAGAAACCGAGAAACTTGCCAAAGAGGTGAAGTCGAATTATACTAATCTTAATGTGCTCGTAAACAATGCGGGCTTGAGCCTTCCCACGAGAGAACTATCGATAGATGGAATTGAAAAAGTTTTTGCGACAAATCACATAGGTTATTTTTATCTGACAAAACTTTTGCTTGACATACTGATATTTTCAGCACCTTCGAGAATAATAAATGTAGCATCAGAGGCACATTCGGAAATAGATTTTAATGATATAATGTCGGAGAAGAATTATCATCAGCTTAGGACTTACGGCAGGTCAAAATCGGGAAACATTATGTTCACGTATGAACTTGCAGAAAAACTGAAGGGCAGCGATGTAACGGTGAACTGTCTGCATCCCGGAGCAGTAAGGACGAGAATTTATGACAATGTTCCTTTTTTAGCGAAGATTCTGATATCAGTAATAAAACCATTTTTCATCTCGGCTGATAAGTCGGCAAGATACATATTTCCCCTTGTATCGTCGGAACAATACAGGAGTGTATCAGGTAAATACTTTATAAAGGGAAAGGAAAAGTTATCAAAAGAATTTACGTACAACAAAGATTTTCAAAACAAATTGCGGGAGATAACAGAGAACATTATTACGGGAAGGAAGATTAAGGTTTGACAAAACGCGTATTAATTATTTTTCTAATCTTTGTATTCGCCGGATGCTCAGCTCAAAAAGATTTCAAAGATAAGGGCAAGACAGAATCCGATGATTTCAGCAAGATGCAAGCGGTTGGAATAGATTTTTTTGCATCGGGAAATGAACCGTTCTGGAGCGCAGAGCTTGATGTTGAAGATTCGATAAGAATATTTATTGCGGGAGAAAAAACATTAAGATATTCTGCAACGACACCTATTATTGATACAGCTGCAAAGAGCATTGTGTATAAATTCGATGACAGAGTAATGCTTAAAATAACGGTAGAGGAATGCCTTAACAGCATGAGCGGCGAGAAGAATGTATTTTCGGTAATGCTAAGCATAAGAGATAAACACTATACAGGCTGCGGCAGGTATATAATTGCAACAAGCAATCCTCTGATTTCGAGAGAAACACTAAGACTAAACGATATATGGGCGATTAAATGGATGGACGGGAAGGAAATCAGGCGCGAAGACTTTCCTGATGGAATCCCATACATTGAATTACATTTAAAAGATGGAAAGTTTTACGGAACGACAAACTGCAATGATATATCAGGGAACATAAATGCGGGCGATTCATATTTATATTTTAACAACTTTACACAGACGAAGAAATTCTGTGAGGGGAATTTTGAGGGCAGATATATAAGTTTGCTTAAGGAAGCGGACTCATGGAAACTGGAAAAGATGCAGCTATCATTAAGAAGCAAAGGAAAAGAGATAATCAGGTACACAAAAATAGATTGAGCGAGAAATTAGGTATTATTATTTCTCTGATTAATTGGCAGGCAATTTTTTATATTGAATAAAGTAATCAAATTGAACAATGAAAATAATTTTACTTTTAATGTTTTTTGCCGTGCTTTATGTTTCGGGAATAAAAGCACAGGTAACAGGAAATAATATATACGACAATGCCAGAAGGAATTATATTGCCGGTAATTTTGAAGAGGCAATAAAATATTATAATGAATATCTGAAATCGTACACAAATGATGATAAAGCTTTTTATGAGAGAGGGGTTTGTTATGAATCTTTGAGGCGGTTTGACGATGCATTGAGGGACTATTCAACGGCGATAAATTTACGACCCGCATTCAACAAGTATTACGAAAGCAGGGGATATGCATATTTAAAACTAAACATGCCGCAAAATGCTCTGGACGATTTCAACCGCGCAATACAGAAAGATGCGTTTAGTTCAGAGGGTTACTGGGGAAGAGCGAATGCTTATACGGATTTGGGGAAATACGACATGGCATTAAAAGACATTAACTCGGCTCTAAACATCGACCCTTCAAACGCTATGTATTTATACATAAGAGCGGTACTATACACGACAATAGGAGATACCACGAATTTTTTCAGAGACCTTGATTTACTTGCAAATTTGTACGCAAGCGCATTTTTTTCAAATTATAAGTCGCAATATGTAGTTTTAATTCTAGATAACATTAACACTAACGTTGTAAACTTAACGAGACAGATGCTGGAATATCCTCATGACAGTTTTCTTTATTTCAAGAGAGGGTTTAATTATTACTTGTTAAGAAATTTTACTCTTGCGGCGGATGATTTTAATAGTTCGATAAAATATTCACAAAGCGTAAATTCAAAACTTGTGACACTTTCTTATAAATACATAGAAAACTGTAAGGTGTTTTCGACGGGGAATTAGAAACAAAAAAGCCGTCTTTAAGACGGCTTTTTTGTTTATGTAAGAATTTTAGTAAGTCATAGCCGGGTCAATATCACATTTGACTGTCAGAACTTTCTGCGGGTTTTCCGGGTCATTGGAATATATAATGATTGTTTTTTCCTGATGTCCTTCCCTGCCCTGCGTAGTAAAGTTTACCTTTATTTCACCCGATTCATTCTTCTTGTATTCGGTCTTTTCTCCGACAGTTGCGCCCGTACAACCGCAAGAAGTCTGTACTCTTTCAATTATCAAGTTAGCATTACCTTTATTAGTAAACTTGAAATTGTACTGAATTTCCGGACCTCTTGGCACCTTTCCAAAGTCATGTACATCCTCTTTGAAGACAATTTTCGGAGCTTTTAATGATGCAGTTAACTTCGAGTTGTTCAATACGAAAAACATAATCGTGACAATAACTGCCATTCCCACGACGAAATAAGTTGCTTTTCCTGTTTTTGATTCGAGAAATTTGCTCATAATATTTATTTATAAGTTAATTAATTAGTTACACTTACTGAAACTCCGGATGCTTCATTCTTCTTATCTTCTCCGAATTTATACACGATAATAACAGCTGCAAGCATAAAGAAATCCTGAATTATCCTGAAGATAATATCGCCTTTTGATGAGGATTCTTCAAGTGAAAAACAGCCACAGCTTATATCGAGCCCTCGCACAGACGCTGATATTAATGCTATTAAGAACATAACCAGCGATGCGCCTGCAAGTAAGGCTGAAGCTTTTTTGTAAACACCTGAAATGAGAAGTAATCCTACGATAAACTCAAGCCAGGGCAAAACAATTGCAAGAAGATTAACGAAATAAATCGGCAGAAAATCATATCTTAAAATTGCTTTAGCAAAATCCGCCGGATTAAAGAGTTTGCCGATTGATGAATAAATGAAAATTAATCCAAGTAAAACTCTTAAAGTAACGACAACATATTTATTTGATAAAAACTCTTTCATAAGTTATGGTTCAGTAGGAAATCCTTTCGCACTCCATTCTTTAATTCCCCCTCGATAAATATTAACACTTGTAAAACCAAGCTTTGCTATTTCATAAGCAAGGTCAATACTAACTTCGCATTTATCTCCTTTGCAATAAACCACAATAAGGCCGTCTTTATTGTATTTCTTCATTGTTTCAACTTTCTGGTAATAGGGTTTGTTTCTGAATTCTTCATAAGGGAGATTAATTGCTCCTTTAACATGCAAAGAATCGAACTCTTCCTTTGTTCTTGCATCGATAAACAAAGCGTTCCTATCAAAAACATTTTTTGCCAGTTCGACTGAAATATTTTCCGGTTCAATAAATCCTTCCCTGTTCATCTGTCCGCTGAGAACGTTGCTATGCTTTTTGTTGGATGTTGTATCATAAGGATCGTTTACAAAATCCGTAATAGATTTCTTTTGTTTCGCAGTATCAAGAGCATAAATGTTTTTATCGAGTATCAGTTTAACACCCCCGGGATTTATAGCGTTTGTAGTTAGTCCCAAGGCAACGCTGACAGCGATGATAATCAATATTTGTTTATAGATTTTTGCCATTAATAATTATAACCAAAATTAACAACTTTAAGTTTTATTTTTAAGGAAATAAAGCAAGAGTTTTTAAGTGTTTTTTCTACAGAAAATTAATCATTAAAAAGTGTATCCCCTTTCTGTTTTGAAAGATTCAGATGTTTATAAGCAAGAGGAGCAGCCACACGCCCTTTAGGAGTCCTCTTTATAAAGCCTTCAATCATCAAAAACGGTTCGTAGACATCTTCAACAGTACCTGCATCTTCACCAATCGAAGCTGCAATTGTTGAAAGTCCTACGGGACCGCCGTTATGTTTTGAGATAATTGTTTCGAGTATCTTTTTATCGGTAGCATCGAGCCCATATTCATCAACTCCAAGAGATTCCAAAGCATACTTAGCAATTTTGGTATCAATAGTACCATCGCCTTTAACAATTGCAAAATCACGAGTTCTTCTTAGCAGTCTGTTTACGATACGCGGAGTAGCACGGCTGCGTTTAGCAATTTCAGCCGCTCCCTCTTTTGTGATTTTAATCTTTAAAATACCTGCGGAACGGTTTACAATTTCAATAAGATTTTCAACGGAATAATATTCCAGTCTGCATGTTATACCAAACCTATCAAGCATGGGAGACGATAACAAACCCTGTCTTGTCGTTGCGCCTATGAGTGTAAAACGTTCGAGCTTTATGGGGATGCTGCGTGCTGCCGGACCCTGGTCAATCATTATATCAAGCTTATACTCCTCCATAGCTGAATAAAGGAATTCTTCGACTACTTTGGGAATTCTGTGAATCTCATCAATAAATAAAATCTGATTGCTCTTAAGTTTAGTCAGCATACCAGCAAGGTCTCCCGGCTTTTCAATTACAGGTCCAGAAGTACTAACAATATCTGTTTTCATTTCGTTTGCTATAATGTTAGCAAGAGTTGTTTTACCGAGACCGGGGGGACCCGTGAAAAGAACGTGGTCAAGAGATTCGCCAAGCTTCTTGGCGCTCCTGATGAATACAGATAAATTTTCTTTAATTTTCGACTGTCCAGTAAAATCTTTAAAACTTTTAGGACGAACCTGAGAAATATAATCTTGTTCGTCGTCCGCTTGAATGTTCGGATTGTTTATTCCTTTTCTTTCTTTATTCATTTGACATAAAATATGTATAAAAATAATGTTAAATTTGAACATAAGCAAAGAATTAATTTATAATTATGGAGAAACACAATCTGGTAAAAGAGGTTGAGATG
Source organism: uncultured Ignavibacteriaceae bacterium (assembly GCA_964626015.1). Lineage (GTDB taxonomy): Bacteria > Bacteroidota > Ignavibacteria > Tepidaquicellales > Tepidaquicellaceae > CAIKZJ01. Next base: position 31,364 of record CAZVCC010000014.1, read on the forward strand.
TTGATAGTGGCAAGAAAGATACGTTTTCTCGGGCTAATAATTCTGTTTGGAGTATTTTTAATATTTGCATCCGGGATATTTGTATCGTCAACGAATATTAATCCGCATCTTGAATACCTGAATATTTCGACTTTTGTCTTTTGTCTTGCGTGCTGCGGATTTTCGGTGCTTCTTAAAAAACTGCTTTTAAAGAAAGTTACTAATGAAAAGTTCGAAGCAAGTTATTTCAATGCTCACGTTTTACCTTTTGCTCTTTGCGACCTTGGGGGTTTGTTATGCATAACAACTTCATTATTTGTAAACCAAAATTTACTATACGCATCCGCAGGATTTCTGGTAATGATTGGAGCAGTTATTTACAATTTTCCGAGGTTTGATGACCATAAGAGATTCATAAAGTAATATCGGAAAAATGCGGATATTATTTAATTAATACTAATTTCTTTGAAGATTTATATTCTTTTGAAATCACCTGAAAAATATACACCCCTGAATTATATTTATCCGCGTTCCAGCTGTACTCGTGAGTTCCTGGTATGATATTACCTTCATACAAGGTTTCAATAAGTTTTCCTGACAAATCAAAAATTCTTAACTGAACTGTAGAATTTTTGGGGATATCAAATTTAATCTTAGTAACCGGATTAAACGGATTTGGATATGCATCGTACAATTTAAAATCTTTTGGAACAGTTGATGATATAGTGTTAATCCCTGTTACTAAACTGGAAAACATGAAAGAAGAGGACCACAAGCTAACACCAATCGAATTTGAAGCTCTTACATGCCAGAAGTAGGTTAGATTATTAAGAAGTTTACCTTCAGGAATAGCATAATAATTAGTATCAACAGTAGCAGTATCGACAATAACAGCAAAATGAGGAACCGTAGAAATATGGATTGAATATTGTTCGGCACTTGCAACACTGCTCCACCGGAAGGTTGTATTTAGTGGTACATTAATAGAATTATTCAAAGGGAAAATAAGGTTAGGAGCAGAAGGTACAGGCATACCGCCGTTAACTGTACTTAGTATCGTACCATTGGTACCTACAACCCAACCTGTGTCAGAATTATGGAAATAAATATCGGCAAGCCAAGGAACATATGGAATTGTCTGACCAGTCCAGTTTTCACCCCCATTAGTGGTTTTCAGAATTTCACCATAACTATAGTAATTTCCTCCAGATATCCAGCCTGTATTCTCGTTTACAAAACAGATTGAGTTCAGCCAGTTTCCAGAGCCTGAATATTTTGGAATCCAATTAATTCCACTATCCGTTGTTTTTAGGATAACGCCGTTGTATCCTACTATAAAACCTGTTTGAGATGACAAGAAATATAATCCTTCCAAGTTCTGATTCGTTCCGCTGAAATAGGGAGACCAAATTGTTCCTCCGCTTGTTGTTTTTAAAACAACACCGCTATCACCAATAATCCAACCGGAAGTTGAATCAGCAAAGTAAACATTCGTGAGATTTCTTGTTACTCCGGATAATCTTACAACCCAGTTTGAACCCCCATCAGATGTGGTAAGTAATTTTCCTCCTAACCCAACAGCTGTTCCATTTGAAACTCCCGAAAAATATATCCTCATAATCATTTCGGAATTGGAATTATATTGAACAACCCAGTTCTCACCACCATTAGTCGTTTTGTAAATATACGAAGTGCTTGAAGATTTAGATCCTCCTGCAATCCATCCTGTGTGCTCATTAAGGAAATAACAGGATTGAAAACTATTTTGTGGTGAAGGCGTATACTGAGAAAACCACGACAAACCTGCGTTTGTTGTTTTACAAATTGTATTATTCCATCCAACTGTCCATCCGGTTTTTTGATTTAAAAACTGAACATCTCTAAGATTATAATTAGTATTGCTGTATTGATTAAACCATCCGGATTGAGAAAAGCAGAAATTACTAATAGTAAATAATATCAAACAAATAGAGGTAATTCTTTTCATACTATTATACAAATTAATTTACAATCTTTTAAATAAGAAAAACATTTATGATATAGAGTAAAACAAAGAATCGATTTTCATTTTCCTGCTACTAGTATGTAATCATTATAATTATTTGAAAAGTGTTTATTTGACTTTTAATAATCAAGGTATATATTTCTATACATTAAAGACAAAATTGTTGACATAAGTTATTTATTAAATTGAGAACTTATTTGAATACTAACTAAAGTAATTATTGTTGAATGAATTGCTATATTCAATAAAGGTTCCCCCTTTCCTATTATATTCACTTAAAAATGATTATTTTATATATACAACAAATTCAAAATAGCACTAATACATTTGGGAATAATACGTAATCAAGCAATAAAAAACGCAATATTTTCTTATATAGGAGTCGTATTGGGTTATATTAACTTAATACTTTTATTTCCAAATTATTTTACAACCGAACAATTTGGATTAATTCAATTACTAATTATTATAGCTGAAGTGTATTCTCTGCTTTCGTCAGCAGGACTCACAACAAGCGTTATTAGATTTTTCCCTTTTTATAAATCAACTAACAAAAAGCACGAGGGATTTCTTATATATATTTTTCTAATTACATTCACGGGATTTACATTAACGTCAGTATTTTATTTAGTGTTTCGTTCTTTAATTGTCAGTGCTTACATACAGAAATCCCCGCTGTTTATTGATTATTATTTCATACTTATTCCATTTGCTTTTTTCACACTTATTTTTAATATATTTGAGGTACTTATAAGGGCGGTGCTACGAACAAGTTTTTCTTTATTCGTAAGAGAAGTTGTATTGCGAGTTTTTACAACACTGGGAATTTTCCTATTCATTTATGAAATATTAGACTTCCATGCATTTATTATATATTACATTTCTATCTTTTTCGTGTGTGCTTTATTGGTTTTTATTCAAATCATTATATCCAGGGAGTATTCATTTAAGTTGTCATTTAAAAACCTTCATCTTTTGAAATTAATCGAAATAATAAAATATGGCTTTTATACTTTAATATCTGGTGCAGCAATGCAGACGGGTCTGAGGATACCGGCACTTATGATTGGTTCGATGGTGGGATTATCAATGGTTGGAATATATAATCTTTATTATCATCTTGCCTCTGTAATATATATTCCATTAAGAGCAATGTCTAGAATAGCAGTTCCAATTATTGCATCCGCATGGAAAGAAAACGATCTTGATCAAATCAAAGATATTTATAAGCGCACCTCATTAATTCAGCTGATATTTGGCCTTCTGATTTATATTGGGATTATTATTAACAAACACAATTTATTTAATTTTGTAAAGAATACGGATTATGTCGTTAATTTTGTTTTCTTTATAATAATCGGATTTGGAATTCTTATAGATGTAGCCACCGGATTAAATTCAGACATAATCTTAAATTCACCTAAATATAAATTTGATTCTCTTTTCAATATTCTGTTGCTGATTATTTGTATCGTTGCAAGTTATGTGTTAATACCTATTTTAGGAGGGATAGGGGCTACATTAGGATTTGTACTAGCGTATTTGTCATTTAATTTCCTTAAATGGCTTTTTCTGTTTAAAAGATACAAAATGCAACCATTTAGTTTCAAGCAAATTATTATCATTATATGTGGTGGTGTTGTCTATTTGATTGGAGATAATATTCCTATTATTGACAATATTTTTGGAGATATTCTTACAAGAAGTGCGGTTGTAACAGTCATTTATATTACTTTAATGTTAATATTTAAAATATCTCCTGATTTAAATGAAAGATGCATGGTTTACAAAAACAAGTTATTTAAGAAACCATAATATTCTTAATCATCCCCGTAAATGCGGATGTTCCTTAGCTTCAGATGATACAGCTGACCTGTACAAACGCTTGAAAACAGTTTCAGTCGGAGGTAATACTTATTCTTTGTGACGGGAGGATGAAATGTGATTTGTGTTGTTGAATTAATTTGTGACTGACCTTCAAGATGGACTATATTTACGGCAGTATCTGCATTTATGTAATAAATAATAATTTCCGATAAATCCCCGTCGGTGTAAGAATCCTTCTCAAATACTCCATTTGAGTAACCACTGAAATCAATAGTATCCAGAGTGAAATTTCTAATTAGATAAGATGAACATGTTCCTACAAGACTATCAACAAGCCCCTGCTTCTGATACAGAAGGGACTGATTACGGGAACCAATAGTCTGAGGGTTTTCCGAACAGGAATTAAGAATGACAATACCAGCTAATATGAATAATAATTTAAAATTCTTCATGTAATTCATAACAAAGATTCTGTGTATAAAATCCTTAAAGAATTATATCAGGCTGATACGTTATCTACTTTTCGGCTTTTTAAGAAAATAATGAATCTTGCCGAAAAATAAGCAATTAGTCCGCCTACAGCATCGGCAACTAAATCATACACATCGGCATTCCTTGTGGGATTGTACATTTGATGAAACTCATCTGATGCAGCATACAGCACAGTAAACAAGAAAGCAAACAAAAAAGCATTTTCCTTTATGAATTCAAACCTCTCCTGATTACTTAATGAGTGATGAAAAAGAAAATATAAGACAAAGTATGCACCGGCATGCAAAACCTTATCGCTGAATTCAAACGATATACTTGATATTGATTCACCGGGAAGCGAAGACATGATAAATATTAATAAAAGGAACAGTAAAAGTGGAAGATGATATTTTACAAACTTCATAATTTATATTACCCGGGTCAAAGATTTAAAAACATTAAAGAAGAAAATATGTGAATTTTGCCTTTTGATTTCAAATTGCACTGCTATTTAATTCGTATTGAATCATATTCTTTATTACTTCCTCTACGTAAAATGTCGGCTTCCAGCCGAGTAATTTCAAAGCTTTTTCGGGACTGCCCTTGATGTACATTAATTCATCCGGTCTGAATAAGCTTTCATCAATTTCAATGTACCTCTTATAATCCAGATTCAACTGTTCAAAAGTAATCTTTACAAATTCTTCGAGTGAAATTGCTTTGCCTGTTGCTATCACAAAATCTTCAGGATTTTCATTTTCAAGTATCATAAACATGGCTTTCACAAAATCCGGTGCCCATCCCCAGTCACGTACAATTGATATATTCCCGAGTTTAAGTATTTCATCAGAGCCCTTTGCAATTCTGCAAGCAGCTTTAATAATTTTCTTTGTTACGAATCTTTCGTGTCTCAGTGGAGATTCATGATTGAACAAAATACCCGAACATGCAAAAAGGTTGTATGCACTTCTGTAGTTTGACACCTGCCAGTATGCAGCCGACTTTGCCACTGCATACGGACTTGACGGATGAAATGGTGTAGATTCGTCAGCGTATTCGCCTTTAATATTTCCAAAACATTCGCTTGAACTTGCATTGTAGAATTTAACATTTAGTTTATGAAACCGTATTACCTCGAGAATATTAAGCGTTCCGAGACTTATACTTTCTAAAGTTTCAACAGGCTGCATAAACGAAAGCCCGACAGATGACTGTCCGGCTAAATTAAATATATAATCTGGCTTAAGGTCCAAAATCACCTGCATTGTACTCCTGAAATCAATAAGTGACATAGATACCAATTTTACCCTGTCAATTATTCCGAGCTTCTTTAAACCGGAAAAGGAAGTAACTTCTGCATCTCGCGAAGAGCCGTAAACTTCAAATCCTTCTTCGAGTAAAAGTCGGGAGAGGTACGAACCATCCTGCCCTGATATTCCAACTATTAAAGCCTTTTTCGCCATTTACGATTAATGGTTTGCTTCTTAACTAAAATTTATCTGTTACTTAATTATTAAATTAAAGCTATCTATTACTGTATTGATAAACAATTCATTTGCTTTAATCTTACATCGTTTAAAAAATATGTACAACTGAATTTTTCAAAAGCTATAATTTTATCAACTTTGTTACGTAAGACAGCGGTACTGCATCAAACATCCCGGAAAGATTTGATCTTTTATAAAAAACAGCAGAGTACTTTGCTTTTTCTGACAACACATATACCGGCTTATTGTTCTTATAAAATATTTTTGCTATTTCTAATGAACCTGATTTATTTGAAAAATACATTGTGTTATAAGCATCACAACCGAGCAAAGCCATGTCGGCTTTTTGGACATAATATTTAATGTCTTTTTCATGAATCAGTTTTACTTTAAAACCATAAGACTTTAAAACTTTAGCCTGTACTATTCCTTCCCCTCCCGGATAAGATTTACACTGATATATTTTTACAATAATTCTTCTCCTTGAAAGTTCTTTAAATAAAGAAGTAATACTTGAACTATTGCTTAAAAGTACTACAGTTTTATTTTCAAACTGTATTTCATTCATTGCACAAAGAATCAGCCCTTTGTAAGAATCCTTTAAATTTTTTCCTTTGGCAATAAGATAGTTTAATACATCTTTGGCAGGATCTCTCTTAATTTCTTGTTTTAAATCTTTTACAAATTTGTAAAGAATAACCATCTCAGAGTTCTTACCCTTAGTAAATGATTCTGCTTCTTTTAATATTACAGAAATAGCATTTTGCTTTTCAATACGAGTATTTCTTAAATACTTTATTGCAGCAGATATTAAATCATTCAGCATATCTTTTGAACCAGAAATATTATTCTCTCTGATTGTAAGCATCTTTTTTCTAAATTCAATAAGGGCATTATCTTTAAACGATTTCATTATGAAATTATGAACAGACTGATAGATCTTCGGATTCTCGCTAAGTCTGTTCCCTGCTACATTCAGTATTTTAATTCTATTCTCAAATAACCAGTTTTGAAATTGTTTTCTTGTGGGATTAACGAGAAAAGGTTTACTATATTCTTTTGCCGAATTAAGAGTTAATAAAGTCCCCGGGCTTATTAGTTTCTTCCTGTTGTATATTTTCCCAAATATAACAGTACCGTCCGAGGCTTTAATGTTTAATTTGGTTCTTTCTGCAGGATTAACTGTTATAGTTTGTTTGAGTCCGAACAGCTTTAAAGATTTATCGTAGCCTTCTTCTGTTTTATAGCCTTTAGGACAGTATCCGCCGGTGCTTATACTCAGAAACTTTGCGGCTTCCAGAGCAGCTCTGTCAGCTCCTGTTTGACCTCCGGAAATAATTCTGGAAATGCTGCTTCTCATAATTTCAAGAAAAAAAGATGCTGTACAAATGCATGTAAATCAATACTCTCTTGTAGACACAAAAGATATTAGCTCTGTTAGAGATTCCTTCGATTCGTTGTTTGCAAAGCTTTTAAGCGATGCAAGAGCCTGTCCTGCATATTCTGAAATCTTTTTTTGCGTATACTCAATACCGCCGTATTCTTCGACAAAATAATAAACAGAATCAAATTTTTTATGTGATTCGCTTTTTATCAGTTTCATAATCTCTTTTGAATTCTTCGTTGGTGCATTTTTTAATGCTTTAAGAAGCGGCAGCGTGAATTTCTTTTCTTTTAAATCATTCCCTGTTGCCTTACCGAGAAGCTTTTTTCTGCCGGTATAATCAAGCAGGTCGTCACGCAGCTGAAAAGCAATACCAAGATTTTCGCCGTATGCTGCCAGGTTGTCAATTTTATCTTTATCGTTCGATGAGCTCATTGCTCCTATCTTGCAGCATGTTTTTATAAGGGAGGCAGTTTTATCCGATATAACTCTGAAATATGTCTCTTCTGTCGCGTCGAAGTTTCGTGCTTTCTGTATCTGAAGAAGTTCACCCTCAGACATCCTTCTAACGGCTTCGGAAGTGGCTTTTAAAAAATCCGGTTCGTTATTATCAAGCGATACAAGTAATCCTTTCGAGAGAAGAAAATCACCCATCAATACAGCTGCCTTATTTTTCCAGATGGCATTTATAGATGCAATACCTCTTCTTGTTTTCGCATCATCAACAACATCGTCATGAATAAGTGTTGCCGTGTGAAGCAGTTCAACAAGTGTTGCTGCCACGTACGTTCTTGAAGAAATCTTACCGCAAAGTTTTGCAGATAGAAGTACAAGTATCGGTCTAACTTTTTTTCCCTTCTGTTTTAGAATATACTTGGTTATAAGGTCAACAAGGGCAACATTTGACTTAAGCGCACCCGAAAATATTTTCTGAAACTCTCCAAGCTCACTCTTAATCGGCGATGTTATTTTATTTAAATTCACGTCGTTTTCTTTTGAGAATATTTACAAATTAATATGCTAATTTCATACAATAACAATAATGGTATCCCCAGCATGAGCTGGCTTGTTATATCAGGACCCGGTGTTACTATTGCTGCAAGCAGCAGAATAGCAACGATCGCATGCTTTCTGTATTTCCTCATAAATTCAGGTTTCAGAATACCTATCTTTGAAAGAAAGAATGAAAGCATCGGCAGTTCAAATACAATTCCTGCTGCTAATACCATAGAAAGTACAAAACTCATGTACTCATCCGCTGATATCTTGTTCTCAATGATTGTTGAACCGAAATTCGCAAAGAAACCAAGTGCTGCAGGTAGCATAAGATAATACGAGAATACTACTCCGCCCAAAAAACATACCGAGGTAAACATAACTACTGCTGTAACATACCTTCTTTCATTAGGCTTCAGAGCAGGTTCAATAAACTTCCATATCTGGTAAACAATGTTCGGTACGCTGATAACAGCACCCCCGATAAAAATTACCTCCATGTAAATCAGAAACTGCCCGTAAGGTCTCAGGTTAATTATGGACAACGGAGGTGTCGTTTTTGTTGCAGGTGCAAACAGTACATTATTCATTATCCAATCAATGAATATGCCGGTCAATACTGCACCAACAATAATTCCGATAAGTGCTTTTATTAATCGCCATCTTAACTCTTCAAGATGGTCGAGAAAACCCATGTCACTATTTTCTGCCATAAAGCGGATAACGAGACGATAGCCCTGCCACCGCTTCTCTTACTTCTGCTTTTATTTTATCGTCTTTCGGATTCAAAACCGTCTTATTAATCAACTCTGCTATCACTTCCATATCAGTTTCGTTCATTCCCCTTGTCGTTAAAGCAGGAGTTCCAAGCCTTATACCGCTTGTTATTAACGGACTCTTGTCATCAAACGGTACAGAGTTCTTGTTGCAAGTAATGCTAACCTCGTCAAGCGCTTCCTGTGCTGCTTTCCCAGTTATGTTCTTGTTTCTTAAATCAACAAGCATAAGATGATTGTCCGTTCCCCCCGATATTATCTTAAAGTCAAGCGATACAAGTTTATTTGCTAATGCATGTGCATTCTTTATAACCTGTTTTGCATATTCAAGAAAGTCCGGCTGCAAGGCTTCCAAAAATGCTACTGCTTTTGCGGCTATAACATGCATCAATGGTCCGCCCTGCACACCCGGCATAACCATTGAATCGACAAGCTCTGACATCTTTCTCACTCTACCTGATTTTGGTGCTACTTTACCAAAAGGATTTTCATAATCCTTTCCTATCAGTATCATTCCGCCTCTTGGACCTCTCAGCGTTTTGTGTGTCGTTGTTGCGACAACGTGACAGTATGGAATAGGGTCATTAAGCAACTTCATTGCAATCAATCCTGCAGGATGAGCAATATCAGCAAATAAAAATGCTCCGACCTTATCTGCAATCTCTCTGAACTTTTTGTAGTCAATATTCCTCGAGTATGCACTCGCACCAACAGTTATCATCTTCGGTTTCTCTTTAATAACGGCATCCATAACTAAATCATAATCAAGCATTTCTGTTTCCGGATTTATTCCATAAGGAACAAAATTGTAAAGCTGTCCCGAAAAATTAACAGGCGAACCGTGAGTTAAGTGACCGCCGTGTGAAAGATCCATACCCATAACTTTATCACCCGGTTTCAGGAATGTAAAATAAACAGCCATGTTTGCAGTACTTCCCGAATGGGGCTGAACGTTTGCATATTCTGCTCCGAATAGTTCTTTTGCCCTGTCTCTAGCTAGATTCTCTGCCACGTCAACGTGTTCGCAGCCTCCATAATACCTGTTACCGGGATATCCTTCAGCGTATTTGTTTGTTAGTGTTGAACCAAGTGCTTCCATAACCGCTTCTGATGTGAAGTTTTCAGATGCAATCATTTCAAGCTTCTGTGCTTGACGGTTTGTTTCATTTTCTATTACTTCGTAAATCTTTGGATCTCTATTCTTTAAGTTGTCCATAAAAATAAATTTTAATTGTTTTCTAATTTGGCAAGCCGGCGTTCATGCCGCTCCCCGCCCTCGAAACGAGTGTTAATAAATATCTCAAAAAATCTTATAGCTTTTTCATAATCAATAAAGTCTGAGCCGAAACAAATTACATTGGCATTATTGTGCTTCCTTGCCATCTCAGCCATGTTGTTATTGTTCGCATTTACAGCACGGAGTCCTTTCACCTTGTTTGCTGCCATAGATACACCGATTCCACTTCCGCATATTAAGACACCATAATCAAAGTTTTCATCATTGATGGCGGCTCCGGCAAGCTTTGCATAATCAGGATAGTCAACACTTTCAGTAGATGTTGTTCCTACATCCTTGTATTCGATTTTGCTGTTATCAAAATATTTCTTTATTTGCTCTTTCAGAGGATACCCTCTGTGATCAGAACCTATTACGATTTTCATTTTTCTATTAAAATTATAAATCTTCTCTTGTTGATTTTAAAAACCAGAATTCCCCGAAATTAAGTCCCAAATTAAATTTAATGTAACTATCCTTTACTAATCCTATATCAGTATTGCCGCGCATTCCCGCCGTAACATCAAAATCAATTGCAGCTTCATTGTTTAGCGGTACCGCAACACCAAGACTTACTGCATAATTATTTACTTGTTCGTTGTTAATCTTCATTATCGAATTATCATAAGAAAAACCACCCCTGTAATACAAACTCTCCCAGAAAGTCTTGTCGGATTCAGGATTCGGTAGTATTTCAAACCCTGCACCTATTCTGTAATTATCTGCATATTCTCCCGGAAGCAGTGAGGTCGATTTAAACTTGCTGAATTTCTGAAACATTATATCAGACGAAATAATAAGCTGCCTGCCTATCTTTTTAGATATGCCAAAACCGTAACTTTCCGGCATTTCCACATCTGGATACCTTGTGTTGGTTGTATCAAAACCAAGTGTTGATAAACTTATCTTGTCAACGTATGACGTAAGTTTGTAGCTTGTCTGGTAGTAAAAGCCAATATTAAGGTTATCGAATATTACACTTTTCGGGAATATATTTCCGAGCTCAAGAACTGCGCCTCCCTTGAAATAACTTCCCTTAAGGTCATTTTCTGTTCTTATGTACGTATTTAATGTTGTTGATGTATTGAAATTAAAAAAAGAGAGTTCTTTAATGTTTCCGAATGTATAATCAAACTCAGCACCAAGGCTTAAAAACCTGAAAGGTTTACCTGCAGCACCAAAGTTTATTCTCGAAAGCCCTCCAAGCCCCGCAAACGTTTCCGTAAAAGTCGTTCCTGCTTGATTAACTATTCCCGAGATTTTATACTGTACTGTTGACATAGGGTTAAATCCAAACAGCAAAACCATTCCGTAATTGTTCCAAACCGGCACCCCAAGATTAAATCCTGTTACGTTTGCATCCGACATTGAAACAGACTTCGAATCGTTTGAAGTCTTTAGCAGAAGTCCCGACACGCCTATTGTCACGAGTGTATTCCTTAAGTATGTGTTCGATGCAGGATTAAGGTTGTTTATGTAATTCCCGAGCAATCCTATACCCTGTATTCCCATAGCATCAGTCCTGTGGCTTGCCGAGTACCGCATCAAACCTACGCCGTATGCTGAATACAAAGATCCCATACTGAATTCTTCCTGAGCTTTAAGCAGGTTTATTGCTGTAAACACTAATATAACCGCTATTATTATCTTTGTCTTTTTCATCATCTTATCCCCTCGGTGTATATCTGATTAATAGCTTGGGTCTTAAGGTCGTGTCCTGAACACCTGGTCCATAGAAAATAAACCTGTCAAGATTTATTACGTTATAAATATTTCTTATCAGTACCCCATAATTCACTGCTGTTCCGTAATTCCATTTCTGAAAATATGGAGTTAGATGAATTGAAACCGTCATGGAATCCTCCAGTAGCGTCTCGTATGCTGTACCGTCATTCGTCTTAGCCAATGTATCCGTCATCATTGAGAACTGCATCGTTTTGGATGATATTGACCTTAATGATGAATTAGGTAAATCAATTTTAAGCCTCAAATACGCATCGTTAACAATTACTCTCGAAGGAAGTTTATTAAGGTCGAAATTAATAATGCTGTTTAAACTTATTCCGTTCTGAACTACAATTCTATCCGTCGGAAAGTAAGGATTTAAAACATCAGGGAAGGATATAGTTTCCAACGGATACGATAAAGTATCAGTTACATTGTTTTTGTTTGCCACTATTATCACCTGCGGAGTTAAGTTCGAGGCACCGTTAAAATAACCTCCAAAACCTTTTATTGTATTTGAACTTGCATTAGGAACAAACGCTAATCCGTAATTCTTCTGAGCGTAATTAGTGTCAGCTGCGTATTCAAGCCAGTTCTTTGCAGTTGCGTTATCAAATGGTATATAAATAGAATTCGTATCTGTTACTGTTCCATTGTAAGAACCTAGTACCGTCGTTCCTATGCTCGATTCAGAAATACTGTCTTTAGTAATAGTTGTAAAGTTGTACTGGTTTAAGAGCGGATACACATTAAAACCAACTGTACCCGTAGAATCCCTGTAATCATAAGAAGCATAATTTATCTTAATTCTTGCCGAAAGTACTGTTGCTCCTGCGTAAGAATTCGATACCCCAAGAGTTCTTACGAATGCTCTCGATGTATAAGTTGCTCCGTTTTGCATATATGATCCAACAAGTAAATATGGTGATGGAAAAGTGTTCGCGTATTTCTTGAAGTTGTTGTTCGTTATCAGTATAGAATCCTTGTTTGAATCCAGTAGTTTTGTGTTTAGCGTATCTGATACAATAAACTCGAGCCCCAAATCATTCGGATTATTCTCGCATGACTGTATTACTGCCAGACTTGCGGCAACTATAGCTAATGTTATAATTTTATTGAATAAATTTGCTGTTTTTCCCAAATTTTGACGTAAAATATTAATATTAAACAGATAAGATAATATAATCAATTGTTAATTTGTAGAGACTTTGTCATGACTTTTACAACCCGGTATTTACCTATTTATCCTGTTTTAAGATGTAAGAAGCGGCTTCTGAAAAGTTGGCTGCTATATAATCAATTTCTACACCCAGCTTAAGACACTCATTAATTGTCTTTATACCGTATCCTGTCTTTACGAGTATCTTCTTCAAACCGGAATTCTGGGCGCATTGCATATCCACAAGCGAATCGCCGATAAAGTATGATCTCGAGAGGTCAATGTCATATTTGTCCACAGCTTTTTCAATCATCCCTGTTCCCGGTTTTCTGCAATCGCTCGCTTTAGTGTACTCTTCTATAACTCCGTCAATATGATAAGGTGAAAAGAATACATCGTCTATAAGGCATTCACCGTCGAACGAAAGTAGATTAAGAAATTTTTCGTGAATGGTTTTTAGGTTTGATAAGTTTAAAAATCCCCGTGCTATTCCTGACTGGTTCGTTACAATTATATTTAAGAATCCTGACTCTTTTAGCCGCTTAAGTGAATCTACTACTCCGTCAAAAATATAAATATCTTCAAGTTTTGAAAGATACCCGACATCATAGTTCAACGTCCCGTCTCTGTCAAGAAAAACAGCCCTTTTCATAAAATTAATTTATAAACTCTATTTCGAGGATATTAAAGTCTTATACATATGCATGTATTTCGCTGCTGATACTTTCCATGAAAAATCCTGCGACATCGCATTCCTTATCATCTGGTTCCATCTCTGCCTGTTCTTCCTGTAAACACCTATTGCAGTCTGAATCGACTTAAGAAATTCGTTTGCATCAAACTTGTTAAAAAGGAATCCGTTGCCGTCAGACTTTTTATAATCAGTTATCGTATCAGCTAATCCGCCTGTATTTCTTGCAATTGGTATTGTCCCGTATGTAAGACTGTACAAATGCGTTAACCCGCATGGTTCGTACTTTGATGGCGTCAGCATCATATCAGCACCCGCTTGAATATGGTGTGCAAGCTCTTCGTCAAAATCAAGTACAACTATTAATTTGTTTGGATATTTTTTCTTGCTTTGTGTAAGAAACTTATGGTATTCATCTTCTCCCGTGCCGAGTATTATCAGCTGTACATCCTCTTTCATAAGTGCTGGAAGTACTTTCTTCATAAGTTCAAAACCTTTAGATTCTACAAGACGGCTTATGAATCCTATTAACGGTACGTCTTCCTTCATCTCAAAATTAAACCTGTGAAGGAGTTCTCTCTTATTTTCCCACTTCAGAGGTATTTCCTGCAATGTGTATCTGTAAGGTATTATCTTGTCAAATGTTGGATGCCATGTAACTCTGTCTATTCCGTTTAGTATTCCCGAAATGTCTTTCTTCCTCTTGTTCAGTATGTCATCCATACCAAAAGAAAATTCTTTATCTGTTCTTATTTCTTCTGCATACTTCTCGGAAACGGTGGTTATCTTATCCGCATAATGCAATCCTGCTTTCAAAAAATTAAACCGTCCCTTTTCAAAACCTACTTCATTATAAACTTCTTCTGATAGTCCTGTCTTCTGAAATGTTGAATATGGAAAATCACCCTGATATCCAAGGTTATGTACCGTCAATACTGTTTTAATTCCTTTGGTGTGTTCGTTATCCTTATAAACAGTCTTAAGCAAAGCAGGAATAAGAGCCGTCTGCCAGTCGTTACAATGTATCACATCCGGCTTCCATTGCAGAACTTCAAGAATCTCTATAACTGTCTTGCAAAAGAATAAGAATCTGTCGTCATTATTATCAAAATCTCTTTTTGTTCGGCTGTTTAAATATATCCCTTTATTCTTGAAAAAATCATTGTTCTCCAGTAGATACATCTGTGCCTTTGTGTTTTTCCCATGAATAAACGAAGACTTAATACTGAACTTGTAATTCCTGTCATGCATTGCAATACTGAGATCTTTAAGTCTTTTTATCTCGTGTATCTGAAGGCGCCTTTCATCGAGCGGTCCGTATTTCGGTGTTATGATTCTGACTTCATTCCCTAAGGAATTCATCGCCTGTGGTAACGAATTTGATATATCTGCCAAACCCCCAGTTTTGGAATAAGGTAATACCTCACTGGTTACAAAAAGAACGTTGTACCCTTTAGCCATCTATAAGAAATTAATTTGTCTAAAATAAACAAAATAATCAAGATATTCAATTGAAAAAAAAGATGTGATTGGGATAGGCTGTTTCTAAAAAAGATAATCACTGTTTTTAGAATTACATTGCTACCCCTTATAAACATAAAGGGTAACACTATAATGTTGTTATATTAAGTATTGTTTACTTGCCCGTATTGGGATTTGCAATAAATTTAAAAACAAAGGATTAATATTTTTAGATTACTGTTCTTGATTTTTCAAAAAATCCATTAAGACGTCTACGGGAAATATTTATTTGAGATCCGTCTTTTAAAATCGCACAACCTCCGTCGGTATAGGAAAATTCTTTTAAATGAAACAAATTTATTATATGTGATTTGTGAATTCGGAGAAAGTATTTGCATTTTAGCTTTTCAAAATGTCCGAGTGTTTTAGATATTGTCTCAACTCGTTTGTCAGAAAGAAAAACTTTTGTATAACCTCTATCCGCTTCAAGTCTTATTATTTCATTAAATTTGTATACTGCAAATCCGTTAAATCGTGGCAGAATAATATTACAGGAGCCGGTATCGCATTTAGAAGTAGTCAATGTTTTGTTAACAGCTGAAGTATTTGCTGATGTATTTATTTTCAAAAGCCGCTTAACACATTCCTGAAGTTCGTTTACACATACAGGTTTTAAAAGATAATCCACTGCCTTTGCTTTTACTGCCCTAATAGCAAACTCCGAATATGCCGTCACAAAAACCAATGAAAAATTTTTGTAGGGAAGTGACTTAAGAAATTCAAATCCGTCAATCTCGGGAAAGCTTATATCAAAAAATACTACATCCGGGTTTTGTCCGTAGATTGCTTCTTCTGCTTCTCTTGTATTCTTGCATGATGCAACTATATTAATTTCGGGACAATATTCAATAATCAGGGATTCTAGAAATTCCCTGGCGTGATATTCGTCATCAACAATTATTGAACATATTTTCTTCATACAAAGAATACTAGGTTAAACTTGTAAACGTATTTTATATTTTAAGAATTCCTTTAAATTTAGTTAATTATGCAAAGAGGCACATTAAAATAATGTCTGTCTCCAATTTTCATTTCAAAATTTCAAAGTGATCCTTAAGCTATTTATAATATAACACATCTGACCAAATCCACAACTCATACCATAATTTTCATTAACGTTATATTCTATTAATAAATAGTTATTACCGTTAGTTCGCTATAATCAACCGTTAGTTAAATTAAACCTACCGTTTACCAAATCTTTATTGCTAATACAATTCGATTATAATAAATTAATCGATAATTTAATAAAAGGAGAAAGCTGAAAATCCTGGAAAGAGTAAGCAAAAATACTAAACAATAAATTATGCAGGCAGACATTCAAGAATTAAAAAACCTGCCGTTAGATGATTTAATAACGGCACCGCTAAACGCAGTAATCAATGCACAAAGAAATGCGGCATTAACTACAATGAAATTTATTGAAGAAATCGGATTCGTTCGTAACGATGAAGATAGTTTCTTTGATACTCCCGGTGATACTAACAAAAACGATTATGATGTCAGAATTGCAAAATTGAAGGTTAAGCATACACCGACTGGTGGAACAGCAACAGAAACCACGGTTGAATTACCTTTTATCAGTCTTTTTAATGTTCCTTGTTTTGAAGTAGGAACATTGGAATGGGAATTTAATGCTAAATTAAAAAGCATTCAAACTTTCTCTGCTTCGGCAAGGCTTTCATCATCTTCTACTATATCCAATACTAGTTCAACTAGTTTAGGAGGCGGGAAACTTCCTATTTCTTTTGGTTCTAGTATGAAAGTTGAAAGCACGGTAAAAACTGATTTTGAAAGCAGGTTCAAGAGCGGAAGAGAGCAGGAATATAATTTACGAATTAAAATTAATGCTAATACTGCTCCTACACCGAAAGGAATAGAGAAACTACTTGATATTGCTCAAAGCCTTGTAACAACCTAATTATTTTTATCAAATGTCATTACCATTAAATCAGATTATTGGTTCGCTGGTAAGGGAGTTTGAAAAAGCTTCCTTATCGGCTGATTTAAATCGCGAATTATTACGGGAAGCTTATGTCGATAATCCGGTACTGAATGATATTACACCTTCCCGAATCAGAATTTCAGAGGCTACTATATGCATCCCGCTTGCTTTCATTGAAATTAAAAAATCAAACAAAAATGTTCCGGAAATCAGCAAAAGACAAATTGAATTTCTAGCTTTAAACGACCAGGATTCAATTCCTGACAAAGATAGTGTTGCTGGTTTAATATACAAATATCTGATTGCTGATAATAAAGCTGAATTAAGCCGAAAAGCTCTGATTGAAGATATTCAAAAAATTGGGAAGTCTATTGTTAAGGATTTTAAATTAACCTCTGTCGGTATTCAAAATTTAAAAGCTTTGCAAAAAGCAATAAACAAACAACCTCCGGTAAATGATGAAGCCAATTTCACTTATAATACTGAGGAACTTGAAAAGCTTCCTTCTGACAGAATATTTAGATTAGAATTCAAGATAATTGCGGATTGAAAATAAATACCAGTTTGGTAATTTGAGATGTTTTTGTAAAATTAAATTATTTAAAAAATGAAAAAATCATATTTAGTGGTCTACATTTTAACACTTATTCTATCTATTGGCTGGTTGAGAGACAAAGGAGAAAAAATAGACGAAGATGATAGTTCGGATGATTATCTTCAGTTTTATAATCAAAATACGGGTTGGTATTCTTCTTCGGTATATAGAGATACAATTTTAAAAACTACTAATGGAGGTTTGAACTGGATTGGTTATTTGACTGCTGATACAAATAGTTTAACTACACATTACTTCGTTGATCAGAATACTGGTTGGGCTGTAGGAAGGAGAGGAAAAATAGTCAAAACCACAACTGGCGGGACATCATGGTCTATACAGTCTTCAGGTGTACAATCATGGCTTAACGATGTAAAATTCATTAATGCCTTTACCGGATTTGTTGTCGGTTCATACGATTCTTCGCGCGTGATTTTGAAAACAACCAACGGCGGCGTTAACTGGCTAAATATAAGCTCAAGTGGAACAGGAAGACTTTTCTCGGTAAAAATGTTAAATGCAAATACTGTTTATATCGCGGGAGATTCCGGACGCATACTATTTACTTCTAATGGTGGTAGTAGTTGGATTAACCAAATAACAAACGTCAACACAACTTTACGAGAAATCGTAATGAGGTCATCAACTTTTGGATGCGCAGTGGGGTTGAATGGAATTATCTTAACAACAACTAACGGCGGATCTAACTGGGTGAATCGTTTTTTCAATAATCTTGACTTTTACTCTGCAGATTTCAGTTCAAACGATACCGGATATATTGGAGGGCAGTATGGCAGAATATATAAAACCACCAACGCTGGTTTAAATTGGTTCCGGCAGCAAACCCCTGTTGATACAACCAAGAATATTAAAAGCATTTTTTGTATAAATAACCAAATTGCATGGGCTAGCGCAAAAGGAGATGGTCTCATATATACAACAAATGGAGGACTTATCACCGGTTTTCAATCAATATCCAATGAAGTTCCTAAGGGTTTTTCTCTTGAGCAAAATTACCCTAATCCATTTAATCCGGTAACAAAATTAAGATTCGCAATTCCTAAATCTGAAAGTGTGAAGTTGACAATATTTGATATCAATGGCAAAGTAATGGCAATTTTAGTTAATGAAACTCTTAATCCGGGAGTATATCAGGTTGATTGGGATGCTTCGCACAGGGCAAGCGGCGTATATTTCTATAAACTCGAAGCAAACAATTTCAGTGCAGTGAGGCGAATGATACTCCTTAAATAAGTGCTTTTTCATAAGACAAGAAAGAGTATTTTATAAATTAAAAACTATACATATTGTTATTCCCGTGAATGTCGCGGGTTCGCATAAATGAACTGAATTTATGATGTATAGCGGGGATTTGTTCTTGCAATATTTCTTTATCGTAGTTTAAGACAGCCCCAAAGCAGCTATTATGTGATGAAAACCCTCTTTACTTTCCTGTAGTAGGATTCGAAATGTTATGCATTATCCCGTAAAGCTTATCATCCAAAGCTGTATTAATGCTCTTTAAACGGATATTTGTTGAATCCATTCCTGCTTTTATAACTATTGTCTGTACCTCGGTAAGTTCATAAGTTAACTTTGAGTAATATGCCATCGCTCCGAAAAATATTGTGTTAATAATAATTACTATCGCAATAAAAGGTTTCATGTTTTATTTTTTAAATTGCAAACAAATTAAGTATAATATTGAATAGTTTCAATTGACTTTAAAACAGTTTTACGCAAAGAATTTGTAACGTTTAAGAAATTTTCACACTGGAAACATGCAAAAAAAATCTATTTGACAACCACCATCTTTTTCGTTCCAACGAATTCATTGCCGGAGAACCCGGCAATAATCGTGTAAAAATATACTCCACTTGAAAGACCTGATGCATCAAACCCTACCGTATAAAATCCCGCAGTCCTTTTTTCGTTTACAATTGTCCTGACCTCCCTGCCCGATACATCATAAAGTTTTATCATTACCTTGCTGTCTCGCGGTAATTGAAAGTCTATCTTTGTTGTAGGGTTAAACGGATTCGGATAGTTCTGACTTAATTCATATTTATTTGGCACCCCTATCACTACCGCATTCGAAAGATTGTGATATTCGTAGTTTCCGTTGTAATCAACCTGCTTTAGTCTGTAATTGTATGTACCTGTATTAACTCCTTTATCCGCAAAAGTATAATTCCTGATTTCATTTGAATTTCCCGAACCGGTAACTTTGCTGATCATATTCCAGTTTTCATCAGAAGTGTTTTTTCTTTCAACATTAAAGTGAGAGTTGTTCTGCTCTGAATATGTAGCCCATTTTAAATTAACATCTCTCCAGTTTACTGTTGAATTAAATGATGCTAATTGTACCGGCAATGGATTGTCCGTATCTTTTCTTTTCCAAATACCCCTCCCGTATGTACAAACAATAATGTATAGATCGTTATTATTCTCATACCATTTCATCTCGGTTACAATAGCTGTTTGCGTCATACCGTCGTTCCATTTAAACCAGTTAGAACCGCCATTTGTTGTCTTATAACACCCCATCTCAGTACCAAGATAATAAACTCCGGCATCAATTGGATGTAAAACAAGGTCACCCATCGGAACATTTGGTAGATTCCCTGAAATATTTGTCCACTGAACACCTTTGTCTGTTGTAATAAACACTTTGTTCCCTTCTGAAAATCCGTTTATCAAGGCAATAGCAATATTTTCATTTGTAGGATGCATGGAAACACCACGTATAGAAATATTATCTGGAATTCCGTTCGTTCTTTCTGTAAAGTTTCCGTTATCCACTTTTACCTTTAATCTTTCTGGGTTTGTATTATTATCAAGACACAAATAGATTACTTTTGTATTATCCGGTAAATAGTCTCTCACTGAAAAATTTGCAATCGGAAAAGCAAAAGCAGATGCATTCACCTGTGTCCAACTCCCGCCGTCAAGAGATGAATAAAAGTTACTGCCTGAATAAGTATAAACAACTATAGGTGCAATATTATTAGTTCTTATTTTAGGTGCCCAGTTATCTCCAGCACCAAGACCTGTATTGAAACTTGACCAGTTCTGCCCGGAATTCGTTGACTTACTTCTTTGAAAAAGTAATCCTCCACCGTATGCTCCGATAGTACCGTAGACATTCGCGGAGTTTATTGGGTCAATTGCCATCCCTCCCCCATCTGCTGCACCAATTACTGTATATTTCCACGTTATTCCTCCGTCAGTTGTTCCCGTGTATGCATTGTCTTGCGAACCACCCCAGATAATATTATTATTACTCGTTCCTACATCAAAATTATAATATTCGGTAATAGGCCATTTGTTACGATAAGACGAAAAATTATAAACATCTTTGTAAGGTGAAAATGATGTCCCTCCGTCATGACCTATTGCAACTGAATTTCCAAGACTATCCCAGGCAATTGAATGTATATCTACATGAATACTTGATTCATCCTGGTCAGTAATCTTATACCATGTTTGTCCTCCATTTAAAGTTAGCCATAGCCACAATCCGCCGGCAACTATTGTCTGACTGCTGGACGGACATACACCTATAACACCTGTAGCACTTGTACCGCCACCTCCCAATATGTCTTCAGTTGGGGTTATTGCAGTCCAGTTTTCTCCATAATTTGTTGTTTTATAAACACCAAGTACTTGATTTGAAGGCGAGTACTTTGCTATCAAGGCATATGCAAACATTGGTGCAGACGCTGCAATTGATACTACTGATTTCCCGAGATTATTTACTGGAAGTCCATTATTTTCTAATCGAGTCCAGTTTAAACCCCCGTTTGTTGATTTATAAATTCCTCCGATTGCACCTATGTTCGGGTGGTCTCTTCTTCCAAGATACATGAAATCTATGTTCTGGGGATTAATACAAATATCCGTTACATCATATTCCATTACTCTTGTCCATGTTAGCCCTGCATCGGTAGACCTGTAATACCCTGTTTTAGTAGCGGCATGTACTACGTTTTGGCTGCCCGGACTGAAACGAATCTTATAACAATGGTCTGTTGGTGGATCTATAGTAATATTTGTCCAGTTATTTCCTCCGTTTGTCGTCCTCCATATGCCTGTGTTTAAAATATTTTGTGTTGAGGCGGTTCCTGCCACAATTAAACTTCGATTTCCAGGTTGTATATCAAATGTGGAGATAGAAGGGCTAAGCACTCCCTCACTAATAAACACGGGTAGGTTATCTGTTGTTTTCCACATCCCGCCGGATGATGCACCTATTATCATACTTGAATCTGTAAAAAGCTTAATATCAAGAACTCTGCCCGTCCAGAGTACGTTTGTATATGTCATACTGCCCCATGGTCCAAGTAAATTCCAGTTTTCTGCATTCGGAAAATCATTTTGTTCAGAAGGCATGTTTTGCACTTCATCCCACATTTTTTTAATTTGACCCGGTTCAAGCATAGAACCTAAAGGTTCATGCCAGCGTTTAAAATATTTCTCTTTAGAATCTGTGCCTTTTACTTTTATTAATGCTGGTTGAATATCTCTGTCGAAATCAGAATTATTTTTGCTCATAAGCAATATAACGACTATGACTATATTCAAAATAAAAAGCATGACAGGGAATTTCGAAAAAGTATTCATAGTACTTAAATTAAAATAATTAATAATTAATCTCCTCCGTTTTATTAATTCCAAAAATTAGAAGCGGAGAAGCTTTGTTTAAACTTTTATCTAATAAGAATCATTTTCTTCGTAATAGTATTCTTCTTGCCTCCCGCTTCTGTCATGAATCTATAGAAATACGTTCCGCTCGAAAATGAACTACCGTTAAATTCAACTGTATAATATCCCGCTGTATGTTGTTCATTATTTAAAAGTGTCTTAACATCGCGTCCAGTCACATCGTATAAAATCAATGTCACCCTTCCGTCAATAGGTAATTGAAAGTCTATCTTTGTTGTAGGGTTAAACGGATTCGGGTAGTTCTGACTTAATTCATATTTATTTGGCACCCCTATCACAACCGCATTCGAAAGATTGTGATATTCGTAGTTTCCGCTATAATCAACCTGCTTTAGTCTGTAATTGTATGTACCTGTATTAACTCCTTTATCCGCAAAAGTATAATTCCTGATTTCATTTGAATTTCCCGAACCGGTAACTTTGCTGATCATATTCCAGTTTTCATCAGAAGTGTTTTTTCTTTCAACATTAAAGTGAGAGTTGTTCTGCTCTGAATATGTAGCCCATTTTAAATTAACATCTCTCCAGTTTACTGTTGAATTAAATGATGCTAATTGTACCGGCAATGGATTGTCCGTATCTTTTCTTGTCCAGATACTATTCCCGTATGTAGAAGCTATTATGTATAATTCACCGTTCTTAATGAATGATTTCATTTCAGTAACAATTACAGCCTCGGGAACACCGCTGTTCCACCTGAACCAGTTTGTACCCCCATTCGTCGTTTTCATAAATCCCATCTCACTTCCAAAATATAAAACATCATTTAACGTCGGATGAACCACTAAATCACCCGCTGGAACATTCGGCAAATCTCCTGTATTATTCGTCCAGTTCAAACCCTGATTTGTTGTTTTATAAACTTTCTTGCCGTCCTGAAGCCCGTTCATTACTGCGTATGCAGTATTTTCGTCTGTCGGGTGCAAAGTAACCGTCCTTACAGATATTCCATCCGGCAACTCTGCTGAGCGATCCTCGAATAATCCGCCTCCCGATTGAAATTGAAGCTGATGTCCTGTCTGTGAAGAATTCAGACATACATATATTACAGGGTCTGAACTAACACCGTATTTCTTCAACGTGAAATTCGTAATAGTTACATTAAATGCTGATGAGTTGCGTTTTATCCAGTTTGTACCTTTATTAGTCGAATAGTATAGATATTTATCAGCATTGGCAAATATTGTTAATAGCGTACTGTTGTCTGTCCTTATCTTTGTATAAAACTGCTGTGAGGGATCGATTCCGCTGTTTATCTGTGTCCAGTCCGTACCGAAATTTGTTGAATAAAATCTTCCGAATAACCAGCTTCCTCCTAGCGCTCCTAGCGTACCGTAAATTTCATTTGGGTTTGCAGGATCAATTGCCGCACCGCCGCCGTCAGCACCTCCATTAAATATATATTTCCATGTCGTTCCGTAATTTGTCGTTCCTGTAAAAGCATTATCTCTCGACCCACCGAAAATATAATCCGGATTGCTCCCGCAAACATCAAAATTTACGTATTGTGTAATCGGGAAAACATTTTTATTTGTATTGTATGTCACTCCATTATCAGTTGAATTTGATATACCGCCGTCGTGTCCTATCCAGACTGAATTACCAGAGTTCTCCCAGATTATAGAATGAAAATCTACATGAATCTTTGCGTTGATATCATTAAAATAATTTATTTCACTCCAGTTCTGACCGCCGTTTGATGTTCGCCATAGCCATATACCGCCTGCAAGACAAATGTTTGGGTCTGTCGGGCATACTCCGAGTGCCCCTAAATACCAGCCAAGCCCGTCCAATATATCGCTTGGCGGTGATACATTAATCCAGTTACTACCTGCATTTGTAGTTTTGTATATACCATACAATACATCCGTATCATATTTTGAAATCAGGCAGTACATATTATCAGGATGTTGCACTGAGATTGATATTAATGTCTTGCCTACGTTCGATGTTGGTATGCCCCCGCTTGTCTGCCGCGTCCATGTGGCACCTGCATCTAATGATTTATAAAGACCGCCAAGCCCATTGCCATTATCCCATCTGCCTAAATATATAACATTCGGGTCTGTCGGATGAAATGCTATATCTGTAACTGCATTATTCGGTAAAACCTGCGTCCAGCTTTGCCCGCCGTCATTTGAACGGAAATACCCCATACTCGTGCCTGCATGAACCAATGTCGGAATAAGCGGGCTGTACCTTATTAAATGAAAATGCTGAGGTGTACTCGCTCCCATCGATATAGCCGTCCAGTTCAATCCTCCGTTTTCTGTTCTGTATAATCCCGTACCTCCCCTTACATAATCCTCACCCGTTCCTAAAAGTATAATACTTGGATCTCCCGGCTGAACATCAAATGACGATGCAACGGAAGTGTTAAGCATACTGCTTAAATGTGTTGTTTGCGAATTATTAACTTCCCACAATCCGCCCGATGCTGCTCCAACCATCACCTTGCCGGAAGTACCGACATTAACATCTAATACTCTGCCAGTAAATACACTATTCCTATCAGTTAAGCTTCCATAAGGACCGATGTTCTGCCAATCAGGTGATGAGTTGTCAACTTCTTTCGGCATTCTTTGAATATTTTTACATATAGATGAAAGCTTATTCAACTCTAAGTTTGCACCATCCGGATAATGCCATTGCTCAAAGTACCATTTTTCAAACCCGGGAGCTCCCCTTTCTCTGGAATGCTTGTCTCTGTGGTAACCTGTTATTTCAGTACTATTTCTGTTTGAGCTCTGGAAGAACTGTTTAACAAAAATATCCCCTAATAAAACAAAAACGACAATCAATATTAGGCATATTGAAAAAGTCCCCAATATTAATTTTTTAAACATAACGAATATTTATTCATTAATGAAAATTAATATTATTAATTATATTTATAATTGTCAATAGAAATATTATATTTTAAAAATTAATGATTTGATGATTCTACATCAAATATTCAATAATGTATTTCCCATTTTCTTTTGTATATAGTGTGAGATTACTTTAAATCCCATTAAAACCTTTAATCTTTAATTTTTTATTTTTGTAAATCAAGATATATGATAGCACTGTTGTTTTTAATATTTTATAATTTCTTTACCTATCGTCTATTTTCTCCTTACAAATATCTTAAAATGTTGTACAATTCCGTTCATAAAAAATATTATTCCTTACTCGAATTTTATTCCATTTTTCAATGTTATAATTATGAGTAAATTAGTTAGATAAATATAAAAAATACGAAAATCAGGCTTTTTAATTTACCTACACCTCAATTATCATATCCTAATATTCTGTAATAACAGCCATTAACCATCATAACACATTAATCACACGCTAATCATACGTTAATATTACGTTTATTTAACGTTCATATTTGCCTTATACTGGTATAAACTTGGCTGAACTTGTTAAGATGCAATAGCTTGGCTTGGCAGCAAATAGTATTGTTATATCTTTAAGAAATGCTTGAAAAAATATAGATATGCTTGAAAATGTTACCCTGCCGTCAAGGACAGGGTAACACATATTCATGGACTTATTTCCTGTTTTAAGCGATGGGACACCCTAGAAATATTGGTTTATGATTTTTAT
>CAZVCC010000015.1:0-56672 GCA_964626015.1 uncultured Ignavibacteriaceae bacterium
AGTTGTCAGTTGATAGTTGTCAGTTGATAGTTGTCAGTTGATAGTTGTCAGTTGATAGTTATCTGACATTGTATTTGTCTCGAAAGACATTCCATGTGTCATTCCCGAATTCTTTTATCGGGGATCTTATACTGGTTTTATCTTTTTGATTTAATAATAAGATATATGTTTTTAAATAAACCATGCTGTGAACTGTAAGGTTCTTTCTGTTTATTCGAATTTTTTGAAATTCTTGTTTCCACAGATATATTCATATAGGGCTTATATGAATTTTATATAGGGTTTATATGGATTTCATATAGGGTTCATATGGATTTCATATAGGGTTCATATGGATTTCATATAGAGTTCATATAGAAAGTACATAGTTCGCGTATATCTCTCGGATAGCCCGCCTATGGACACGGGATTTAAGTTCAGTAAAAATATCTTTATTTTGAAACAAAACACATGTTTTTTAAGTATTATTAATAAACTTACTTTCATTTATTCAAAATTTTTATGAAAAGAATAATACTATTATTTGCGGTGCTTGCGATAAGCAGCTCTGTCTTTTGCCAGCATAAACGAGGCAGATATTACGACGATTATAATTACAAATTTTTCAATATAGAAAAGCCGACGGTTGAGCTTTCATACGGTATGACAAACATTATGCTCGACGGTTATCAGCAGGGTTTCGATAAAGCAGGCTTCATAGATTTTAAAATCGGATTTTCAACAAAAAAGTCCAAAAGATTTTATGAGAATAAACTGAAGAAGTATGATTTTGTGTATCTGGATGTAGGAAATTATTCTACGTCGCTAAGAGCTAAAAGTCATTCAGCGGATAAGATAAAAGCAAACAACTGGCGTTTCGGTTTTGGGAGCAAGACGGGATATATGATTAGAGCGGGTAAGGTAGGAATTTTACCATATTCATCGAGGGCGCTCATGTGGACGAATTCAAACTGGACGGGGATTAATTCCACCGTGACACCGATTGAAGACGACAAGCTGCTTGTCTTTGGAGACCAGTTCAGGTTCGGCGGCAACTACGAAAGCGGGATAAGCGTGCAGGTAATGCCTCTTCTTTCTCTGGATATTAATTACGAAAGGTTAAATGTGTATCCGCGCACTATGTTCTGGGCGCAGTCGGGAAGTATGGTTCTGCAGGAAATTGGCTCGGGGATGATTGATTATTTTGTGCACAGGGTATTAAGGAGCAAACCGATTGCGGGCTCTATTGTAAATTTTGTACTGAAGAGTGCGTATTATTACGGCTTCAGCGAATTGAAGTCAAAGAACATGGACTGGCCGTTCGGAGGCGAGGCATCTTTGAATTACAGTACGTTTAAGTTCGGCGTTGGGTTTACGTTTTAGAAATTACTTTTACTAAATAGAAAAGGTGCCTTACGGCACCTTTTCTATTTTAATATCTCTTAAATATCTTTCACTATAAAATATTATCAATTGCTAATTAATCCGCAACAGCGGACGTTCTCCGCGGCGATTTTTCGACACAGAACGCGCAACTTAAAACTATTTTATCAATATCATTTTCTTAACGTCAACAAATCCTTCTGATTCAAGCCTGTAATAATAGACACCCGTTGATAAATCTGTACCGCTGAAGTCCACAGTGTAATAACCTGCTTCTTTGTTGCCGTTGACAAGATTTGCAATTTCCTTACCGAGCATGTCATATACTTTCAATGTTACGAATGAATTTCTCGGAATTGCAAAATTTATTTTTGTTACAGGATTAAACGGATTCGGGTAATTCTGCGACAATGAATATGCGTTCGGCAAACCTGTCTGGTTGTTGCCGATGCTTGTTGCAGTATTTATCCCGAGGCATATATTTGGCCGTGTTGCTGCGGTTGAAGTGCTCGTAACTGTACAACCCGACCCGCCGTCAACGTGATGATGAACGACAGTGCCTGTCTGTGAAGTTCCTGCAACTGTGGAATTCGCTGACCATGAGGTATTGTCAAAACATACTTCAATCAGCAGATTTCCTGTTCCGTTCCAATAATAAGGATTTGCGAGGTTGATATACTGTATTCCCGTTCCCGGCGGTGTAAACGATGACGATGTGTAAACTTCTGTCCAGCCTGTTGTTGTCCATGTTGAGATGGTTGATGCTGTAACTGTTTGCATCTTAATTGAGAAGCTGCTCATTGCTGGTGAGCCTACTGTCAGATAATTAAACCCAAGTTTGCTGATTAATCCGGCAGAACCTCCGCTTGTTACTATTTCTGAAGCGTTAAAAAGAATCTGTGTTCTTGAATCTTCATACAACGTGTAAAATGGATAACTTGTCGGAGTAGTGCCCGTTCCGATGCATGCATAGTTTACGCTCTCAATCGTGTATGAGAATGTTGTTGTTGGCGCTGTGCTTCCCGGAGGATTAAGTCCTCTTCCGCCGGCAGGATACGTGCAGATAAAACTGCCTGCTGAATCCTGAGCTGCAAAGTAATAATTCACTACAGTACCGAGAGTCGTTTGTGCAGGGATTATAAACTTGAATGTATCAAGATTGTAATAATCATAATTTACAGATGTATATGAGCCGTTGTTAACTTTGTAATAAAGCCTTGGAGCGTTGTTTGTGTTCATTGCAACTTTGCTCTTCGATTTTATAACAAGAGCTGCCGTTCTATCTGTCATGTAATTACCGCTCGCAAGCTGTGTATGGTAGAAATCCATTTTTACATTGTTTGAAAATGAAACGAGAGCTGCAATTGCAGTCCTGACAAGGTTTCTGAAGAACGGTAAGTTTAGAGTACTGTATTTATCGTTTGTCGTATGATAGTACGGAGTAAAATCGCTGTTGTCTTCAATGTTCATGAAACCTTTATATCCTCTCGTCCAGAAAGAAGCGTGGTCGCTGTTTGCAGTTGTGTTTATCTTTTTAATTGGAACAAGTGTTGGAAGATAAGTCCTCATTGCAGAGATGTAATCGTTCGCAAAACTTTCCGAAGCTGTGTTTGAAACGACTTCATTCTTGCCGTCGTTGTTACCGTCGTATGCAATCATGTCAAGGTTTATGTTGCATAAAATCGAATCTCCTCTAAAATAAGCTGTATCAACGTATGCATCGCTTCCATAAAGACCGCGTTCTTCTTCATCCCAGAGTGCAAAAACAACAGTGTATTCTGTCGGGAAACCTGCTAATATGCGGGCTGCTTCAAGCACTCCAACCGTGCCAGATGCGTTGTCATCCGCTCCCGGCGCTAAGCTTCCTGAGGGCATATCGTCGTAATGTCCGCCAATTATGTAATACTGGTTCGGATATTTTGTGCCGAGCTTTGTTGCGAGTACGTTTACGCTCGTAGCGCTGTTGTACTGATACCTTGGTGTGTATCCGTAAGACTGCAGTAGTTCGAAAATATATTGAGCGGCTTTTGGATTGTGGACGCTGTTATAGTGTCTTGATGCAATCGTATAAACCGACCCGCCGATAATACATGTTGTATCGCCGCTGAGCTGACGGTCAAGCAATCCGACGCTTTGCGTAGTGATTAGGTTTATTAAAGAATCAATTTTGGGACTGTACCCAATCTGAGCATTTGCCGTTAGAGTTATAAGTGTAATTAATAACACTGATAATAGGGGGAAACGTAATGATTTCATATTATTTAATTATTTTATATCTACTAAAATAGCTCTAAAATTCCAATTATAAAAGTAAAATACTAATCCGAAAATCAACCGCTTTCTATGCGTTTATTAACGAAAGCTATACTGTTTCAGTAGGAAACGGTAAATAAAAAGCTGCAAAATTGTTTATTATGATATTTGATTGGAACAAATCACAAAAATTTAAGTTTATAATCCAATAGTCGTAAAAAACTGTAACTTTTTGCAATTTTCAGGTGTTCTTAGAATAAATCCGGATATATTTTACTAAATTAAAACAATAACTATGAAAAAAATCACGTTTCTGTTCTTACTATTTGCTGCTCTCTTTGCTTTAAACACAGGCGTTAAAGCTCAGTCATATTTTACTTATGACGGCAGCGAGTTTTCCGTACTTTTAACTTGCGATGATGCAAACACATACGTTACTGCAGTGCAGTTTTCGTCAGGCGGTAATTGGATAGACTTCTCTATTATTGATTACACCGACCTTGAAGGCGTTGCCGGCGGCGGTTTTGCATACACATGCCAGGATGGTAAGGGAGTAAAGTTTCTCGTCGATTATTACCGTACTCAGGATTACATAAAAGTGATGAACCTTGATACCGGAAAAGAATGGACGCTGTACAGAAGGTCAGAATAAAACTTTCCTTTTGCTTTTTTAAGGGCTTAATCGTCAGGATTAAGCCTTTTATTATTGTAGCAGGGAAACATTTAGACGTATAAAACGTTATACTCTTATATGGGATTATCTCAAAGAATAATATTTTTTACTGTTGTCTTTTCCGTTTTATTCTTACTTCAGATTGTAGTTTATAAAACATTCAGGAAATATCTGTTAAGGAAAAATCTGGATTTAAAGACTGCTAACTATGTATCAAGGACGCCGTTTTTGTTATTTAATTTACCATATATAATACAGATTCTGAAGTCATTCGATATATTCCTTCCCCCTGAATGGATGGACGTGGTAATAATAAAGCCATTCTTTGTTTTTCAGTCGGCTACTTTTTTCATAGGGCTTTTTCTGATTGCGGGAAAGATTATAAAACTTCCGTTTGTCATCGGCGACTTTCTGCTAAAAAGAATTAATTTTATAAAAGATAAGTATCTTAATTTTAGGAATAAAAAGAAGGTCGTTAAGTTTGATGAATCAAGAAGGAAGTTCATTACAGGCTCAACGGCTCTCGTAAGCGGTTATGCGTTCATCGGTGCGGGTGTCGGCACGATACAAAACCATATATACGAGATTGAGCACAGGACAATTGCAATTAAGGGGCTTCCCGCTGAACAGAAAGGCACGACAGCTGTTTTGATAAGCGATATACACAGCGGTCCGTACATGGATTATGAGCAGATGAAAGAATACGTTGATGTTGTGAATGATTTAAACCCTGATATGATTCTTATTCCAGGCGACTTAACCAACTCTCAGAAAAACGAGGCTTCGCCTTTTGCAAAAGCATTCAGGAATCTGAAAGCAAAACACGGCGTATATGCTACATTGGGAAATCATGATTATTTCAGTGATGAAAATTACATCAACGATGTTGTTAAGAATGAAACAGGAATTAGAATGCTGAGGAATGAAGCACTTCTGCTAAATATCAACGGCAAGCCTTTCAGCATTATGGGTACTGAGGATACACGCGACAGCGGCGGCAGGTCGAATCCTGTAGTTGCGAAGTATATAACCCAGACCGTAAACTTTGCAAACGAACAGTTTAAACAAAATGGTATTGACTCTAAAACCGTTCCGAAGATATTGTTGACTCATAAACCTTATCTCTTTGATGATGTGTCCGACCTGAACTTTGACCTAATGCTGAGCGGTCATACACACGGGGGACAGGTTGTATTCTTTAAATTCGGCGATTTGAATTTATCATTTGCATCAGCAGCGCACAAGTATGTAAGCGGTTTGTATGAGAATAACGGAAAGTATCTTTATGTCTCGCGCGGAATAGGTACAGTAGGTTTGCCAATCAGGTTTAATTGTCCACCCGAAATCACAAAGCTAACCTTTGTGTAAAGTGTAATTTTGTTTAAAATTTTGTAATCCCCGAATGCGTGTTCTTTGCGTCCGACTTTTATCGGTGATTTAACTATGGTTCAATCTTTAACCTCTTATTCTTCCTCCTCCAGAACAAATAAAACGGTATCCCTATCAGCACAAGCGACAGTCCAATTCCCGAGTCTCTTGGATTTTCTATAATTGTTACAGCAACAAGAGCCACGCAAAATAGCACAAATATAAACGGCAGAATCGGATATCCCGGTACTTTGTATACCCTTTCAGCGTCCTTCATCTTCTTGCGCAGAACAAACACCCCGAATGCTCCTGCACCATAGAAAATGAAGCTTGCAAATATTAACATATCCGTCAGCTGGTCAAACGTTCCCGAAAGAACGAGCAAACTTGCCCAAGCGCCCTGTATTATCAAAGACAAATGCGGAGTGCGGTACTTGCTGTGGTGAGAGCCGGCAGATTTGAAGAATAAATTGTCTTTTGCCATTGCAAAATAAATTCTTGATGATGCGAGTATAGTTCCGTTTGTTGTTCCGAAAGTTGAGACCATTATTAAAACAGAGATAAACACTGCACCGCCGTATCCAAGAAACTTTCTCATCATTTCAACAGCTATTATACTGTGTTCATTATTCGTGATACTGATTATTTCTTCAACCGGAAGTACGTACAGAAATGCAGCATTGATTGCAAGATAGACAATTATCACAAGTGCAACTCCTCCGAATAACGATATAGGGATGTTTCTTTTCGGATTCTTGACTTCGCCTCCAAGATACCCGATATTGTTCCAGCCGTCATAAGCCCAGAATGCAGCAAGCATAGCCGCGAACATGGCTCCAAATAGTCCAAGCGGCGAACTGTACTTAAATCCGTCTGCTTCAAGTATTGGCATAAGATTTTCTGCTGAGCCGGCGCTTATCGTAAAACCAAGAATTATAATGAGAATTATTCCGAGTACTTTTAAAGCCGTAAAGATGTTTGTTATAGTTCCGCCGATTACTACTCCGAAATAATTTGCACTCGTCAGGAAGATTATCGTTAATATTGTTAATCCTTTTACACCAAAGCTCTGCAGGGGATTGAATATTCCCAAAAGCGTAAACTGCTCATAAGCTCCGGGAAGCCTCGGCAGGGGAATTACGGCATTAACCGATTCGGCAAAGACATAAGCAATCGACGCAATTGATGCAGATTGTATAACCGAAAAGCAGCTCCATCCGTAAAGAAATGCAAATGCATTCCCGTACATCTTTTTAAAGTAAACATACTGTCCTCCGGGTTCAGCGATAAGTCCTGCAATTTCTGCATTCGTCGCAGCGCCTATCATTGTTATTATTCCGGGAATGAGCCAGCAGAGAAGTATAAGCCCGGGAGAGCCGAGCTCAACTGACATAGGTGCGATTTTCTTGAAGATTCCTGACCCTATCATTGAACTTATAACAATCATCAGCGATGTAAACAGTCCTAACCGCGTAAGTAATCCGCTGTGATGAGTCTCAATAATCTTCAATAATCTGCTTTTGATTCATAAATTAATTCAGTAAAAATAATTCATGAATATATTAAAAACAAACTAATTATATTAAATCAGGCAGGACTATATTTTCTGTCATATTTACATCCCCACCGCATATTGTCATCTCGTGATGTTCCTGCAGGGAATCTCATCATTGTAAATACAAAATCCCCGAATTAAACAATCGGGGATTTTATTTATTAACAATATACATCTAACAACTGGCAACAAACAACTAACAACTACCTTACCAGCACCATCTTCTTCGTTTCTGTGTAGCCTTCTGAAATCATCTTGTAAAAATAAACTCCGCTCGAAAGTCCGCTTCCGTCAAACGTAGTCTCATAAGTTCCGGGCTGTAACCGTTCATTCACCAGCGTCTGCACCTCGCGTCCGTCTGCATCATATACTTTGATTTGCACATTGCTGTAGCCTGACAGCTTAAACCTGATTACAGTCCTTGGATTAAACGGATTCGGATAGTTTTGCTCCAGCAGATATTTATCTGGTATAACCGTCGATATATTCTTCACGCTAATAATATCCGTCAGCTGCCTTCCCCATGCTCCGTATGTATTAGCACCCGCAAATATGTAATTGTCTGAAATAAATATTTCACCAAATTGGTTTAAATAAGAGGGCGGTATTCCCTGATTTCTGTTATACCAGTTTGCTCCGTTATTGTTCGTCATGAAAATTCCGGAATCATACGTACTTACGAATAAGTAACTCCCGTAAGCTGTCATTGAATTAATATTCTTATCATTCATGCCTATTGATGTCCAGTTCTGACCGTTATTTGATGACATTACAACTCCTGTCCCATATGAACCCCCTCCGTAAATATTATTTCCTGATATTTCGAGTTTATAAACACTTCCTGTATATACTGACACCCAGTTGGTACCATAATTTGTAGAACGCAAGATATTATCCCCGGTTGTTAAATAAACATCATTTGCATTCATAAATTCAACATCCCACACTCCTTCATTGTACAAAGCTGTTGAATAAACTGTCATGAAAGTTTTTCCTGAATCATTTGAACGTTCCAATCCATAATCTCCGCTTTTATAATACAATCCTATATAAAAGATTGAGTCCTTTGCTTTTATGACATTTATATACCTGTTCAATGTATTCCATCTGTAAATCCATTCATCTCCGTTATTCGTCGAATAATAAATTCCGTTTTGTGTAAGGTTATTATTCTGATACGCTGCATAAATATTCGTTCCAAGGCTTGTCAAATCTCTTATTATCAAATAAGGTAATCCGTTGTTCACAGTATACCAGCTGTTGCCGTTGTTTGTTGACCTGTAAACACCTCTGCCCGATGTGTACAAAATTGAACCTGCTTTTGCAAAATCATAAGAATACTGAATTGTGTATCCTACCGCATCCCATATCGTTCCTCCGTTCGATGATAAAAATATTCCTTCTGCCGAACCTGCAAGTAAATTGCTTCCCGAACTTGCAAGTGCTTTTACTGTCTGATTCCCGATGTCTGGCAATGCCGTCCAGGCACCGCCCGATAACGGTGTCCTTTGCACTCCCGCATTCGTTCCTGCATATAAATATGTCGAATTTATCATTAATGAATAAACACCAATATTCAGCAAACCAGCAGAAACCCAGCTCGAACCGTTGTTCGTCGATTTATATATTCCGTCTGCGTTGTTAAGTGCTGTCGCGCCGGCATAAATCGTCGTACCCGAAAGTAATAACACAGTGATATTCTGATTTATCAGGCCAAAATTTGCCGTTGAAAAACTACTTCCGTTATCCGTTGATTTAAATACTCCACCGCCCAATGTTCCTGCGTACATCGCCCCGTTATACACAAGCAGCGATGTTATATTTGGACTCGTTATGTTGTAGCCCGTGCTCTGCCAAGAAGCTCCGTTATCGCTCGTTACGAACAATCCGCCCGTCGTTCCTGCATAAAGATTCTGGTCTATGGATAAAAATGTATTAACCGTTGAATTGTAAAGCCCGCTGTTTACGGCAAACCATGTTGCGCCGGTGTTCGTGCTGAGAAATACTCCCCCGTTTGTTCCAAGAAAATAGTTTGCGCCTCTTTGAATAAAACAGTTTATAACACTGTTAGTGAGTCCAACGCTGCTCGCGCTAGTCCATGTTATCCCGTTGTTTACTGATATCATTACGTTGTTCCCGTCAGTACCTGCATACAGTACAGAACTTGGAGAAAAGAAACATTTTACATTCCCCCCGTAAGGTCCGTTTGACGGCAGCCACTGAGCATTTAACGCTGATGTTATTGCAAATACTATTACGAGGTAAATTAATTTTTTCATATTAAGGGGATTAAATTATTTGAATATCGACTTGATTTGTCGTGCGGAAAAAAGACTGAAATCTTTGTATTTAAGTACATCTATCGCTGATTACTGTTTGGGGAAAATCATCATTTAAGTAAAAATAATCCATCTTTACTTAACTTTCAAACTATATTTAAACACTACTTTGCCTTAAGTAAATTATTTGCAGGTTAATATTTTTGTTACACGGCTTAAGTATTAATAAATATTATCTTAAGTCAGTGTATTAAATTTATTAATGCTACTTAAAAAAAACCTGTGCCGCCTTGTAAACATCAGGGTCAACAGTCTTAAGCGTTCCTATAGCTTCCGAAATTGGTATGTCGATTATCTTTGTACCTTGCATAGCACACATTCTTCCGAACTTTTTCTGTTCGACCATCTCGACCGAATATATCCCTAGCCTTGTTCCGAGCATCCTGTCAAATGCCGTCGGTACTCCGCCGCGTTGTACATGTCCAAGTATTGTTGTGCGTGTTTCAAATCCTGACCTCTTCTCGATTTCATTCGCAAGGTAATGACTTATTCCTCCGAGTCTTGCTCTTCCGAATTCATCGAACTTTTTATCTTCTTCGTTTACATTAAATTCTTCCATTAAAAACTCAGCGCCTTCTGCGACTACGATAATTGAAAACTGTTTTCCCTTTGCGTATCTTTTCTTTAGAACTTCTATTATTTCTGCAATAGTAATCTTATATTCCGGAATTACTATAACGTCAGCGCCTCCGGCCATCCCGGCATGTAAAGCAATCCAGCCCGCATGACGTCCCATTACCTCGAGTACCATTATTCTGTGATGCGATTCTGCTGTAGTATGCAGCCTGTCAATAGCATCAGTTGCAATCTGTACTGCAGTGTCAAATCCGAATGTAAAATCCGTACCGCTAATATCGTTGTCAATTGTCTTCGGAACTCCTATTACATTTATTCCAAGGTTGTGAGCCATTTGTGCTATGTGCATAGAACCTTCACCGCCTATCGTTATGAGCGCGTCAAACCCCGCATTGTTTATCCTGTTCTGTAATGTTAATTCACCCTTCTCCTCTTCAAACGGGCTGAATCGTGAAGTACCAAGTATAGTTCCGCCCCTGTTTACAATACCTGCAACGGTTTTTGTGTTTAATGGCATATATGATTGAAGGAATAAACCTTTCCAGCCGTTTAATATGCCCACAACTTCATAATCAAGGTCTAATCCCTTGCGTGTCACTGCACGTATAACGGCGTTCAGCCCCGGGCAGTCGCCTCCTGATGTTAGTACTCCGACTTTCATTTCTGCTCCTCTGTTACTTTTTACATTCTAAACAAAAACCTGCATTATTGCAGCAGGTTTGAATGTTAAT
Organism: uncultured Ignavibacteriaceae bacterium; assembly: GCA_964626015.1. Taxonomy (GTDB): domain Bacteria; phylum Bacteroidota; class Ignavibacteria; order Tepidaquicellales; family Tepidaquicellaceae; genus CAIKZJ01. Next base: position 10,858 of record CAZVCC010000015.1, read on the forward strand.
TCTTAGCTTTTCTTCTCGCCCTTATTTTTGTGGCTTTCCTTTTGCTTTACTTCCTTAACCGGCGGATCATATGTAAGATATTTGAATTTCTTCTCAAATTCTTCCATCGGCATATTTCCTATAAGAGCAAGTCTCGCGACATTTTTTACTTCATCAAAATCGTTTTGCTCAAGTCTTATCATGTACTTCCTCGCAACATGGTATCCGTCCGAATCGACATCGACCTCTCTTGTAGCTATCTTTCCGTCTTTGCCTATTATATCCTCAAACTTCACGGGCATAAGCTGTCCTTTGTCAACCGTTACAATCGCTCCAGTATGTCCTTCAAGCAGATACCTTACCGCTGCATACCCTAAATCCTGAGTGTATTCGCAATCAAAAGGAATAGGTGATGCACATCTCAATTCGTACCCGATGTCTTTGTTCACTATAGTTGCATTAATTCCTCTTTCTCTCAGTCTTCTTCTTACTTCGTCTTTTGTAATTCTTCCTAAATCAATTTCTGAAAGTCTTATGTTTCCGTGTAAATCTTTCTCGAGGTTTACGTATGGATGGTTTGCAAGCTCTTCCGGGTCAATCCTTGTGATTATTCCCTCAGCTAATATTGCTACACCATAAGTGCTTCCCTGAGACATTCTTTTTATAATAGATGCTTCAAGTATATCGCAGATTGTTTCAAAGCTAACTGTCTTATCCCTGAATTCCTCTCCGATAATCGTTAGTGTTGCACCCGCTGCCTTGCCTATACCCAGAGCCAGATGTCCTGCTTTTCTTCCCATCGTTACTACGTAGTACCATCTGTTTGTAGTTGCCGCATCAACCATCAGCGATTGTACTATATGAAAACCGAAATCTCTTGCTGTCTGATATCCGAATGTCGGCATGTTTCCCGGTAGGGGTAAATCATTATCAATCGTTTTGGGTACGTGTGCAACTTGTATCTGTCCCTTTGTTAGAGTGTCGATTCTCAGCGCACTCGTTGCTGTGTCGTCGCCTCCTATCGTTACTAAATAATCAACCGAAAGTTGTGTTAGTGCTTTTATTGTCGCATCCAGCATTTCCTTGTTCTTAGCCGGATTAATTCGTGATGTGTGCAGTATGCTGCCGCCGTCAAAATGTATTCTTGAAACGTCGTCAATTCTTAATTCTGTTACGTGGCTTGAATCGCCCTTCGATAAGTATTCAAACCCGTCGTAAATTCCAATTACGTTTAATCCTGAGTTTATTGCTTCTATCGTAACCGAACGGATAACACCGTTAATACCCGGTGCAGGACCGCCTCCAACAAGTATTGCTAAAGTTTTTTTCCTGTAATGATCTTGTGGCATTTAATTTTAATCTTGTGTGTTTTTGTGAAATTTTATTCGTTAACGTTGTAAATATATCCAACTAATTTACTAATTTTATCCTATTTCTTATAGTCATAAATAATAACGCAATCAGGTAAAATACTCCTGCAATAAAAAACATAATCTTGAAACCAAACATCATCGCAAGTATCATTGTTATTACTGTTCCAATGACTGAGAAGAAACCGTTTACAGCCCAGGATACTCCAACCATTCTTGAGTCGTCGTTCGATATTGCAGATATTCCCGTCGGGAATGGAACCCCCATCAGGAATGAAAGTGGAGCAATCATTACTACCGTAATTATTATTCTCAGCAATAAACCCAGCGAAACAAACGCGTCAAATAAATAAGGTGAAACCAATCCGATTAAAAAAGTATAAACAACTATTCCTAAAAATATGTACTGTATATTTTTCTTGCTGCCCGTAAGTTTTACCGAATACTTCGCTCCTATCCCTGAAAATATCAGCATCGTTGATATTACTGTTAGCATCGTATATACAGGCTGTCCGAGAAATAGTGTAAATTTTTGGATTAGTGCTATCTGTATCGAAATATAACCAAGTCCTATGAATGCAAAGAACATTAAAAACTTCTTGTCAACTTTATGCTTTTCGTCACCCTTTATGAATATTGACGGTATTATAAGAAGAACAAACGAGACCAAAAGTATTTGTATTAGCATTGTAACGAGTGTTACCTGCGCTACTGGCTTTGATTTCAGAGCGAGTATTGCTTTGTCATCCTGCGAAAATACATCCTTCATCGTCTGCCAGTTTACGTCAGTAAATGAATAGTTGTCGTCAAAGAAAGGTTTGTCATCCGTGGCAGGGGAGTAAAGAGATGGATTTTTTGCTATGTCAAGCTCTATGTTCTTTGAGGTTACTAGTGTTTTGTAAACATTTTCCTGTATAGTTAGCGGGTCATATTCAATATCAAGCCCTAATGAAGATGCTTCGTTCCGCATTTCTACCATATCCAGTACATCAAAACCGTTCTTCTTGAAAACCACCCCTGCCAAATAACTGTTCGATACCTCAAAATCTGAAGCAGGTCTCTTAAATACAACGTAATTGAACTCATCGTTCTTTATACCTATTTCTTTTCCAGCCTGTTTCAGGGTAGTGATTAGCTTTGGCAGCTGTGATTCCGGTCTTGATATGTAAAGCACTCCTTCATCATCAAGATGCTTTAAGTAATCCTTCACGGCTTCTTTCGTCATAATAAAATTCTCTACCATAGACATAGCCCCGCTCGATACTGCAGAAGCAGAAATTGTATGAGCAGAAATTATCACATCAAATATCTCTTTTCTTCTTTTTAATACTGACCGTGCATCATCTGTTATTATCTCTACTTTCGGGTTATTCTTTATCAGAGGTCCAGTCCAGCCAGCAAGCTTATTGCTTATTAAATCGTTCAAGATTCCGTTAATTTCCACACCAATAACTTTTTTTGCTGAATAGTACATGCTTACAAGAACTTCTCCACCTCCCCCCGAACCGACAATGAATACTTTATCCGCTGAGTCCTTCGTCACAAAAGCAAGATTAGATGCATCAGCCGGCTTTGAAGTGGGCGGCATCTTCTTTACGTTAGGTATGTTTGTAGTTGCGTTCCCTTCGTCAAGTATTGCGAGCATTAGATTATAACCGTCCGGAGAATCTTCCTCCTCCTTCATTACATCAACCTTAGAAATAGTATTCCATGCAGAGAACTGGTTAAGGTCAGGTCTCTCAGCGATGTAATTTGCGTAAATTTTATTTGGTGTTATTCTTATGTTTAGTATTTCATCTTTCTTAATTAAAAAAGCAAACACGAGAACCATCAGTATTCCTGATACAATCGCAAGATTCTTGTGCTTTTCGATGCTGAACAAGAATGCCGCAAGAAAACCAAATGCCGATATGAATACTATCATACCATTCCCACCAACTAATGGCATCAGAAGAGTGAAAGCAAACACTGAAAGTCCTGCACCCACTAAATCAAAAAAGTAAAGCCTTGAGACTTCTGAAGAAAACTTCGTCAATAGTATCGATATTATCAACCCTGCAAAGAAAAAAGGAATCGTGATTAAAATGTAGTAAATCGGAATTATTAAAAACTGAATTTTTTGTGTAAATAAACTAAATGGGTCAATCGGTATGTAATACGAAACAACGAATGTAAGTATAACTGACCCCCCGTAAATCATCGCTAACAAAGTAAGAAGTTTATCCGCTGGTCTTTGTAAGAATTTTGGGAATAATGATATTGCAACTCCGCTTATGCCTATTCCGAGCAGTGCAACACTGATTATCATAAATGCAAAATGATACCAGAGCGAAACCGATAATATCCTCGTAAGGGTAAACTCATGCAAAAGCGATGCCATTGCTATAACAAATATTCCAAGTAAATGCCACCCGGTCAGACTTTCCTTTATTAATACAAATGATTTCTTCTTACTCATATTCCTGTAATGTTTTATAATAATTCATCCAAAAATAGACTATTTGCGCATTTATCTCAATGCTTAAGCCATCACTTTCTGTTTTTAACTAAATTTTCGTACTACTACCCCCAACGATGATATTTTATTTCTAAAAAAGTCTTAAATTACCGAATTATTTCAAGTATTCATTGAACTCCTAAAATTTCGTATCATAGTCTCTCAACTATATATTTTCTTCAATACTTATTTTTAAAAGCACAGATTTTATAAAAATTTAAGGTTTAGATATTATCATTTTCAGCTTAAAACACGGCTCTTCTCACATCGTTCTATGTTCTCTCTTAAGGTTTTAGTGCGTCAAATGTGCGCCATAAGTGCTCCACTAATGCACTATTTTCTTGATTCTTTTTATCGGAAGGTATTATTTTGACATTAAAGGAAATCGTAGTACTAATACTATAATATCTCTTTAAACTTTCTATACAATCTTAATATATTTTCATATAAAAATCAAAATCTTTTTAAGTTGATTTTATTGCTCTGTGTATCTTAATCAGTCCTATTATCAACTCTTCCATCTTATCAAGTTTAATCATGTTAGAACCGTCGCTCAGTGCTTTCGCAGGATTCGGATGTGTTTCAAAGAAGAAACCATCCACACCAATCGCACATGCAGCCTTAGCTAGAGGTTCAATAAATTCAGGATTCCCACCGCTTACACCTTTCTCTTTCGATGGCATTTGTACGGAATGAGTCGCATCAAAAATAACCGGGTAACCGAATTTCTTCATTATCGGAAAACTTCTGAAATCAACCACAAGGTTCTGGTAGCCGAATGTACTACCTCTTTCAGTAAGCATAATTTTCTTGTTTCCAGTCGACTCAACTTTTTTTGCCTGATATTCCATATCCTGCGGTGCTAAAAACTGCCCCTTCTTTATATTAACTATTTTCTTTGTATTTCCCGCAGCTTCAAGTATATCAGTCTGTCTGCAAAGAAATGCCGGTATCTGAATTACGTCAACTATATCTCCAAGCAGTTCTGCTTCCAAAGCAGAATGTACATCGGTAAGTACAGGTACATTGAACTCGTACCGCACGCTCTCAAGTATTGAAATTGCTTTATCAAAATCAATTCCTTTGAACGACTTACCCGAAGTTCTGTTTGCCTTTCTGTACGATGCTTTAAATATAAACGGTATTTTATGCTTTTCTGTAATTGTTTTGAGTTTTTCGCATGTCATATACACAACATTCTTGTTCTCAACAACACATGGACCTGAAATCAGTAAAAAGTTGTTTAGATTCTTCAATCCTAATTCATTTTTAAAGTAATTCGGTAACATAAATTTTTTATCTGTTTAAGTAATCTGTTAATTTTTGTTTTAGTTCTTTAGCGGTGTATAGGGATCTGCCGTACATTCCCGCCTCAATTCTCTGTCTCATCGCTTCATGTATACAAACTGCAACTGAGACCGATACATTTAGCGACTGCACCATTCCGACCATCGGTATCAGGAAGTTCTTATCAGATAGTTTATTTGCTTCTTCTGAAACCCCCCTGTGCTCATTACCGAATACTAGTGCGATTCTCTTAGTCATATCAATATCATACAACGAAAGGTTCTTTTTACTCTCTGTCATGTATGTAGAATAAATCTTAAATTTCTGTTTCCTTAGCTCGGCAAAACACTTATTTACTGAATCATACTTTTCAACTTCAACCCACTTCTTTGCACTCGCGGAAGAAACCTTGCTTATCCTCGGATACTTTTCCTCTCCGTTGTATATAAGATAAACTTTATCTATCCCGACTGATTCTGCTGTTCTCAGTATTGCGCTGACGTTATGAGGATCGTGCAGATTCTCAAGCACCAGTGTTAGATATTTCTGACGTTTAGATACTACCTCTCTGAACTTATTTAGCCTTTTTTCTGTCAATACTATTAGATTAATTAAGACTTTATTTTTAAAAATTAATCAAATATGTTACTATATGCAATTTAAAATTATAAGGGTATTCCCGGTATCTTTTATGCTTGGTTTATTTCTGATAACTTCTGCCTTAGCACAGGTTAGTCAGACTAATACTGTTCCATCTCTTTCAAGCAACAACTGGGCTGTGGGTATGTTTTATTCCGATAATGGTTTTGGACTAAGCGGGACTTATTCTTCAAGACTTTCTAGGACTACCGACCTGAACTTTAAACTGTCCATATCAGGTGTATCTGACAACAGCGAAGTTGAGTATTATGATTATTACGGAAACTCAATAATAAGAGGTAAAGAAAACAGGGTCTTCATGAGTACTCTTAGTATAGGTGTAAAACACAATATTTTCTTCGATGATATTGAGGGTAACTTCAAACCTTTGATTAAGGGAGGGATTGCGCCTGCTCTTATTCTTTATACACCGTATTCTCGTCCTTTTTTTGAATCATTTAAGTATGCTCAGACAAGTTATGGATTAGGGGTTTACGGGGGAATCGGTATTGAATATTATGAATCAAAAAGTATTGGTTTGGGTATAACATTTGAATATTATTACATACCGGTTTTGGGACCAGATGTTTACAGTTTGAAAGACAAGAAAATAAACAACGTTGGAGGTGTTCAGATAGGTTTCACGTTTATGTTCTTATAATTAAAAGATTATTATTTGTCTTAATTAAGAGTACGGATTTTTGTATTTTTGTGTATTGAGCTTAGTCTGTTCCATCCACGGACTAAGTTTTTTAATTATTATTTTATATGTTAGATAAACTTCAAAAAGTAAAAGACAGGTATAACGAAATATCCGAACTGCTTTCAAAGCTTGAGACCATCAATGATCAGAGCGAATTTAGAAAACTTTCAAAAGAATATTCTGACCTTACGGATGTTGTAAATGCATACGATAACTACCTCAAACTGAAGAAGGAGTTTGACGATAATAAAGACCTTATGTATAACTCGGGAGATTCTGAACTTAAAGAACTTGCAAAAGAAGAGGTCGAAAGGATTGAACCCGAACTGATTGAATCGGAGAATTATATAAAAGAACTCCTTATCCCTAAAGACCCGAACGATGAAAAGAATGCCATTCTTGAAGTTAGAGCCGGTACAGGAGGAGACGAAGCATCTCTTTTTGCTGCCGAACTTTACAGAATGTATTTACGTTATTTTGAAGTTAAACGCTGGAAAGTTGAGATTATAGATTACAGCGAATCTTCCATACCGGGAGGTCTTAAAGAAGCAGTCATTAACGTTATAACAAAAGGTGCTTACGGAGAACTTAAGTATGAAAGCGGTGTACACAGAGTACAGCGCGTTCCTAAGACAGAAGCTAACGGCAGAGTTCATACATCTGCCGCATCAGTTGCAGTACTTCCTGAAGCAGAAGATTTCGATGTTGAAATTAACGAGAATGACTTAAAGATCGATGTTTTTCGTTCAGGCGGCGCAGGTGGACAGAATGTGAATAAAGTCGAAACAGCAATTCGCATAACTCATAATCCGACAGGTCTTGTAGTCATATGTCAGGACGAACGCTCTCAGCTTAAAAATAAACTTAAGGCAATGAAAGTCCTGCGATCAAGGCTTTATGAAATGGAGCTTGAAAAGCGTGCAAAAGAAACGAGTTCTCAAAGAAAAGAAATGGTAAAGACAGGCGACCGAAGCGAGAAAATAAGAACATATAATTTCCCTCAGAACAGGCTGACTGACCATAGAATAGGTCTGACCTTATACAATCTTACGGATGTCATGGAGGGTGACCTTGAAGAGATAATAGAAAAACTAAAAATGGCGGACAGGGCAGAGAAATTAAGCGAGCATTAATTTTTATTAATTTCAAATATGGAAACCTACTTTTGAAACCTTTGTGTCTCTTCTTCGTTACTTATAGTAAGTATTTTTTCAAATTATTATTTTAATTATTGAAGTCAGTTATCCTTATTATTTTATTTTTTCTTTCAGTTAGTATCGTATATCCTCAGATTTCGATTGATACTTTGAAAGCAGGTGATTCTCTAAAGGCAAACGATACATCAAAAACAAGTGATACTTCTTCTTTTAAACCTAATACAAACATTAATGTAAGTGTTCCGAGAATTAATTCTGCCGATATTGATATAGACGGAATTCTTAATGAATCTGCTTGGCTTAAAGCGAAAAAATTTGAAAACTTTAGTGAGGTTGAACCAGGCGACAACACAAAACCATCTGTTAACACAGAAGCTTTTGTGTTTTATGACGATGAAAACATATATATCGGTTTTAAAAATTATGAACCTGATATTAAAAGTTTAAGGAAAACATTTACTTCCCGCGATATGATTTTCAGCGATGACTGGGTGGGATTCTTCTTTGACACTTACAACGAAAAGAAACAGGCTTATGAGTTAATAGTAAATCCTTACGGGATTCAGGCAGACCTGATGTGGAATGCACCCGGCTATGAGGATGAAACGTTTGATGCAATTTGGTATTCCGATGCAAAAATATATTCCGATATGTGGACTGTGGAAATTGTAATACCTTTTAAAAGTATTAGATTTCCTAATAAACCCGAACAAATGTGGAATTTCCTCTTATTCCGAAACCATCCGAGAGCAAACCGCGAGCAGATTTCGTGGTCTTCACTTTCAAGAGATGATCCGACCCTTTACACAAGAGCAGCCAAAATGTCTGGAATTAATAATATAAAAGGCGGTAATAATCTGGAAATTCTCCCTTATGCCCTCGGTTCTCAAAAAGGATTCATTACAGATTACGGAAATGCCAATTCGGATTTTGATAACGAAAAAGTTAAAGGGCAGTTCGGCCTTAATGTAAAATATGGTATTACATCGAACCTGACTTCTGACCTTGCAATTAATCCTGATTTCTCTCAGGTTGAGTCCGATGCTGCTCAGGTAGACGTGAATAATACGTTCGCATTATTTTATCCTGAGAAAAGACCATTCTTCATAGAAGGTAATGATATTTTTAAATCACCAATGGATATTGTCTACACAAGGTCAATCAATAATCCATTATTTGCTTTCAAATTAACAGGCAAAGTAGGAAGAACTGACGTTGGATATACCGTTGCGTATGACCAGAATTCCCCTTTTATACTTCCTTTTCAGGAGTACAGTGATTTTATTGCTTCAAACAGAACATCTACTTCGAATATATTAAGACTTAAGCAGTCATTGGGTACTAATGATTCTTACGTTGGTTTAATATTTACTGACAGAGAAGTTAACAAAGATACAAAGCAGGCATTTGATGTAGACGGCTATAACCGTGTCTTTGGATTTGACGGAAACTTCAGGTTTCTTGACAATTACTCGATAACATTTCAGTCTCTTAGACTATTTACGAGAGAAATTAACTACAGTGAATATTACAATCCTAACAGGTTTGATAACGATAAATATACGGCTGCACTTGATGGTGAATACTTTGCGGGTTTTTCTAATTACTTATCGTTTGAGAGAAGTGCAAGGCACTGGAATTTTAACGTAAGGTACGATGATGCGTCTCCCGTCTCAAGGCAGGATGACGGATTTAATTCTAATAATGATTACAGAAGAATTCAGACCTCACAAGCATATATGTTCTATACTGACGGGAAAATTTTGAAGAGAATACAGCCTTCTGTTTTTGGTTACCTCAGGTATGATTATGACGGGAGAATAAAAGAGCAGTTTGCAGATGCAAGTATTTGGCTAAGACTACCTTTTCAGATTAGCACTAACATCGGTTTCTATATGGTAAACAATGAATGGTTTGGAGGTAAATTTCATGAAGGTGTTCGGAGAGTTAACATGAATTTGGATTTTCAGACATTCAGCTGGCTGCGAGGGGGTTTTTATGTATCAACCGGAAGGTCAATTGTTAGAGAACCCGATTCATACATAGGATACGTAAATAACCTTGAACTTTGGGGTACTATAAAACCAATTGACAGGCTAACTCTCGAAAATTCGTACGTGTATTACGAACTGCTGAAATCATACGCAGGTGAAAAAATATTTGCAGGATATATATTTCGTAACAAAACCAACATACAAGTAACAAAAAGCCTATCAGCAAGACTTGTTTTTCAATACGATACATTTTCGGGCAACTTTAACTTTTCTCCATTAATAAGTTATAAGATAAATCCATTTACTATCTTTTATGTCGGATCAACTTATGATTATAACGAACTAATGAGTCAGGGAAATATTTCAAAGCAAGTCCTTACAGACAGACAATATTTCCTTAAACTACAATATTTATGGAGAATGTAAACCTTGTTCAGCAGAGATTTATTTGTGTTTGAGCAAACCGTATTTCGAAAACGATTTGATGTTCTTTCTTATCAAATTCAGTGAAAACATTTTCTGATCGTTTGCCCAAGAGTTAATTAACTCCCTGAATGCACCGTGTAAAAACAAGCTGGATATTTTTGGATTTATTTCTTTATTATATACTTTTTGTTTTATTCCATCCTTAATAATCTTGTTACCTAAACGGTTAAACATTTCATAATATGGAGTGAATTCTTTTGGATTGCGCATAAGTAATCTTTGCTGTTCGTGTGCAATTACTATTGCTATTGATGTATTCTCGGTAAATGTATCGAATATCATATCGATTAACGCATCGTGTTTCTTCTCAATGGATAAGTCTTTACGTGCAACTGTTTCTTTCAATTTGTGATAAAGACAACCCCAAACATCATCAAAAATCTTGTATAGGATATAGTCTTTGCTTTTGTAATAGACATATACACTGCCTACAGATACTTTTGCTTTTTTAGCTATCTCTGAAATTTTTGCATTAAAATATCCTTTTGATGCAAATACTTGAACAGCAGCGTTAATTATGTCAATTTCTTTGTTACCTTCTTTTTTTCTCATGGGATTTGGTAGTTAAATTGAATTACGATTCACTGCAAATTAATAAATTTAGACGTTTATTACAATAAAAAAGGGTTTCCCCTTAATGTAAAACCCCTTTTACGGCTTATTGTATTTAATCAAACAGTTTTTCAACATCCTGATATTTTGAATGCATATCGTCTATTGCTTTATCGATTGATTTTTCGTCGTTTGTCTTCAATGCATCTTTCAATGCAATGGTCTTATCGACCAATTCCTTTGTAAGTTTCTTGTACTCTTCGGTTTTCTCTTCAAGTCTCTTAGGGAGCTTTGAATTAATGCATGCCTCTGCCTTTGTTATCATACCGTCAATCAATCCTTCAATTGATTTATAATCTTTCGAAGGATAGAATTTATGAAAAATAACGTACAGGTCTTTATGATAAGAATCAACCTCCTTGTTTACTGGTCTCAGAATTCTTACCATCATTTCAAAGTCTGCGTGAAGTTTCTCTGCTGCATCAAGCATTGCCTGATTATCTTCACCCTCCGCAGTTTTATAATAATTCTCCGCAGAAGCGTTAAGTACTTTCAATCCTTCCTGCCATTTGTCTTTTTTATCCTGCATTATACCGGGCAGTTTTGCGCTGTTGATTTTCTCCATATAAGGCTTTATCTTTTCGACCATACCTTTTAAAGTGGCGATATCCTTTGAGGGATATGCTTCGTGCCATATAACGTATATTACATCATGGAATTCGAATAATTCAGGAACGCTCGACGTGATTTCAGTTGAATCTATTGTGTGTTGTGCCTTAGCATTAATCGTTATAAATGATAAAACTGCAAACACTAAAATTAAAATTTTTTTCATAAAATTTATTAACCTCCGTTTAAATAATAATATGATTAAGATTTCGACATTATTGACGCTTTATTCCAAATTTTGTCTTCCCCCTCTGTATCTGTGTCTTTTCTGAAGTCCTTTACCAAAATAACAATTACTATCTCTCATAAGAACCTTGTGCCGATTATTTGACCATTTCTCATTTACACCTCCGTTTTCAGGAGGAATGTAGTCAGGTCTTTTAATAGTCTGTTTTTTTAAAGGTTTAACACCCTCTTTTGTAACCGAATCAATAACTATTTTATCAATAGTATCAGTTGTAACTTCGATACTTTTACTACTATTAAATTCTATTTTTTCTGTTTTACACGAGAATATTAAGGTAGACGTTACAAATATAATGATAATATTTCTTAATATATATTCCAAGATACATGTAAATGAGCAAAATTCGTGCCTAATGTTTTCCCTTTACACCCCATTTCTCAAGACGATATCTTAGGTTTCTTTCTGAAATTCCGAGAAGTTTTGCGGCAGCTGTTTGATTCCCACTTGTCTTTTTTAAAGCGCTTGTAATGAGAGTTCTTTCAAGTAATTCAACTTTATCAGTCAATGAAGTTCCTTCTTCAAAACAAGAATCCAAATCCTTTTCGCTTCCGGGAGTCTTTATTCCTATTGGTAAATCTTCGGTTGATATAATTTCATTTCGAGACAAAACAATGGAATGATGTACGATGTTTTCAAGTTCTCGAATATTTCCGGGGTAGTTATATTTCATCAGTAAGTCAAGGGCTTCTTTGGAAAACTCAAGATTTGTTTTATCAGTTTCTTTCAGATATTTCTTTAGAAATTCTGAAATCAGAATTGAAATATCCTCTTTTCTTTCTCTCAATGGCGGTAGCTGGATATTAACAACATTTAACCTGTAGAAAAGGTCTTCCCTGAATTTGCCTTCCTTAATTAAATCTTCAATGTTTTTGTTCGTTGCTGAAATAACTCTAACATCAACTTTTATCGTATTTGCACCTCCGACTCTTTCGAATTGTCCTTCCTGAAGCACTCTTAAAAGTTTTACCTGAAGATGCATTGGCAGGTCTCCTATCTCATCCAAAAAGATTGTACCCTCATCTGCAATTTCAAATCGACCTTTATGCATCTTTTCCGCTCCTGTAAACGCACCTTTTTCATGTCCAAATAATTCGCTTTCAAGAAGATTTTCATTCAGCGCAGCGCAGTTAACAGGTACAAAAAGTTTGTCTTTTCTTTTACTTGCGTAGTGAATAGCTCGTGCAAGAACTTCTTTGCCCGTACCGCTTTCACCAAGAATCAATACAGATGCTTTTGACGCTGCAACCCTTGAGGCAACATCTATAATTCTTTTCATTTTAAACGAATTTGTAATAACCCCTTCAAGTTTATTACTCGATTCAAGCTGTTCTTTAAGAAACTTCAATTCTGATCTGAGATTATTTTTTTCGATTATTCGTTTTATGACGAGTTCTATTTCATCAAGATTGTATGGTTTAGTTATAAAATCATAAGCGCCGTATTTTAAAGCCTGCACCGCTGTCTCAACTGATGCGTAAGCAGTCATAATAACAACTGATATTTCCGGGTTGATTTCTTTAAGGTCTGTAAGTAGGTCTATTCCGGATGCACCGGGCATTTTAAGGTCAGTAAGAATGACATCAATTAAATTTTTCCGAACTATATCCAGAGCTGTTTCGGCTGAATCCGCTTCCAAAACTTTATAACCCCTGCTTTTAAGGTCTCCTGAAAGAACCTGTCGCTGCGCTTTTTCGTCGTCGACTATTAATAATGTTGTATCAATCATGGTAAAGTAATTATAAATTTTGAACCTTTGTTTATTTCGCTTTCCACCTCGATCGTGCCGTTATGCTGAAGAACGATCTGCCTTACAATACTAAGCCCCATCCCTGTTCCGCTGTTCTTTGTTGTAAAATATATATCAAAAATCTTTTCAATATTTTCTTTAGCAATACCTGAGCCTATATCACTTATTGTAAACACATTTCCCTTTTCACTTGAAATGAATTCAATGTTTATTTCCCCGTTATTTTTTGATGCCTCGATTGCATTACGAATTAAATTAATAAATACTTGTTTCATTTGCTGGTAATCGAAAGAAATCTTTTTGTTCTCGTCAATATTAGTCTTTATTTTAATGTTATTGTCTGCAGCTTGAACTTCCGCAATTTTGATTATTTCGTTCAAGAACTCATTAACATCATACTCTGCTATCATTAGTTTTGCTGGTTTTGTAAACCGAAGAAACTGTTCTATTATTGAATTAACTCTGTACGATTCAGAACGGAGTATTTCGAGAAGAGAAGAAAAGTCTTCTGAATTAATTTTGTTTTTATATTCTCTTTCAAGCCGCTGAGATATCATTATAATAGTATTAAGCGGATTTCTAATTTCATGCGCAACACCTGAAGCGAGTTCACCCATAGCTGTGAACTTCTCATTTTGAGATAGTTGTTTTTCAATTTTTCTTGTATCTGTAATATCTTCAATTAAGAGAGAATATGTACTATTGGAAGTTTTGGTTTCCAAGGTCGAAGCTGAATTTAACATAAAAATTTTTCTAAAACCGTTTACATAAGTTTCGATATCAAAATTATCAAGTTTTTCTCTTTCATTAAGAATTACGCTTAAATCAGGAGAAATCTCGTTTATCGTATCCATGCTTAACCGTGTATCCTCTGCAATAGAAAGCAATTTGTATGCAGATTTGTTGAAAATGAGGATGTTGTCTGTGCTGTCAGTAGTAATCAAAGCAGGTGAAAGGTTTTCAATAATGCTACCCGTGAGAGTCTGAATGCGTTTGTATTCTTCGGAAATCAGGTTGTAATTCTGATTAGATATAATAACAGACAAAATAATTATTGTCATGACAATTACGATTAACGAGACAACAACAGCTCTTGTCAGCATTCTTGATTCTGAAGAGTATATTTCATCCATTGAAAGCCCGACCCGAAATACACCAATCTTGTTGTTATCCATTTTAAAAAGATTAACAGCCTCGTAAACAGAACTTCCTTCAAACTGTACAATTCTCGCTATACTTTTTTCAGTATCAAATACATGCTTTAGCTCATCATCATTTGCAAAGTTTGATAGTTCGTCAACGTTCTTGTTTGCAGCAAGAATCTCTTTTGAGTTTTGAAGTAAAATATATTCTATACCTGCTCCAGAACCCATATCAAGAATGAGCTTACCGAATCCTATTTTATTCTTAAATTTAAGGTACGATTCCGCATCAAGATTGACTACTATAACACCTTTGCCGAAAGCACGAGTTATTCCAACCGCAAAGCGGTTTCCTTTTTCGATTCTTGCTTCTTTAAGTCCAATTATGATTTCTGTTTCCGAACCATCGTATAATGGTGCGAGGTATGTATCGGGGGAATACTTTCCTTTCATCGACTGGTGGATTGAGTCATTCCCTGCATTACTGAAAACTCTTTCCTTCTCGTTATTAAAAACATTAATGCGAAACACTTCATTCTCATTCCCAATTTGAACAAGTAAATCATTATTCAAAAGGTTTAAACTGTCAAGTCTTGCAACATTTTTTGCAACTCCGAGTAAATGTTGAGCAAGAAGGTTCTCCATTTCGCTATCTGAAAATATTGAATTCTCACTGCTTTTAGTTACAACGTTCAGAATGGAGCTTGAATATTCATTTAGTAGATGATATATCTCATTCTTGTTGGCATTGTATTCGTAAATAGTAGAAGCAATTATAATAATAATAAGGGCGGTTGAAACAAAAATGATGTTTTTAGGCTTGAGTAACGAGATTTTTCTGATATTTATTTCAGAGGTTTTTATCATGAATAAAATTATTACAAAAAGATTACATAATAAATGTAATAAGATAATTAAAGGATTTTAATAAAAAAGGCGGAGAGCATAATTCCCCGCCTTTTTTAATTCCGCACTCAATAGTTATTTGATGAGCATCATCTTCTTTGTTGTAACGTATGAACCAGACTCCATTTTGTAGAAATAAAAACCGCTTGAGAAACCTTCACCGGAGAAATCGACCGAGTAATAACCTGCAGTCTTATTCTCATTTACCAGTACTCTGACTTCTCTTCCCAGTAGGTCGAAGATAGTAATCTTTACGAATCCTTCTTTTGGAATTGCAAAGTTAATCTTTGTTGAGGGATTGAACGGGTTCGGGTAATTCTGACTCAAGTCATATTTAACAGGAATATTTTCGCTGTTTTGATTTCCTATTCCTGTTGGAGCAATCTGATAGCCTGTAATTTCAATATTGTCAATATACCATCCGTCCCAGTTTAATGAAACATCGCAGGAATCCCTGAAACGTACTTTCATGTTTGATGAGCTGTTTGCAAAAGAAGTAATATCGTAGCTTTGATATTTCCATGTTGTGGAATCTTTTCCGTTAAAGGTCGCAATCTTCTGCCAAGATGTCCCATTGTTGCTGGAGATTTCAACAAATCCATAATCATAACCGGTTTCAAGAGCATATTTCTGGTACCAACTCAAATAAAGAGCAGGGTAAGACGACACATTTAAAGGAATAGATATCATTGGGTTATTACCGCTGTTCGTAGGAGTACCTTTAAATGAATGTGTCGGAGAATAATATTTGTTTGTTACGATTGACCAATTTGTCATAGTAGGGAAGTTTGCATTTCCGTTTTCTGCACTGTCTCTTAATACTGTAAAACCATTTCCAATAAAAATACTAACGTTTTTGTCGTACATTGTTAAAGTGTCATTCTGCCTTATACGCAATCTTGCATATATAACAGAATTGGTAGGACAACCAGCTCCAATCGTGAAATTAAACGTTGTACTATCGGAGACAAAAGTACCGAGAGAAGGTCTTGTATAAATTTGCGTTGGTACTGATAAGTATCCTGATAAAGGTGTAAACTCGACTTTAATATTAGAAGCAGTAATTTGTCCTTTATTTCTGAATACTACTTTAAGATTGCCTGATTCACCCTGAGTATAGATTACTTTGTTAAGGGCTGCGGACCTTAATCCTACATAATCACCCGCGACAAGGCAGATATATTTATTCATTTCAAGGCAAGACTGAGCAAGCGGCAGAATTTCTGACATTGTAGGCCAGAATCCTGTAGTTCCGACTTCTGGAGTCATAGCAAATCTATGTTCAGCGTGTCCTGTTGAGTCATTACTGTAGCACCAGTCGATATCTCCGCCTCGTACATAATAATTTACCGTTCCATAAGGTGTACCGAACAAGAAGCCGTTTTCTGCAACGATATCGTTACCATATTCATTGAATATTGCATCGTCGGGAGTCGGGATAGGATCGCACCATCCCCACGGTTTGATTAAATAATTTCCGTATGTATGGTAATCCAGCTGAACTTTGAAGTTTCTTGAATTCAAGAAATTCTTAAAATTTTGAGTTTCGGGTTCAGAGAATGGAGCAGGACCTCTGTAAGTATCTGAAGAGGGCGATGTAGAAGAACCTCCGTTAGTTGAGTTCCAGAAATTGTACGTACCAAAGTTTCTATTCAGGTCCACACCTGTAGCTCCAGATTGTGGTTTGCGGTTCTTTCTCCACATACCACCACCGTTAGGGTTTGTTGTCTGATTGTAAACGTAACCATCGGGATTTATAAATGGTGTGAAATAAATTTCTCTGTTGTTTAGAATGTAAGTAGCAATAGGGTCTATGTTATAATTTTCGACAAGCCAGTAAACAAAGTAAAATATGTTTGACATACCGAGAGGTTCACGTGCATGGGTTACACCATTCAGCCATACTTCAGGTCTACCGGTTGATGTTGCTGGATTCTTTGTGATTCTAACAGTCCACATAGGTCTGTTTTCATGAGAATTCCCAATAGTAAAAGAAGGCGAAACAAGTGAAGGATATTCAATAGACAGAGAATCGAGTTTTTGAATTGCCTCTGCCCATTTTAAATGTCCTCCCATAGTGCCATAGATAGAGTGGCTGACGGAATAATCGACCTGCGATTTCAAGAGTGCCTGCTGGATTTCAGCAGGGCTCATTTTATTTATACTGTTATAGTATTCCATCCAGTCGGCAATTTCTACAGAATATGAAACGCCGGATTTTTTTAGTAGTTCAATTTCAGATTCTGACAACCATGTTTCAAAATATTCACCAGGTTTTCGGATACCGCCATCGAGGTGCAAATCGTTATTTGTAAGTTTTTTGAAATCGTAATCAGATCTGACAAATATTCTTACTTTAGAATATTTTTCCTGTCCTGTTGATCCATTATTTTGTGCAATTGAAGTCGAGATAAATAGAACAGCAAATGCAAGAATAAATGCAGAGAGTAGTAAGTTCTTTTTCAAAGCAGTTTATATAAAAATTAATAAAAAGTTAATTATCTAACATGTAAAATAACAAATTATTCTAATAAAATTAAGTATTAAATGAATTTAAGAAAAATAAGGTATCCAATTCCACTGAATGTATAGGTCATTTGGATGTATAATTTAGACTTTAAGCTAATAAATAATATCGCAGGCATATCGCAGGCATATCGCAGGCATAACGCAGGCATATCGCAGGCATATCGCAGGCATACATAAAAATAACGCAAATTATGTGAAAACAGTGTAAAAACGAAGGAATTAGCTGCCACGCGGCAAGAGAATTGAGTGATTTTACCACTTTTTTAGGATTTTCATTGAGTTTGGTCTTAATTTGAAAGCAGTAAACGAGAAATAAAGATTTTCGGGTGTGAGGCTTTCCTTTTGACTTTTATTGTCGGAGTGCAAAAAGTAAATTCACAGATTGTATAATTTTGAAAACGATAAAAACTAAAAATACTAAGAGAAAGAAAAAGGAAGAGATTCCAACAGATGCGAACAAGTTTATAATAATTAAAGGGGCAAAGTCGCATAATTTAAAAAATATTGATTTAAATATTCCTAAATATAAACTTATTGTATTTACCGGAGTAAGCGGTTCGGGTAAATCATCTCTTGTATTTGATACGATTTATGCGGAGGGGCAGAGAAGGTATGTAGAAAGTCTTTCTTCGTATGCACGACAATTTCTGGAGAAGATGAATAAGCCTGATGTAGATTCGATTTCTGGTCTTGCTCCGTCGATGGCGATAGAACAGAAATCTACATCCAGAAATTCACGTTCTACGGTGGGTACATCGACAGAAATTTATGATTATCTTCGATTACTGTATGCAAGAATAGGAGAAACGTATTCGCCGATAAGCGGAAATGTTGTAAGAAAGGATACACCAGCTTCTATAACGAAAGAGCTGTCGAAATTGGTCAGTGTAAAGATTTATGTAATGATAAATTTTAATCCGAATAAAATTTCCAAATCCACATATTTAAATAATTTAAGGGAACGGGGATTTTATAAGTTAGCCTTTGCAGACGAGATTGTGGATTTGAATGATATTGATGAGACAGCGCTGAATAAAGTCATTGATGGTGCACAAGGGGGGGGCTTGTTTGTTATTATAGACAGGATGAATTATGAAAGTCAAGAAGCTGAATCTGTGTCAAGACTGACGGAATCTCTTGAGACGGCATTTATAGAGGGCGGGGGATATCTGACGGTAAGAGTTTTTAATGAATCAAAATATACCGATAAAAAATACAATAAGTTTTTTGAGGCAGACGGAATGATATTTGCGGAGCCGGAACCAAGAATGTTTTCCTTTAACAATCCGTTTGGTGCGTGCAAGAAATGCCAGGGGTTCGGAAGAACGATGGATATTGATTATGACCTTGTAATACCTGATAAGAACAGGTCGATTATGAATAATGCAATTGCACCTTTTGCAACACCAAAACATTCTGTACATTTAGCAAACCTGATTCTTGAATCAGACCAGTACGATATTTCCTTGAGCAAACCGATAAAGGCGTTAAGCGATAAAGAAATTGAATTTATTTTTAAGGGCGGCAAGAAGTACATCGGAATTTACAAGTTTTTCAAAACCGTAGAGAGAGAGGCTCTGTATAAACTACATTACAGAGTTTTATTAAACAGGTACAGAGCGTATACGACATGCAGTGATTGCGGAGGCGGAAGGCTAAGAAAGGAATCACTTTATGTTAAAGTGGGAGGAAAGAGTATTTTCGATGTTGTGAAGATGACGATACTTGATGCTTACAACTTTTTTGTAAACCTGAAACTTGACAAGACAAAGAAAGAAATTTCGGCAAGAATACTTGAAGAAATACTCAACAGGTTAAAGTACCTGATAGATGTCGGGCTTGTTTATTTAACTCTTGATCGTCTTTCTGCTACACTATCGGGCGGAGAAGCACAGAGGATAAATTTAGCAACATCATTGGGTTCATCGCTTGTAGGTTCAATTTATGTACTTGATGAACCGTCAGTAGGTTTACATCCAAGAGATAATGAAAAGCTGATTAACATTATGAAGTCATTGAGGGATATCGGAAACACAGTGCTGGTTGTCGAGCATGACAAGGACATGATACGGGAAGCGGACGAGATTGTAGATATAGGGCTTTACGCCGGTGAGAATGGCGGAGAGGTTATTTTTCAAGGAGATTATAACGGACTGAAAAACAATACTACTTCTTTGACATCGAAGTACCTGAACGGACAACTTAAAATAGAATCGAATAAATTAAATAAAGATGTAAAAGAGTGCAGCAAATTTCTGACCGTAAAAGGAGCAAGAGCAAACAATTTGAAAGATATAATAGTCAAAATTCCAGTAGGTTATTTCACATGTATTACGGGAGTAAGCGGTTCAGGAAAATCTACACTTGTAAACAATATTATATACGGGGCTTTGAAGAAAAAGCTAGAGGGGTTTTATGAAGAAACTATAGGCGAGTTCGACGAAATTACCGGCTATGAATTTTTTGAGAATGTTGAAATGATAGACCAGTCGCAAATCGGCAAGACAGTGAGGAGTAATCCTGTTACTTACATAAAAGCATTCGATATCATTCGAGAGACATTTGCCGATAGTCCTTTAGCACGGAGAAGGGGGTTTGACAGCGGAACATTTTCGTTCAATGTTCAGGGCGGCAGGTGCGAAATGTGCGAAGGTGCGGGAGTGATAAAGGTTGAGATGCAATTTATGGCAGATATTTTCCTTGAGTGCGAAGCATGCGGCGGGAAGAGGTACAAAACAGACACGCTTGAAGTCAGTCTTCAGGGCAATAACGGGACGCATAAGAATATTCATGAAATATTGGAGCTGACGGTAACGGAAGCGATAAAGTTCTTTAAACCTTTTCCGAAGATAGTAAAGAAGCTCAAAGTACTGGATGATGTTGGGCTTGGATACATAAAACTGGGACAATCCGGCTCCACGTTATCGGGCGGTGAATCACAGAGGGTAAAGCTTGCATACCATCTTGTGCATCAGTCGGGTTCAAAGAATACGCTTTATATTTTCGATGAACCGACTACAGGACTTCACTATCATGATATTTCAAAGCTGATGAAATGCTTTGACGCTCTTTTGAAGAAGGGGAACACAATTTTAGTGATTGAGCATAATCTGGAAGTGATAAAGAATGCGGATTACCTGATTGACCTTGGTCCTGATTCCGGTGACAGCGGAGGATACGTGGTTGGTGCGGGAACTCCAAAGGAGATTTCAGAATTAAAGGAATCATACACCGGGAAATATTTAAAAGAAATTATATGACAAAGATAAAAAATTTTATAAAGAATTATAAACTAACGATTATAATGGCGATAGTTGGATTAATCGGCGGGTATGTTTACTGGAATTTCTGGGGATGCACAGACGGGTGTCCAATAAGGTCAAATGCATCGATGATGACGGTTTACGGAGGATTGATAGGCGGGCTGCTTGGGAACGTGTTTCAGGGATTCGGAAAGAAGAAGTAGAGAGTTTTTACGACAGAGATATTTTACGACAGGTCGCTCAGAGGGCACAGAGCAGAGAATTAAATTGTTGCTAAGAGCAAGAGATAGAAATTAAATAGATTTAATCGTAGAGATTTTTTACTACAGAGATATTTTACCACAGAGCGCTCAGAGGGCACAGAGAAGAGAATTAAATTATTGCTAAGAGCTAGAGATAGAACGTAAATAGATTTAATCGTAGAGAGTTTTTACGACAGAGATATTTTGCGACAGATCGCTCAGAGGGCACAGAGAAGAGATTAATTATTGCTAAGGGCAAGAGATATTATCACCAAAACACCAAAACTACAAAACTAAAAACCCAGTAAACTAATACTTGAAATGCTAATACCAATATTTATTGCAAAAAACTTTATTGCTAGAGTTTTCGGAGGATATCCCAGGAGTAAATACCTGTATCATGTCCATCTTTCCATTTGATTGAAACAGCGTAATTACCTACGGCTTCGATACTTTCAATTTCATAAAAACCAGCAGCCTTAAAAGGTGATTTAATCGGGATATAACTTTCGAAGATTACAGACTCACCTTTGCAGTTAACGCATGGGCATTCATCCCGCAGTTTTGTTAATGGAATTTCATTTTCTTTGCCGTCATTCCATTTTATCAATAATGAATTGTTGTCAGTTTTCTTTATTTGTGTAGGAAATAATTCTGCCATATAAGTTGAAATTTGTAATTTTACTGAAGTTAATATATATAATGTTTACGAAAAGTAATATACCTGCGAACATGAAAATATTTCTAAGACCGATTAGCGGTGTTATTAACGCATAAGTTAACGGACCAATCATATTGCCGAGAATTGTGAAACTTGAAGCGACGCCCATAATTCCCCCCTTTCTATCATCAGGGGTGATATTGCTTATAACGCTGTAGAAGACCGGAATCATACCTCCGACACAAAAACCAAGAATGATACGCAGAGGAATTAACAGTATATATGAGAAAACAAAAGAGTGCAGGCATAATGCAGCGACACCGATAGACATTGCGATAAACAGATTTTTGTTGACACCTTTTTTGTCGTTCATTTTTCCCCATAGAGGAGATGAGACAGCCGTTGCGATACCGGTAACTCCAAACAGTACGCCTGAAATTGTTGAAAGAAAATTCCTGTCGTCAATTAAGGATTCAATAAACAAGGTGAATCCGGGTTGTGTAATAGATACAGCCATTTGAGTTAAAGCAACTGAAACGAGGATAGTTGACAAAGTTTTATTATTGAAAGAATACTTAAGATTATCAAAAACGCTTAGCTTCTTATCGGAAATTACTTTAGCATCCTTAACCATAAATATAACAAGAATACCGCTGATAAGGCAGACAGAGCCTGTTATGTAAAACACAAGCCTGTGCGAAGTGATGTCTGCAATTACACCTCCGATAAGAGGACCGATTATTGTGCCTGCAGATATTGCCATTTGCAGGATTCCGATATTGTAACCTGATTTTTCTTTCGGCGAGCTTGCAGAAACGAGAGCGAGAGAAGCAGGAATAAATCCGCTTGCTGCTCCCTGAAACATTCTGAACATTATGAGCTGGTAAACATCCTGAGACATACCAACCAGAAACTGCGAAACAGAAAGACCTATGACCGCTCTAACAACCATAGATTTCTTTCCGTACTTATCGCCAAGCATACCCCAAACAGGTGTAAGGAAAAAAGACAGTATGAACGGACCGGCAAATGCGAGTCCGCTCCAGCGCTCGACTTCTGTCTGGTCTGTTATACCGAGATCCCTTATGTACAGGGGAAGGAAAGGAACGACCATACTCATTCCGACCATTGTGAAGAAAAGCGCTAACCAGATTGCATATAAATTCTTTTTAGAAGTGTCCAATGTTATTTAACTACAATGTTCACCATCTTGTTTTTTACGATAATAATCTTAATTATCTCTTTACCGAATATATGTTTTTTAACCGACTCATCGTCGAGTGCAATTTGTTCAAGGTCTTTTTCCTGAAGGTCATTCTCAACTTCCTTTTTAGAACGAACCTTGCCGTTAACTGAGAATGCAACAGTAATGAGTGACGCTTTTGTCAGCTGTTCATCGTAAACAGGCCATTTCTCGAAAGCGAGAGAATTCTGATTCCCTAACCTTTGCCAGAGTTCTTCAGCAAGATGCGGTGCATAAGGAGACAGCAATAAAACGAAAGTGCTTATAATATTTTTGCTAATCTTATCAGCTTTGTAAAGTTCGTTAATGAAAATCATCATTTGAGCGATTGAAGTGTTGAATTTCATGTCGCCGTCTTCAATATCATTAGTAAGTTTCTTGATAGTGAAATGCAGAAGACGGTTCATTTCCTCATCAGGACTATCATTAACAATTTTTGAGTTCAGGTTACCAGTCTTTTCATCAATGATGAGTCTCCAGACTCTGCTCAAAAACCTATGAATACCAGCAATTCCCTCATTGCTCCATGGTTTTGTAGCATCGAGCGGACCCATGAACATTTCAAAAAGCCTGACAGAATCTGCACCGTACTGATTTATCATATCGTCCGGATTGATAACGTTGCCTCGAGACTTGCTCATTTTAACACCGTCTTCACCGAGTATCATTCCCTGGTTGTAAAGGGACCCAAATGGCTCGTGTGTCGTAACGTAACCAAGGTCAAAAAGTACTTTGTGCCAGAACCTTGCATAGAGAAGGTGAAGTACTGCATGCTCGGAACCCCCGATATAAAGGTCAACGGGCATCCAGTATTGTTCTTTTTCCTTACTGCAGAATATTTCAGTATTGTTCGGGTCGATGTATCTCAGGTAGTACCAGCATGAACCCGCCCATTGAGGCATGGTGTTAGTTTCTCTTTTTACTTTTCTGCCTGACTGCTTATCGGTAATATGAATCCAGTCTTCAATCAAAGCCAATGGAGATTCACCCGTCTTGCTTGTTGTGTATGAACTAACGTTCGGAAGAGTTACGGGCAAGTCTTCTTCACTAAGAGCTTTTATTGTGTGGTCGTCAAAATAAACAAGAGGGAAAGGCTCGCCCCAGAATCTTTGTCTTGAAAATAGCCAGTCTCTAAGTCTGTAATTTACGTTTCTCCTTCCGATGTTTTTATCCTCCAGCCATTTTATCATCTTCTCTTTTGCTTTTGAAGTTTTAAGTCCTGTAAGGAAACCGGAATTAATCGCATAACCTTCTTCGGTATAGCAAAACTTACCATTTTTAACGTCTTCAAGATATTGTGTGTACTCTGTTGACGGGCTGCTGATGAGCTTTTCGAGTCCTTTGCCTGAGATAATAATATCACCGCTTTCAGAAGATATCTTTTTGAACGCAACATGTTTAAACTTTTCGTTTGCAACAACGGGGATAATTTCGAGACCGAATTTTACTGCAAACTCCATATCCCTTTCGTCGTGTCCGGGAACGCTCATTATTGCACCAGTACCGTAACTCATCAGAACGTAATCGGAAATGTAAATAGGTATTTCAATCTTGTTTGCAGGATTAACTGCATAAGCTCCAGTAAAAACGCCTGTCTTTTCTTTTGAAAGTTCGGAACGTTCGAGGTCGGATTTTCTTGCCGCAGACTGAATATAATCGTCAACTTCATCCCTTTTATCCGGAGTTGTAATGTCATTAATGAGAGGATGTTCGGGAGCGAAAACCATATACGTAGCACCGAAGAGTGTATCGGGTCTTGTAGTGAAGACTTCAATTTCCCTTAAACCATTCAGACTTTCGCTTTTCACTTTAAACTTAATAACGGCACCTTCACTTCTACCAATCCAGTTTATCTGGAGTTTCTTAATATTCTCAGGCCAGTTTAGATTTTCAAGGTCGTCTATTAACCTCTGAGCATATTTTGTTATTCGAAGTTTCCATTGCTTCATCGCTTTTCTTACGACAGTATAGCCCTTTTCAAGCTGTTCGGGAACTTCCTCATTGGCAAGAACAGTGCCGAGTTCAGGGCACCAGTTGACAGGTGATTCCGAAATGAACGCAAGTCTTTGCGAATCTACATAGTCATCTCTATCTTTATTTTCAAGAGCCACAGGAATAGTAAGTTCGGAAATTGGTTTTGCTTTATTTTCAGAAATATCGAAATAAGAGTTAAAAAGTTTCAGGAACATCCATTGAGTCCATTTGTAATAGGAATCATCAGTTGTATTAATTTCTCTGTCCCAGTCGTATGAGAACCCCAGTGATTGGAGCTGCGAACGAAATCTAATAACACATTCTTCAACACCAATTCTCGGATGGATTTGTTTTTTTAATGCAAACTGTTCAGCCGGAAGACCGAAAGCATCCCAGCCCATCGGATGAAGAACGTTGTAACCTTTCATACGTTTGTACCGGGCAATAATGTCTGTAGCGGTGTAACCTTCGGGGTGCCCAACATGCAAGCCGTCACCGCTTGGATATGGCAGCATATCAAGAACGTAGTACTTTGGTTTTGATTTATCAATCTCATCTAAATCGGGAGTTCTGAAAACTTTATTCTGAATCCAGAAGTCCTGCCATTTTTTTTCAATTAGAAGATGTTCGTATTTCATATTAAGTATTAAGCGATTATTTATTAAATAGCGACTGCAGGTCTTTTAGTGAGCTGTCATCAGCTTTAGGACCGAGCAATGTTGATACATAACCCGGATATCTCTCGAAGTAAACATCACCATCAGGAATTACTGCTTTAAAATCTTTTCCGAGACCATGCAGGGGATAAAGTTTTATATGAGCATGATTTACTCCCATACCTTCCATAACGAGAGCAGTTCTTTGAACGCCGAATTTTACGTCCAGAATTTTGCCAAGTTCTTTTGCCGAGAGCAGGAATCTTGAATAAACATCGTCCGGCATATCGAAAGTGTAAGAATCATAATGTTCTTTAGGAATAAGGAGAGTCATACCTTTAGTATTCGGAAAAATATCCAGAATAGCAAAAAACTCTTCGTTTTCCCATATTTTATAAGAGGGGATTTCGCCCGATGAAATTTTGCAGAAAATGCAATCGTCTTTTTTCATATAAATTTAGTATAATCTTAAAGTTACGATTTCTAATGCCTAATTTCTATGAAATAAGACTACTATGATAAATTTGCAGCAAATAATCAGTTATTGATCAAACTATCTTAATGCTATCACGGATTTCTCGAGTATTTTAGTTTGTGGCAATAAACGTGGCTACATTTTCAAGACTAATTAGAGACTAATTAGGGACTAATCAGGAAGCAGAAATTCCGCTACAGCTGACGTTTCCCTTCAATAAAGAACGCGTAGAAAAGAGTCAAAAAAGATTACTAAGAAATGAATATACACCTTTCATTAATAGTCACAACAAAAACCAAAACTTGGACACTTTTTTACTCAAGCAGGAAAATTTATGAATATTTTTAGTTTTATAATAACATATATTTAGGGAGTATAATTGCAAAAAAAGAAAATTATTCGTGTCAAAGTTTTGAAAAATTTTGTGATTAATAGTAGGAAGGTGTGTTTGAGAGCAGTTGATGGTTGTTAGTTGATTGCCCCATTTACAAAAATAAAATTATGAAAAGAAGGAGCTTGAGAGTACAATGAAACACCTGTCTGTGCCAGGCAGTCGGATTGCTCGGAGTAGGCGGATCTGCCAAAATTAGACAGATAGGTTTATGCAGAAATAAGAATATTGTTACAGTAACGGAAGCAGAGGAAATATGCGACCTGGGAGTCCTGACCCTCCCCCGCTAAAAAGATAGGCGGGTCTTCGACAGAAGGCGAGTTTTCAATAAGCTGGGATCGTGGAGTTGAGTTGCCCTAAGAGCCAGAGATTTTTCCTCAACCCAGAAGGTTGAGTTACCCTAAGAGCAAGAGCTTTTTATCAGTAACAAGAATACAGCGCTATTGAATCAGTTTGAATTTCTCAAGAAGGATTTTTTCGGGTGTGTTTATATTGAATGCATCTATGACTTCACCCTTAAGATAGAATTCGGTGACCTTTCTTTCTTTATGCTGGAAGTCACGGTATCTTTTTACAAGATATAATTTTTGACTTATTTCCGCTTCTTTGGTATTAAACATTATAATACCATTCTTTTGTTTATCAAGTTTTTTGATTTTATCAATCCCTTTTTTTACATCCAGGACAAATGCAGCCGAATTATCTGTGAAATAAGTTAATACAGTATCTGAGGCAGCTTCCTGCATTAAAAAATCAATTTGATATGAAAACAAAGGGAATAAAATGTATTTTGATTTAAGGTAATCCGGCGGTACGGAAGAGTTTGTCTTTTTAAATGAAGAGAAGTCAGAAACGGCATTATACTGTTTTGAGTAATCAAAAATAATTTCATCAAAAGCAGAGCGTGAAAAGAGAGTATCTTCGAGAGAAACAGTATCAATAGCAGCTTTCAGAGAGTCGAAAGAAGACTGCATTTGAGAGTCCTGCTCATTTCCGCAGGCTGAAAAAAATAAAATCAAAATACAACTAATATTTAAAAAGAAAAGCTTCATATTCTTTTAACCATTGTTTTGCTTTTTTGTAATCAGGGCAGAGTTCTTCAACCGTACTCCAGAACCTTGAAGAATGATTCATTTCCTTTAAATGAGAAAGCTCGTGAATTATCAGATAATCAACAACAAACATCGGGCAAAGAATAAGCCTCCAATTAAATGAAAGATTTTTGCCCGAAGAGCACGTACCCCATTTGGTCTTTTGGCTTCGAATAAAAAGTCTATTGAATTTAAACCCGTTCGTATCAGCGATTTCATATACATTATATTTAATAAACATATCTGCATATTTTTTATACCATATTGTAAGCAGTGTTCTGTCTTCTGCAAGATTCAGACTTGATTTTATCTCTTTTGAATCTCTAAAGGTTAGTACTCTGTTATCGGTTGAGGAATCGAGAACAAATTTATAAACCTCTCCGAGAAATAGAATCTGATTATCAGTGAGTTCGATAGATTTAGAATTTCGTTTCAGGCGGTTTATAGTTTTTATTATCCAGTTTTGTTTATCAATAAGAAGATTATCAATTTTATTAACAGAGTAATTAAGCGGAACTATAGCAGTAACCCTCAAATCGTTAGAGATTCTAATTCTTGCATTTTTAACATTTCTGCGCAAAATAGCGTATTTTATCTGTTTTTTCAGTCTAATGAAATTTTTTCTAAAAATAGTTAAATATTTTTCCAAATTCTTACACTTTCGTATGATATTACAAACAGCGAAAGGCTAATCGATTATACTTAAAGAAATTTAAGTATCTAATCAAAACCCTAGACCCTTCACCAGCCCTGCTGCCCGGCAGGGCCTGGTGTTATTTTTACATTTCAGAATTTAAATATAGTCGGTATTTTGCATAAACAAAATCTACTCATTATGAAAATTACACTTATTTTTCTTGCCACTATGATTCTTGGTGTGCTGGTTATTTCTTTCGGAATGAAGAAAACTGAGCCGACAGAACAATCCAGTCTGAATATTGAAAGAATTAAATTAGTCCCTGCAGAAACAACGGGCGGGATGCCGCTGATGGAAGCGCTGAAGAAAAGGAAATCGGAAAGAGTTTTTTCGTACAGAATGCTTGACGATCAGACGCTATCAAATTTGTTATGGGCAGCATTCGGTATAAGCAGAGAAGAAAACGGAAAGAGAACAGCACCAACAGCAAATAATAATCAGGCAATGGATGTTTACATAATATTAGAGACAGGTGCATATAAGTATATTGCCGAGGAGCATTCTTTGGAGCAGGTGTCGGTAAAGGACTTAAGGAGTATAGCGGGTAAACAGGACTTTGTTTACACTGCACCCGTGAACCTTGTTTATGTATCTGACTATTCGAAGCTGAAAAGCGGGTCTGATAAAGATATGTATTCGGGAGCTCATGCGGGATTTATAGGTGAGAATGTTTATCTTTTTTGTGCATCGGCAGGTTTGAATACGGTGATAAGAGCATGGGTGGACAAAGAACCGCTGAGCAAAGAGCTAAACTTGAATGAAAACCAGAAGATAGTGCTTGCGCAGACGGTGGGGTACGGGGAGTAGGGGAAGATTAAAAATTGACATGTTTCTGAGCATTCCCAAGCGAGAGCTTGGGAATGAGGAAATAGAACACAGATTTTCGCGGATTGGGCGGATATAAACGGGTTTATAATGAATTTGTAAAAGGGATTTTTTGCTGAAGGTGCTCTCAAAGTGTTTTTAAATTTTAAGATAGGGTAAGAATAAGTATATTTAAGGCTTTAAAATAAGGAAAAGAATAGAAAGAGGATAAGAATTGAAATTAGATGCATTGTTTGTGGCGAGTCACCCGGATGATATTGAAATAACGGCTGGGGGGACGGCTATAAAGCTGATAAATGAGGGTAAGAAGGTAGGGATTGTCGATCTGACGCGCGGAGAGCTGAGTACGAGGGGCACACTTCAGACGAGGAAGAAGGAAACAGAGGAAGCTTCGAAAGTAATGGGAATACACTTCCGGACAAACCTGAAAATGGAAGACGGTAACATTGCAAGCACGAAAGCTAACAGATCGAAGCTGATAAAGGTAATACGCGAGACTAAGCCTACAATTATGTTTGCACCTTATCCGTCTGACAGGCATACAGACCATATAAATGCGAGTAATTTTATAAGGGAGAGTGCATTTCTTTCAGGACTGACAAAGATAAAAACAGGAAAGCTGGAAGCATACAGACCGCAAAGAGTTTTTTATTACAGGCATGCATACGATTTCCCAATTACGTTTATAGTAGATATAAGCGATACGTTCAAACAAAAGATGAAGGCAATTGAGTGCTATTCGACGCAGTTCTATAAGTCAAAGAGCACCTCAGCGGATGAGCCGGAAACCTACATAAGCACGAGCCTTTTCTGGAAAGACCTCGAGTCGAGAGCAAGGTTTTTCGGGTTCAAAATAGGCGCTGAATTCGGGGAGCCGTTTTATTGTTATGAGACTATAAGGGTTTCAGCAAAAAATTTATTAGAAATATAACATGGATATAACGAAGAAGAAGGTTCTGGTATTTGACCTTGAAGTAGCACCGTATGATTTTGAAACTCATTACGATGAAGAAACGAAAGAATACTTAACGAAGTTTGCAACGAATGATGATGAAAGGGCGAAAGCTATTGAAGGGCTTGTGTTTACACCTTTTACTTCGCGGATTGTCGCTATAGGAATGCTTGATTACAACAAGAAAGAGGGCGCAGTACTGGTGAATGCCCCGAAGGAAAAGACTCTGGACTCAACTGCAAAACTTGAAGCAGAGAGAATGCTGAGTTTCAATTCGGGTAATGCAGAAGGCACGGATGAAAATCCATATACGGAGAGCAAACTTGATAAACTAACGTACCTTTGCGGGAGCGAGAAGGAAATTATTGACCTTTTCTGGAGAAAAATAAGAACCGAAGGATACAATCTTTTTGTGACGTTTAACGGCAGGGAGTTCGATTGTCCGTTTATAATGCTTAGAACGTTTATCATGAAATCAAAGCCATCTTATAATTTAATGAGCGGTACAGATTTTAACATAAAGGGATATCACATTGACCTTATGAAAGAGCTTACGTTCAATAAACACTCTCCAACAGGTGCGAGAAGAAAATTCACGCTTGACTTTTACTGCAAGCAGCTTGGTATTCCGAGCCCGAAAGCAGACGGAGTGAAAGGCGATATGGTGAAAGACTTGTATGAAAAAGAAGAATACCAGACGATTGCAGATTACTGTTTCGGCGATGTAGTAGCTACAGGAAATCTGTTTAATCTCTGGAACAAATACTTAGATTTTTAAGAATTAAAACAAATAAAACACAGGAGATAAAGTAAATGAAACCGAATCAAATGCAGGGAATGCTTAAACAGGTAAAGAAGATGCAGGACAGAATGGAACAGATACAAGCCGAACTTGAAAACAAGGTACTGACTGAAGAATCAGGCGGCGGCATGGTAAAGGTAACGATAAACGGAAAGAGCGTAATACAGAAAATCGAAATTGAGAAAGAAGTGCTTGAATCAGAAGATAAGGACATGCTTGAAGACCTTCTGATAGCTGCATGCAACAAAGCATTCGAGTCATCGCAGAAGCTTTCGAATGAAGAAATGTCAAAGGCAACGGCGGGGATGATTCCAAACATTCCAGGTCTGAACTTAGGGATATAAAAAATGCTTAACATATCCGATACTCTTGAAACTCTTGTAACAGAGCTGACTAAACTACCCTCAATAGGACGCAAGACTGCGCAGCGGCTAGCGATGTTTTTGATAAAACAGCCGCGTGGAGAAGTTACAAAACTTGCAGAGTCTTTAATCGAAATCAAGGATAAGATAAAATTCTGTTCTGTCTGCTGCAATATTACAGAGGATGAAGTTTGTAAAATATGCTCATCAGAGAAAAGATTAAAGACTGCTATATGCGTAGTAGAAGAGCCGCAGGATGTATATGCGATTGAGAAGACGAATGAGTACAAGGGACTATATCACGTGTTGCACGGCAGGATATCGCCGTTAGACGGAATAGGTCCGAATGATATACGAATCAAAGAACTTTTGTACAGACTTGAAGACGATTCATCAAACAAAATTTCCGAAATAATACTTGCGCTGAATCCCACCGTAGAAGGGGAGACCACAATACTTTATCTCAGCAAGATAATAAAACCGCTTGGTATGAAGATAAGCCGTATAGCAAGGGGAATTCCAATAGGTTCGGATATAGAGCTGACAGATCAGGTAACGCTTGCAAAAGCAATTGAAGGAAGGGTTACGATATCTTGAACTCCGAATCAAAGGAAAAATACTGGTATGAGAAGTGGTTCTCAAATAAATATTATCTCGAAATCTACAAGCACAGGGATGAAAAGGAAGCAAGGGATATAATAAATCTTTTTCAAAGAAGTGTTCATCTGCCTTCGGAGGCAAAGGTGCTGGATGTTTGCTGCGGTGCGGGAAGACACTCAATAGAGCTCGCAAGAAGAGGGTATGACGTAACAGGTTTTGACCTATCGGAATATCTTATATCTCAGGCGAAAGAAAGTTTAAAAGCTGCAGACGAGAAAGGACTCAAGGTAGAATTTCTTATCAGAGATATGAAAGACTTTTCGTTTGACAAGAAATTTGATGCAGCGATAAACATATTTACGAGTTTCGGATATTTTGAAAGTGATGAGGAAAACTTTAAAGTATTCAGCAACGTTGGAAATTCTTTGAAGAGCGGCGGTTATTTTGTGTTTGATTATATTAATTCAGATAATCTAAGAAATACACTTGTTGCAAGTTCTGAGGATGAGTATGACGGCGAAAAAGTTATACAGAAAAGACACATAGAGAATGGTTTTGTTTATAAGGATATATATATCGGAAGCGAAAAATATACGGAAAGATTAAGGCTATACACAAAAGAAGAACTTGAGAAAGCTTTAATGAATAACGGATTAGAACCTGTTAATCTATTCGGTGATTATTTCGGAAATAGTTTTGAAAAGAAAGAATCTAAGAGAATAATATTTATTAGTAAGTGCAGGTGAATAGATTATCAATAATAATGATAGTTTTATATGTTGCAGCCTCAGTTTACTCATGCGGGTTGCGCGATGCAGAAACACCTGTAACATCAAGAACAACTTTTATACCGCCAACATCTCCCGACCTTGTAATGGTTAATCTTCAGTACTCAGTAATTGAAAAGGATATAAACAATTACATGCAGTGTTTTGTTGACACAAATTACAACCCCAGGCGTTACACTTATGTGCCTGATGTAGGATCGCAGATACAGTATCCGATATTTCAGTTCTGGAAGATTGCGAATGAGAAAACATATTACACAAGTTTAATGAGTCTTACAAACATTAATTCCACATCCAACTTATTCTTTTCAAACACAACACTCAATTCTTTCGCTGACACAGCATTTTTTGATGCGGACTATCTGCTGAGGGTTGACCATCAGAAAACAAACGTAGCAAAGAATTTAAAAGGTAAGATAAGGTTGATACTTTCGGCAGATTCGAGAAATCTATGGTCGATACACAGATGGATTGACATAAAAAGCGACAATGCCGATACTACGTGGAGCGTGCTGAGGGCTAACTTCAGCAATTGATTAAATAATTGTCGGATTAATAGCAAAGAAATGCACACCTGCCTGCTTCAGGCAGGCTGATTTTCGCAGAGAGGGTATGATTTTCACTGATAATCAAAAGAAAACGGATGTTCGCGGATTTAACAGATTAATGCTGATAAAGCAAAAATCTTGAATACAGATTTCCTGAATATGGGCTCTATATGGAAGCTATATGGAAGCTATATGAAATCTATATGGAAGCTATATGAAATCTATATGGAAGCTATATGAAATCCATATAGATTGAATATGAAAACAATATGAACTTCATACATAAACCATATAAATTGTATGTTTAACAGATATATACCTGAATCCTGTCTGCTTACTATCTATCAACATTGAATATAATTGTATTTAATTGTAATTTTTAGAAATTACATTATATCTTTAATGAGCAAATATATTATTATACCTTTGATTATCGTGTGTACGGTGGTTGCATCGTGCGATAACATATTTGCTCCGAAGCTTGATGATTCGGGTTCGTCAAGTATTATATCCGACCAGATGACTATCGACGGGGTTTACACAAACTTTAAGTATGCGTATACATTCAAGGATACATCGGTTTATTCAGGATTACTGACAGACGATTTTATATTTACATACAGGGATTATGAAACAGGTTTTGACGTGTCCTGGGATAAGCCGACAGAAATGAGGACTACAAGCCGGTTATTCCAGAATTCACAAAAGACGGATATAATCTGGAATAACATAACAACATTCATAGGGGATAGTCTTAACGCTAATGTTAAAAGGGGTTTTAATCTTACTGTTACTTTCAATCCAAGCAATGTAGTCAGGCTTTTCGGATTTGCGGACATGAATTTTACGAGGTCCGATGCGAGTTCGCCATGGAAGATAAAAAAGTGGCGTGATGAAAGCTTTTAAGAAATCTAAGAAATTTAAAAGACCAATTTTACTAAACACAAAATTAATAAATGAAGATATCAAAACTTGCAATAATATTATTACTAATATCCGGATTGGGTTATACACAGAACGTAAGAAGAGTTGATTTTGAGGCAGGTGGGTTTGTACTTGCACAGATACCGACAAAAGACGGGACGACAGTGTATGCAAGGACAGATATCGGTGGTATGTATAAGAAAAAGGGAAATGAAGAATGGAAGTTTATAAGTGAATTCGCAGTTACTCCTGCGGGGTTGATGGTGCAAAGTATAGATATTAATCCTTTTAACCAGAGTGAAATAGCAGCAGCATGCGGGATGGACTATCTTCCCGACGACAGAAGCCGCGGTGTCTGGATAAGCAAGGATGAGGGCGAAACTTGGAAACAGGTTTTAGGTCCTGCTACGGGTGATTTGAACGTGAATTTCGGTGGAAATTTGTTTAATGTAAAAATTGGAGGACCGTGTTTGAGATATCATCCTTCAATTCAAGGCAGGATGTTTGCGGGAACGCTTGCCGACCCTAACACCGGAAAACCTTATATATATATGAGCAATTCTAACGGCGATGCATATTCATGGAACCTTATAAACAATAACAGCGGCATAATCGGGAATGTTACATGCATACAGGTTCATCCTGCATTCCCTGATGAGGTATGGGTTGGCACTGACAAGGGATTATGGAGAACGCTTGACAACGGGATTACGTGGTCATATCAGCTTTTTTCAGACCACATAAACAATGTTTATCAGATGCTGATGAAGAAAGACAGGAACGGCAAACTTATGGTTATTGTAACGACGGGAAAAATGTTTAGAATAGAAAATGACCTGAACAATATTACGGATATCGGGATTAATTTCGGAGAAGCCACCGGTTATGGAAGCGAGTTTATAGGATTAAACTTTGTGAACTTTGATGAAAGTACAATTGAAGCGAGCCAGATGGGAAATTCATCAAAGGTAACTACTGATGACGGCAATACATGGAAAATAAGGAATGAATACGTTCTTGAAAAAGATTATAATCCAAAGCATACACTTTCTACTGAGGATAAAATTTATTCTTCAAATATAATTTCATTTCAGAACCCTGTTAATAATAATATCTGGTACGTCAGCGGAGGATCGGGTCCATTTATTACTACTAATAACGGCAGGACTTGGCGATTCAACGGAGCGGGAATTAGTATGACAGTTGTATATGATGTTTCATTCTCTCCGAACGGTGATATTTATATTCCCATTTCGGACTGGGGTATGGGCAAAACAAGTGATGCGGAACTTACCGATATAAAAGACTATTCGCGAAAGTACACTTTAAATCCTCCACCGCCTGAGAAAAACGGTGATTCTTACATGCCGAATGTATGCCGAGTATTAGTATCGCCTTTAAACTCCGACAGAATATATTTAATCGGCGGGAGTGTTTTCACTTATTATCCCGTGATTGCAAAATCCGACAACAGAGGTGAGCCGAATTCTTACACGATAATGAGTCCAGAAGGATTGCTTGCTTATCCGAATTTCGGTCCCGGTTATGACGCAATAATTTCTGACGGTGAAATTACAACTGACGGAGTGAACGACAACCTTATTCTTATTATCGGCGGCGGACAGTTTAAAAGAAAAATAGTTGACGAAAAAAATCCCGAGGCTTACTGGTACGGCGTTTACTACAGTTCAAACGGGGGAGTCAGTTTCGAGAAATCAGAATTTGTTGATAATTCGTACACGTTATACACGAACTCCGTAATGGGCGGGTTGTTCAGCCCTGTGGATTATTTAGAGGTTGACCCTTCAGATAAGTCGAGGGTTTACCTTTATCTTGAAGGCGGTAATGAAAACGGTGTTAAAGCCGGAGGATTATTTATCAGCAGCGATTACGGGAAAACTTTTTCGTTTAAAAACTACATAGTTGAAAATCCTGATTTTGAGTACAGAAACAAAGGTGCTATAGATATTGACCCTACGGGCACGGGCATTCTCTGGGTAGCGATTGAAAACTACGGATTGTTTAGATCAACTGACAGAGGAGAGAACTTTACAAAGCTGTCCGATTTTGAATCAGTGACTACCGTTGACAGCAAAGGAAATCAGGTTGTGCTTTTCGGCAGAAAGCTTGAGGATTCGTATAACAAAATATATTTATCTCAAGATGGCGGGAATACGTTTGAGCAAGTGTACATCAGCGGTTACGGGGTTATACCAACTGTAAGGAAGCTTGATTTAAGGGAGAACAAGGAAAATGAATTGTGGATATCAACCGGCGGTCAGGGAGTGTTTATCTATAATTTTTAATGAATCGAAAAGCCCTTCTTGTTTGAAAGAAGGGCTTTGAAGAACTTACTAATTGAAATAATATCTGATGCCGACGGCAGCGTTCATGCTGAAATCCGAAGATGGGGTCAAATCTAGCAAAGGAACAACCTCTACAAAAACATCTATCGGAACGGTTGACGGTTCATAAACAATTCCAACGGGCACTCTAATTCCAAAACGGGAATCGTTCTCGCCTTTGTTAGTGTTGTTGGTTTTAATCCTGCCTCCGACGCCTAAATAAAACGGAACTTCACGGCTTAGTCGCGCAACATTTTGGAGATAGTCTGCATGGATATGCAGGGCTCCGTATTTTGCAAACGACCAGCCAAGTGCGCCGTCAATAGCATTATCACCTGAGATTTTATACTTCATCGAAAGCCCGGATGGTTCACCCGCCATGATGCCCAGTCCAAATTTTCCCTGCGCATACGAGGCTGTCGCAGTTAAGAGTATAGCAAACACCAATATTGACATTAACTTCATAATTAATTATTTATTTAATTTAATAAAATTTTACAGTAAAAAATTATCTGTTTTACTTTAAAAACTCAAATCTGATATGTAATAGCGTTCGTACTTCTTCAGGTTTTTAATCACGTAATCCACGAGGTTTGAGATTTTCTCATCTGAAAGCTCGCCCTCGGATTTTGCCTTAAACTCATTTGTAAGGTTTTCCTTTGTTGTTAAAGTAATAAGGTCTTCCTCATTCCATTTTGTGTTAATATTGCCCGGATTTGAGTAGTTGTAAAAATCATTGTACAGTTCAACGAAGAGACCCTTTTTATCCCTGTCAATAGTATAAGTTTTATAAATTATTCTGACGGGGAATTTATCAATTTCTTCAAAATCATAAATCATGCTTTTCTTGCTGTCAATCCATGAAGTAAGGTCTTTGGATTTTACAACACGCTTAAGAATGAATTCCTTCATCTTTGCGATATTATCATTGTCATTCCTGACGCAGCCATGCGAAAGGTGGCGCTTCTCAGCAGTCAGAAGATGGTTCTTGTTCGTGCCGTGAAAATATCTCAATGAATTCTCATCGTAGTGAACGACGAAAAGTCCGAGAGGATTGCCGGGTCCCGGGGGTGTTGCAGGAAGATGCTCTTTACCTTTTGCAGGGTCTTTGTATGTCGGATAATTCCTGATTCTGAATGCCTGAAATCTTCCTGTATAAGTTTTATCGGATGCAGTACCAACGACGTTGTTCCACGTATCGACGTATGAAGTATCGTTACCATCAATAAGAAAGATATGCGAGCGGTATTCGGGGATGTTAAGCTCCCAGAGAATCTTCATCGTATCGCGAAGATACTTTTCGGGCACAAAGTAATTAACTTTGAAATAAACTCCGCCTCCGGCTTCCACGGGTTTTTCAACCTGCTCAATGCTTCTTTTATCAGTAATCTTGCTGACGAGGTCATCCGTAATCAAAGGAAAATGCTCGGTAAGAAAGTCTGATAAAGATTTATCCGCAGCATCAATACTTTCTGCTTCAATGTTTAATGTGTCGATGTTCTGCGCACTCAACAACGAGGCTGAAACAAAGAATAAAGAAATCAGAAAAATGCGTAGTTTTTTCATTTAAATATTATGTTATAAAATGTTTAATCTTAAATATATGAAACAAATATTTTGCGATATTGTTTCATAAAAAACCAATAACCGTGAAGAAATATTTTTCACGGTAAAAGGTCTCCGAAGTAAACAGTATGATTAAAGAGTCTTAATTATTTTAACAAGAATCTTATTAAGTTCAGTGTGAGCATACCTTCTGTTATTCTGTTCTTCTTTTCTCTTTTCATCAGCAGTACGCTTGTCTTCAAGCATTCTGTCTGCAATTAGGTCTCGTGTAATAAGACCAATCGCTGCAAATTTAATACCTGAATGCACTGAAGTAATATTTTCAGGAGCGAGAGCATATCCGAGAACATCGGAGCCAATATCCCTGTAGAATCTGGTCTCAGCTTCTGTTTCAGTCTGGGGACCGATAATACTCAGATAAACAGATTCATTAATTTTAACTTTATTCTCCTGGAATATCTTGTAAATTCTTTCAAACAGCTTGCTGTCATAAGCATTGCTCATGTCAGGGAACCGGATTCCAAGCTCATCGTCATTCTCTCCAATAAGAGGATTATCGCCCATCAGATTTATATGGTCATAAATCAAGGCAAGTTCTCCGCACTCAAATCGCGGATTAAGGTTTCCGACCTCATCGATAGCAAGAATCTTTTCTATACCTAAGAAGCTCATAATGTATATTATATGTCCAATATCCCTCATCGAATAGCCTTCGTAGAAAAAGAACCTGCCCTTAAAGATGAGTATGTCCCGTGACCCGGCTTTAGCAAACAAGAGTTTTCCATTATTTTCCTTGTCAACGTTTTCAAATTTCGGAGGTATATCTTTGTACTCAAGTTTCTTTAAAACATTAATGCCGTAAGGAAGAGTGTAATTATCATCGATAATTAAAGCAGATTTAGGCTTAAGTTTTGCGGGAATATTCTGCTTAATGTACTTTACAGATTCGAGAATTCTTTTTCTTTGTTCAGTCATAATTCTTATAATTCAATTAATAGTTTTTTAATTAAGTTAACGAGTTTTGGTTCAGCGATAGCTGCCGATTCGATAATGTGTTCAAGTTTCGCAACCTTTAGTGTGTCAGGAAATCCGAGGTCGGTTATAATCGAAAGTCCGAGAGTTTTCATTCCGAGTTCTCTTGCAACTATTGCTTCTGGAATAGTAGACATACCGACAGTATCAGCGCCAATCTTCTGCATAAGCCTGTATTCAGCCCTTGTTTCAAGGTTGGGTCCCTGAACCGACACGTAGCTTCCTTTCTTAATACTAATATTATTCTTAAGAGCAACGCGTTCGGCGAGTTCAATAAGCTCCTTGTCGTATATGTAATTTGCTTTGCCGTTTTCCAGGACATTTCTTCTAACAGGCGATGCAAAGTGCATGTTTATATGCGAAGTCATTATCATCAAATCCGCTTTATTCAGTTTATTGCTGACAGCACCGCATGCGTTTGATATGATAATTGTTTTAACCCCAGCCTGTTTAAAAACATACACAGGAAACGTTATTAGGTCGTGATTGTAGCCTTCATAAAAATGAAACCTGCCCGACATAGCAATAACATTCTTCCCAGATAATTTCCCAAGTATCAGTTTTCCCGAGTGTGATTCAACGGTTGACACAGGGAAGCCAGGAATATTCCTGTAGTCAATCGTATGTTCAATATCTATAAACTTAACGAGTCCGCCAAGCCCGGTGCCGAGAATTATACCGATACTGTAATGATTGTCGTTGATTTCTTTTATGAAGTCGTAAGCCTTTTCGTGTTTATTATTCATTTTTTATTTCTTTAACTCAAAACTGTCGTCGAATGAACCGGGTCTATCGTTCTTTTGCGAAGACAGAGTAATTTTCTTTAATGGTTTAATGTCGTCTTCAATATCAATGT
The DNA here is from genome assembly GCA_964626015.1 of uncultured Ignavibacteriaceae bacterium. Lineage (GTDB taxonomy): Bacteria > Bacteroidota > Ignavibacteria > Tepidaquicellales > Tepidaquicellaceae > CAIKZJ01. The sequence goes on from CAZVCC010000015.1 coordinate 51,055, forward strand.
CTCCGTCTTCTGTGTTAAAACTCATGTTAGACACCGAAGAAAGGTCCATAGTAATAATTTTCCTGTTCTTAAAGAATTCATCCAGTTCATTAAGTTTGTCCGTCAGGAAGTTTCTTAAGTCGTCGAAGGTCTTTTCATTTTTCAGTTTAATACTTTCGAGCTCATGTTTTTTCGCGAGAATCTCATCTTCAAGATTTTGCTTTATATTTCTTGCGTTGAGTTCTGCTTCGCGTATGATTAGTTCCGATTTTCTTTTAGCATTTTCGACAATCTGTTCGCCAAGGTCCTGCGATTTAATAATAGCCTTCTGCAGGTTAAGTTCATTTTCCTTGTAGATATCGATATCCTGAAGAAGCGATTTTATCCTGTCAGCCTGATTTCTGTTCTCAACGATAAGTTTTTCATAATGATTACTAACCGTTTCAAGAAAAGCATCCACTTCGTCCGTATCGTAGCCTCGAAGAGACTTTTTGAAGTCTCTTTTCTTTATGTCTTTTGAAGAAATAATCATAATAGTATTTGTTTAGTTTTTAAATTTAATTCAAATAATTTCTTGAGCCGAAAATTGCGCTGCCGATTCTGAGCATGTTTGCTCCTTCTTCAATAGCTATTCTATAATCCGAAGTCATGCCCATCGAAAGGTATTCAAAAGTATTGAAAGTATCCCTTAAGTCCATATAAAGATTTCTCAATACCCTGAAATTTTCTCTTATTATCTTTTCATTATCGGTAAACATTCCGATTGTCATAAGGCCTTTAAGCCTGACGTTCTCAAGTTTGCTGATATCGTCGCAGAGATTTTTAGCGTCATAAGGTTCAATACCGGATTTCTGGTCTTCATTGCTTGTGTTGACCTGAATCAAAACATCTATAACCCTGTTGTTTCTTTTTGCATGTTCATCTATAACCTGAGCAAGTTTATAGCTGTCAACGGAATGTATAAGGTTAACAAAATCCGCAATATACTTCACCTTATTAGACTGCAAATGACCGACCAGATGCCACTTAATGTTTTTGTCCTTTAAGTTATTGTATTTTGATTTTAATTCCTGAACCTTGTTTTCTCCAAAATCGAGATGTCCAATACCGTTAATATATTCAATATCACTCTCCGGAAATGTTTTACTTACTGCAACGAGCGTAATATCATTAAAATTTCTTCCGTGTTCACTGCATACTTTTTGAATGTCAGCTAATAGACTTTCGTAATTTTCTTTAAGGTAGTCTTTATCCATAACTTTAAAAAATATGCTTAATATACATAAAATTCAATATTATAGTAATTACCTGAAATTCTGACCGTATTATTTGCAGTAAAAGTACAATAATGACGGTATGCTGGATTTATTTTTATTTCATTTAACATTTCCTATTCTGATAAAAATATTTACATTTGCAGAATTGATTTTATATAAATTTAAGATACATTATGACAGATAGTACAGCTGTTAAAAACCAACCCTCTGCTTTTATACGCTGGCTTGCACTGATATTAATCAGTCTTGCCATGTTCGGAAACTATTACATTTATGACAGTATTAGTCCTCTTGCTGACCTTTTGAAAGAACAGCTTGGTTTTTCGGACTCAAACATAGGGCTGCTGAATGCGATATACAGTTTCCCGAATATTATAATGGTATTAATAGGCGGATTTATAATCGACAGAATCGGTACAAGAAAGTCTGTTTTTATTTTTACTATTCTAATTATGATAGGTGCAGTTTTGACTGCAATAAAAGGCGACCTTGTGACGATGGCATCGGGGAGGCTAATATTCGGACTCGGTGCGGAATCCATGATTGTAGCAATTACAACAATCGTTGCACGCTGGTTTAAGGGGAAAGAGCTGTCATTTGCTTTCGGTATAAACCTTACGGTTGCAAGACTTGGTTCCTTCCTTGCATTAAATTCTCCTACTATTGCCCGTTCCTTCTTTGACAGCTGGCAGAAACCTTTATTGATAACGGTTGCAGCCGGGATATTTGCAGTGATATGCATAATCTTTTATTATCTGCTCGACGTTTACGCTACAAAGAAATACGAAATGCCAAAAGACGGTTCGCAGGATAAAATTGAATTCAAAGAAGTATTTAAGTTTGGCGTTTCATTCTGGTACATAACAGCGTTATGCGTCACTTTCTACTCCGCGATGTTTCCATTCCAGACGTTTGCCATTAAGTTCTTTCAGGAAGCACACGGAACAACACGCGAAGTAGGCGGAAATCTTTCAAGCATACTGACTCTTGCTGCGATGATATTTACACCGCTGTTCGGACTGCTTTCGGATAAGATTGGGAAAAGGTCATTGCTGATGATGCTCGGTTCTCTTGCGATAATCCCTGTTTACTTAATTATGGCTTACAAGATTGACCTTGCATCTGCAATCGGACTGCAAGGCGGTATTCATGTTAATATTCCTTTCTTTGGAATTGAAGATTCTGTTATTCCGTATTACCTGATTTTTCCGATGGCTATGATGGGATTTGCATTTTCATTAATACCCGCAGTAATGTGGCCCTCGGTTGCTCTTGTAGTTAAGGAGGAAAAACTCGGAACTGCATACGGGCTTATGACGATGATACAAAATATAGGACTGTTCCTTTTTAACATAATGATAGGGTGGGCAAACGATTTTTCCGGAGCGAGTGCGGAGAATCCAACAGGATACAGACTCGGTATGTGGATTTTTTCAATACTCGGATTTCTCGGTTTGTTCTTTGCGTTTATGCTCAGGCGGAATGAAATGGGACCGAATGCACACGGTCTTGAACTTAGTGCAAAAGAAAAAGCAGCTTTAAAATAGAAACCGAAATTATAATATAATTTATGGACAATACACAGAAACTTAAACATCCGGGAGGGCTTTATCTTCTGTTCTTCACAGAGATGTGGGAGCGTTTCAGCTTTTATGGAATGCAGGCAGTGTTTTATCTTTACATGATTCAGGCATTGAGTTTTGATAAAACATTTGCAGACCTTATCTACGGTAACTACACGGGTATGGTTTATATAACTGCACTCATTGGGGGATTTGTTTCTGACAGGTATTTTGGAAATCGAAAGTCAATCGTAACAGGCGGAGCTTTAATGGCATTGGGACAGTTCGTACTCTTTACGAGCGGTATGCTTTATGCTGATAAATCAATGGCTTCGGGGCTGTTGTATGCAGGTCTTGTGCTTTTGTGTCTTGGAAACGGATTCTTCAAACCAAATATTTCATCAATGGTTGGACAGCTTTATCCGGAGGATGATAAAAGGATTGACAGCGCGTTCACAATATTCTATATGGGTATAAATCTCGGCGGACTGCTTGCACCGATAATCTGCGGATTTCTGGGAAACACAGGAAACATAGCCGATTTCAAGTGGGGATATTTTGCTGCGGGAATAGGGATGATATTAAGCCTTGTCATTTTTATTCCTTTAAAAAATAAATATGTTGTAAAACCCGACGGAACACCCGTAGGGGATATACCGCCTGCTAAACTTAAGTCCGAAAAAACAGATATAACAGGAGTTAGCAGAAAGCAAATGCTCGTCAATGCTATTGTTTTTGCAGTCTTATTCTTTGTTTTCAAATTTGTTCTTGATTACGACACAATAGGTTCGTTTATTTATTCAACATTCTTCACTGCTCCGCTTTCGATAATAACCGACAGGACACTGACTAAAGTAGAGAAGCAGAAAATAATAGCTATGTTTATACTAATAGTGTTCACGATGATATTCTGGATTGCGTTCGGACAGATAGGTTCATCGCTTACATACTTTGCCGATAATCAGGTTGACCGTTCATTCTTTGGATGGACACTTCCACCCTCTGTCTTGCAGGCTTTCGGACCTTTATTCATTGTTTTGTTTGCACCGCTTATGGCAATTGCATGGACGTTTCTTTCAAAGACAAACAAAGAGCCGAGTATACCTTTTAAACTCGCACTAGGATTATTGCTTATGGCACTATCGTATCTGATACTTGCCGTTTCTGTAAACGTACTCGCACCGGGGGTTAAAGTAAGTCTGCTCTGGCTGATTGTAATGTATTTTGTGCTTACGATAGGAGAGTTATCGTTATCACCAATCGGATTGTCTATGATAGTGAAACTCGCACCGATAAGGTTTGGCTCTGTGCTAATGGCAGTATGGTTCTTATCGCTCGGTACATCATTTAAACTTTCGGGTGTGCTTAGTGCGTTCTTTCCTACAGAAAACCACAAACCTATTTTGCTTGGATTATTTCCTATAAACACAACAGTTGACTTCCTCTACATTTTTGTTGGCCTTGCAGGCATAAGTTCATTAATATTGTTTGCACTCATAAAACCAATGCTGAAGATGATGCACGGCGTGAGGTAGTTAATGTTATTATTATCTCTATTTACAATTACTTTCTTTAAGTATTGAAGGGTCAATAAATTTTTCTTAGTTCTCTTTTCGAGCTTTGCATCCTTTGCGACCATTGCGATGATAATTATCTTTCTTGTTTTTGTATTTGTTCTCTGCGTACTTTGCGACCCTTGCGGTGAAAATCTTTTTGCGCTTAAATATAATCTAAAATGTTCTCTGCAATCTCCGCAACCTATGCGTTAAAAACTTTTATCGCAATTGTGTATGAAAATTTGTCAATTTGTTCTTTTAATAATTATCATAGTTTTATTGTTTTGAAATGCATAATTTAAATCATGAAAAGAAAAGAAGAAATAATTGAAAACCTGAAATCTGCTAAATCCGTTTTAATGGAAACATGCGATATCAATGAAATAGGTATATTCGGTTCTTACTCAAGAAACGAACAGACTGAAAGCAGTGACATAGATATACTCGTAGAGTTCAGAAAAAATATTGGTCTGATACAACTCATGAAGATTGAAAATTACATTAAAAATTTAATTGGAGAGAATGCGGATATTGTAATAAAGTCGGATATTCGTCCCGAACTTAAAGATGAAATATTAAGGGAGACAATTTTTATTTGACGCGAAATTATATAATATATCTTAATGATATTATTAAGAATGTTGAATTAACTGAGAAGTTTACGGATAACATGACTTTTATGGATTTTTCTGTTGATGAAAAATCCCAGTATGCAGTAATACGTTCTATTGAAATCATTGGAGAAGCTTCTAAGAAAGTTCCTGAAGAAATAAGGGAGAAGCATTCAGACATACCGTTTAAGGAAATGTCAGGTATGAGAGATAAGTTAATTCATTTTTATTTTGGTGTAAATCCGGGAACAATATGGAAAGCTGTTAAGGAAGAATTGCCTGTGGTGAAAGATAAAATAAAAGAATTAATTTCAGAAATTACGAATCAAACCAAATTAGATTTATAATAAACAAGCTCTAATTTGTTGTAATACTTTTTAAATCTTTTTTCTCTGTGCGCTCTGTGAAAATCTCTGAGCACCTCTCTGTGGTAAAATCTTTTCCTATTAACAATGTTCTGCTCTTAAGCAAAAAACAATTTTTCTCTGTGATCTCTGATCTTATCTCGCAATATAATTTTCTAATCTTAATATTATTAATAAAGTTTCTCAGTGTGCTCTGTGAACATCTCTGTGCGTCTCGTATGTTAAATAAATCGGTTTTAGAGAAATTAAAAAAGGGTTAATTTTGTAA
>CAZVCC010000016.1:0-55344 GCA_964626015.1 uncultured Ignavibacteriaceae bacterium
CGTTTAATTTTACTGCTCTTTAATATTTCCGAAACAATTATTATTTCGACTTCTTTTCTTTAACTTCTTCTTTTGGTTTCACCTTTGAAGTATCACCGTTGTTTCCGTTTTCGCCGTTGAATCCAAGTATATTCTTAACCTCGTCTAACAGCTTATTGTATAATACCGGCTCTTCCTGAAGCAGCTTCTTAAGCCCGTCGCGTCCCTGAACGCGGTTTTCTCCGTAAGTAAACCATGCCCCGCCTTTCTTTATAATTTCTTTCACCACTGCCACATCAATCAAATCGCCTATCCTCGAAATTCCCTCGTTGTACATTATGTCGAACTCGACTTCTTTGAATGGAGGCGCAACTTTGTTCTTTACTACTTTCACCTTCGTCCTGTTTCCTATTACGTCTGTACCGTCTTTTATCGCCGCAATCCTGCGTATATCCATTCTGATAGAAGCGTAAAATTTCAGTGCCTTGCCGCCCGTTGTCGTTTCAGGACTTCCGAACATAACTCCTATCTTGTCCCTCAATTGATTCGTAAATATCAGGCAGACATTCGACTTCGAAACTGCCGCCGTCAGCTTTCTCAATGCCTGCGACATTAAGCGTGCCTGCATTCCCATCACAGCATCTCCCATCTCCCCCTCTATCTCAGCGCGCGGCGTTAAAGCAGCAACCGAATCAACTACTATAACATCCAGCGCATTGCTTCTTACAAGCGTCTCGCATATTTCAAGCGCCTGCTCCCCGTACTCTGGCTGCGATATAAGAAGATTGCTTATATCTACCCCAAGCTTCTGTGCATAGTTTGTATCGAGCGCATGCTCCGTATCTATAAAAGCAGCAAGCCCTCCCGTCTTTTGTGCCTCTGCTATTACGTGCAGACAAACCGTCGTCTTTCCCGATGACTCTGGTCCGTATATTTCAACTATCCTTCCCCGCGGTACACCGCCTATCCCGAGTGCCGCATCAAGCGATATCGAACCCGATGAAATTGCCTCAATCTTTGCTGCGGGCTTATCTCCAAGTTTCATTATGGAACCTTTTCCATGGTCCTTCTCTATCTGATCCATCGCCATTTCAAGCGATTTAATTCTCATTGTTCTGTCGTCATTCATATTTTTATAATTTAATTTTTTAAACTTCTATACAAAATTAATCATTTTAAGCATACAAATATTCTCATTTTATGATAATTTTTTCAACAAAAAAATACTCGCCCGAACTATTTAAGTAATAACAATTTTCTCGTTGTCGTAAATTCGTTAACTTCCATCTTATAAAAGTACACACCTGAGTTCAGTTTAGCCGCATTTAATACAAGCTCATAAATCCCCGCCTGCTTCTGTTCACTGACTAAACTCATAACCTCTTTCCCCAATACATTATACAATGATATCTTTACAAACCCTGCTCTTGAAATACTGTATGAAATCTTTGTTGAAGGATTAAACGGATTCGGATAATTCTGCGACAATGAATACCCGTTCGGTATCTGTACCTTTATTTCTCCCGCTGATACAAGGTCTCTGTTATCATAAACACCATTATGTTTTGTGTTGTACTGCCATATAGGTGTTTGTGTTTTTGCTGCAGAATATGAAACACCTGAATTCCATAAATAAACATTAGTCTGCTGCGATGGACTTGTACCCGCTACACCCGCTCCGACTATATCAAGAATTCCGTTCCTGTTAATATCTGTTATGCATGGTGTAGTAAAAAATGTTGTTCCGTTCGTTTCTATGTTACTGTTAAATGTACCGTCGTGATTGTAAACAAGATACTTGCCAATTCCTGCTGTTTGTGTGTTATCATCGAATATTAACTCAGTATTATTATCACCGTCAATGTCTGCCAATACCACCTGTGAGTTAATTGCATTAAAAGGACCGATAGGAAATCCCGCCAGCTGTACTCCGTTTTTATTCCAGGCATAGACGTAGTCCGATGGAACTCCCGAAAGCACCTGATCACCCACTGCAACATCAATTACATTGTCATTGTCTATATACCCGACCGAAGGCGGACCGTAAATCCAGTTCGACGTCGTTTTAGGCCAGCCCGATAAAACCGTTCCGTTGTTCTTTAATATATAAACGTAACCGCCGCCCCCTGAAACATGCGTACCGAATACTATTTCTCTTACGTTGTCATTATCTACATCCGCAAGAACAGGTGAAGAATATGAGTTTACATCGCTGTTAGGCATCATAAAAGGAAATCCCGGAATGGAATCACCGTTCGATTTCCATGCATAAAGTCCTGTGTAAGATTCCATCACTATTTCAGGTACGTTGTCACCGTCTATATCACCTACCGCGGCACTCGATGCAGGTACGTGTCCCATCGCTTTTGGCCAGCCTGCTATTATCGTCGCATCATGCTTGTAAACATAAACCGAACCCGTTGGATAAGTTCTTTTATTCACAATTATGTCAAGCTTTCCGTCCGCATTTATATCACCAAGAACGGGGGTCCTCGAACTGTATCCGTGATTAATCGGAAAATTAGGAAGCAACGTCCCGTCTCTCTTGTAAGCATAAATAAACCCGCCTGAAGTTAATCCATGATTCGTTACTACTATTTCACCGTATCCGTCGCCGTCAATGTCGCCGAATGCAGGTGCACCCTCTAACGCATAAGAGGAAACCGTTTTCGGCCAGCCCGGTACAGACGTTCCATCAAGGTTCAAAGCCTGTACTGTATAATTTACATTGAAAACTATCTCCAGCTCGGGATCGTTATCCATGTTGCAGAAAATACCTCCTTCAAATGTACTGCCCGTTATCATCAGCGGAAATCCCGCAAAAAGCGTAAGTGAATCCGATTCATAATATAAAGTCTGCTGATACTTTAAAGAACTGTTTAGCACATTAACTTTATTCATCACATCCGGGAAACAATTATTTACCGGTTGTGAATACGTTGTACCTGATGTTAAACAACAAAATATTAATAGATAAACTGAATGCAGAATAATTTTTTTCATATCGTTGATTTAGTTTTAAGAAATTGAGCACCACACAATTTCTTAATAATTTGCTTATAAATGCAAGTCAAAATTTTTTATAAACTTATCGACTAAGCACATCCGTCATAATAAATTAGAATTAAAAATAAGTTACAATTCTTATCAAAATTTAACTGTCAAATTTGTCACAAACCCCCTGCTTTTAACTTATCCCTAACTTGCCTCTAACTTGCCTTTTGATAGCCTTGTTTGCATTCCGTTTATTCAGTGACATTTTGTCACTTCTTAAAAAAATCCGAATCAAAAAAGGTAGATTGTATTACCACCCCCGCATAATTCTATAATCCGTCCCCCAATGAGTAAACAAAATGATTTACCGTGAATAATATACTTAAAAAAGCTATTTTGAACATTAATTTAATCTATTGTATGTATGAAAGGTATTATTTTAGCAGGCGGCTCCGGAACAAGGATGTACCCCGTCTCAAGAATTTATAGCAAACAGCTTACTTTAATATATGACAAACCATTGATTTATTACCCACTTTCTATTCTTATGCTCGGTGGTATTAAGGATGTTTTAATCATTTCAAACGATGAAACTATTCCTCACTATAAGAAACTGTTTGGCGACGGTACACATATCGGAATGAATATAAACTACGCAGTTCAGTCCGCTCCGAATGGTATCGCTGAGTCTTTCATAATAGGTGAATCCTTTATCGGTAATGATAGCGTTACCCTCATTCTCGGTGATAATATCTTCTACGGTAAACTCGATTTCCTTTACAACGGTATCAAGAACAATGAAGGCGCAACTATTTTCGGATACAGAGTCACTGACCCCGAAAGATACGGTATCGTGGAGTTTGATAATAATGGTAATGCAATCTCTATCGAAGAAAAACCCAAAAACCCGAAATCTAACTACGCCGTTCCCGGTCTCTATGTTTATAACAATGAAGTGGTTCATATTTCAAAGAACCTGAAACCCTCGCCAAGAGGCGAACTTGAAATCACCGACGTCAACGTAGAGTATTTAAAGAAGAAGAAACTTAAAGTTGCAAAAATCGGGCGCGGTGTCGCTTGGCTCGATACAGGCACACCAGTATCCCTCTTACAGGCTTCGAACTTCTTCGGCGTTATCGAAGACAGGCAGGGACTTAAAGTCGCATGCGTAGAAGAAATAGCTTATCACATGGGGTTTATTTCCTTTGAACAGCTTGAAAAAGTTATTTCCGAAATGCCTAAATCAGATTACAGAAACTATTTAGAAAAGATTACTAAAGATTAATGGAATTTATTAACACAAAGTTCGAAGATGTTCTTATCATAAAACCAAAAGTGTTCCCCGACGAACGCGGTTACTTTTTCGAATCATTCAGCGAGAGATTTTTCAACGAACAGGGCTTGTTCTTAAACTTTGTTCAGGATAATATTTCATACTCGAAGAAAGGAACTATCCGCGGTCTGCACTATCAGGTCGGCGAATACGCACAGGGCAAACTCTGTCAGGTAATATCGGGCTCCGTGCTCGATGTGGCTGTCGATGTAAGGTTCGGCTCGCCGACATTCGGTGAATATGTTACAGCCGAACTATCAGACGAGAACCACAATCTCATCTGGATACCGCCCGGTTTCGCACATGGATTCTCGGTGCTTTCAGATTCCGCAGTATTTCATTATAAATGCACTGCGTTCTACAGCAAACCCGATGAACGTGCCATCTTATTTAACGACCCTGACTTAAACATCGATTGGAAAGTTGCACCAGAAAATATTTCAGAAAAAGACCTTAAGGGTAAAAATTTTAAAGATATAGATAAAGACTTTTTATACTCTGATTAATTTAGTAATATTATTTACATATTAAATTATTAACTATATGACTGAATTCATACATTCTGTTACAGACCCTGTTAACCATCTGTTAAGCGTGTTCTTAAACTCTATACCAAACCTGATTGTCATATTAATCATCGTCGTAATCATCAGATATTTTGTAAAGCTTATAAAATTTATCGCTGATAAAATTGAAACGGATAGAAACGGCGCTAAAAGAGATTGGGTTATCCCTGCTTATAAAATAATAAGGTTCTTTATTTTTGTATATGTGTTTGTGATTATATTCCCGTATATCCCGGGTTCTGGTAAACCCGTGTTTCAGGGCGTGATGATTCTCATCGGATTGTTTCTTGCTTTCGGCTCTGCATCCTTTATGTCGAATATCTTTTCAGGGCTTGCTATCGCATACTCAAACCCATTTAAAATTGGCGACAGGATTAAAGTTGGTGATGTAACAGGCGACGTTACAGATAAAAGATTGCTTACAACTAAAATCCGTACAATAAAAAATGAAGACGTATTTATTCCTAATTCTTTAATCATGTCAAAAGGCATTCTGAATTTTAGTTCTTCTGCAAAAAGCCTTGGACTAATTGTTCATTCATCTGTAACAATAAGCTATGACATCCCCTGGAAAACCGTCCATACTCTTCTAATTGAATCAGCAAAAGCTACGAAAGGTATCCTTGAAACACCCGAACCCTTTGTTCTTCAGAAAAGTCTTGATGATTTCTCTGTAAGCTACGAAATAAACGCATATACCGAAAAACCAAACTTACAGGCTTCTATATATTCTGAGCTTCATCAGAACATACAGAACAAATTTAATTCGAACGGTATCGATTTAATTACTCCTTATTTCAACGCAACTGCTCCATAAGTTGGAAAAATACAATATCAAAAATATGCTTGTAAGCTGATTCTCGTTTTATTATCTGTTTTCTGTTTTATTTCTAATCGCGTAGCGATTTAATATCAGTAGCAACTAACTCTCATTTATGTTTTATTTCTAATCGCGTAGCGATTTAATATCAGTAGCAACTAACGCTCTCACATACAAACAATGCCGTTAGGTATTGCATGTCTAAATGTTCAATAATTTGGTGGGTAATTAATAAGTGACTAACTTTTGAAATTCCCTTTTACTATTTTTGTATTTACTTCAAATTTACCTATAAAACATGGACTTAATATTATCTAAAACAGCGCAGGAACTCATTCCGTCAGGAATCAGAAAAATATCCGATAAAGTAAACGAAAGAATTGAAAAAGGGGAAAAGATCTTTAACCTTACGATCGGTGATTTCTCTCCGAAAGTTTTCCCAATACCGTCGGTCTTGAAAGAAGAAATAAAAAAAGCATACGACGAGGCACAAACAAACTATCCCCCCTCTGACGGCGTTGCAGGACTTAGGGAAGCTGTATCAAAGTATATTAAAGAAAGAGGCGGATTCAACTACGGGAAAGATGAAATTGTAATTGGCAGCGGTGCAAGACCACTGACCTACACGCTCATGAAAGCTCTCGTTAATCCCGGTGAAAAAATTATTTATCCCGCACCTTCATGGAATAATAACTGCTACGTTCAGCTTATTGACGCAGTTCCCGTTACCGTACTGACAAAGTTTGAAAATAATTTCGTACCTACTGCGGATGAAATTAAACCCTATATAAGTGATGCAGCGCTCATCGCCTTGAACTCACCACAAAATCCAAGCGGTACCGTGTTCACAAAAGATGAACTGAAGAAAGTCCTTGACCTTATCGTTGATGAGAATAAAAAGAGGGCAAAGGAAAACCGCAAACCACTCTACGTTTTCTATGACATGATTTATTGGATTCTCGTTTACGGTGATACCAAACATTATAATCCCGTAGAATTAAACCCTGAAATAAGAGACTATATAATTTTCATAGACGGTATATCAAAATGCTTTGCAGCAACAGGCGTTAGACTTGGATGGGCTTTCGGTCCGAAACCAATTATCAAAAAGATAAGCGCAATCCTCGCACATATAGGAGCATGGTCGCCGAAACCTGAACAGGTTGCAACAGGTAGATTCCTTATGAATACTTCTGCCGTTGACGAGTTCTTTGATGATTTCAAGAATGAACTGTTCACTCGTCTTAATACCTTTTACGAAGGTATCATGAAAATTAAAGACTCTGGCTATGATGTCGACGCTATCTATCCTCAGGGCGCTTTGTATCTTACGGTTAAACTTAACCTCCTCGGTAAAAAAACCGCTGACGGTAAAGTCCTGAATAGTATAGACGACGTTCTCGGTTATATTCTTGAAGTAGGTAAGATCGCACTTGTACCTTTCTATGCTTTTGGTGCCGATAAAGACTCGCCGTGGTTCAGGCTTTCCGTTGGAACCTGCAGCAAGGAAGAAGCAAAAGAAGCCGTAAAAATTCTTAAAGAAACTATTGAAAAACTAAAATAATTAAATAAATTTTTAACATTTATAAATAACCCGGTTAATCAATCCGGGTTTTTTGTTTGCTGAAATAGCTTCTGATTCGTTCAGCAGCGTTCTCCCTCAAATTGTAATAATAAAAAGGATAATCAAAACTGTGATATACTCCTCTCGGAAACAACGGATTCCCGAAATCCAGCATCTCAGCATTTACCGTACTGCAAACTACCACTCCCCTCTTTTTGTCAACTCTCGCATCAGCATAGTTCTTCACGTTTGATTCCAGGATATTCCATTGTTCATCAATTATTAACGAACCAAGATTTTGTTCTTCTGATGCATGTGTTTCTTCGCACGTCCACGTGATGGGGTTTATGGTAATACTTTCGGGAAGCCATGCAATATTCCGCCCGTGTATTTCCGGTGCTTCCGTATTGTACGATATTATTACACCTGTATCCTCTGCACCCTCTGCAAATTTCAGATGAGTAAATTTTGAAAGAAAAGGTTTTGTAACGGGACATCCAATTATGTATGCCGCAATCATTCTTTTGTAAACTCCGGAATGCTCTTTCATATACCGGGCAAGAATGCTCAGCAGAATAGCAGAACCCTGTGAATGCCCGGCAAGTAAAAACGGACGTCCGTTGTTTAAATACTTAATGTAGTATTCAAACGCATCTATTGCATCAGGTAATGGAGCTTGCAAAAATACGTCTCTTATTTTTTCCGTTGTTTCCAGAAAACACTCTATAGATGCCTGTCTGTAGTAAGGTGCGTATATGTTGCATGATGTCTCGAACGCCGAGGCTTGTGCTTTATACGTTATCGCTGAACCTTCAAGCAGTGAAGGGTTATCTAATTCGCATATGTCTGGTTCGCTTGGATTGTTCTTAATCCATGAAGTAGGATAAAGATAGAATACATCTGCTTGCTTGTCTTTGAAATCGGGCAAAGAAAGCCAGTGCTTCGGATTCGAGTAATCGATTTTATTGTATTTGGTCATCGGATTATTTCAGGACAACCATTCTTTTTGTTTCCGAAAAATCACCCGCAGTAATTTTGTAGAAGTAAACGCCCGTAGAAAGTGAGGATGCGTCAAAATCAAACGTGTAAGAACCGCCGGCTCTCTCATCGTTTAATAAACTTACAACCTCCTTGCCCAGTACATCATAAACCTTTAAAGTTACGAAAGATTTTTGGGGTATGTCAAAGCTGATTTTAGTTACAGGGTTAAACGGATTCGGATAATTCTGTTTAAGTGAAAATTTATCGGGTATCTGATTTCCGTTTTGTTTTATATCTGTAAGTATATTCAGAGCAAAAGCAATATTTGGCCTGTTTGCCTGCAAACTGCCTGCAGTTAAATCCGTGCAACCGCTGCCCGAAGGTAAATCCAGACTTTGATGCCATGTTAACCCCGGTTTGTTTGTAGCTATTACCGAAGAGTTAGTACTAATTGAATTATTGTTATAACAAACTTCTATAACAAGGTTGCTCGTACCGTTCCATATAAATGGTGCGAACGGAAAATAAGTCCAGCCCGATGCCCCAGACAAAGTGTAACTTGCATAAAAAACGGTGTTCCATTCTGAATTTATGAAACCTGTAAGTGATGTAAGGTTTGTGTTCTGTATTTTTATCGTTAGTCCGTTCATTACAAGCGGTGATGCATTCAGTACGTTAAAACTTACCCCCATTATTCTTGCAGGAGAGTTGCCCCATACTGCGTTCAGTTCACTCGCAAGATACAACATGTCGGTTCTCGCATCCATGTAGAAAGTTTTAAACGGATGCGATGCTGTTAAAGTACCATTTCCAACGTAAACAAACGAAATGGCATCCACTTTAAACAGGTACTTTGCGGTTGAATCAGTATTGTGGTTCGAAGAATTATCCCTTGCAAAAACTCTGTAGTATATTGAGTCGTTTGGTTGTATTAATGACGCGCTTGAATTAAATACACCCTTATATACATCGCCCGATAAATTATTGAGCCTGAAATGGTTTATCCCTGTCGATGTGTTGTTTCTGTACCATCTTACCCATACCGAATCTATTCCGTAATTATCCGAAACAAACGCATTTACTGTGTCAGGCCAGTGCGACCAGCTTGACATTGTTATCGGTGTATGGTTTATTACGGGCTTCGTAATATCGCTGCCCGTTTTAAAGCTGAAAGTATTAGATGGTGCATTAATCGGCAGACTCGATACTCCGTTGTTCTGGTCAGTGGTTTTGATGTAATATTTATAAGTTGAAGCAGTACCGTTTCCGGGAATAGTTGCCGCGTATGTATTCCCGCCTGTGTTTGTCATCGTTATACTGTCTGTAATCGCCCCGATACCGTAAAAAATCTTCGATGATAAAATGCTCGTTCCAAACGAATATATATTTGCTGTTACAGTATAAGGACCCGTAAGACTTTCAGAATCCTTTAGAGGATTGTGTGTTATGTACGGCTTTAATTCCATCCTTGCCGTGTAAACCTGCGTAACTCCGTTCCTGTTATCCGTCCAGACTGGATAAAGTACATTGTTTGCCGAAGTTATTCCTATATAATCCGAATAGTAACCGTCAGCATATCCGGCAAGAGGTATTGGCTTGTGCGGTCTGTCGCTTGCTTTAATATTTGTGAATGATTGGCCGCTGTTAGTCGATATCGCAGCATAGATATCGCAGGAATCTGGCGTGTATGAATCACGATTGTCATAAAATGCAATTGCTATATTGCCGTTAGAATTATCAACTGTTATACATGGCAGGAACTGGTTCTTTCCGTTATTTAGCGCATCATTATTAACTCTTACCGGAGAAGAAAAACTCCCGCCCCCGTCCGTCGAATAGCTGAAACAAACATCCGCATCCGTTCCGGCAGGAGAAAGATTCCTCTGTGCCCACGTTACATAAATATGTCCTGAGTTATTTATGGAAACAGAAGGAAACGAATTTACCCTTATTCCGTTCGGTTGAAGGTAGCCTCTTATTCCGTTAATTGTAATCGGATATGCCGGTGCCGACCAAGTAACCCCGCCATTCGTTGATTTTGTAATAGCTATTTTATCCTCAATACCGCTCGTCAAATCCGGTGTTGCCCACATGCAATATACTGTCCCGTCCTGGGCAACAACTATCTTTGCTCCCTGCTCATAATGACCTGCAGCAGGTGAGCCTATTGCCTGCGAAACGCTGAACGTAAGACCGTTATCGGTAGAGTATGAAAGATATACGCGGGGCTGTGTAAGATTGAAATTGCTCCATGCAGCGTATATTCTGTTGTAATAAGAGCTTGACGGTGTCTTATCAACGGCAATTGTGTTCATGTCGTACTGCGTGGAAGAAGGCACAACAACCCTTCCGCCCCAGTTTATTCCATTATTAAAAGAACGGTCAACAACAACATAATCGTCAACATAATTATAAAATAAACCGCCTGTATTATTATGTACAACCGAGGGATTGCTCGAGTAATATACAGAGCCCGGAATAATATCACCCCCCGACCAGTTATTGCCTGTATTTGAAGATGAATAATATCCCATTCCGTAGTCAGTATTCGCACCAATAAATATATTATTTGGATTAGCAGGAGATATTGAAACAGAAGGCTCGGATTGATTATACGGACTTGAAAAAACCCTTATGTTAGGATACTGCGTTACTACATTGTTTCCTGAAACAGAATAACCGCTGTTATTAATATTGTTATACTGTAAATAGTAAGTAATTCTGCCCGGTACATAATCGCTGCCCTTTACTACCATCTTTTCCTGACCAAGAGCAAAGAAACTGAATGAAAGAACTAATAATATAGCTGTATTATATTTAAGGATTTTCAAGTTGTTCAGATGCTTATTCATTTAATCTATACAATATACAAAGATTTTGCAATTACAAAATAAAACAGATTCACAACGAAAACGAGACAACCTCATTTATTACCTTCTCAAGATGCTCTGTAGTTCCCGCAAAAGGATGAAACGCCCCGAATGTATGCCCTGTGTTCTCAAGTATTTTAAGTATGGATTTATCCTTGCTCTTAAGACCGTCGTAAATTGTACACGCTTCCCCTGCATCTACTGCAAGGTCTTCTGTACCATGTACAATAAGTACCGGCACATCAATTCGGGTTAGTGCCTTTTTGATATCAAGCCGTTCGTTATTTACTTCAAGGTCTTCAAGCAAAGAAACATTCATCCTCATCTTTTGCTTCGTGCGTGTGTTAAGGACCTCAATATATCCCCGCTTGTGCCAGATGCGTTTTGTTTCTTCTCCGTAACGGTAGAAATCCGACACCGAAGCAAGTACAATCAGCCGCTTTATTCTTTTATCCTCTGCTGCTTTAAGTAACGCTATTCCGCCGCCTCGTGAATGCCCGGCAAGTATTAATTTGCCAAAGTCGTAATCATAATCATCTTTTTGCTTTTCAAGGTAATCAATAACACACCCAAGGTCATCAAGCTCTTTCGAAAAGGTATTTATTGCAAAATTATCAAGTCGTTCAAAGTCAACTGGATTTGCTTTTTCGTTATCGGTACCGTTAAGAGAAAAGTTAAATGAAACCGTAAAAAAACCGTTGGAAGCAAACTTGTCAAACATATATGGAAAACAACCCCAGTCTTTAAACCCTTTGAAACCATGGCAGAATACAAGTAATGGCAGCTTTGAGTCAGTCTTTTCTGTATAACGGAAATCCATGTTGATTGTATTTCCGTCTTGATTTTTAATCTTTATGTTCTCAAGCATCCGCTACTTGGCTTTTTTCTTTCCTTCTTCGTAAATACGCGTATGTGCCGGGTCGAGTTGTGCAAGCTTATCGTAAATGCCCTTGTCTCCGTAATTAAGGAAGGAATCTGATATTTCCTGAGCTTTTGTCTCGAGAAAATAATCAACGCTGTAAGCCCTTACCTCTTTCTTCTTAATCTTTGATATTTTTTCAACAGAATTAAACAGGTACGCGTATGCATTTCTTGAAAGTCCAAGCGAATCAATCCCAAGCCAGTGATACTCATAGAACCCGTTCCTGAAATCATCAAACCTTGGATTCATAAGCTCTTGTACCATCACGAGTCTCGAGGGTTTTGACCCGCCTCCTGTTTCCGTCCATCCCGTCCTGTCAACCATAGGCTTGTTGCATATATCCATCGCCTTTTGAAAGTATATGCTCCTGTTCATCGGATGATCCTTAGGAAAGAATGAGTCCTGGTCATATCCAAGCATCATGTATGCGTAATAATCAAAGAAACTTATGAAAGGATCAAAACGGAATTCATTCTTTATAAACTGAATAGAGCGGTTGTAATTAAACTTGAATCTCTCGTCTATGTACTTGAACAATGTCGTGTATCTCGGATTCTGCCTCTTGTCTGGTGTGTCGATTATCCTCTGGCTTACAAAAAGAACCTGTGCATCATACTGGTCTATCCCATTCGTACCCTTAAATGTAATCTGTATTGCACCCTTAATCTTGTACAATTCTGCTCCCGGCTTATTCTGCTCGTTAAAGATGGCATTATCGTAAAACTTGTTCTTGTTAAGGTAATCTTCAAGCTGCTGCTTCATGTCCTTGACCTTGTCCTTAGCATCAGGGGGTAAAGCGTCAACATTTAGCGTAACAGTTATATCAAAATCCTGAGCCTTTAAAAACTCCCCAAATCCCGTCCATAACACACAAAACAAAAGATATACAATTAGTTTTTTAAACATTAAATCCTTTATTAATTTCTAATTAAATTTTGAATTCTTATTTTAATAATCAATACCAATGAAACGCTTTATTTTACCAATATTATTCCTATGTGCTTCTTATTTACAGGCGCAATTCGAGAACACTGATGTAGGTGCCAGACCGTCTGCTTTGGCAGGAGCATTTACTTCAATATCTGATAATTCTCTCGCTGTTTTTTACAATCCTTCGGGACTCGGACAGATGGAATACAGAGAGTTTGCTGTATATTACAGTCCGGCTCCTTATGGATTAACTGACCTTTCAACCGCCGCCGTCTCTTATGCTGAACCTACAAAATTCGGTACAATAGGCGCTGCATTTAAAACTTATGGTTTTGATTTGTACAGGGAAAATAATTTCATGGTTTCCTACGGCAGCAGCTATAAAAACAGAATTTTCTACGGAGCGAACTTGAACCTTTACAACCTTCATATTCAAAACTATAACAACGCAACCGCATTCGGTATAGATATCGGTGCATTGGCATATATTGCAAAATCTCTTCAGTTCGGTTTCTTCGGAAAGAATATAACCGGTACAAAAATAGGTGAATCTAAAGAAAAGATTGCTCAGGTGTACAGAACGGGATTAATGTACCAGCCCGAAGATTTCCTCAGAATAGCCGCCGAGGCTGAAAAAGATGTTCGGTATCCGCTTTCTATTAGAGGCGGAATAGAGTATAATGTAATTGAGTTTATCGACCTGCGGTTTGGTGTAGGCAGTGAACCGACTCTTTTTTCCGCAGGAGTTGGAATTAATTATAACATGTTTTCTTTCGACTACGGATTTACGAAGTCGGAAGACCTTGGCTTTACGCATCTCGGAACAGTGTCCTTTAACTTCGGAGGTGCAAAAGGAAGAAAAGAATCAAGAGAAAGATTAAAGAAAGCTTTCGGAAATTAAGAGTTCATTGTTGAAAGTAATGTTAAGTGGTCTTGCTTTTAAGGCAAGGCAAGCATCTTGCTTGCTGCCCTCCTTTACATAAAGGCGGAAGCTTGAGATATTTTAAAAGCAGTTTGTATTTGTAAAAGAAAATTGAATTATAATAATTTAAATGACTTATTTAGTAATCGGCGAACCATGTGTTGACCTTATCCACAAAGATAACGGCAGTATCGAGCACAGCTACGGGGGTGTTCTTTATTCGATAATATCTCTTGCAGTCCTTAGCTCAGCAAGCGATGTAATACGTCCGCTTATGAACATTGGTGAAGATGAGTATGAAAACATCACATCCATACTTAAAAACTACCCAAAGATTCAGCTCGACGGAATCAATAAGGTTTCTCACCCCACAAAAAAGGTGCATCTGTTTCTTACCAACTACGGCTCGGGTAAGAAAGCAAAAATTGAACATTCAGATGCTGATACTTACACACTCGGTTTTGAAAGGATTCAGCCTTTTCTTGACAGCGCGGATGCTATGCTTATTAACATGGTATCAGGAGTCGACATCTCTCTCGATACACTTAAAATAACCCGGGGTGAGTTTAAAGGGTTCATGCATATAGATATTCATAACCTCGTTATGCGCACGAATGAAAGGGGCTTCAGAGAGCACACCAACCTCCCCGACTGGCGTGAATGGTGCACTAACTCCGATACCGTTCAGATGAATGAGTTTGAGGTCAGCATTATTTCGCGTGAAAAGCGCAACGACTATGAGATTGCTGAAGAAATACTGATCAACTTGAATAAAGAAATGAAAGGCATAGTCGTAACAAGAGGCAAACTTGGTGTCAGCGGATTTACTAAGAAAGAAAAATCGTTCGGAGGTGAAAAGTTCTTTGACCTCGATAAACATGACGTACCTGCCGTCGAAAACCCTAAATTTGTAGATACTACAGGTTGCGGAGATGTATTCGGTGCTTCGTTCACAGCCGATTATTCGCGTTTAAAGGATTTTAAAAAAGCTCTTCACTTTGCAACCCGTATAGCTTCTTATAAAACATCACTCTCCGGAATTCATGAACTTTATAAACTTAAATAAATGAAAAAAGGAAAGATACTTGTAACGGGTGCAAACGGTTTGCTTGGACAGGCAGTCTCAGCCGTTTTTAAAAGAGAATCAGATTTGCAACTCTGCCTTACATCCATTGAAGATAAATCATACTCTGGCTGCGATGATATATACCGCCCGCTTGATATTTGTTCAAAGGAAGACGTTAAAGCCGCTGTCGCTGAATACAAACCCGACGTTATTCTGAACTGTGCAGCTTTTACGGACGTCGATAAGTGCGAGACCGAAAGAGAGGCGTGCTGGAAACTGAACGTTGACGCGGTTAAAAACCTTATCATAGCAGCAAGACCTCACGGCATAAAGCTCGTTCATATTTCTACTGATTATATCTTCGACGGGAAATCGGGTCCTTACTACGAAGATTCTACACCTAATCCAATTTCATTCTACGGTAAATCAAAACACGCTGCAGAAAATGCAATCGTTGCAAGCGGTATAGCACACGCGGTCGCAAGAACGATGGTTCTTTTTGGGGTCGGTAAAAATGTCAAACCGAACTTTGCAGTGTGGCTCGTGAATAAACTTTCCGCTAAGGAAAAGATTAATATAGTTGATGACCAGATAGGCAATTCGACAATAGTTGACAACCTTGCGTACGGACTGCTTAAAATCATAGAGCAGGAAAAAACGGGTGTATGGAATGTTGCAGGAAAAGACATAGAGTCGCGTTATGATTTTACTCTCAAACTTTGTGATATATTCGGTTTCGATAAATCACTAATAACCAAAATCAAAACAGCATCGCTCAATCAGCCCGCTCCGCGTCCGCTTAACTCGGGACTCGTGACGCTAAAAGCAGAAACAGAACTTCTGTTTAAACCGATGAACACAGTTGAATCACTCGAACTTTTTAAACACAACTTAAGAAATTAAATATTCTATTTATTTATGCTTGATATAAAATTAATAAGAGAAAACCCCGTACTTGTAAAAGAGAAGCTTTCACTCAGAAACGAAGACCCAGCAGTAATAGAAAAGGTTCAGTCTGCAGACGCAAAGCGGCTCGAGGTTATTAAGAAATCCGAGACGCTGAAAGAGCTTCGCAATAAAGTCTCCGATGAAATCGGAGTTATGAAAAAGTCTAAAGATAACGCATCGGAAAAGATTGCCGAAATGAAAAAGGTATCCGACGAAATCAAGAATCTTGATGCGGAACTGCGTGCGATTGAAGAAGAGGTGGAAGAGCTTCTTTACTACATTCCCGCACTACCCGCCGAGGGCATTCCTCTGGGCAAGACTGCCGCCGAGAACGTGGAAGTCCGTGTATCGGGGGAGAAGAAAACCTTTCCGTTTAAAGTAAAAGACCATATAGAGCTTACTAAAAAACTTGACATACTCGATTTTGAACGCGGTGCAAAAATAACCGGCAGCGGATTCCCATTATACAAGGGAAAGGGGGCAACGCTCGAGCGCGCGCTTATTAACTTCATGCTGGATACACACATATCAAAAGGATACAGGGAAGTCATGACACCCGTTCTGGTAAACCGTGCATCAATGGCGGCGGCGGAGAAAGTTCCGAAGTTTGAAGAAGATATGTACCACATTAACGAAGATGATTTGTTTGCGATACCGACTGCAGAAGTTCCGATTATCAACATACATCGCGACGAGATTTTTAAAGAAGAAGAACTGCCGCTGAAGTACTGCGGGTTTACGAACTGTTTCCGCCGAGAAGCTGGAAGCTACGGAAAAGACACTAAGGGATTCCTGCGAGTGCATCAATTTAATAAAGTAGAGCTTATAAACTTCTGTACACCCGAGAGCTCTTATTACGAGATGGAGAAAATGCTCGGCGATGCATGCGCCATACTCGATGCTCTGAAGGTTCATTACCGCGTAATAGAGCTGTGCACGGGCGATATAGGGTTTTCTGCTTCCAAGTGTTACGACATAGAAGTCTGGTCTTATGCGGAGGATAAATGGCTCGAAGCTTCATCGGTAAGCAACTGTACAGATTTTCAGTCGCGCCGTGCAAAGATTCGTTATAAGACCGCTCACAAAGAAGGCAGCAAATCAAGAACAGAGCTTGTGCATATACTTAACGGCTCGGGGCTTGCAACCTCTCGCCTCATGGTCGCTATGCTCGAGTCAAACCAGACACCCGACGGGTTTATTACCGTACCCGAAGTACTGAGGAAGTACACGGGATTTGATTTGATTGATTAATTGATTCTTGATGGAATGAAAAGACACAACAAGACACAAAGAGCTTAAGAAAAAGAAAGCGTTTGTGACAGATTTGTCACTGAAAAAACGGGATACGGATAAGGCTATCTCAAGGCAAGTTAGAGGCAAGTTAAGGGTAAGTCATAACCCGGTGGTTAGTGACAAATTTGTCACTGCTCACCGAACCTATGACCGGCTTTCTGAAACCAGCAGCCTGCTGCCTGACCTTATGACATATCTTCTTAAACCTGCGAACTGTAACGTTAAACCTGTGAACTCTTTTTACTTTTATTCTGTAATATCCGTTATAATTTCCTTCACGCCATACATATTGATTCTTCTAATATCTTTTGCCTTATAATCCAAACGGTTCAAATCAAGCATGCGTAAATTCTGATTTTCGTAGGTTTTAAAGTACATTATCTTGTTTGTTACATCGCGGAATGTAACCCACTGAGTTGATTCGCTTGCGGTAACGTTACCTTGCGCATCCTGATCCACAATAATTCCGAAAGGAATGGTGAACGTGTTTATAATTTGCTGGCAAAGATTCAAATTACCCTCTTTATCATCCTGTCTGTTAACAAACCTTTCGAACATAGCAAGCCTAACAAACCGGCTTGGCGGAGTATAATCACCCGGAATTCCAAACATCCCATCGCCGTGTCCTGTCGGGCTGACTGTAAATCCGTCTTTCTTAATCGTTATCGGGTTGAAGTTCTCTAACCCTACATACTGGCGCAGGTTTGTGAGCTGCCACGGCAGAGACGGAGCGTTTGTCATAATTCCGAGCGGATTGTCGTATATATTGCACTGTCCATTATCATACTCAACCACAATGCAGCCGCCTTTATCGTCGTACACTATGAAATGCAAGGTAACCAATGATTTTAGTTTATCCGAATCAGTATAGCCGAACACCTTAATGTTTTTCGTTGCTTCCTTTACTTCATCCACAGTCGAGAAGTTTCCGAGTATCCAGTCAGAATACATAATGTGTGCAAGAGCCTTGCTGCTTTCTTCCTTCGTTACTGTCTGATACTTAGTAGTGCTTTCGTACCAGAGCGCGCTTATCGAAAGCCCTTTTTCATTCATGCCTTCGCTCACACCGTAGTTCAATCCCATGCTTGCAACCGCAGTATAGCCGTATTTTGTCGTCCATTTCAATCCGGCAGTTTGAAATAAAGTCGGACTTTCGAACGTCATATTCACGGGCACAACTATTATATCATACTTTAAATCAACGCCAAATTCCATCGAACGGGCAATCGTAATGTTCCCGTCTTTCGCTGTCATTCTGAAAACCGTGCAGGAGCTTACGTCCTGAACGAATGCAGCAAAAACTGCTGCTGCCATAATAAAGAGTAAAATTACTTTTCTCATATGATTATATAATTTGTTTAAAAGAACATTCTTTATAAAACTCTTTTGCGGATTATTCGTCACGATTCAATCGAGACTTGTTTCTTTGCCGCCGATTGCTTAGTACTAACTGTTCACCGCACTTATGCTATTTCTATTCTGAAAAAATCAAAGTGAACGCAGACCTTATTCCCCACTCGGGTTTCTGCACACTTGAGTTTGCGTAATAAATTACGGGGCTAAGGCTTATGCTTGCAGTCTGTTTCCCTCCAAATTTAAAAACCTGAGAAATGTTTGCAGCCGCCAGACCGGAAACAAGCATTTTGTTCTTCCAGTCATATTCATTTTCAGATGAAACGCCCACGGTGAAACCTCCGCCGACAACGTAGCTTATAAACGGCTGCACGAAACCGGCGTTTACATCAGACCTGCTGCTGCTGCCCGCAACCGACCAGAGCTGATTCACAAGCGCTCCGATTGTCCATTTACCGGGTTGAACCAGTATGACACCGCTCGGACCTATAGAAAGTTTTTTTGTTCCAAGAAATTCATTCGTAGCAGTCGGTATTGAAAAAACCGGACCAATACCCCAAATAATTTTGCTGCCTGAGGGAGAAATAAACGCCGTGTAAAGAATATCTCCCATTCCCGTTTCTTTGGAATTATAGCCGACCACATCCTTCTGGGCAATCACGGGTATTATGACCCTGCTCACTAAGTTGATTCCTTTTCCGAGATGAACCGGAATTACGGGCTGTATATTTAAAAGCATTTTGTATCCGTTCTCATGCACATATTTACCGTTAATATTGAACTGGTAATTGAACTGCAAAGGAACGTTGATTAAGTTTGCCACAGGATTAGCCAGCTTCTTTGCAACATCGTCCGCAGAGTGTTGCTGCTGTGCGTTTGTAAAGATTGATGAAAGACTGACAAGGGAGACGAGAAGAACCGCTATCACTTTTTTCATATTCGATTTTTTATTTCATGAGGTTGTGTTCAATAATATATAAAATAATTCTAAAAATTTTAATTCAATATTGAATACCTGTGGATTTTTTAGCTAAACGGAAGTGATTAATTTTTCGAAGTAATGAGTGAACTGATTGTTCAGATTGTTCAACCCACTTCGGGGTTACTTCAATTATATAGTGATATTCAAAATTAATTTCTACCTGCTGGATTAGACATGAAAAGTAAAGCACCGGATATTTGGTCTGCGGAATAGTTACTTAAAACAGATAAGATTATCTCTTATCTTTTTGACATACGGTAAATCATGAAATCGCTATCAGACTCATTAAAGCGCGCGTAAGAATAATCGCCGAACACTTCAAGAATCTCAAGCCCTGTAGTTTTTATCATTTCCCTTATTTCGGAATCTTTTATCGGTTTGAAGTTTATTTCCAGAAATCTTTTTTCTATTAAGGCGTTTGATTCATCTAAGATTTCGTAGAGCTGATATCCCGAAACTATTCCGTTAGATTGGTTGTACTGATTCATGTATGAAATAACTAACTGCTTTCCATCGCCTGCGGGAAACTTTCCCATCACCCGCTGTACTCCGTCTGCTGATTTCAGACGCTTCACGGGATTTTGCAGTGTCAGAATAAAGATGCCGTTCTTTTCAAGATGGGAAGAAATGCATTGCAGAGCTTTAGTCTGCATTTCGGTGCTTAATATTTCTGTTAACGAATGAAACGGCAAAAGAATCATACCAAACATCCTTTCGAGAGCCATGTTTGTCACATCCGCATGAACTAAATTTACTCTATAGTTCTTTCCTTTAATTTTCTTTTCAAAAGCATTCAACATTCCTTTTGAATAATCAACACACGTCATCCTTCTTCCTGAATCAAGCAGCGGAATCGATACCCTGCCCGTGCCGCACATTAGTTCCAAAATTTCTTCTTTATACCCTTGGGTTTCATTCAGAAAAAATGGTACATCAAAATTCAGGTTTACGTAGAAATCGTAAATATCCGCGACCTTATCAAAATTTATATTTTCTTTCATCACGCATAAAAATCTTTAAATAACGGAAATAATTCTATTCAAAAATATTTCATAATTTGCGGCTTAACATTTATATCAGCAAGAACTTGCGATTATACATTATGGAATGAACGCATTACCGTGACAGTTTGAGTAAACAGGTGTAGAAAAAGCAAAACGATAACTGAAACAGGGTTCGGCAACAGCTCGGGAATTAAAACACAGCAGATGTCAAGGATTACTTGACAACTGAAATGCTGTTAAGTTGCAAAAAGAAAGAAACGAAAAATGGGTTAAGCAAATCAAGTTTATAATTTTCACAAATTCCGTAAACCTATATCAGGACAAGACACTATCTGGACATTTGCACATAGTTTATAAAATCACTATTTTAAGTCATGGACATTAATAAGAAAATTATAACCCCGCTCTTCGGTGCGATTATTGGTGATGTAATCGGCTCTGTGTATGAATGGGACAATGTAAAAACTACTGACTTCAAACTGTTCTCTGAAAAATCCGATTTTACTGATGATACCGTTCTTTCAGTTGCCGTTGCTGATTGTTTGCTAAATAAGAAAGACTATACAAAGACTTATCTGGAATATGGAAGAAAGTACCCTGACAGAGGATACGGCGGATATTTTTATCAGTGGTTAAATTCAGAGGAGCCTAAACCATATAACAGTTTCGGAAACGGCTCTGCAATGCGTGTAAGTGCCTGCGGTTGTTTTTATGATTCACTTGAAGAAACTCTCAATGAAGCAAAAAGAAGTTCTGAGCCTACTCATAATCATCCGGAAGGGATAAAGGGTGCTCAGGCAGTCGCAGCATCTGTATTTCTTGCTAAGAAAGGGAATTCAAAGTATGATATAAAGAACTATATCGAGAATACATTCGGATACAATCTTCATAGAACCATCGACGAAATAAGACCGGATTACAGGTTCGATGAAACCTGCCAGGGTACTGTTCCTGAAGCTATTATTGCATTTCTTGAAAGTTCTGATTTTGAAAACGCAATTCGGCTTGCAATATCAATTGGCGGCGACAGTGATACAATAGCGGCAATCACAGGTAGCATATCTCTTGCATATTATAAACATGTACCTGAGAAAATCGGTAATAAAGTCTGGAAAAAACTGCCAGATGAATTTAAGAAAATCATCATACAATTTAACAGTATTTGAACACCGGGGAAACATGGCTGAATGTTCCCCCGGAAAGCTGTTCATGGTTTCGGCAAAAAACACATAAATATCAACTTTGTCAAAACCGGCAATGCTATCGGAAAAAGTAAACATCCATATGCGATATTCTGTATCTCTAATTTTCCTTTCGCCAATCTTTCAGTATTCTCGTTCATGCTTCATCCTATTTTGCAAAACCGAAATTACGTTCTATTTCTATCTGTGATTTATAAAATCCTTTATAATTTCTTTGTAGATATTCCATCAGATTGTCGTTCGAGAACATTGCATCCATATCTTTAATTATCTTTAGTTGTTTAACTAGATTTACAATGTAAGCCCCGGAGACTTTGTTGCTTTCCAAATAATCTAGTGATTCTTCATTAAACAGATTAATGATTTCTTCATCCTGGGTTCTTTGTTTGATAAGATTCAAATAGAATCTTCTCTCAAAATCACCAAAATCTATTACTTCATCAAACCTTCCCGGTCTTGAAGCAGCAAAATCAACTAATTTCTTGTCATTTGTAGTTGCAATGAGAAAGACTTTGTTTTCGAGTATTCCGTCAAGTTCAGTTAAGAAATCACCCAATGTTTTTCTTCCATAAGCTTCTTCTCTTTTTCCGAATAGTAAATCTATATCATCAATACATATAACAGCAGGTTTAAAAAGTTTTGCAAATTCAAACATAAGCCATTCAACTCCGTGCATTTTCTTTGGAATGATTACATTTCCATATTTTGAACATTCTTCAATAACACTTCTGATAACTTCTGTTTTGCCAAGTCCCGGTTTTCCGGAAAGCAAATATCGCAAAGGAAAATTGTATTTGTCGAAATTTTTAAAGGTATGAATAAATCTACTTATGTCACCTTTAATCTTCTCATTAATGTAAATTTTTTCAATTGCACTTTTCTGTGGCTTAATTTTATCAACAGATAAATCACTGATTGTTTCGCTGTCACCGTGGTATGATAATTAACACACCCTGTTTTATAAGTTGAAGTATTACGGAAGGCAAGTTCCAACAGTTTTAGCCCTATCGCCTCTTCAGGATTACTATCTTTATCAAAAGAAAAACTCGTTAAATAATGATATCTATCGTTTTTATCTTTTTCGACTTTAAAATATGATATATAGAATACATTATTATATTCAAATTCGACATATGCATTTCAATTTCCATGTTCGACAAACTACCATCTTTAAATTTCCTTATATTTCGAAAACCTTCAAACCAAAGGGTAAATATTTTATAGACATTCAGTCCTGGAAGAGTAATTGTTTCATCGTGTATGTTTACCAAGAGCTTTAATATTTCGATATAATAAAACATGTTATATTCATATCTTATTACTCTCCCCGATAATTCCAGTTTTTTGTGCAAATGGACTTTGCCAGATCCGTTTATGTATGCAGTGTTTGATTTTTCCTTTTCCATATTATTTGTTTTATTTAGAACAAAGATATGGACTGTTGAGGGACAAAGAATGTCCCGCACGATATTATTAATTATTCTCTTGCATTAGCGATATTTGATTTCTAATTTCAAGAAAAAATATAATTTTACATGCTAATTTATGAATTATAAAGAAATCACATTTTTAGAGAAACAATTATTTGGAATTGATTTTAGTGGCGGAAAAGATGCCGCGAAGAAAATATGGATAACAAAAGCGAGGTTAAGGAAAAAAACAATAATCATTGAAGAAGTTTATCCAATAGCTAAAAAACAGGGAAATAAAGATCAATTAAAAAATCGCGAAGATGCATTAAAACGTCTTGTTAATCTTTTAGAAGAAGAAAAGGAAATTGCTATTGTTGGGATGGATTTCCCCTTCTCGGTAAATTATAATCGAAAATTAAAACCTTCGACTTGGAAGGCCTTTGTATTAAAATTAGCTACGAAATATAAAAATGAGGATGAATTTAGAGCTGAATTATTTAAACTTTATAATAATAAAGAAGAAAAACGCAATACTGATATAATAGCAAAATCCCCCTTTTCTCCAATAAATAGAAGGATGTATAAGCAAACCTATTACGGAATTACTCAAGTAATTGTCCCTCTTTTAATTAGTAAAAAGTTCTTGTTTTTACCTTTTCATAAATACCAAGATCATAAATCGTGTATAATAGAAATATGCCCTGCATCATTTTTAAAGAAACATAATAAATATAAATCGTACAAAGGGAAGAAAAGTGATTCTGAAAAAAAGACTCGAAGAGCTGAAATTATAGAATATTTGAAAAAATATTATTTAAAATATTCATTAGAAATTAGCCTAAAATACTCTCAAATAATTATTGATGATGCTGAAGGGGATGCTCTTGATAGTTTATTAGCAGTATTCTGTATTTTAGAGGCGAATCAACATAAAACGAAAAATGATTTTGAAGGACATATTTATTTTTAAATATTAGTTTTTTAAAATTTTGTATTTCAATTATTTTTAATTATTTATTGCCCCTTTTAATTCATTCAGAACATCATTAATTAGTAACTTGGGCTGAATCACTTTGCAGTCCTTTCCCATTCCAAGTACCCACATAAAAACCTCCGTGAGATTGTTTACTCGGAATTCGAGGTAAATAGAGCCATCTTTCAGCTGAGTAATCTTTTGAGATTTATGCCATTCTCTTTCTTTAACGTACCTGACGGATTCGTTCATTACCTTTAGTTTAACATTGTGAACAACCTTACTTTCAAATATTCCAAAACTGTCTTTAAAATAACTTTCTATGCTAAAGTCCTCCGGAATATCAAAATACCTGTTAGTAAGCTTTATTTCCTGAATCCTGCTAACGGCAAACACCTTTATCATCTTTGCTTTATGGCAATGACCTATTATATACCAATCCCCGTGATGATTCTTTATATGATATATATCAATTTCCCTTTCTGATATTACTCCGCTGTGTCCGGTAAGATATTTCACCAATACTCTTCGGTTTTCTCATACAGCTGTAGTAATTTTGTCCATCACAAACTCATTAATACTTCTAATCATAAATGACTGCACAAAATCTTTTTTTGACAATATATTCGACCTGCTTGTACTTCCTACAAAGCAATCATACTGTACTTCAGTAATTGATGGCTTTAATAAAAAAGTAAGCAGAGAATTTATTGCTTCATTACATATAGGTACTTGCTTTCCAAAAGAATATCCGGTATAAGAAATATTTAATATGTCATTCAATTCCAGAACCCTTATAAACCCTTTGTTAAGAACAATGAAAAGATTGTCCGGTTTTACTTCAATGTTAATATCATAAAGAGTTTTCATTTCTCTGCCGGCATCACAATCATTGAAGAACATAAAGTGTTCATAAATGCCGTACTTTGATATTTTTATTATTTCACCCTTTGGTGTAATCCAGTATTTTTGTTCAGGTATAATATTAGGCAGTTAATCACTATGGGTTTAATTCCCCACTGCTTGCAGCGAAATTAAAAAGTTATTAAAAAAGGATACCCAGCAGCTTGATGCGGGGTTATTCATTAAAAGTATCAACCGAAAATATTTGTTTTAAATTACAAACGAATCATCATTATATGATTTTCAAGTCCCTACTAGTGTTCTCTTTAAATATTATTAAGGATTAAGGAAATTAGTAATCTTATTTCTTACCCATTCACATTGTTCAATTCTTTCAACAATACTATACCTGCTTAAATGCGGTAAACCAATCACAAGCCGAGGGTTCCCTAAAATATCCGCAACAAATGATTTTATGATCATATTTTCATTACCACTACTAATATTATCTTCTTCTCTTAAGTTTTCCCCCTTTTCTTTTAAATAACTGAAAGGTGAGGTCGAATCAGAATTTCCAAATACAACAAAAACCTTTGGACTAACAATTTGAATAAAATGTTCATGAACAGGCCAACAAACATCTGCCTCCGAAGGATAATTAACACCTTCTTCTCCCCTGCTCCTTAAAAAAATAAGGTTGCTGCTAAATACATTTCTTAATTCATAACCAAGAAACCTAAATAAATAGGTTAGATTTTTTTGTATTGGATGTTGCCCTTTATCATAATGCTTTCTATCAGTGTTCCAATTTTCATCTAAATAAGCATTACCATTATTTAAAGGTAATTCCTCAATCGCCTGCTCTATTGTGTTACCATTTGCCCCCCCCGGATTGTACCCCATAATGTATATATCACCATCTATAAGTGTTTTGTATGAACTATAAAGAATTGCTCCATCTTTCAACAATAATGGTTGAAGCATATTTCTGAGTATTGCGACTATATCTTCCATTTTAAAGTAATTTTAATTTAGTAAATGTGTCTTTTTAAATATATTCGATTTGATAAAAATATATAATGTTGTTTATAAAATAAATTGAATAAACCATTGTTATCATCTTTAACCACCTCATCCTTTATATTTCCTCTTTTTAGAACTGTGATTATAAAACACATATATATCCTGTTAATAATGTGAGCAACTTATCAAAGCTCACAATAAAAGTTACTGTGACTTTCTTCTTCATCACAGAATATTTAAAGAACCTCATACTACAACGATATTGTTTTATATTTTCTGAGAACTCTTTATATTAGAATGCATATCTTAAAAATTGCAATATTTATTCTTAAATCTTGTTCTGTGCATGTAAAAACTTAAAGTTTTAATTTTTGCTTTGATATTTCTCCAAAGCATTTACGCATTTCTTATAAGCTTTTGCAAGAGTGCGCTCTTGCTTCTTCACTTCGTATTTTTCCTCTCTTTCCATCTTTCTAGATATCTTTTTAAGCTCTCTTTCGGCTATGCTTAAAAACACCCATGATGCGAATAATTCCCCAAGACTTAACATAATTTTTATTTATTATTATTTTTTTTCACTACTAATATCATTCGGCAATGATAGCAAAACAATTTATTTAACGACACAAAACACCGGGGAAACATGGCTGACTGTTCCCCCGGAAAGTTGTTCATCGCCCCATATAAGCACACATAAATATCAACTTTGTCAAAACCGGCAGTGCTATCGGAAAAAGTAAACATCCATATGCGATATTCTGTATCTCTAATTTTCCTTTCGCCAATCTTTCAGTATTCTCGTTCATGCTTCCTCTTATTATGCAAAGCCGAAATTACGTTCTATTTCTATTTGCGACTTATAAAACCCCTTATAATTTCTTTGCAGATATTCCATCAGATTATCTTTTGAAAATTTAGCATCCATATCTTTTATTATCTTTAGTTGTTTAACCAGATTCACAACGTAAGCCCCTGAAGCTTTATTGCTTTCCAGATAATCTAATGCTTCTTCGTTAAACAGATTAATGATTTCTTCATCCTGTGTTCTTTGTTTGATAAGATCCAAATAGAATCTTCTCTCAAAATCACCAAAATCTATAACTTCATCAAACCTTCCCGGTCTTGAAGCAGCAAAATCAACTAATTTCTTGTCATTTGTAGTAGCAATGAGAAATACTTTGTTTTCGAGTATTCCGTCAAGTTCGGTTAAGAAATCACTCAATGTTTTTCTTTCATAACCTTCTCCTCTTTTACTGATAAGAAGATCTAAGTCATCAATACAAATAATTGCGGGTTTAAATAATTTAGCAAAATCAAACATTAATACTTCAACAAACTGCATTTTATTAGGAATAATTATAGTCCCATAATTTGAACATTCACTAATAATACTTCTGATAATCTCAGTTTTACCAAGCCCGGGTTTGCCGGACAGCAAATATCTTAATGGAAAATTATATTGATTATAATTCTTAAAAGTATGTACGAATCTGCTTATATCTTTTTTAATATTTTCGTCTATGAATATATTATCAATATTACTGTATGGCGGTATAACTTTTTCAACTATAAGATTACTAATCTCCTGATTAACTCCATTAAATGAAAGACTAAGGCAACCCTTTTTAAATTTTGAAGTATTTCGAAACGCAAATTCCAATAGTTTACGCCCAATTTCTTCGTCCGGAATACAGCCCTCTTCATACGAACAATTCAAAAAATAATGTAAGCAATTATTTCTATCCTTTTCAATCTTGAAGTATATTAAATAATAAATATCGTTAAATTCTAATTCAACATATACATCGTCAGTAACCATATTGAAATAACTACCTTCTCTAATTTTCACTATTTTGCGAAAACCATCACGCCAAATAGAGAATATCTTGAATACACTGATTCCGGGTATTGAAATTAATTCCAGACTAATATTTACTAATAATTTTACTATTTCTTGAAAATAGAACTTATTGTATTCGCAGGTAATTTGCTGGGATGATATCTCTATTTTTTTGTGTAAATGTACTTTGCCGTCTCCGTTTACGTATGCGGTGTTCGTTTTTTCTGTTTCCATATTCTTATTTTTATTAATTAATTCTTTGTATCACTTATAAGAAGCTTAAGTTGAATCGCTTTGTAGTCTTTTCTCATACTCTGTTCCCCCGGAAAGTTATTTATCGCCCCATATAAGCACACATAAATATCAACCCTATCAAAACAAGTAATGCTAACGGGAAAAGCAAACACCCGTATGCAATATTCTGCGTCACCAGAATTCTCTTTGCTAATCTTTCCGAATTCCCTCCCATGCTTCCTCCTATTTAGAAAACCCAAAATTACGTTCTTTCTCAATCTGCGACTTATAAAACCCCTTATAGTTCCTGTTCAGGTATTTCATCAGGTCGTCATATCCGAAATCCGCGTTCATTTCCTTCATTATCTTTGTCTGCTTTATAAGGTTTACAATATACGCCCCCGTTACTTTCTTCTCTTCCATGAAATTCAGTACATCATCGGTGAAAAGTTCTAAAATCCTCTCTTCTTTTGCGTGCTTCTTTATCAAATCCATGTAAAATATCCTTTCAAACTCACCGAAATCAATAATCTCGTCAAACCTCCCCGGTCTTGAAGCCGCCAGATCAACAAGCTTCTTATCGTTCGTCGTGGCAATAAGGAAGAATTTGTTCTGCATTATTCCGTCGAGCATCGTAAGAAACTTGCTTAAACTCTTGTGCCTGCCGTCTTCCCTTCTTCCGAAAATTAAGTCAATATCATCAACGCAAACGAGTACGGGAGAAAACAGTTTTGCAAACTCAAACACAAGCCAGTCTGCACCCTCCATTTCTGAAGGAATTACAACGCACCCGTCTTCGGAGCAGCTGCTTATTACCGACCTTATAATTTCGGTTTTGCCAAGACCCGGCTTTCCCGAAAGAAGAAATCTTAACGGAGTGTTATACTTTTTGAAATTCTTAAAAGTATATACAAACCTTTCTATATCGTTCTTTATCTCATCTTTAACGTATACCTCTTCTATATTGCTTGGCGGGGGATTTATAAAATTGACATCCAGATAGCTTATTGCCTCCCTTTCTCCAGGTGGCAGACTTATCTCGCAGCACCCTTTTTTGAAACTCGATGTATATAGAAATGCAAGCCTTAACAATTCATGTCCCATTTTTTCACATGGCTGCTGATTCTTCGGATACGTAAAATTAAGGTAATAATGCATTATCCTCATCTTGTCCAGCTCAACACGCATATCCAGAAGATACAGAACATCCTGATATTCAAATTCACACATAACATTTTCAGGAATGGATTCCAGTAAACCGTCTTTTCCTTCTGCAGACCTTAAATTACTGATACCAAATAATGACTGAGCGAACAAGCTGTTAACCCTAATCTCAGATATTACAATTTTTTCCTCATATACGTTGAGCAGAAGTTTTATTATTTCATTGTAATAAAACTTGTTAAACTCATAATTAATAACCTTTGTGGAATAATCTCTCTTATTCCCGAAATGAACTTTCCCGCTGCCGTTCACAAAAGCAGTGCCGCTTTCTGTTTTTTCCATACCATAAGTTTGTTTATACTAAAATGCATAGAACAGAAGGACATATGGTGTCCCTCTTACAATTATTTTTATAAATTATTTAAGAAATGTATAAAATTTGTATTAGGGTATCGCAACCATCTTGGTTGCAGTCTCTACCAAAAAGATTTTATGGTGCTTTGGTGTGCACTCTTTATATGTGTTATGGCGAACTTGGAAGCAATAAATTTCTCAAATAAGCATCGTCAATTATCAGTGTAAATCATAAACAAATCGGTTTTAATCAGTGTGCGCTCTTCTCTTTACCCTAAACCCTGTAATTCCTCACCGCCCCCTTCAGCTCTTCCAACACCTGCTCCCTCAACTCTTTAGGACTTATCACCTCGCAATCCTTACCCAAAGAAAGAACAAGGAAAGTAATCTCCGTTAAATTGTTTACCTTGTATTCCAGAATAATCGAACCATCTTTCTGGTCTGTTATTTTCTCCGAACTGTGCCCCTTCTTTTCCTTTACATACCGGACGGATTCATTCATTATTTTCAGCTTAACGTTATATATTTTATCACTCTCGAATATGCCAAAACTGTTTTCAAAATACTTCTCTATGCTGAAATCTTCAGGCACGTTAAAATACTGATTGGTTAATTTTATTTCCTTGATGCGGCTTACAGCAAACACTTTAACTTTCTTCGCCGTGTGGCAATAGCCGATTATATACCAGTTTCCGTTAAAGTTTTTCAAATGATAAATATCTATTTGTCTGTCTGAAACAGCACCGCTGTATCCTGTCAGATAAGTCATACGGCATCTTATAGTTTCTCTCAAGGCACGCTCGCAAACATTCATCACTTCTTCTGATACATACCTTACAGGTCCCACGTAAAAACTGAGAATCTTATCTATGTCATTTATATCAACAGACAGCTTTCCTTCAAAAATATTCTCAATCTTTTTGTAAAAATTCTTGAAGTATTTGCTGTATGGAGTATTTTTGTACTGCTCCAGTACCTTCTCCGTAACGGCAACAGCTAAAAAATCGCTTGCGTCAACAGTCAGCGGGTTCAGGTTGAATCCGTCATCCGCATAAAAGAAACCCTTTCTCTGCTTGTCAAACTCAATCGGAGCATTATGCTCAAACTTCATGTACTCAATATCCCTCTGTATCGTCTTGGTGGATACCTCCAGACTCCTTGCCAGCCTTTCCTTATTCGGAAACCTTCCGTCCTTTATTTCCCTGTTTATCTTTGAAATTCTTCTCAACAGGTCTTTCCCAACTACTGCTTTTTTAAGCTTTGCCATAATTATACCGGGGTTTATGTTTTTATTAAAATTATGCATTCAGTTAACAAAAATAAACACCTTACAGAGACATTGCTTGTCTCTTATTAATTTTCATATTATGAACAATCAAATAAAAACAATGAATATACAATGAAACATCGCAAAAGTATGTCTTTCAGGATAAACAACCACGAAAGAAATAAGTGGAAACGATGGATAATAGAAAGTGATAATAAATTAGAGTTGAACAAATCCTTTTTTTACCGTTCATTCTTTTACGCAGCGGAACGATTCGATGTAAGAATAATGTCAATGTTTGTTAAAGATACCCGAAGTTTGGTGTTTTGCGGGTCTAAAATAACTGAGGAAATGTTTTTGCGGCAAATGGATACAGCACCCGACTATAAAGTAATAGGGTACAGAAAAGTCGAACTGGACGAAGTCATAACAACAGAGTGGTTTCCTTCTTTTATGGAAGGATTTAATAATCCTGTCTTTGCAAAAGAGCTGCTAAATAGTGATATAAAACAGCCTTTTGCATATTACGCTGTGTATGACCTGAAGAAACAACTACCTAAAGATTATGGATATAACAGATTTAGACTATTCTTTATCTGCGGAGAACTGGTTAGTACTTATCAGACATTGTATTCATCAAACAAAAGTTACCCTGAATTTCTTGCAAGAATTTATAATAAACATTACAGCAATTTTGAACTATTGACAGGTGAAGATGAATCTCTTCATAATGCTGTAATAAATAATCCATACGGTAAACCAAAAGTTGTTATCTTTGGAGGTGATGACAACACAAGAAGCAGCCATGACATACCCGTTTGGAAAGAATACATCCTTGATTCAGAGTTTATGACGCATCATGGCATTCACAAAGACGATAACATCGTTGTCTGGAAACGCAAACCGCCGCTGCTAACTCAACAGGGATAATTTTTTAATGTTTTATCTGTACAAACCCGTCACGTCAGTTTAATCAGCATTCTGTTTCTTCCGTTACTATCTCAATAATCCCTTCTACAAACCGTCTCTCAAATTCGCCTTTCCCATACAGTCACCTCTCCGGAATCAAATGAATCCTTTGAATAATAATACTTCTTAATGGTTCTTGTCTTTCTATACCCTCTCCATTTTAAATCATTGTAATCTTTTCCATATCCGCCATACAGAATCATTTCCGGCGTACCATTCGGATTATTTAAAACCGTGTATCCCAGTGCATCATCAGGGTCTCTGAAATCAGTCCAGTTAAGCCCAAAACCCGTGCCCGGTTGTATTATTGCCAGTATCTTAGCCGTTGCTTTGTTTGAATAATACAATGCATTGTATGTCGCAACCCCCTCTCCGCCTATATACAAAACACTAAACCGTTTAGCACCGTGGTCATCGTCTAAATCATCTTCTCTTTCGTAAATTGACCATCTGCAAAAGGGTTTTTTAAAAAACTCTATGTATTTAAAATATCTTTCCTTATCGACCATTGGCGGTTTAATCTGCGTCCATCCGTTTGGAGTCAGCTCTGATTCTTTTACGTTTCTATCAAACAGAAGCCTGTACCCGTAAAATTTGTTAAGGGCATTGTTTAGCTCCTCTTCGCCCGTAGCATAGTCGCAGTAAATGAACGATTGCACTTCTTTTGAAAAATGTTTTACTACCCCTCCGTCAAACTCGCAGGCAGGATAGTATAACGAGTTTTCCAGTAATTCTTTTATCGGAACTGCTTCTTCAAATTGTGATTTTGTGATTCGATCTAATAATTCCATGTTTCAAAAATTTGTTTAAAAATGCTTTTTAAATATTATTGTTATAAGAGTTCTTTGTAATTTTAATAATCCCTGTGTGCCTTTTCCTTCGTCGTTTTTTTGCTCCACTTTCCGTTCTTCAATAGTTTTCTCGTTGTCTCAAAAAGGTAATTGTCTTTAATTTCCTGTTCCTCTATTAAAACAGCTGCAGGAGAATTATTCACCACCTTATACTCTTTATATGCAGTATAGCAGCATCCGCCTTTGTAATGTACAGATATTATTTTCCTTTTCCTGTCAACGTCGAACATCCCAAGATAATACCTTGCAAGATGTGTAAATTCTCTGCTGTAAACTATTTTTCGGTCTGACACGAGATACACTATGTATGAAGGTTCACCATATTTGTTGTTGAACCCGTCCAGAAATGCAAAATCCTTTATCCCGTCAAAATTAAAATCTTCATATATTATAACGTCTTGCTCTCCGTACTTTACCTTATTATTAGAATCCGGTTTGCTGCTTCCGAACCCCCAGTTTATTGTTTTTGAATTAATGCATATAAGTTTTCTGTTGCTTTTCTTGCTGTATATCTCAGCCTTTCCGGAATTGTTGCAATCTTCTGTTTTAAATACTGTAATTATACCGTAGTAATAATCTGAAAAGTCTTCAACTTTAAACACCTCAGTTGTGACACTATATGCTCGGTTTCTTTCTTCCGCCGTATGATAATCAATCGAATCCATAATTCTCTGCCTGTTCTCTGTTGTATCAGTCTCAGCTTTCATGTTTTCCTTAGGCGGGTTTTTGCTTTTCAGTGTTATAAAGATATACCCTGCCGCAATAAATACCAGTACTGCCGCAAAAATCAACACCGTTCTTATGTTCTTAAATCTAACCAAACTATCAATCCTTTCTTTTTGACTCTCTTAATCTTTCTCTCTGCCTTTATTATCTTCTTCACCTCTTTATTTTATAATCTTTAAAACTTATTACAAATTTAATACACCCACAAGGACAAATAACGTCTTGCTGTTCCCATAAATTTATTATTCTTCCACAAAACTCTCTATTAACTTCTAACTATAAAACTTTAGCTATCAACTATCAACCATCAACTATCAACTAAAACACCAAGACCCCCTTTGTCTCTCTGCCTTTTTTATATTTATCCCATGGATACATCTGAAAATAAAATTATTAGACCTTTTCCGCTTGAAGAACTAAACATTATTCTCGGCGGAATAAAAGAAAGAACCATCTATAATTTCTATCTAAACATTTTAAATACTGAAGAAACCGATGAATCATTAAAATTTCTTTTTGATATTGGTTTTTCAAAACTTGATTACAGGGAAGTATCTAAAAATATGTTTAGAAATCTTGCGGAGTCATTCGCCGTTACAAAACTCGACAAAAACCTTCTCCTTATAAATTACCCTAAGATTTTAAAAGAGGTTTATAGATTTTTCCGAAACATTGAAGTTGATATTGAAAGTATATATAGAAGTAACAAAGATATATATGAATTCCTGAAGTTCTTTAACAATAACCCCCTTATCAGGAACACTCAGGAAAAGATTGCAGGTGTTATCGAAAATAACGGCAGTATAATAAATTTCAGTATAATGGATAATGAATCTCTGGATGATTTTATCGGTGCAGAAAATCCGTCTGGTTTTAAAGAAATCAATATAATGGTTAATACTAACAACATTCTATTTAACTATTATTACCTTATCCACGAAAAAAGATTTCATACATGGTATTATCCGTTTGAACATTTAAAAGAAAAAGACCCGCGGAACATGATTCTTAACAAGAAAGCCCTGCTTTTAAAGGAAATTGATTTTGATGTCGAAACAAACGATGAAAGCCCTGAATTAGAAAGATACCTAATAAAACGTCATTATACTTTCTACAGAAAATACAATATCCTTACCGGAGATTTTCACCAAATAATAGAAAAGAAAATAAACACTTTCGAATAAATTAATATCAAACATTAAAGCATCAACGGTTCATCAATTATTAATAGTTCATAAAATACTCTTAAACAGAACCTATACTCCAAATCGCGAGCTTAAGTAACTACCCTTTCTGCTTTTACCGCTCCGCGTTCTTTGCGTCCACCATGGTTGATTACTGCTCTTTCTGCTTTTACTGCCCTTTCTGCTTTTACTGCCCTTCCTGCTCTCAAGGACACTATTTGTCTTTCCGCTATCAGTAATTTAGTGCTTTAATAACGCCATGACACACAAGAATTTAATCGCAATGGTATATCCGTACGGTATATTAAACAGATACATGAAGTTTTATGATGAATTTCTAAAGGACTATATATTCAAATTACAGAATGAAATCCGAATAATAATTATTGCAGGCAGTATTCAGTCTGAACAGTTAATAAATGAT
Organism: uncultured Ignavibacteriaceae bacterium; assembly: GCA_964626015.1. GTDB lineage: Bacteria > Bacteroidota > Ignavibacteria > Tepidaquicellales > Tepidaquicellaceae > CAIKZJ01. The sequence continues at coordinate 34,994 of CAZVCC010000016.1, forward strand.
AAGTTTCCTGAAAATAATTATGAAACGATAGTTATACCGGAAGCTGTTGATATTTGGATTCGGGACTGGGCACCTGTACCATTAAATACCTACGGTAATGAGTATATCTATCTTAAACCTGATTTCAAAACAGGTTATTACAATGGAATGTATCAAAACTATATTCCAAAACTTAATAAAGCTGGCAGCAAACTTTCTGAGTATCTTGGTATTAAAACTATTCCTCTGCCTCTTAAATCCGACGGAGGCAATTTTGCTTACAACGGAAAAGATACAGTAATATTAACAAACATAATAATTTCAAATAATGAATCTTTTTCTATCGGGGAGATAGAAAGCTCTTTAAAACAGATTCCCGGAATTGAGAAAGTCATATTCATTCCCGTAGAACCCGGAGATGTAACAGGACACACAGACGGCACAGTCCGTTTCATCGATGAGGAAACAGTCGTCATAGCATCTTACCCCGAAAAATACACAACCGAAAACCTCTTCGCCTGTAAACTTGCAAAAGAGTTAAGCAAACAGCTTGGGAACAACTATAAAATTATACAAATTGCAAATGAAATTATCAGAGATGAAAGTTCAAGAGCAGTAACACCTTCCGCAACGGGCAACTATATCAACTTCTTGAAACTCGGAAGTAAAATATATCTTCCCCAGTACGGAATACATCAGGATTTATCCGCTTACAAAACCCTGAAATATGAACTCCCTGCATGTGAGATTATCCGTGTCAACATAAAAGACATCCGCCAGATCTCAAAAGACGGCGGTGTGTTGAACTGTATTACGTGGAATTCAGATATATGAAATATTATATAATATTTAAAGTTATCCGGAAACTTCTAAGAAATTTATTTCTTGTTTTATCTTAATCGATTATTTGCGTTCTTAGGGTAACGCAAGCTTCCAGCTTGCGTATCTTCAAAAGATTAATATGTGTTGATGCTCTGTACGATGCACTATTCTCAATAATTCCCATATCTTCAACCTTCAGCCACTCTCATCAGCTCCTCCCAAATCACCACCATCCCCCATGTATCCCTCCCGCAATATTCCAGTAAATTCTTCCTCACTCTTTTAATCTCTTCATCACTGACCAGCTTCATCAACCTCAAATACTCTACTCCTGCTGCACTGCCTTCCTGTATTTCTAAATTCTCGTACGTGTATTCAGGATTAATCGCAGGCAATACCTTCTTTATAGAATGGCTGCTTTTCATTTGGGGTTTATAATATGCTCTCCGTTGAAACGGCACCATTAAGTCTGCAATTCTCGCAAGCATTCTGTTTACCCTTTCCTCATGCTCCGGAAAATCACTCGCAAGTTCTCTCAGTCTCGCTGACTCAAACCCCGCATTATAAACTAATATCGTCCCCTCGTCCCCCGCATCTCTCAAAAGACTTTCAATAAATGTCCTCCTTGGGTCGCTTCTGCCGTCACCTAAAAACTCATAATGAACTGCATCTGCTTCTCTGCTGTCTTTGCGGAACATAGAATACTGAAAAACTATCTGCTGGTAAGGTCTTGAATTATCAAACATCGGCACCGCCGGCATTATAGTCTCAAAATCAAGGAAGTACAAAGGATATGAAATTCCGTCAAGAAAACTTTTTATTTTATTGCTGTCAACATAATCTTTATTCCGAAGAAAACAATCCTTCTCAATCATCTGTGCTGTTGAAAGCGGAAAGTCTTCGGGAATATCCTTTATCTCTGTAATCCCATTCCCGTATAGCTCAAACGCCTTCTTTCCTATTCTGCTTAAATCAAAAACAGAATACTCTGGAATATGCTTCCAGCAGTGTCCCTTAAAATCGCATTCAAACGGATTGTCGCATTGTTCGCCTATATCAACCTTTGGTACATCTTTTCCTTCAAGCACTTCCTTAAATTTTCTAATATTATCTCTTACAGAATCCTGAAGCGGAATCACTTTCTCTTTCACAGACTCAATCGTAAATAACTGCCTCACATCAATATCACCCTGCCGCACATACTGATTGTTAATATAAACTAATGATATATCTTCAACATCAATTCCACACTTATTCATCACATAATATTGAACAGCAGCATCGTTAATATGATATTCAGCAGCCTTCGTTGAACTCTTTACCTCAAAAACTTTCCACTTATTATCGTTCTTTGTCATTATATCTGCAATCACAAGCACACCTTCATACTGGAATGCTGCCTCGTAAATTACATCCTTTCCTTCATCAATTGCATTTTGGGTTAGCTCAACAGATTTCTGCCCGCTTCGCGTAACCTCAAACCCGCAGTCAACACCTCCGGGAAAAAGCTGCTGCGCCAATTCACCAACTTCATGCCCTGTTGCAAAAACCCTCTCCCTGCTTGCCGGAATCTCATCCCTTAACTCGGGATGATATTTGTTCAGGTTCAACGACTTCTCGCACTGAAGCCCCCTTATGTACGTTGATTTCGAAATCACATGAAACGGAATTTCTTTACTCATATTATTTTATTCCTTTTACCCCGCATTCAGAAAATCCCCATACACACTCTTCCCCCCTCCAAAATACTGATTCCGCAAATGGTCATAAAGAAGCGTCGTCTTTTCATTAATATCGTCATTCTGGTAAGTCGGATAGGGAAGCTCTTCATACAGCGTATTGCTCACGACATTAAAAATCGCCGCCGATGTTTCCGTCTTCTCAAAACATTTGTCAATCCTTAGCTTATCTTCTTTCAGTTTGTCAAGCAGCTCTATCGCAATTTTCTTTACCTTTTTCTTATCTCTTTCCGATAATTCCGGCTTTCTTAAAATATCAAATATCGCCGCCTGCTCTTCATTCAGTCCCTCGCTTATCACCCTTGCTTTCTCTTCGCTTAATGAATTTACAAGGTCTTCTAAATTCTTAAATGCCTCCTCTATCGTTAATGAATCCTTCCCTTTATTGTATTCTTCAATTATTTCCTGATACTTTTTATAAAAATCCACTCTCAAAGGATTTTCGTCCACCATCTTTTTCAGCATCATCTCTACCCTGTTTTTTAATATCTGCACCGCTGTCTTCTTGTTCTCTGTCTTTAAAAACTTTTCTCTTAGCCTGTCAAAATTCAGATAGCTTAAGTCCACCGTCTTTCCCGAATCCTTTATTTCATTCTCTTGTATCTCTATCGATTCATCCACAATATCTTGTATCTTTTTTGCAATCGCAGTTATATCCGCATTCTCTACGTTATCCTCTATTGCTGAATATATCGCATTTATCGCATTCCTTCTTTTTGCAAACTTGTTAATTTCCTTATCCGGCATCACGGCATTGTACTTTGTGAATACGTTCCGCGCAAGTATCATATATTTTGCTTTTGTCTCATCATTTGTACAGACTGCATTCACGCCTCTCTCAATCTCTAAAATTTTATTCAGCTTCTCCGATTTTATCAGCTCTGATATGTCATAGTTCACATCTTCCTTCAAAAACTTTTCCACACTTTCTATCGCTTCTTCCAATTCCTCTAAAAGCTCTTCCTTCTTTTTCAAAGGCTCATCGTCCGAATTCTTATCCTCCTTTCCGCCGCTTCCGTATATAGCCAGTGCACTCACAAGCGCCTTGTAAGTTTCTATGTAATCTACAATCAATCCGTTGTTCTTCCCCTCGTTTACTCTGTTGGCTCTTGCAATTGCCTGCATAAGAGTGTGTGATTTTAGCGGCTTATCTATGTATAAAGTCGAAAGACACGGAACGTCAAATCCCGTTATCCACATCGCACATACTATCACAAACCTGAATTTGTTATTCTCATCCTTAAACTCAGTTTCCAAATCCCTCGTGTTCATTTTCTCTCTGTGCGTCTCAATATCAAGCTTCGCCTCCCTGAATTTCTTTATTTCATTCTGCTCTGAACTCACCACCACGCATATTTCCGTCTCTTTAATCCATTGAAGCTCTCTTTCCTGTACAAGTGTTTCCTGTTGGTCGTCAAGCTTTTTTATTTCTCTTTCCTTTTGCTTAACAAATTCCTCTTTATGCTTCCATATTAAATCATGCATCTTTACGGCAGTGAGTTTGTCAATCGCTATATACATTCCCTTGCCCTTGTATCCCCTATTAAAAAAATGCTGCACAACATCTTTTGCTATTGCATTAAGTCTTTTATGAGATACATAAACAGGATAGTTCTTCGCAAAAAGCTGTTCAAGTTTCATTCTTTGGTCGCTGTCAAGGTCTTCTGTTTGGTCCAGTAATTCCCTTATCTCCTCATTTATCTTCGGATTCTTTAGCTTTAAATATTCTCCCCTGTTCTCATAGTATAAAGGTACTGTCGCTCCGTCCTCAACGCTCCTTTTAAAATCATACTTTGAAACGTAATCTCCGAAAATTCTCTTTGTCAGCTCATCGCCTTTAAATAGCGGCGTCCCCGTAAACCCTATATATGAAGCTTTCGGCAAGGCATTCCTCATGTTAAGCGCCAGCACGCCTCCTTGTGTCCTGTGTGCCTCATCCGAAAATACTATTATGTTTTTTCTATCCGTTACAACGTCTTCAAAATTAAACTTATGTATCAGTGTAAAAATATATCTGTGCTCTTCTCCAAGCAGTTTCTTTAAATGCTCTCCGCTGCTTGCTTTTATAGTGTTATCCGCCCCCGCCATTATTTTCGGTACTGCCCCTGCTCCGCTGAACGTTCCGTATATCTGCGTATCCAGTTCGTTCCTGTCTGTCACTACTAAAAATGTAAACGAACCCGTCATCTTTCTATGTATCTTCTGCGAAAGAAATACCATCGAATACGATTTCCCGCTTCCCTGCGTATGCCAGAAAACACCAAGCTTTTGCTTTTCATCTTGCGATATTTCGCCTTTCCTGAATCTTTCTTCTTTATCTCTTATGTTCTTATACGCCTTGTTAACCCCTATAAACTGATGGTTCTTCGCAATCAGCTTTATCACCGTCCCAAAAGTATCGTCAAAAAGTATAAAGTTCTCAAATAAATCCATAAACCTTCTCTTCTCGCATACTCCCAGTATAATCCTGTCAAGGTCAACAACTCCTTGCTCATCCTCGGTTATTCTCTTCCATTCATTAAAGTGCTGGTATTTTGCAGTAATACTTCCAATCCTGCTTTCAATGCCGTTGCTCAATACAACAAATGCATTCGTATGAAAAAGTTTTGGTATTACATCAATGTAATCTGTAAAATTATCATTATATGCTTTTTCAAGCTTCCTGTGCGCCGCTTTTAATTCTATAAAAAGCAGCGGTATCCCGTTCACAAAACCTATTATATCCGGTCTTCTCATTCTCTTGCTCTTTCCCTCTATCCATAGCTGCCTTACCGCATGAAAATGATTGTTTTCATAATCTTCAAAATCAAACACCCTGAGTCTTTTCGTTACTATCTTTCCTTTATTATCCGTGAATTCAACCGGTATGCCGTCTTTAAACATTTCGTATTTATCCCTGTTTATCTCTGCAAGTGATTTAGTACTCGTTTCTTCTGTTATAATCTCGCATGCTTTGTTGTATGCTGTCTCGGGCAGGTCAGGATTAAACTCTTTCAGCTTCTTTATTAAATCCCTCTTCAGTATTACTTCTTTTTTATTAATCCTTCCAAGCGTACTGTCCTCACCAAACGTCTCATTATTGTATGCTAATGTAATATCCCAGCCCAGCTTGTCATAAAACAGTTCTGTTGCTGTCTGTTCAATTAAATTATCTTCTGAGTATTCGTATGACATGTTTAATCAAATAATGAAATGGTTTTTGTATCTGCTAAAGTATATTTAGATGGTCTTGTTTTAGGTAATATTTTTATATCCGGATTCTTTTTTAAATAAGCTGTCAGTTTTCTGCTCGTCCAGTTAAGCTTAAGTGCCATTATTATTTCTTTGGAACTATAGCTTCCCTTTTTCAGCAACTCTAAAATCTCATTCTCTGTGTTTCTGGCAATATTATTGTAATCAATTTCCTGTTCTTTAATTTTTTCTGTAACTGGCACTCCTTCTGCCATAAACTCTCGTGCTTCTGCAATTTCTCCGTCCATTTTTACCGGCGTTGCCCCAAGTCTCACTAATTTCAAATTCGCATTTTTCTCATTCTTTTCGGGCACTCTCACGTAAACTGTTCTTTTATTTCGTAACCCGTCCATCGCCCCGCTCCATGTTCCGCCCTTCTCATCTGATTCTGCTACGTAAATTTCCTTTGCTAATCCGTATATATAAACATTTCTTGCCATTGCTAATCCTACATCCCATCCCGCCTTCGGGAAAAAAGTACTTAGCACCATTACGTCGCCGTTTACAATTGGCTCATAATATTTCTTAAAACCTGATTGAAATGTTAGTATTCCCTGCGGCAGTACTATTATACTCTTGCCGTTTGCCTCTATTGCACTGTCTAATGCCTGCTGGTCAACTCCTTTTGCGAACCCGCTAACAACAACCTTGTATTCCTTTACGCTCTTCTTTGCTATGTGATCTGTAAATTCCAACGCTGCTTTCCCTGCACTCCTTGAACCTACTATCGCCACAGCATCTTCTTGTAATAAACTCAATCGACCTTTAACATACAATACAGGCGGAGTTTTTCTCACTTTTAAATTTTCCTTTAATACAACTGAATATTCCGGTGAGTTTACGGGTATTACATGAAATCCTTCATTCTCTAATTGCTCTGCAATAAATGCTAACCTCGGTAAATCGCTTTTTACCTGCTCTATGTCCGAAAGCTCTTTCTCGTTAAGACTGAATATCTCTTTCCAGTCATTCCTGCTTAACTCAAAAAAATCTGTTAAAGACATTTTGTTCTCATGCAGTATCTGTATTACAAGTTTATTTATTCTTTCGGTGTACCATCTCGGCAAATGCGCCAAGGCTATCCAGTAAGTATTTTCTAAATAATTATTCATTCTATTCTTAAAACTTAATTAAATATATGATTTACAAACACCATACCTGTAATATTTTCATTTAATTCATGTATTTTCTCTGTACTACTATCCGTAAAAACATTGTAATAAAAAAACTTTTAAAAAAATAATGTGATTTTCTGTGTTTAATAATTAATTTTTATAAATTTATAACTTTTTTGTGCTCTCTTTGCGATTTCTGTTCTTCTCTGCGACCCTCGCGGTAAAATCTTTTAAGACTAATAACTATTCTTGTTTTATCTCTGTGCACTTCTATTTTATCTCTGTGTACTTTGTTATAAAACCTCTTGTTCTTATCAACAGATTAATTATTCTCTGTGATTTCTGTGCGCTCAGTGGTGAAATCTTTTCTTTGCTTGCAATTCATTTTCTTTCTCCACTATTTCAATGCTTCTAAATATCTCCTCCTACTGTTTTTGCTATTACAAGTGGTGCAATAATATTAGCTCCAAGATTTGTTAAATATTGTCCTATTTCTTTTATCGTGCACCCGCTGTCAAATATATCGTCTATCAATAAAACATTCTTTCCTATTATTTCCTCCTGCCTTGCATAACAAAACTTTCCTTTCACGTTATCCTTTTTCGTTATAGCGCTTTGCAATATTTTCTGCGGTTTTGTATTTCCCGATTTTCTTAATTCATGTGATATCGGTACATTAATCATTGTAGATATCTTTTCCGCAAAGTTTTTTACTAAATCTCCCGATTCCGTCGGCGGTACATAAACTATTAAATCAAAATTCCTGTCTCCGTAATGTTTCTTAAACGCTTTCATTGTCAATCCTATTACCCATTCAGGAAAATCTCCGCCGTTCTCATACTTGGAATGATGAAGTGTGCTGCCTATATTCGATGTTCCGTAATACGATGCTGCAACTCCGTTAATTAAATTGCTATGCTGCGTTTTCACCATCAGCATTGGAAAGTATGTTTCCCTGAACTCTTTTAGCTTCTCAACAGCTTCCTTTTTTACAACAATCCCTGCATTATAATTTTTATCCGCGTCGCATATCCCGCATCTATCATGCGCCTCGTCGCCAAGATAGTTACAGAGATACTTCATCCTGCATGTTTGTAATTCTGTATATGCTAACATTTCTTCTAATTCTTTATTCTGTGCCTTTCGCAATTCGTCAAATACCGTAAGGTCAAGCTTTGGTGCATCTGTTTTGTAAAAATATTTCTTGCTCTTCCCTATTATCTGTTCGTTTATTATTCCTTGCTCTGTTAAATCTGCCAATATCACGCTTACATGTGTTTGTTTTAAATTTGTTTCCTTTATAATTTCATTTCTTCCCATTAATACCTTCTTAGTAACCGCAATCACTCTTTCGTATTCCGCTTCGCTCGGTTTGCTCCCATCTATAAAAACCCTCGGTAATTTATCATCTTCGTCTTTATTAAACAATAGTACCGCAAAAGCATCTTTCCCGTCTCTGCCTGCACGCCCAACTTCCTGGTAATAGTGAATTGGCGATTGAGGTATTTGTGTGTGAACTATGAACTTTATATCCGGCTTGTCTATTCCCATTCCCAGCGCATTCGTTGAAACCACACAATTGTATTTATTGTTTGTGAAATCATCTTCAATTCGCTTTCTGCTTTCCGAATCAAGCCTTCCGCTATATGCTGTTGCGCGTATCTTCAGAAATTGCAGCCAGTTTGAATATATTTCTGTATTTGCCTGTGTTCCTGTATATACTATTCCCGTGTTTTCTTTTTCTCCGCTGTTTCCTGCTTTTACCACCTTGGTATGTACTCTTCCATCCAGTAAAATTTTTCATCTTCGCTTTTCACTTTAACCACAAATAGTCCTATGTTTGAACGCAGTAATTTCCCTCTTATAGGGACCAAATCCTGCCCCGCTTGCTCTATAATATCCTCCTGAACCCTCCGTGTTGCCGTTGCAGTCGTAGCCAGAACCGGAAAATTCTTTGGCAGAAGCCTTACGAGATTTACTATTCTTCTGTAGTTCGGCCTGAAACTCTGTCCCCATACTGATATGCAATGTGCTTCATCAATCACAACCATTGCTATTTTCATATCTCTTGCCGCCGATATCCATTCTGCATTCTCCATCCTCTCCGGCGCTATGTATAGAATGTCAAGCTGGTTTCTTTGTGCTTTCTCAATTACTGCGGAATTTTCTTCCTGTGTTTGGTTCGAGTTAATCGCAGCAGCTCTTATTCCCTTCTCTATCATGCTTCTCACCTGGTCCCGCATTAATGCTATAAGCGGCGAAAACACTATCGTCACACCTTGCATCTGAGTCGCCGGAAACTGAAAACAAAGCGACTTTCCGTAACCCGTCTTTTCTATAAATAAAACTCTTTTACCCGAAAATAATTTATCTACAACATCCCATTGCAAATCGTAAAACTTATCAAAGCCAAACAGCCCCTTTAATTTTATTTCAGCTTCACTTCTTGTCATTGTTTTGTCAATTTTAAAAACTGATTATAGAGTATTTATACTTTTAAGGAGTAGCCCACTCAAATATTGTTTCTGCAATGTTTTTTTGCCATTCTCTTATATTCACCTTTCCCTCGTTATATACACAATCAAAATTCAAAGCCATCAAACTGCATTTATGTTGTTCTTTAGTGCCTTCAATATTATGTTTATATTCCCCTTCAACCGTCCCCCAGTTCCCGGGATATACCAATGCAGTTTTCTTTGCTTTATAAATTTTGTTATACACAAACATCTGCTGCAAATCGCTGTCCGCTGGATATCCCGCATCTATGTTCTTCCATTTTGTGTCTAATACAACGGTATTTTCTTCATATTTAATTACTATATCAGCCCTTACTGTTCTGCATCTTTCTCTGGTATTCGGTTTCCAGAAATCCGCTGAATGTTGTGCTCTTATGCTTGCGTTTTTTAATGATTCATGCGTTCCTAATTCTCTTCTTAAACTTATGTACACAAATTTTTCCCAGAGCAAATTCATGTCAAACATTAACGCAAGCACATCATTTCTTCCATGTTTTATATCAGGGTGATAATTTAAAATTATTAGCTTTGCTATTCCTATGGCATTCTTATATATAATCGATTTTCTGTTAAATATAATCCTTTCAAAGTCTTTTGCATTAATCTTTTTATCCGGCATCTCAGGAAAAAGTAAAAGCAAGGCACCAATTCTGCTTGAAAGCGTGTGATTTGTGTTTATCGTTCTTAAAATATTTAATGCTTTATATATAATTATATGAAGCAAATGCTCTGTATCGTATGTCGTATGACTAACATAAAATCTTTCCTTATGTATTAAATTCTTTTGTATGTTTTTACTGAAAATAATTCTTCCTTTCAGCGCAGCCTTGTTCCCCTCTGTCTTTCTGTATTTCTTAATTAATCCGCCATGATAAAGATATTCAACCTCGTTTAAAAATCTCTCAAAATATAAATCTAAAATAGAATTTGGCTTTATCTTTAGCATGCTCGTGCTTGTATCCCTTACCTCAAAATCACCCGATACCCTCAGCATGCTGATTAATATATCTCTCCATTTCGTTTCATCATCTTTTGTGCTGTTTACTTTGTCCGCTTTTGGCAGCACTTCTATTAATGTTTTGCCTATTTGTATGACTCCTACATATTCACAAAATTTTACCCCTTCGTGTATAAGTGAGTAATACGGCAGCTTATTGCTTGGATTGTATAAGTGAAGTGCTTTTAGCTGTCCTTCACTTAAAGGCAATGTGCCCTTATCTAAATACAGCGATTCATGTTCAAATATCGTTATTCTATTATTCTTCTCTTTTGCCATTTTAATTGGTCATCAAATCTTCAATTGCTTTGATAAAGTCCTCTTCTGTTTCAGGGTATTTAGTTTTATAAATTATTCTGTTTTCCAAATCAGATATTATATCTTTATCGTCATAATCAAATTTTGCAAATTTGGAAAAATTGTCGTTGTTAACTTTAATTTTTTCCACAAATCCCTCTCCAAGCGCCAGTCCTATTTTCCCGTAATCCCCGTAAAAATATTCCTGCAAAAGCGGAATTATATTTTTATTAAATGCTTCTCTTGTTTTACTCACTATATTATCTTCATCTTTGAACATAAAATAGCTGTGTCCTATTCTGTGGTCTTTGTCAAGCAATACTTCTATTCTATTGTTAATTGTTATGAGAATATCTTTTAGCTTATGTCCCTTAATTTCTTTTTCCAGCTCACTAAGTTCATATTCTGGCGGCATTTCAATAAAACTAAACCTTCTTCTCAGTGCCGTATCAAGCGCTTCAACGCTTCTGTCTGCCGTGTTCATCGTTCCTATAATGTATAAATTCGGCGGAACACCGAATTTTTCCTTGCTGTATGGCAATGTTATTTCTAATTCTTCTGTTTTGCCTAATCTTTTGTCCTCTTCTATAAGCGTTATCAACTCACCAAATATCTGCGATACATTTCCCCTGTTAATTTCATCAATAATTAAGATATAATTATTTAATAGAACCTCTGTGCGGTTTTCTCCTTTAAAGGATTGAATTTTATTTAAAACAGCGGGATAATAAATACCTATCCCCTGATTAAAATTATACTCCTTGCCGTAGTATAATTCTTTAAGAGTTTTTATGCTAAGCGTATGGGCAGTTCCTCCGCTTGCTTTTTTAAATTGTATTGATGTATTAGTAAATCCTATTATTGTAAATTCATATCCTTCAGTTTTCAATGGAAATTTCATACCAGGTTCATTTTCCCATGTATCTTTAAATTGCTCAAATGCTTCTTCGAAACTTAATTTTTCTTTATTTTCTGTTTTAGCGTTTTGATAATTTGATTTTGCTTTCTCGCATATACTGTAAAAGATACCCGGTTGAACATCATATTTCATAAAAGCATCGCTGGAAAGTGGTTTAAGTGGCTTTATCCCTTCTATGAAATCCTCATAACTCATGCTTTGGTGAAACGTTGTGAATACTATTTGTCCGTTTTTTAACAATCTACTAAACTCTTCTTTTATTATTTCTCTGGATTGGTTAAAATCATATTCAGGATTTATTATTTTTATAGCTTTTTCTATTGTTTCGTATGTCTTTCCTGTTCCCGGAGGACCGTATAGTATTTGGTTTATTGGCATATCGTCATTATAATTATTATTCTCTGATGTTTTTGAATACTCTTTTTCGATCTTACCTTTAAGAGATTCAATGTATTTTTTCGCATTCGGGTTATTAAATGATGTATAGTTATACAAAACATCATAATACTTATCGAATTTATCAAATATGTAAAACCCATTTTGATCAAAGCTTTCTTTTAATCTATTTATTGCATTTATATTGTTCCTTCCCTTTCCGTTTTTTGATCTTTTATGTGCTTCTTCAAGTTCTTCTATTGTTAATCCTTCGGCATTATAGTTTGTTTTATCAGGGAAATCCACAAGTTGGCCATTTATAAATAGTTTAGCCCTTTTAAATCTATTAAAAGTATTTAATATAACAACCCGGTCATTATTTTTTAGATCCTTAATTTTCTCTAAATATTTTTGTTCGCTCTTAAACACGTAAAAATTTATATACGTTTTGTGGTTAATTTCTTTTTTAACATTATCAATATTTATTTCTCTTTTGTGTATAAAAGGTGGTGTAGTTGCCTTTATTTGAGATGCATATTCAGGGAAAAAGGCTCCGATTTTTAATAAATCCTCATTCGTGCATTCAAGTTCTTCAATATTTGAAAAAACAAAATTTATTGCTTTATCAATCTTTGATATATTGCCAATTAAAACTTTTCCATTTAATACTCCACTTTTAGACCCTAAAAGTAATATATTGTCCTTTATCTTTAAATTATCATATACTTTTTCACCTTTTGCAGCTTTCCATAACATTGTTTTCTTTTTTCTATCATATTCTTTATCATTATTTAATCTTGCAACAAAAGTTTGTTTCATTTAAACTCCTATCTCCCCGCTCATTAATCTTGGCAAAAGTATATCTCTTGCTTCGCGGAGTTTTGTGTTTTGATTTTGAAGATTATGAATTAAGTTAAACATTGGTTTTATTTTTTCCTCGAACTCTAATATACTGCTTATTGGAGGAAGATATATAAAATTATCTAGTGCAAAATTTCTATTAAGTCCAGGTACGGCGGCATCTGTATTAACAAAGCTTTGTTCACGTAAATTAAAATAAAGATAATATAAACTTATATCAGAGGTTATAAAATAAGCTGTATCTATTACCCAAAAGTTATCAAAAGACCAAAAAACAGAACCTACGTTTCCTTTTCTTCCAACAACAATTCCGGGTCCGGTTACTAAATAATCCTTATGCTTCCCAACAATACCGCTTGAACCATAAACAGGATATCCCTCGCCAGTTCTGTCATCTGCCTTTAAAGCCTTCCCATACTTGAAATCTAAAGTATCTTTAAGTTTTATTTTCTCATTTCTTGACAATTTTAATTCGCTTTTTAGATAATTATACTCTATTAGAGCCTTTTCCTCCAATAATCTTATCCGCTTCAAATTATTCTCTATTAAATCATCATAAGCCGATAATATTGATGCAATTTTTTGTTGTATATATAATTTCGGTACATTTACATTTATACTTGATAAAAAATTTCTATTTAACGTTGGTACAGCACCACCACCGTTTAAAGAAATAAAATCAAGTGTATGTAATAAATAATATGCAAACTTTTCATTATTCCCTTTAAAATCTTTTACCCAAAGTGATGTGTTATGTGGCCAGAAATCTTGTTTTAAAAATTGAAATTGACCTATTGTCCCGGATCGTCCTGTTACAATTCCGGGTGCTTTAACTTTAGCTTCTTTGTGATATCCAAGTATAGAGGTAGAGCCTACTACTGGAAATTCACCATCAATAAATTTTTCTCTCGGTAAGTCAAAACCTCTTTGAAATAAAACAAAATCAGTTAATGGTTTCTTTTCCCACTTCATGATTCCATCTCTTTATAATTCTCTTCAATCATTCTTGCCAATTCAATCGCTTCTTCATTCAATCCCTTCAGCTCTATATGTATTTCCTTAAGCCTTTCTTCGTAATCCTCGTCATCTGTCGGTGCTGTATCCACCCCCACATATCTTCCCGGACTTAAGCTCCAGTCTTTTTCTTCCATTTCTTCCTGATTCACAACCTTGCACAATCCTTCCACATCCTTGTATTTCCCCTCGGGAAATCGGCTCTTCAGCCAGTGTGCCTGCTTCCAGAAATATTCTGCATCGTGCAAAAGCCCGGGCTCCTCTTCTTCCGCATCTCCACTCAACTGCTTTTGTAATTCTTTTAATCTGTTTATCTCTTCCTTTATGTTTAAGTCTTTCCAATCTTTGTTCTTGTTTAATTGGTATTCCTTCACTGCATTGTTTATCGCATCCGTTAAATTCTTTATTATTCTGTCCTGCGATTTCTTTATGTTCCTGCATTGATGCGCAACATCCTCAAGCTTCTTGTAATCTTCTTTTAATCCTTTTGCGTCAGTTATCAGTTTATTCTGCCCTTCATAAACAGCATCAATATCCTCTATCTTTAATGCCTCCGTAAATTTCTTTGCTTCTGCATTCTCCCTTAAATACTTAACCGAGAAATCTTTCGCAATTTTGTGCAGTCTTTTAAATTGTTTTTGGAATTCCGTTATCTTTTCCGCCGACTCTTTTGCATTCTCAAAAGATTTTTTTAAATATCTCTTTATTGCCTTGTTAAACTTATCCGTGTTTCCCCTGTACATATCCACAACGCAAATAATGTTCTGAAGCTGCTCCGGACTGAAGTCATTTATCTTTTGCGTAACTTTTCTGTATATCTTCCTCGCATCCAGCATCAAAACACGGTCGCTTCGTTTTTTATCAAAAGAAAGGGAGCGGTCAAAAAACCACAATGTGCAGGGTAAAGATCTTGTGTAGAAAAAGTTATTGCCTATCGCTATCATAACGTCAACAGCACCTGTTTTAATAAGCTTTTCACGAATGTCTTTTTCACTATGTCCCGCATCGCTTGCCGATGATGCCATAACAAACCCTGCTCTGCCCGTCGGTTTCAGGTATCCGTAAAAATATTGTATCCATAAATAATTTGCATTATCGTTTTTCGGTAAGCCAAATGGAAGTCTCTTATCCTTCTTTACAACATCCTTACCTTTATCAACTCCGTTAACATTAAATGGCGGATTTGCCATCACAAAATCACATTTGCCGGCTAAATTATTCTTATCTTCATAAAAAGTGTTCCCTTCGACTATCGTTCCTTCCAATCCGTGAACCGCCATGTTCATCTTTGCAAGGTGTGTGTTCGTTTCTGTTTTCTCCTGACCGAAAAATGTTGCACTCTCCGCCGTCTTCTTTCCCTCTTGCTGTATAAAATATCCCGTCTGAACGAACATTCCCGCGCTTCCGCAGGCAGGGTCGAGAATTGTGCCGTGATCTGGCTCAATAACATTTACAATGGTGCTTACCAGCGAAAATGGTGTGAAAAATTCTCCGCCTTCCTGCGCTCCCGTCATTGCAAACTTGTTTAAAAAGTATTCATAAATTCTTCCGAAAATATCTCCTTCAGCTTTTTGAAGTAATTCGTGATTGAATATTCTTAATAGTTCTTTTAGTAATTCATTGCTGAATATTGTAAAATTTTTCGGTAATACACCTGTTAAATTATCGTACTCTTCCTCAATCGCCTTCATTGCCTCGTTTATACATTCACCCATATCATTAGATTCGGGCAGTGATACTAAATAATCGTACCTTGCCTTCTCTGGCAAATATATGGCGCTTTTTTCCTTAAAATCTTCTTTTTGAATGGGCTTCTTTCCTCTTTGTGGGTGCACAGGTCTGTTCTTTTCAACTTCATCCCTTACCTTTTCAAACCTGTTATACGCATGCCTTAAAAAAATAAGTCCGAGTACTGGCATTGAATATTGTGTCGCGGTTAGCTTGCTGTTAGCCCTGAGTAAATCTGCGGCTTCCCAGAGTTCTTTCTCGAGTTTCCTGATTTGTTTTGATGTCATTCTCTAAACTCTTCCTTCTTTTTACAGTAAATATACTTATAATATAGAAGCAAAAATTATCATTTTTGTGATAATTTTTATTACTGGTTTTTCAATTTTACTCCGTCATATCCTTATCATCCAAAACTGCAATATGATAAGTGTTATATAAATCACGAATAACTGCCTCCTCGAAAGTCTGTAAAGGTGAGATAGATTACAAACCGTCAAATACAAATTAAAAAATCTCCCTGCAAATTGCAATATTAATTATTTTCTTTTTATTTTTGCAATGAGTTTGTGTTAGTATCTTCGAAAAAAATAAATTTAGAAAAAATATTTTTCTCGCCTGTTATACCACTAATTCTATGTTAAATCATATACATATTTCGATTCCGGCCTCAGCCCTTGCAACATGGAACCGCATAACTTATATATTTTTAATATAGTTATGTTTTTGTTGCAATTGTGTTTGCAACGAAACTCATATCTGATTCTTTAATTTATATCGAAATGATTTCTCTCCACTTTTTTCAATTTTAATCAAAAATCCCATGCTTGTCCATTTTTTAAAAAGTCTCGACATCTCGTAATTTTCAACTTTTACTGCTTTTCTTGCAATTTGATTATTAAGATATTTATTTCCTGTAAATGCTTTTGTGAGTTCGTTCCATTTTTTATCCGCATTCTCAAAATATAACACTAATTTTATTGAATTTTCTAATTCAGGATATGTATAATATACTGGAGGATATAATTTCTTTTCTTTCATTTCATTGAACATTGAATTAACGCCTTCGTTTTGATCTAAATTAGGAGGCATCGGAAATTCAAGTAAATGTTTTACAACAAGTCGGTTTCTATAATTTTCTGCTCTGACTTTTCCAATATTGAATATTGTTATATTAGATGTAAATAATCCGGGGTTTATTACTTCTAACCTGTCGGTATAAATTTTTATTTCTATGTGACGATTAAGATAATAATCTCTGTGTATTACTGCGTTCGTAATCGCTTCTTTTACTGACCGCTCAGGCAAAGCATATTGATTCTCAAACCCGCTGTCTTTAATATCTAATTTCACACTTAATAAATTTAAAACGTATTCTTGTACATCTTTAATTAATTTGTAAATTGGTCCCTTAAATGTCTTTGGTGTTGACCTCAAATTAATCGTTGAGCCCTCTATCTTTTCTTTCTTTCCTGTGTATTCTAAAACTCTGATTTCTGAATTGATGGTTGTAATGTCAGATGGGTACTCCGCAAATAATAATACAGAAGCTTTTGTCGGCTGCAAAATCCCGCTAGTGTTTGTTCTCGCTAAACCTGTTTTAAATAAATTTTCCTCAATGTTTATATCAGTTAAATTTCTGGCTTTTTTCCACATTGAATAATATTCTGTATCCAGTAACCTAAAATTAACATCAACTAATTCTTCATCAGCTCTCGTAAATCCTTTGGCATAAGCAAACTTCACTAAGTCGTGAGCTTTAACTTCCTTGTTCCCCTTTTCAAGCCTTTCAAAAACTTTCCCGTCAATTTCTTTAAAATCATCTTTTGATTTCGGAACCGAAATTATGGCTATTGTTTTGTTTTCACAGAAATTAATTAATTCCGGTGGCCATATTCTTGGCAATGCCGGTTTTATCCTTGTTATATTTCTCCCTATTTCATCAAATAAATTCATGTTTTCTTCAATGCCTGCGATTCTCAGTTCATCTTTTAATTTTGTCTTTTCCGGATCGTCAATGCCTAAGATTATTCTTCCGCCGTCAGTATTTGCCATTGCTGCTATTGTCTCAGTTATTTTGGTGACAATTTTGCTGTCGTTTCCTAATCTTTTAAATTCGGTATTTCTATCCTCCGAAGGAATATTTAATATTTCTGCTATCCTCTTATCCAATTCTTATTTGATTCAATTTATTGATAAATTAATCCAACATTTTTTTAGATACAATGTTATTATTGGGGTTCATTATGTCATTTCTTCCTTTTTAATCGAATTCATATTGCCACTCCTAAGTTGTATCTCCGATACTATTACTGCCTGATTTCTCCTTTCTTGTACCCCAATCAGTTTTTTCTTTATTCTCATTCTGCCTTTTCCTCATCACTTTCTTACTTTCTCACTTCCTCACCTTATCACTCTCTCACCTTCTCACTTCCTCACCTTCTCACTTTCTGCGTTCTTTGTCGCAGATTCGCCGTGGAGAATTCGCCGCGGCGAACCGTCTTGGCGCAGATCCGCCGTCTTGTTTGGAGGATTGGGCGGATCACCTCCTCACTTTCTCACTGCTCTCAATCTCTTTCTATGAGCTATCAGCCATCAGCTATTAGCAATTCCTCACCTTCCGCGTTCTGTGTCGCAGATTCGCCGTGCAGAATTCGCCGCGGCGAACCATCTTGTCGCAGATCCGCCGGCTTATTTGGAGGATTGGGCGGATCACCTCCTCACTTATTCACTGCTCTTAAGCTCTATTCATTTTTCTTCAGTAGTCTCCTCATTCTTCTCTTTATTATCTTTATCTCTTCCGGCGTTCTGTTCATTTTCTTTCCCGCCATTATGTTTATCTTTGCGTAATCATCCGCATTCTTAATTATCTCCCAGAGCGTTATTATTTCATAGTCTCCCGATTCAGCAATGGTTTTCTCTGCTTTATAAAGTTTTTCCCGTCCGGTTTCCAATTTTCTTTCTCTTTCAGTCGCTTCCTCCCCCGTATCGTATGATCCCCTGTCTATCCTGTGTGCCCTGTCTGTGCCTTCCGTTTCAAATACTATTCTTCCTTCTTCCTCGTTGATTTCAAACTCAGGCATTTTTTCTCTTCTGAAAGTGTTCTTTTCCGACGGCATATCCCTCAGCCCCGTTCCTAGGTAATTTCGCATCTGCAGCTCATCGTCGCTAAGATTTTTTCTTATCCTCCCGAAATACTTCCTTAGCATGCCGGGTATAAGGTTGAATTTTATCACATACAAAAGCTGTTTCCTGTAATCCGGATGCTTCGAAACATCCCACGGTCTTTTTGTGAGAAATGATTCAACGATATTTTGCATTTCGTCCTCGGGTCTTTCATCAATTTCAATATTGACAAATAATTCATTGAATATGCTGCCTAACAATGCTTCGGTCTGGCTTACTTTATTTGTATTTTTATAAAATTCTTCTATTGAGCGTATCTTCTTTTTTTGCGTTTCTGCGCTTTCGTTGTTAAAGCATTTCGTACTTGTCCCCGGCTTCTTCATATCCGCTTTTTCAGCCTTTATTTCTTCTTGTGTGTCGCAATCAGTCAGTGTGTCCGGATTTCCGTCTGTCGATTTTATAACATTGAAATCTTTGTACTGCGGACTTTTTTGAATTTTGATAATCCTCTGCTTAATTTCTTCAGAACCGCTGGTAATTGACTCATCCTGCCCCATCCCTGTACTCGCAGGTTGTAGGTTTTCCGCCGCTTGTATGTTTTTATTAAAACCTGCTATGCCTGACTTGCCTTCCGGTATCCCATAATCAGGATTTATAACTTCAACTTCATTTCTGCTTATAAATTCTCTTTTCATAAAAAATCTTCCTTTCTTTACTTTTGTATTAAGATTTTGCAGATTAAATATATAATATTGCTTTAATTTTAAAAGCCCAAAATATACCTTATTTTTATAAGGGTGCTATTACCCCCTCCTACTATTAATCACACCACATTTGAAAATTGGGTCACTTTACTTTAATTTTTAAATTGCTGTTTTTGAGCTGTTTTTTTCTTTTTCGCAAACAAGTATTTGTTTTTAACCTGACATATTTTTTAACAAAAAAATTTTTCTGAAAAACCCGTTTGACCCCGTTTTCATTTTTGCCGTGATTAATAGTAGAAGGAGTAACTAACATTTTTCATTCTTAAAAAATAATTAACTCGTTTTCTCTTAATTTTTAAAATGCCTCAAAATGCTCTCAAAATCACATTTCCGTTTTTTCTTAATCTTGCGCTCTAATTAGTCTCTAATTAGTCTCTAATTAGTCTCAAAATAGTCTCTAATTAATTTTCAGTCATTATTGACACTCTATAAGTGAAAATCATAAACAAATCAGCTTTTTGTTGTGCGTTCTTGTTCTTTACATCATCACTACATCACTTATTCACATACTCACTGCTCTTGAATCAGTGAAAATCATAATCAATCAGTTCTTACAGTGTGCAAATCTCTTTCTTTTGCTATCAACTATCAACCATCAACTATGCGCTCTTTACTTCCTCACTGCTCTTAAAGCTCTTTGAATTATTTACATGTTCTTCTCTGCCTAAAATATCTTTAGTGTTTTTGTGCTTTGGTGGTTAAAAGCTCTTTGAAATAAATTGAAGCTCTTCTCTGTGCTCTCTGAGCGCGAGTCGAAGATCCGCCGCGGCGGATGGTTAGAAGCTCTTTGAAATATTTACATGTTCTTCTCTGCCAAAAATATCTTTAGTGTTTTTGTGCTTTGGTGGTTAAAAGCTCTTTGAAATAAATT
>CAZVCC010000017.1:0-3096 GCA_964626015.1 uncultured Ignavibacteriaceae bacterium
AAAAATGAAAATATTCAAAAACATATCAGAAAACAACCAGAGATTCTTCATCATTCTCATTGCATTCCTATGCCTGCTCCTCTCACTGATCGCTTTTGAAAACAACTTCTTCTCCAAACGCATGACCACCGACGACTGCCTGTGGATCGATAAAGTCGACTCCCTCGGCAATCACTTTCTTCTCATTACCCAGATTATCCCCGGCGGTGTCGCCGACGAAGCCGGTATAAAAGACGGCGACCTCCTAATCGCTATAAATGGTATCAGCCTTAGCCAGTCAACTAAAGCTATGGATATTTTAAATAAATTCAGCAGCGAATATATCACATATACTGTTCTGCGTAACGATGAAATTATGGACTTTAAAATCTGGGTCTATAAATTTACAAACTATAGTTTCCTCATATTCTGGATAGTCGGACTCGGATTCCTCTTCGTGGGCGCAGCCGTTGGTTATTCAAAACCAAAAGAACTTACTTCCAAACTCTTTTTCTTCTTCAGCGCCGCTGCATCCATCGGACTTATTATGTACTCAGGAACCAGCCCCGCAGGCTCAGTTCAGATTGATATTATAACTATCTGGCAGAAGATTTTCTTTTTTTCCTTGAACATTCTTTTTATTACAGGCGCTGTTTGTATACCGCCGTTGTACGTCCATCTTTTCCTTACTTTCCCAGTTAAGTATGAATTCCGCCGCCGTAAACTTTTTGTGCTGCTTCTATACGCATTGGTTATCCTGCCCGTGTTTTTTAACATTGTCACAACGGGTACATTTAACAGATTCCTTGCCGTTTATATATTTCAGGTCGCACCCGTTCTTTATTTCATTCTGGGTACAGTCTTCTACCGCCGCTCATTAAGTAAAGTCACTGACCCTGCTTTGAAAAAATCTTTGTCTATTATCAGCAAAGGATTCTTGCTCGGCGGACTCGGTATATCGTATTACCTGATTTATAATCTTATAAATAATAAACCTGTATTCCTGATAAACCCGCTTTATCTTACTCCGAGTATACTCGTAATCGCAATCCCAATTTCTTTCGGCTATTCTATTATGAAATACAGAATTTTCGATACTGAATTCCTCGTTAAGAAGAGCATAGTCTTTGGTATCGTCACTCTTACGATTGTGATTCTTTATCTTGTCCTTGTTTTTGTTTTGAACTCATTCTTTAGGGAAGTCTTCGAAGGTAGTAACCAAATGATGATAATTACATTCATCATTATCTTCACTTTCTCATTTGACTTCGTGAATAAACAGGCAAAGTCATTCGTCGATAAACAGTTTTTCAGGGAAAATTATAATTACCGTAAATCCCTTCTCGAATTCTCAAAAGAACTGTCATATATCTCTGACATTGTCGACCTTGTATCAAAAATCAGAGCATTTCTGAACGAAACAGTTGGAATTGAATACTTTAATCTTCGTGTTTTAAACTCTAAATACATGAAAGCTCTCGGTTTATCTCAGGATATTGACCTTGATAAACTCCTCCTGAAAATTTCTAAAAATAATTTAGGTGAATCTGTCGTCATAAACGCCGCTAATATAAATGAACTCGGTATTACTGACACAGAAAAATCATTGCTCTCCGGTATTAATTTAATTATTCCAATTAACCATAAAAACGAGCTTATTGGAGTTCTTACGTTCGGTTGCAAAAGTTCAGGAAAAGCGTTCTCAGAAGAAGATATCGATTTGCTCAAATCATTCGCTTCTCAAAGCGCTGTCTCACTCGAAAATACACGTCTGAATGTAGAACAGATTAATAATCAAAAATATGAAGAGGAAGTCAATATAGCAAAACGTATCCAGAACAGCCTTCTGCCTAAAGAAGAGTCCGCCCACAGCAGACTTATCATATCAGGTTATTCAGAACCAGCCCGCGATATCGGCGGTGATTTCTACGATATAATTAATATATCGGACGATAAAGTTCTCGTCGCAATAGCAGACGTTTCCGACAAGGGAATACCCGCGGCATTATACATGTCGCAGGTTCAGGCTGTACTTCAGTTTGCATCAAAAATCTTCACGTCTCCTAAAGAGATGCTCAGTGAAATAAATAAACAGATATACAGCCAGTTCAGCAGAAATTCTTTCGTCACAATCCTACTTGCTTTATTCGACCTTTCCCTGAATAAAGTGCAGGTAGCACGTGCAGGACACACTCCTCTCATCCGACTTCGCGGCAGCATGGTTGAAAACATATACACAAAAGGTATAGGCATCGGACTCGATAAAGATAACATCTTTAACACAAACATCGAAGAACTCACTCTCGACATATTACCAAACGACCTATACATGCTCTATTCAGACGGCGTCTCAGAATCAATGAACGCACAAAAAGATCTCTACGGCTCAACTCGTATCGAACAATTAATCCTTCAAAATCAAAACGCATCTCCCGATACCATAAAATCATCTCTACTCGCATCACTCCGCACATTTTCGCAAAACACTGAAATGCATGACGACATAACATTCGTCATACTGAAAATCACCCCATAATTAAAAATTTCTATGTGCATCCTCAGCAATTAAATCTCGTATGTAATTTATGATACAAATAACTTTAAAAAGTTCAAATTTATTCCATATACTACATCTGCAAAAATTTTTCGCATATTTCATTTGAACTATGAACATAAATTGTCTAAGTCTATGTTTAATCATTACTGATATTCTTTGTTTTACGCATTTAACGAAATTATATTGCCGTTGACTTTAGGCTACGGATCAAAGAGATTTAAAACAAAAGGGCTTTAGCCGCATAAAACAATTTTATGTTTTCAATCAGTGAAAATCTGTCTAACCCTTGTGATCCGCACTCAACTACGCTAAGTTTCTTCCTTCCTTAATACTATACTTACCTATAAGATTGAGATTAGGACTATCAACTGTGAGCTATGCGTAATTTGTGAAATTAGTGGGAGTATGTTTTTATAAGTAAAAAGTTCTTTTAAATATTTTAAGAGCGATAAAAAGTATCTTTTAGTTTTTTAAGTTTTCTTTGTTCTTTAAATTTCTATCTGTGTAAATCAGTCAAAAACAGATCTTTCAGTGTGCAAAGTTCTTAATCTGCTCTTTCT
>CAZVCC010000017.1:3196-53129 GCA_964626015.1 uncultured Ignavibacteriaceae bacterium
TAAATCAGTCAAAAACAGATCTTTCAGTGTGCAAAGTTCTTAATCTGCTCTTTCTCGTCCGTCGTGGTGGATTAGCGTGCAAAGCACTTTTAAATGTATAAAAAGTTCATTATTTCTACTAATGTTTATTCGTTTAATCTGTCTGTCTATCGCCAGGTAGATGTAAATCAGTGTTCAATTATTCTTATAGTTTTTTTCTGTGCAAATCAATATCTTTAAGTTTTTAACGTTTTCTTTGTTCTTTAATATCTCTATCTGTGTAAATAAGTAAAATCAGATCTTTCAGAGTGCAAAGTTCTTAATCTGCTATTTCTTGTCCGACGTGGTGTATCAGTGTGCAAAGCTCTTTTAAATGTTTAAAAAGTTCATTATTTTTATCAGTGTTTATCCGTTTAATTTGTGTAATCAGCGTTCTATTTGTTCTTTACTTCTATCTGTGAGAACTTGTCCGCGTGTCAGATTAACGATGCGTTCTTCAAAAACTTAATGGCAATAGTTCTTTTGAATAAAACATCTTTAATAGTATTTATTAGTGAAATTTGAGAAATTTGTGGCAAATATTATTAGATTTTATTATCTGTGCGAATCAGTATCTTTCAGTTTTATTTTATTATTTTCTTTGTTCTTTAATATTTCTATCTGTGTAAATCTGTCGAAATAAGCTTTTACAGTGTGCAAAGTTCTTTATTTTTAGCAAGCAAAGTTATTTATTCTAGCGTGCAAAGTTATTTATTTTCGTGTGCTATGCGATAAGTGCGGACATTACAAGAACTATGGGAAATTTGTGGGCAAAAGTTCTAACTTTTAATCGTTCTTTCAAAAACTAACATGAACTAAGTGTTACTAAACAACATAATATTATTATCTCTTATAGCCGTTGCAGTCCCAATACTCCTCCACCTTCTGAACCTGCAGAAAGTTCAGAAAATGGAGTTCAGCACACTTATGTTCCTCAAAGAAATCCAAAAATCAAAATTTCACCGCTTCCGCATAAAAGACCTGTTTCTCCTGCTTATCAGAATTGCTATCATTGCTTTTCTAGTTTTCTCATTCGCCGACCCTTTCCTGAAAGGTTACTCAGGCAAAAACACAGATTCTCAAAAACATGGTATAATATTCATCGATAGCTCTTACAGCATGTTATACGAAAAGGACTCAGCAAATCTATACTTAAAAGCAGTAACCGTGACTGACCGCATACGGAGCACATATTCATCATCCGATGAATTAATCTCTATTGTCACAAAAGTTCAATCAGATACTTCAAACAGTTTTATATCCGTAAAGCCAAATCTAAATTCAATACTGAATAAAACCAGCAGCATTCTTAAAAATAAAAATCAAAGTACATCAGAAATTTTTATCATAAGCGACCTTCAAAAAGTTAATTTTCATGATAACCGCTACCAACAGAATAATTTCTCAAACTTTTACTTCATTGATGTCGCAGAAAATGAAATGCCGAATATTTCTGTTAGTAATATCATCTTCGAATCTAAAATCTTTGGAATCGCATATCCTGTAAATCTGAAAGCTGTTGTCAGAAATCACACTAATAACTATATTATAGAAGAAAAACTAACTCTGTTTAACAACAATACTATTCTGGAAGAAAAATACTTCGACTTAAAACCGAATGAAATAAAACAAATTGATTTATCGTTCAAGCCCGAATCAGTCGGAATCCAGACTCTAAAAGTTAAACTCGATTCACCGAATAAACAATTGGATGCATTCAGTGAAGATAATCTCTTTATTAAACAAATTTACATCCCCGAAAAAATTAGCATCGGAATTTTTTCCAGAAACCGTGAATCCTCAAAATACATTAAGGCAGTTTTCGATGCCGCTAATTCAAATTCACTAAATGAAAAAGTGTATAACTACACTGAATCATCAGTCCTTGAGAATTTACAACAATACGATGCCGTTTACCTCTGTGGACTTAAAGAATTCACTGTAACCGACAGAGAAAATCTAAACAATTTCTCTGAATCAGGAAAACTGATTGTGATATTTCTTTCAGAAGATATTGACACGGAAAGTTACAACAAGCTTTTAGGAGGAAAAATTAGCAGTCTCAACAAAGTTAACTCCGAAACATCAATCAGCGAAATCGACACAGAATCAACTCTATTCAGCGATTTATTCAAAATAAGAAAGGGTGATACTTTTAACAGCACCACCCTCAATAAAGTATACTTAAAATCCTATTTCAGTATAACCCAATCACAAAATTCCAACATATTATTATCATTACAATCTCCTTACTCCAATACACTAATCCCTTTAATAATTTCTCCCCTAAACACTACACCCTACACCCTAAACCCTACATCCTCCCACATCCTCGTAACCGTCTCTGCTGACAACACAATTTCTTCTTTCCCAGAACACTCATTATTTGCTCCTTTCATACTCCGTTCCGCCTCTCTCTCTTTAATCTCCCCCCTACAACCTAAGCCCTCCTCCTTAAACCCTACATCCTCCTCCATAAACCCTACACCCTTAAACCTATTAACTATTAACTATCAACTATTAACTAACCATGACACCCTCGAATCCAACCCCGAACTCATAAACGAAAATGTCTTAAAAACAGTCCTTGACATAAAAGGCATAAAAAATTACGAAATTATCCCAAACAGCAAATTACAGTCCCTCGAATCCATCATCTATGAAAAACGCTCCGGCAAATCCCTATGGTATATTCCTCTTTGCATTGCACTTTCTCTCCTTCTCTTTGAAATTTATCTAACAAGAAAAAAATATTAATATTTTACTTGAAGATAATACTTTCTAGATAATTTTTGATTAGTAAAGAATGAAGTTATTTTAGGATAATGTATTCATATCTTTTCAAAAAATAATCTGATAACATTCTAATAATTCTATATAACTAGAATTAAAAGTTGAGTTTTAAAGGTAATGATTGTCGTCTTAAAATCTATATGTTTTTTTTGATTACTTTTGCAGGAACACCAGCAACAATTGTTGAAGCAGGAACATTTTTGGTAACTACTGAACCTGCTCCCACAATGGCATTTTCGCCTATCGTTACACCGCAAAGAATAGTTGCTGATGAACCTATCGAAGCACCTCTTTTAACAAATGTCTCCACAACTTTCCAGTCAGTTTCAGTTTGCATTTCTCCATCTTTATTAATTGAACGAGGATATTTATCATTAATAAAGGTTACATTATGACCAATAAATACATTATCCTCAATATGTACACCTTCACAGATAAATGTATGTGTTGATATCTTGCAGTTCTTTCCAATTGTTGCATTTTTCTGTATTTCGACAAATGTACCAATCTTTGTATTATCATCAATTGAACATCCATAAAGATTAACAAAATCAAAAATTTTAACATCATTCCCTAATTTTACATTATTAATATTCTTTTTCATCAATTTATTTTATTAGCTTTCTTATAATGTTATTAGTTTTCCTCTGTTTTTTATCGATTTATTCGCAGCTTCGAGAATCCTCACAACTTCCAGACCATCAGAAGCATTTGTTAATGGATCCCTATTATCTTGAATTGATTTAACAAATTCTGACACACCTAGAGATAAAGCCTCCGTCTGATTTACCTTAGGAGAGTACATATCGCCTATTCTGTATTGAACTAATGCATCATATATATTCTGTTTATTATTCATATTAATCCCAGAATCATAAATCTTTATCTTTTCAAAATTCTCCATATCATCAAATACAAGCATCTTTTTATCACCGCCGGCAATCATTTTTCTAATTTTAACTGGTGAAGTCCAATTAACATGAAAATGAGCAAAACAATTATTTTCAAAATAAACAGAAATGTGAGCAATATTTTCTTGCTTGTAATAATTCGCAATTCCGTTTGCAGAAACAGCGACTACCTTTTGAGGAAGAACATATTTCATTATAGATAGATCATGTGGAGCTAAGTCCCAAATAACATTTACATCAGATTGAAAAAGTCCAAGATTTATTCTTACTGAATCAAAATAATAAATATTTCCCAAATCACCCGATTCAATAATTTCTTTCATTTTAATCACAGAACCAGTATATATAAAAGTGTGATCTACAAATACCTTAAGGTTTTTTCTTGTTGATAGTTCGATTATTTCTTCTGCCTCTTTTGAATCTGACATAAAAGGCTTTTCTACCCAAATGTGTTTTCCTGCTTCTAAAGCGGACTTAGATAAAACATAATGCGATTCAACAGGTGTGCTAATAGCAACAATGTCTATGTCATTTAGCCGTATTAAATCTAAACTGTCTTTTATTATTTCAATCTCTGGGAAACGTAACTTTATTTTTTGCAATCGATTTATATCAAGATCGCTCGCATACACTTTTTTAATATTACAATTGCTTAGAAAATTTCTGATAATATTGGGTCCCCAATATCCTGTCCCGATAACACCGACATTCATAAGAATAATTTTAAGATTGATTAAAGATAAATATACAAAAGTGTAATATCTTTTAATAGGAAAATAAGTATCTGTTAATTAATAAGTTATCAAATTATCAAATCATCAATCGAATACCCAACTTTGATATTATAACCTCGAAGTATTTATTGACTTTCAACTATCATAATTTGTTTTATTTACCTCCCTTAGCAAAAATCATAACGGGTATGGTTTTAAAAATTAGTTGCAAATCTAACCAAGGTGTAATATTATTTATATAATATATATCCATTATGACAGAATCATTAAAACTCACTGCGCTCCTTCCTGAAACCTGCCATAATCCGGTGCAACCTGGGATGACAGATAACCTCCTCTTTTGCCATTCATCGTAGTGCTGATATTCATATGGCAGACAGGGTCTTGGACCAACAAGACTCATATCACCTTTTAATACATTAAACAATTGAGGTAATTCATCTAAGCTATATTTTCTAAGAATATATCCGATACTTGTTATTCTTGAATTATTCACTATTTTTTCCTTGTAACTCGGGTCTCTAGTTTTCATATAAATGAGCATTTTCTCTACACGTACATTGTCTTCACCTTCTATATCTTTCATCGACCTAAATTTATAAAAATGAAACGGTTTCCCATCTTTCCCAATTCTTACTTGCTTATATATTATAGGTCCTTTAGATGTTATTTTAATAATAATTCCTAATATTAAGAAAAAAGGAAGTAATATAATAATTCCTAAACTCGAACCAATAATATCAATAAATCGTTTGATAAGTAAATATAAATTTATATTTATCTTTGTTGAAACATCTGCTATTGCAATATTTTCGTACTGTTCTGATAAATATTTATCCGTTATAACACCAAATAAATTTGATACAACTTTTACTGAAGTTTTTTGTTTTTTGCATTCATCTATAATTTGAAGTAGTTTCGCATATTCAATTTTATCAATACAAATTATTATTTCGTCATAATTATAATTCTTATGTATTTCACTTAAATCTTCAAGACGACCGAGAACCTTAATCCCGTTAAAAATAATTGTATCAATTTCTTTAGTGTCATCAATAAATCCTATAATTTCATTTCCAAAAAAATTTTCAAATGTTATTTTCTGTGCAAATAACTGTCCTGACTTACCTGCACCAACGATTAAAATCTTTCTTTTAAAAATAGTTTTAGAAAGTATTTTATTGTAAAGTCTAAATAAAATAAAAACACGTAATATAATAAAAAGACTTAATGAAATAATAAAGAATATTAACAATGTGAGTCTGGAATCTGTCAGAATATTAAATTTCATAAAGAATGAAATCACTACAATTACGAATATCCCGTAAATCAAAGATTTCATTATTGTAACAGTCTGATTTACTCGAGTAAGAAATACGCCAAGTTTGTACAAATTAAAATAATGAAATATAAAAATAAACATTATATTTGCAATTATTAATAAAAGGAAATCATCAACTTTAAGATTGTACAAAAATGTTCTTTGATTTGAAAAGTAAACTAAATAGACCTCTTGAGAAATAATAAATGCAACTGTCAGTGTTAGAAAATCCGCAATAGCATAAAAATATTTGTACGAAGGATATTTAATAATCATCTGCTATTCCCCTAAATATTTGAAATTCTTTCTTTCCTAAAATAAATTAAAATTATATAATAATCAATTAATAATCTATCTTTGCTGAAATCCAAAAATAAAAATCATTGTAAGATTTATTTAAATAAACAAGATTAGAATTTCTGTAATAAAATTTGGCCTCAAGATAATATTGTTTTATTGGTTCGATTATACAAGTTAAAGTAAAAATATTTCTGTTGGTTCTATCTCCCTGAAGAAATCTGTTCTTTTCTATATACCAATAGTCTCCTCTATTAATGTCTCCCCCGTAATTTTGTTTTATATTGCCTGATGAATCGAATAAGAATCCTCCTCCAGATCTTTGGTACTGATAAATAAATGATAAATGAATTCTACTGGTGATGTCATAACCAAACTTTAATGCTAATTCATCTGAATTTGGTTGTAATTTATGCCCCAAAGACATCGTCCAATTTGTATATGAGTTCTTATTCGATTTATGAGCATACATAAACGGGTCTAATCTCGTATATTCAACGGCTAAAGATAAATTAGGCATTGTAAATGCATTCTCCCAAAGTCCTCCGAATTGCCAGCCAAACCTATTTGTATTATATGTCTTATCATTATTCCCGATAGTTTCAAAATCCAAATCATCTATCATTAACGTTCCTTGCAAAGCCAAATCTTTAATTAGATTTAATTCAAAATCTAATCCTAAGAATGTATTGTTTTCGAATGATTTTTCTGCTCCTACATTCATATCTGCTGATATAAGAAAACCGAATGGATTCAAATATTCCCAGCTGAAAGGTGTAGAAGTAAATACAACAGATTCATATAATCCAATATTAACAAATTTACTTGGTTTGATGTTTATTCTGTGCAAAGCTATACTTTTCCAATTTAAATCTCTCCCTAAAGAATCACCTTTTAAACTGCCGTAAACAAAAGTATAAGAAAAGGCTTTATATTTTAAATCAACTTTTCCAAATGGATACGGAACTGTATTATTAGAAAGATACATCTTATCAATATATCCAAATCCCATTGTTAAAGCTTCTTTACCTATTGTAATCGCAAATAAGTTGTTATGAGTTCTATATCGCAAATATCCTTCATAGGTGTCATAATTTTTATTTTCATAATAAAATTTTGTATTACCTCTTAATATTGGATCAGTTTCAGCAGCAAAATTGATTGCATTTTTATCACCGTATAATTTCGCTCCATTTGAGATTCTCAGATAGTAACCTAAGGAATTAAACAAAGTACCTCTTATTCTACCGCCAATTTCTCCAAGTACAATTTTATTATCACCTAACGAATCCCCGCTCGATTGTCGATAAGAAATACTTCCAATTCCATCTATAAACATTGTTGCTAAAGAATCTGCATAACTGTACATATATTTCTGTTTCTTATTATCAAATAATCTATTGATACTAAAATTTTTCCCAAATAAATCTGATGTATTTTTCAAGTTCCTATTTAAATCATATCCAAACTCAATATTATAATCATTGAGCATGTCTTTATCTATTTTATCGATATCTTTATTCTCTCGATCGATAATTTTTAGATTATTTGCTACTTCTTCCCTTGAAATAGGAATATTTGATGAGTTGTATTCTGGTATCACACCCATAACCTGCATCTTTTTCAAAAATAAATAAACCGGGTTACTAACAGGTACCAGTTCAACTTGTGCCAATCCATCCACAGTCACTAATACAAGAAAAATTAAAACTGTAAATACTCTAATTCTCATATTTTTCTTCTTTATATATATTTACATACCATGTTCTCTTAATTAGACATTACATGATAATCTTTTCTATTAAACGGATGCTATACATCTCTTATTAAACCTTTTTTCCTGATTTTCATTATGAAAAGAGTCGCAAATTTGTTTTCTCACTGTTTCAGCGAACTAAAAAACAATAATACAGTTACAAACATTTAAATCCAACTCTCTTGGGAATTAATTGCTTATAAAAAATTCCATAATCTTTTCAGTTACATATACTATTTGTTCATCAGTCAATTCAGCATACATCGGAAGTGATAATCCCCTGATTGCTAAATTTTCTGTTATAGGAAAATCTCCGCTTTTATAACCTAAGTGTTCAAAACAAGGTTGCAAATGCAACGGGATTGGATAGTGCAAACCTGTTGCGATTCCGTTGTCATTAAGAAATTTCATTAATTCATCTCTTTTACCATTTTTAACCTGAATAACAAATAAATGATAAACATGCTTTGAATAATTCATTTCTTGCGGGAGCAAAATTCCACAACATCCTTTTAGAAGTTCAGAATATCTAGCTGCTACTCTTCTTCTTCCCGCAGTCCATCTTTCTAAATAGTTTAGTTTTACCCCCAAAACTGCACCTTGAATTCCCTCCATTCTGTAATTATGCCCATAGATTTCATGAACATACTTCTGTTTACAACCATGGTCCCTCATCATTTTAAATCTTACAGCAAGTTCATCATCATTCGTGCAGACTGCGCCCCCTTCACCGTATGCACCAAGATTCTTTCCTGGATAAAAACTAAAAGACGATGCATAACTCAATCCGCCGACTCTTTTCCCTTTATACTCAGAAATATGAGATTGTGCACAATCCTCCACCAAATAAATCACCTGCCCCGTCTCATTATTAACAAATTTGCCGCAAATCTCTTCCTGATAACCGGCAACTGACAACTGATAACTAATCGCCTCCATATCTGCTGATTGTCCATATAAATGAACAGCAACTATTGCTTTTGTCTTTGGTGTAATTACTCTTATTATTGATTTAGCATCAATATTGTAAGAACTTGAATCAACATCCGCAAAAACAGGTTTTGCTCCGCATAGAGTCGCTCCCCATGCAGTAGCGATAAAAGTGTTTGCAGGTATGATTACTTCATCCCCTGGACTCACACCAAGAGCCCACAATACCATGTGATTTCCATCAGTTCCGGAACTTACTCCTATACAATTTTTCACATTATGTGCCGAAGCAAAATTCTTCTCAAATTCGGAAACTGATTTCCCTAGGGCAAATGCCGTATTATCTAATACTTGTTGAATTGCAACACCTACTTCATATTTAATTGATTCGTATTGTGCTTTTAAATCTAAAAAGGGGATTTTCATGTTTTTTAATTTAAATTAATTATCAGATCTGTAATTTTATTGACTAAGTTTTTATTCATAAATATTTTATCTTTAGAATGTTTTTTTAAATCTATTCTTTTAATGTCTTTTTCTTCTTTAAAATACGATATTAAACCTTTCTGTTCAAGATATTCATCAACGAAAGGTTTTTTACCAGTGAATATGCTGTAAGTTTTAGTACCCAACAAAGCAGATTCCCGATTCATTGTCCCCCCCCCACTAATACTTATGTCAGCTGCATACAATAACTGTAATCCATCTACAGATTTATCCATAAAGCTTATATTATCTGTTAATTTAAATCTGGTTTCAATAAATTTTTTATCCAAACTGGTTCTTGGGACAATAATTACCTTTGTATCATTACTTTGTGAAAGTTCTAATAATATTTTCAGAAGAATGTTTTCACTGAATTTATCGTGATAATTTGAAGTCATACTTGGTGGTCTGATTATCACTAAAATATCTTTCATATTTACATTTATACTATTCCTGAAGTTTTCCTCGGGAATAAAATTTTCCAAGTATATTTCCTCCTTAAGACCATCGTATCTTAATATCTTCTTTAAGTTAAATCCTGTCTCTTTTAACCTGCTATCAGGAATAATTTTGGGTAATAATATATAATCGGAAAAATAATTAAATATTCTGTTTTCAGTATATTCGTAATCCATCATTACAATCGATTTTATCCCTAATCTTTTTGCTGCTATTACCTGAGTCCTTGATCCATGATTTACAGCTTTTAATATCTTTTTCCCTTTAATGAATTTTATTAGCTCTTCACTTCTGGTATATAAATTGAATATTTTTGACAATTTGTTTTTCCCGCCATACCGGCCAACTTCCTTGTAATCAAGATTATACATCTGCAATAAATTAATAGTCTGGGCATAATCCCGTGCAGTAATTATATAATCAATGAGTAATAATTCAAGCTTTTTAAGTATGGGTCTGAATATCTGAACATGAGGCGAATTATCGAAATCAAACCAGATCATTTTTCGACAATGTACAGTAATTTAGCTAACGCATTAAACATCCATGCATTTGACCATCTCATATACGATATTTTATTAGTAAAAAACCTGCGGCGTTGATAATAAAAATATCCATTTTTATCCTGCATATTTTTTATTGACCATTGTGCTACATCCTTGGCAATTTCTATATGATTAAAATTAGCCAATGTTATAATCGATTGAGCTATTGCAGTAGAATCAATCGGATATAAAGAATTATTATAGTATTTCGGTATAATATAATCCTTAAAGAATGAATTGATATAGTAACTTAAACCTATTTTTATTGGTATTTCCGTTGATTGATCCCTAGAATTTTCTTTGTACTCCCTCAAACAATCCAAAACATAACCCGTATGAAAATTATCCACCCATTCACGCGAATCTCCTTTAGAATAGCTCCAGCTTCCATCGGAATTTTGTGAATTTAGTGAAAACTGAACTGTTTGCCTTGCCTGTTCGAGCAAATCAAAGTATGTTTTTTCTATCGAATAAACTTGGGAAAATAATCTTGCTCCTTTCAGTGTTGCATTTATTACTTTTTGATTATCATATGGTGAATATGACCAACAGAATGTGCTACCTTCATAATATCTATTTAAATCTTTATTAATGAATTCGCATGCGGATTTACACATTTCAAACATTCTTTCAATCTTAAGTAATTTATAACTTTCGAATAACCCATTTGTAATTATGCCGGTTGCTACAATAGTAGGAGTATAAGCAGGTATTTTGGCATATTTTGCTTCCCAATCAAAATCGTATCCCCAACATATTCCGGAATAACCTTTTGAACTTGTCTTTTCTAAAACATCTAATAAGAAATTAACCTCTTCATAAATCCTTGTATTTGTATGATCTAATTGAGCAACATAAGAATATGCGGGTATCACCAGTCCAATAGTTACAGGATTAATACTTTTTCTAATTCCTAATATTTGTCTAATATTTATTGGAAGTCTCCTAATCACTTGCTGTGTTCCTAATCTTATAATTTTGTTAGTATTTAGAAAAGGAATTTTGAATAATGGCGAATTTAAAGCATCATATGGATCGAATCCCTTATATTTCTCTGCTTTTATATAATTTTGCAGGTTTGATACTGATTTATGTAATACTTTCATTAACTTTATAACAAGCCTAATTTTTTCAATTTAACTACATTATATCCATTTTCATATCAATCAAAACACGACTCTTTAATGACTCAACTGCTTTTATACTTGTATATGTAGTATTGTAAATTGATTCAAACGTTATACCTTGCTTATCAACACCGGATACAGCATTAATAAAGCTTGATACCTCTTCTTTATGTCCTTTTTCGCCATTATACTTCATTTTTGATACTTTCCCATTAGTAAAATATGTGTTTTCTTTAAAATTATTCATTATAGCAGTCCTACCTCCGGAATAGACTTCACAATATTCTTTGGGCAATGATGAATCCCCGTTTGATAAATATAGTAGATTACCAACAGAGCCATTCTCGAATTCAATTGTTATAATTGAATTATCAAAATCTACTTGATTGATGTTTTTAGTTCTTATTGAATTTGCAAAAACATTAATTGGTCTTGATCCCGTAATATATTGCATTGTATCTATGAAATGACACCCTTCACCAATAATTCTCCCTCCTTGGTCAGGATGTTGAATCCAATGAGATTTAGGGATAAAACCGGCATGAACCCTGTAATTTATCACAAAGGGTTCTTTGGTATCATTAAAATACTCTTTTATATCCCTGAATGGTTTTGAATATCGTCGATTGAATCCAACCATTATCAAAATATTTCTATTAATACTGCCGACAATGTCTCTTATATCAATAAGTTCTTCCAAACTTATTGTTAGAGGTTTTTCTACATAAACATTTTTACCTGCTATGATTGATTCCTTTACATAATTCCCATGTGAATCATGTCTCGTGGCAATGAAAACAGTATTTATCTCTTTATCCTTTAAAATATCTTTATAATCTGATGTACAATATTTAAATCCAAACTTCTCTGCAACAGATTTAGAATTTACCGGTACCGATGTACAAACTCCATGCATATTTGTTTTTAACTTTTTTAATGGCGGTATTAGATATGACTGAGCAAAATTACCCGCACCTATAAAACCAATATTAGCAGAATCATTCTTTGTATTAGTGTTTGAAGTTTTTATCTTCTGTTTTATTGTTTCAGAATTTCTGTTGTACTCAAGTAAAATACCAATGAACCTCTCATTATTCTTACCCGTAATTATATCATAAGCATTTAATCCTTTTTCAATCGGTATTTTGTGAGTTATTAATTTATTGAAATCAAGTCTCTTTATTGAAAGAAGGTCAAGTATTGCTTGCATGTTTCTGTTTTCAGTCCATCTAACATAACCAACCGGATAGTCAATTCCAAACTCTTCATAAATTACATCATATCTCCCTGGTCCGTAACTGCAGGATATTTTAAGATCAATTTCCTTCTCGTAAAAGGGTGATCGAGGTATGTTCATTCCAACTGCCCCAACAACAACAACTTTTGATTTTTTCCTCGCTATGTTAAGAGCCATTTCAATCGGATCGTTTGATTTTGTACCTGCAGTAATTATGACGGCATCGGTTCCGATACCGTTAGTAATACTGTCAACAAATGAAATCGTTTCTTCATTTGATATCAGACATACATCACATCCTAGTTCTTTCGCAATTTCAAAATTGAATTCGTTGACATCGAATCCTATTACTTTACAGCCCGATATTTTAGCCAATTGAACAGTTATTAATCCTAAAAGCCCTAGTCCAATTACCCCAATACACTCTCCAACTCTGATATCAGCTTGCCTGATTCCTTGCAAGGCTATTGAACCAAGTGTTGTAAATGCAGCTTCCTCCGCGGATACATTATTTGGACTTTTCGCACACAAGTTTTTCGGAACTAATACATACTCAGAATGATTTGCAGTCGCTCCTGCACAGGCTACTAAATCCCCCGGCCTGAATTCCTCTGTACCGCTTTCAATTACTATACCTGAACACGAATATCCAAGCTCTTTATAATTATCTAGCCTTGTTTTTACCTTTTGATAAGTTGCAAATAACCCCTCTCTTTTCGCATTCTGTAGGACCTGTTTCAAAAGATCCGGTCTGGATTTAGCTTTTCCAATTAATGAAGCTTGAGCAGTTTCAACACTCGTCTTTTCTGTCCCGGAACTTATTAATGAATAAAAATTCTTTACTAACACCCATCCATCCCTTACTAATGGGACAGGAACATCATCAATCTTCATTTCACCTGTCTTTTGATATTGGACAATTTGTTTCATTTAGTTTATTTGAAATTAAAGTTTATTTTGAAAAATTTGGGGATTCATCAGTTACAAATATTATCTTTAAAAAATGTGTCTAACCATATTTCTAAAGTTAAAAAACGCCATACTAAATGTGCATAATCAGATTTTCCATCTCTGTCAGCTATTATTAATTCCCAGACCTTGTCAGGATTAAGTATACCTCTTTGAGCTAATTTTCTTTTCGATAGTTTCGTGTCAATTTCATTTTTAAGCTGACCCTTTATCCATGCTCGTAATGGAGATGCAAATGGTGCTTTCGGTCTATAAACAACATCTGAAGGCAGATATCTTTCTGCAACCTTCTTTAGAAGATATTTTGACTGGTTTCCTTTTATCCTGTACTTTGGTGGCAAACTGAACATAAATTCAACAATTCTGTGGTCAATTAAGGGAGGCCGAATCTCAACTCCTGCCATCATACTTGACTTATCCGAATAAGTTAAATTGTGTGCAGGCAAAAATGCTTTTGTGTCACAATAACACATTTTTGTTAAATAACTAATATGTTCTCTTGAGGTTATGTCTTTTTCCTTACCTAAATAGTTATAACAGTCTTTTAAATAAGAATAATAATATGTATTATAATATCCTGAAGAATTAATAAATAATTCATCAAACATTTCTTTTGGTATCCCTATATCTGAAGAAATAAATCTGTCAAATCTTTCAAAAGATGCAAAAGACAAAAACCGTTTTATCCATCTTATAATTCTATATCCTTCTTTTCCGGATGACACATTTATTTTTATAAATATTCTTTCAATAATATTCCTAATTATTTTTGGAAATACTCTTTGATATATATCCGCTTTCAAACACGCTAATTGTTTTCTATATCCGCCAAATACCTCATCCCCTCCCATACCTGATAAGAGTACTACGATATCTTCTTTACGTGCAGCCTCAGAAATTAAAAATGTGTTAATCGAAGCTGGATCAGCTATAGGCTCATCTAAATGGTATATGGTATCGAAAAATACTTTCCCTATATCAGGTTTAATTATAATTTCCTTATAATTTAGTTCAAAAAGATCTGCTACTTTCTTTGCCCATATGCTGTCATCCTCCATTTTTTCAAACTTTTGATCTTCATGCGAAAATTTAATAGTAAATGCGTTAATCTCTCCTTTGTAATGTTTACGCATCAATGCAGCAATAATTGAAGAATCTAATCCACCACTTAATAATATTCCTACTGGTACATCACTTGTCAGTTGAAGTTTGACAGAATCATTTAATAGATTATCAAGCTCGTCTATCAATTCTTCTTCAGTTTTATCACAATTCTCACCAACATTAATTTCCCACCATTTTATTATTACTACATCTGTGTTTTGCTCTTTTATGGAATTAAATTTAAGAAAGTGCCCGGCTGCGAGTTTAAAAATCCTCTTGAAACCGGTATTCGGTGCAACCTGATAATGCATTTGAGTTTTTAAGGATTGTACATCTGGTTCTGCTTTTATTAAACCACTTTTAAAAATTGCTTTTATTTCACTCGCAAAAATTAAACCATCGTTTATTAAAGAATAATAAAAAGGCTTTATTCCCAATCTGTCACGGGCTGCAAATATTTCACCTGTACAAAGATTCATTATAGCAAATGCAAACATGCCGTTTAGTTTTTCAAGACACCGCTCTCCCCATTGCTCGTATGATTTAAGTAATATCTCTGTATCCGAGTTACTGAATAATTTTAAACCAGGTTTATCTTTCCTTAGTTCTGATTCAATTTCTTTATAATTATATATTTCACCATTAAATACTATACATAGAGATTTATCATCATTAAACATTGGTTGATGACCTGCAGGGCTTAGATCAATAATGCTGAGTCTTGTATGACCAAAACCTGAATGCCATTTATCAAACCATTCAATTCCGTAATCATCAGGTCCACGATGCTTTATCGAGTTTACAGAATTTTCAAGAAGTACTTTATTTCCTATATTAATATATCCGACTATTCCACACATTCCATCATTATTTTACAACAAAAATAAATTCTTAAAATAATAATTATAAGTCTTAATTTTGTATAGCATAAGAAATTTCACTTCATTAATATTCTTTCATAAAATTCCTCTAACTCTGTTGCTTTAATATCCCAACTTAAATATTTTTCTGCAATATTCCTGCAGAAGGTATTTCGACTTGATATATTATTCCTGTTTTCAAGTATATACTTAATAATACTTTTTATACTTTCCTCATTATTTTCAACTACAATAAAAGCATTAGAGTATTTCTCAATATACTTATTTATATTTTCCAATCTATTTGCTAGAATTGGACGGCCGGCTGCCAAATAATCACCCGTCTTGTTTGGCCAGCCTGCATTATTCTCAATATTGTCAGTTTTCAAAAGTAAGAATACATCAGCACAACTCAATAATTTTGAATCGCTACGATAATCAATCCAGCCAAATTCATAATAGTTATCTGAGATTCCATATTTTTCTCTTTGCGATAAAGTTATATTTTCACCAATTGAAAACCAGTTAATATTATCTTTATTCCCAAACTCCGAAATAACATTTATAAATGATCTTAAACACTCTAACTCAGATTCATTAATGCCGATTATACAAAATGTCAAACTTTCTGGAGGGATCCCATATTGTTTTTTATATTTTGTCTCTTCATAATATGATATATCATCAGTATCTGCACCACCCTGTATTACTGTCATTTTTTCAATTGGTATTCCAGCTTTCAAACCTCTATTGCGATTGAATTCTGATAATGCAACAACTCCGTCGGCATGCTTTTTATTCCGGATTTCAAAAAATATATCGTAATTGACAATAGTATTTCTGTAAATATAATTTCTTTTTCTTTCTTCAGAGGAATCTCCGTAATAATCCCACCATTCAGATATGTACTTTGATTTTCTAAATAAACGGTTAAGTAAGCAAGGTATTCCCGATGCTGGGCGGTGGCCTGTATCGCTTTGCACTATATCGTATCTATTAAAAAGTACATAGATAGCTTTTATTAACGTTGAAAATAAACCGAACCCTCCTCTACGGAATGATTGCGGCACAATATCAGGAAATGCTAGTATTTGTACATTATTCCTGATTTCTTTCTCATACGGAAATACAAACCCTGTCGATTGCGTCGTTAGTAAAACTACATCGTGATTTCTCTTAGCAAGACTTCTTGCTAATGCAAAATTCCTGCCAAATCCTGCTTTATCTTTCATTCCATAATGTGCTATGAGAACTCTCATTAATTCATAGTGATATTAGGA
This sequence comes from uncultured Ignavibacteriaceae bacterium, assembly GCA_964626015.1. GTDB lineage: Bacteria > Bacteroidota > Ignavibacteria > Tepidaquicellales > Tepidaquicellaceae > CAIKZJ01. The sequence continues at coordinate 20,024 of CAZVCC010000017.1, forward strand.
AATTGGCAATATTTCTTGCCTGAGTTTTGTAATTAAATACACTGTACGCTAATTCTTTTCCTTTCATTCCTACCACTCTGGATTTTTCTGGATTAGATAATGCCTCATCAATTTTTTTTGCAAATTCACTTGGTTCATTTGTTCTTGAAATATAAGCACTTACGCCATCTTCCAAATAATTCGATATCTCTCCAACATCTGACACTACAACTGGATTCCCTGTTGCTAGATATTCTCCAAGTTTTGTTGGAAATCCTCCTTTTGCTCTTTCATTATCTGGACGAGCTAAAATTAATAATTTCGCACCGCAAAGATAATAAGGAACTTCGTTTCTGCCTATTTTTCCAATGAATTTTACGTTATCGGCAAGTTTATATTTTGCAACTAATTCTTTTAATCGAATTAGATCGTTCTCGTTTTTTGCAGAACCTATTATGTAAAATTTATATTCTGGATATTTGGGACTTATTATTGAAAATGCCGATATTGCTTCATCAACCCCATCCTTATCTTTTACGAGATCACCAATGTAGGCTATATATTTTTCTTTCGGTACCTCTTGATTTTTGATATTAAATCTGTCTGGTTCAACTGTCATTGGAATAGTCTTCATCATGCACTTATCACTCTTGTACCGGCTAAAATATTCTCTAAGCGGATGAGTCATTGTTATTATTCCGTTAAAAAAACGGTACCCTATTAAAGGTTCAATCTTAAGTAATATTGGAAAAAGACGGTAAATTGATATATTCTTCCTCAAAACAAAAGGAAATTCATCTACAATTAAAACAGTTTTTATTCTCAAAAATATTTTAAGATAAATATTCAGAAAAAATATCAGATAAATATTGTCATTACTGATCATTACAAAATCATATGGATTTTCAAATTTATTGTTAAGCAGTATATAAAACGATTTTAAATAACCGTATAATGCTTGCAGAAACTTAATAAATTTATATTTCGACCATATTGTAGTACCGTTTGTATATTCATACTCAACTCCCTCAAAAACACCTCTGAAACTTTTATTTATAACTTTATCAGACTTTTCTGTCGGACGTAGTGAAAAATATTTTACTGAATGTCCTAATTCAACGAGTCCTTTCGAATAGGAAAGAATTCTGTTTGTAGCTGAATAACCTATCGGAAACGGATATACTGATATTACTAAAATTCTCACTGAATAATATTTTCTATCCTTTATTTGTATGAAATCATAGAAATGACACCGTTACAAAAATTATTTCTCTGCACTATCGTAATCCTCCGGTTCCTCAATCAATTCCTCTTCTAATCGTAATTCTTCATTTCTCTTAAGAATAATTGAAGCAAATGTTGCAAAAACTACTACACAAGAATTAGTAAAGAAAGTGGCATTAAATAATGATATAATAAGATAAAATAGTATTACCATATATGCTTTTTTCGTTACACTGTCATGCCTGTTCTTGTGCCCCAACCTTAATAAAGGTACTAAAATAAAAGCAATAATTAAAAATAATCCTATGATTCCTTGAGTCGGTAATATATCTAATATAAAGTTATGCGGTATCCAAAAAAAATCTTCTGATACTAAACCCGCTGGATAGTAATAACCGGACAATTTAGTACCGTTTATTGGATTATCTAAAAATGTATTAAATGCAAGCAGATTTTTTAATAAACGGTCTTGATAGTTTTGGTCTCCCATATCGAAAGAATACTCTGCCCTGCTTATAAATATATCAGAAATAAATGGGATTTGTCCTAATAACAGAATAATAACAGGGATGGCTAGAATAGCTAATATAGTAGTTCGTGTCTTATTTGTTTCTCTATTTGATATAAAAAAAGCAATAAATAACATTAAAGCAACAACCATATACACTGACCTATGCGCAGATATTAATATGCCAAATAATGTTATAAGAATAAGAGATATTTTATTTTTTTCTGCACCAAATAGAGCAATTCCGTCAGTTAATGTTACAAAGAAAAACAATGTCGCAACAACTGTTACTATTCTTATTTCGCCTGTGTTCGTCTCTATAATTATTCCTTGTGAATAATTATAAAACCCGGCTGCAATAAAGGAAATTGAAGCTATTAGAAATATATAAAATATAAATTTATATGTTTTTTCTGAAGCAAGATAAAAGTAAAACATTGGAATAAGCAGGAAAAAGAAACGGTTACTAATTTGACTGAAATACTTAATTGGATCCATGCTTTCATATTCTAAATAAGATAATGGTAAAACTACTGCTAATTGATAAACGCAGTAAAAATATATTCCAATTAAAATATATTTATTATCACTGTACCTTTCATTGATTATTTTTGTTACAAAGCCAAGACTTGCAAGAAATATAAATAAAACTGATATTGCATTATATGTATTCAATCCATATATTCTTACATCGCTAACTTCCTGATTATAAGAATGCAAAAGAATTGAATTTAATGTAAGTAAGATAAATATTATTGAAGATAGTATATACTTAAACTTCATTTTAAGTCAAATATTCTAATTCTATGTTTGGTTTCATTACTCTCCTGTATAAAATAACTAAGCACTATTTCTCATAAAAATAATCTGTTTTGCTGCATTTTTGTATAATTCTAATATATTTTCAACCAAAATATATATTCACTATAGTTTTGACGTACAAGAAACTTGAGTGTCATATTTGTAATTTTATATGAAAATAATAGTAAGAATATTAAACATTCAATTTTGTATAATAGATATAATATTATCAAACATATTTTCCAATTTACTTATTCCAAATACCCTTTGCTCTATTATTAATAATTTTATAATATTGAATTGGCATGAATATCAAAAAAGGAACTAGAGACATTATCGATGCAATGACCACCGATGCAACACCCAAATTAAATACTTTAAATAATATAATAGTTAATGGGATATATGATATTATAATTATTATACTCAAAATGAATTGGAGAAAAATCTTTCCTGAACCATTTAAGAAATACATGTAAGGTGAAACTAATGTCATTGCAATAACATACAACCCCATTGACATAGTCAATAAAAAAGGTATATCAAAATCTCGGTTTTTTCCAATCCATATATCATATATAGACCCAGATATTAATACCATAAAAATCGTAAATGTTATAAGTATAATTCCAATTTTGTTTAGCTTTTTGACTGTGTTTTTTATCCATACAAAATCTTTTCTATAAAAAGCATCTGTAAAACCGGTCCAGGCTGGACTTAATATAATATAAAAAATCATATTGATGATAGAGAAATATCTAAAAACTATATTATATGATGTAACTGACTCCGGTCCTATTAATTGAGTAAGTACAATTGAAGCAGAACCAAAAATAAAAAATGTTGATATTTGTATAATAAAAAATCTAATACCTAAATCTGTTAATCCTCTTAGATATTTTATATGAATAAATTTGGGGGAAGGTATTAAAAAACTATATCTATTAGAAAAATTATATACTGTAATAATGAGAAGTATTATAACAGGTATTATACTTAATGACAAACCAAGTACAAATAAGGAAGGAGAGGTATTATGTGTTAATATCCAAACGATGATTACTGAAGAAATATTTGTCATGAATCCAAGAAAATCATTATACGATGGTTTCTGATCAGCAGTAAGAATCGTTATAATAAGTTTAAGCACAAATTGTATACTGAAAAATATCATAACAAAATTTGCAAGCTTATTAACTTCAGTCTTGAGTTCTAAAGGAGTGTTAAATACAGAACTCCAGTCGATAAAAATACCTAAAGAAAAGTATAAAATTAAGAAAATGGAAACAATTAAAGTTAAAGCGAAATATGCTGTACTTACATAAATTCTTCCTAATTCTTTATCTTCTTTTGCAATTGATTCGGCAAGTTTGTTTCTAAGTCCATTTCCCAATCCTAAGTCAAATAACGTAAGCCATGTAATTAGTGATGAAATAGTTACCCAAATACCGTATTCAAGTGGGTTTAGGTAATTAATGGACATGGGTACAAGTAGAAAAACTGCAAATACTGATAATCCTTTAAAAACAAATGAAAGTAATATATTCTTTTTTGCCTTTTGAGTACGGATACTTCCGCCTAAAAAAGTAGATTTAATTTTATTTATTATTTGCAAATAAGTAAGATTTATTATAAGAATTTCTAATCTTGAATTCCATACCACATATTGCTTATTTTAGATGTACCCTGTATCAGCTTGACAACTCTTAATGAGGTATTTAGAACTTTATAATCCTCTGTATATTCACTCTTGAAATTATTTAATGATTCTGATATTAGTAGTTTGATTGAATTAATTATATTATTTTTATCTAACCCCGTCAGTATTATTGAGCCATAATCCAATCCTTCTGGTCTTTCCATAGAATTTCTAACTGTAATAGCAGGAAACCCAAGCATAGATGATTCTTCGTTAATCGTTCCGCTGTCCGATATGACGCAAATCGATTGCTTTTGTAATTTCACGTAATCAAAAAAACCGAATGGTTTTAAGAACTTAATCTTTTTGTCAAATTTATGTCCTTTTAAAGATTCGATTCTTTTTCTTGTTCTGGGGTGTGTTGAGAATATAACCAACTTATCATACATCTCTGCAATGCTATTCATAGTATCAAGTAACTTTATTAAGTTTTCTTTATTATCTACGTTCTCCTCCCTGTGAATACTAACAACAAAATATTGTTTGCTTTTTAACTTAAGCGTTTCTAAAACTCTTGATTGTTCAATTTTAGAGCTGTAATACCTCAAGACTTCGTTCATCGGCGATCCCGTTAAGTAGATCCTCCTATGCTGCAGCCCCTCACTGATTAAATGCCTTCTTGCATGCTCTGTGTAAACTAAATTATAATCTGCTATATGATCAATTACCCTTCTGTTTATTTCCTCGGGTACATTAAAATCAAAACACCTGTTACCCGCTTCCATATGATATATTGGTATATGCATTCTCTTCGCCATATAAGCTGAAAGACAGGAATTTGTGTCCCCAAGAACTAATAACGCATCGGGTTTTTCCTTTAAAAGTACTTCTTCTGATTTTCTAATAATATCCCCTACGGTCGCCCCTAGCGATGATGTATCAGCATTTAAAAAATAATCTGGTTTTCTTAGCTCAAGTTCTTTAAAAAATATCTCATTAAGTTCATAATCATAATTCTGTCCGGTATGTACAAGAATATGATTTACTGTCTCATCAAGCAGGGCAATCACTCGTGAAAGTCGTATAATCTCCGGGCGCGTACCAACGATGGTCATTACTTTAATTTGTTCTGCCGTCTTCATTTATACCTCCTCAAAATAAGTATCCGCATCATTCGCATTAAATATTTCATTAGTCCAGAATAATGTTAAAAGTTCTGATTTTCCTGTGTTTTCTATATTATGTGTATGCCAGATTGGTATGTCTATAAAACTCGGGTCATTGCCGTCCACTTTGTACTCAATTATCTCCTGCTTCCCTATCTTTCTCAGCCTTATAATTGCTTCACCTTTTATTACACAAAACCTTTCAATTTTTCTTAAGTGAAAATGATTTCCTCTTATTACTCCGGGTTTAGTTAATGAAAAGAATGTTTGCCCTTCTGTTTTGCTCTTTGATATTTCTGTTAGGTATCCGCGGTTGTCTTCTCGCTTACCAATCTTTCTAAGTCTTTTGTTATATTCTAAGTATGAACGAAATGTGTTAAAGAGATTTATATCATGTATTGAATTGAACTTGGGTACTATATTTTCAATTATATAAGATTGATTGAAATAGTATAATTTCTCTAATAATTCTGTTACTTTACTTTCAAAATCATGTTTAATCTCATATCCGTCAGAATATATTTTGTTGTCAATTATTTTTCTGATATGTTCGACAAGATTATTTACATATATCAGTTTTAGGTTATTATCTACATCAATTCTTGGAATCTGATCATGTGTGATCTGATATGAAAATGTTGAAACCACAGAATTGTAAAATGGTCTGCCAAATGTGCCATATACGTTCGGAATTATCATTCCTGTATAGTTTACACCGTTTTTTCTGCACCATTTTAATAGTATCTCGCGTCCTTCTTTTTTGGATTTTCCGTAAATGTTATCAAGGCTTTCCTGTGTAGATGATGAGAATAATATATGAGGTTTATTTTTTGACTCCTCAAAATTTATTATCAATTTCGTTATAAGTTCAATGTTTTTTGTGTATATTTCATCCGGGTTATTATGCCTGTTTAATGCAGCTAAATGAACTACAACATCACATTGCTTTACAAAATTTATTAGATCAGCCTCGTTATCATAAAAATCATCCTTAAATGGAATCCTTTCGTACTTCTCGTTAAAGATTCCTAAATAGTTGTATAAATGACTTCCTATAAATCCGGCCTGACCCGTTATTCCTATCCTTATCTTATGCATTAAGTTCTTCTTGTATTTCCTTAAGAGAAAGTACTAATTTCTTTGTTTCTTCCGTGCTCAACCTTTGTGTATTCGCAGATGTGTAACCTTCCTTAGGAAAGTGATTTATTGTTCCTTCTGAAAAATATTTTTCGAAATCTATCTTTTCAAGATTCCTTATTCTGTAATAATTCTCATAACTTTCTGCTTTTAATAAGTCCTCTTGAGTAACAAGAGTCTCATGCATTTTTTCTCCTTCTCTTATACCTATTTCCTTTATTCCGACGCTGGAATTGAAAATATCAAGCGTTGCTTTTGCCATATCTTCTACTGTTGATGCAGGTGATTTTCGCACTAGTATGTCGCCATTTTGCCCCTCTTCAAGTGCAAATAAAACCAAATCTATTGCTATTGGTAATGGAAGAAGAAATCTTGTCATCTCACCACTTGTTATTGTAAGCGGTTTGCCGGCTTTTATTTGTTCAACAAATAATGGGAATACCGATCCCCTTGAATACATAACATTTCCGTACCTTACTCCGCAAAATATAGTTTTCGATGTGGATATCCTTGCTTTTGCCAGCATCAGTTTCTCAAGCATAGCTTTGGATATCCCCATTGCATTTATCGGGTATACTGCTTTGTCTGTGCTTAATACTACAATCTTTTCAATCTCTTCATCTTCAGCTGCATCCAGTACGTTCTGTGTGCCAATAATATTCGTCTGGACTGCTTCATAAGGAAAAAATTCACAATTAGGCACCTGTTTTAATGCTGCTGCATGAAAAACTATATCTACACCTTTCATCGCTTTGTATACTCTTTCTCTGTCTCTTACGTCTCCTATTATGAACTTTAGCCTTACGTCATGGTATTTATTACGCATATCATATTGTTTCTTCTCGTCACGGCTGTATACTGTTATAGATGCAGGTTCTGTTTCATTTAATAATTTCTCAACAATCGTGTTTCCAAAGGAACCTGTCCCGCCGGTGATAAGAATTTGCTTATCTTTTATCATATCATTTTATAATTAATTTGATTTTATTTATTATATATCATAATATTTAATAATACTGTTAGCATTGATAATATTGGTAAAACGACTACTCCTGCTATACCTTGTGCCACTTGCCAGAAATCTTTTTCCGGTTTAATTGCGAATGCTATAATATCACCTGGTTTTAATGTTGGATTTATTTGCTTTACTGTTCCTGCCTTTTCTTTATCAAAATAATCAATATAATCAAAAACAAATATTGTATCTTTTCTCAATTCAGGATTTTTTTCCTTTGTTCTAATTAGTTTGAAATTCTCAAAAATACTTTCATCGGGTGCCCCGCCTGTCAATGCTACAACTTCAACAAGACTTGTTCCTTGTGGCACCAAATAAATTCCGGGGTTTTTAACTCCACCAATTACAACAACTTCAAAATTGAATTTATTTGGTTTTGATAAATTAAAGTAATTTGTACTTATCCTTTTCAAATCCTGCTCCCTGTATAGTAGAGAATCGGTCTGTTGGGAGATTGTATCATCCTGACAAAACAAAAAATTCAACGCTGTAAAAACAAACAAAGTAATAAATATAATTCTTTTCATAAATCTAATTGATTTTTTAATTGAATAATAATTACTTAAATCTTTTTTTCATATAACTATAATTTTGGAATAGCTCCGCTTATAAATCACAGATTCTATTTCAAATTTTGCATATTTAAGTCAACATATAATATGCTTTTTTGATACAGTAAAAACAAGGAATTAGTTTGATTTATAAGGGTTTCTTGCAATATCTTGATTGTTTTAATTTGCGTTTATGATAATTGAATTCAATATTTGTCACTCTTTTTTTAATGAAATCGAGCCGTATTCCAATCAAATTTGCCTTTTCTAATATTCTTCATTTAAGGATTAATCACTTAATCAAACAAAAGATCAAAAGTAAATATGTTATAAATTATCATCTTTTCTTATTGTTTGCTCTAATACTCTATTTTATTATGCTATTGATGTTTTACTATTTTGAAAGTCATACTGAAATTATTATTACGACAAGTAAACTAAGTAAATGAATTCAGTATTTTCATAATCCTTTCAAATAATTAAATTTTATTTCCCTTGTTCAAAACATTGATTCAATATAAAAGTGATTAATTCTTATTTTAGATTAAAAAATCTATGATTATCTAAAATAAAACCCACAATTCAAAACCATTCCTTTTTCTTATTTTACTGAAAATAATTTTTTTTCGAATAATCATTTTTAAAAAGTATTTTCTCACAACTTGCCCAAGTCAACGTCTCTACTTTCCAGAATAAATATTAACCTTATTTCCTTAACAAATTAATGTCCAACACCAAAATACCCAAATCCAATTTTTCTAATCTCTTCAGCATCAAGAATATTCCTGCCGTCAAAAATACTGCATGGCTTTCTCATAAGTCCATAGATCTTTTTATAATCAAGCGACTTATAAACGTCCCACTCAGTCATAATTGCAATCGCATCCGCATGTTCCGCTGCTTTGTAAGGATTATCGGTAAACTCTACCTTGCCCTTAAATTCTTTTAAATCTATTTTAGTATTTCCCAGCGCTTTCGGGTCAGTTATCACAATATGAGCATTTTCTTCCGCCATATATTTTGCAGCATAAAACGCCGGTGTTTCCCTTGTGTCGCCAGTGTTCGCTTTGAATGCATACCCAAACATCGCTATCTTTTTTCCCGACAAAGTATTAAACATGTTCTTTATCATCCTATTCACAAACCTCTTCGTCTGGTAATCGTTCATCCTTATGACCCATTCCCAGTACTCAGCAACTTCATGAAGTCCCATCGATTCACTAATATAAACCAGATTCAAAATATCTTTCTTAAAACATGAACCTCCAAATCCAACACTTGCATTTAAAAACTTCGGTCCGATTCTCGAATCCATGCCGATTGCTTTGCTAAGTTCCTCTACATTCGCACCCGTCACTTCGCACAAAGCTGAAATGCTGTTTATTGATGATATTCTTTGAGCTAAAAAAGCATTAGCTGTTAATTTCGAAAGTTCTGAACTCCATATATTGCTCATTATTATTTTTTCTTTTGGCACCCAGTTCATGTATAAATCTGCCAATTCCTGCCTTGCTTTCCTGCCCGATTCAGTCTCGTATGAACCTATCAGCACCCTGTCAGGATTTATTAAATCATTAACCGCGGTACCTTCAGCTAAGAATTCCGGATTAGATAATACTTCAAACTTTAAACCTTTCTCGTTGCTTCCGAGTATCGCATTTAGTGTCTCGGCAGTCTTAACAGGAAGGGTGCTTTTTTCGACAACAATCTTCCCTTCATCAGAATTCTCAATGATACTCCGTGCTGTGCTTTCAACAAACTGAAGGTCAGACGCTCTGCCTTTGCCCTCGCCGAATTGCTTTGTTGGTGTGTTGACGGATATAAAAAGAATTTCAGATTCCTTAATTGCTTTACCCACATCAGTCGTAAAGAATAAGTTCTTACCTCTGACAGATGTTACTACCTCCAGCAACCCCGGCTCGAATATCGGCAGCTCATCCGTCTTCCAAGCATTAATTTTTTCTTTATTTATATCCGTAACAGTAATCTTATACTCGGGACATTTCGCTGCAATCACCGCCATCGTGGGACCGCCAACATACCCCGCCCCAATACAACAAACTTTTTTCTTATATTTCATATCATTAATTATATTTAAAATATTTAATATTCTTCAAGCACTTAACTGCTCTTACTGTTCTTACTGCTCTTACTGCTCTTACTGTTCTTGACTGCTCTTGACTGCTCTTGTCTGCTCTTACTGCTCTTACTGCTCTTACTGCTCTTACTGCTCTTACTGCTCTTACTGCTCTTTCTGCTCTTTCAAAACTTTAATCAATCCCGAAATCATCTTTCTTAATTCCAATATATTAACAAGTATCGCATCCTTTTTATCTTTACCTAACAGACCTAATCTTTCAGAAATTAGAATTTGTGTCTCTAACTCCAAGCAGCTGCCGTAAGAAATATATAAAAAATGAACAAATTCTTTATTCGAATTTCTTCCGGATCCTTCTGCTATATTAGAAGGTATAGAAAAAGCAGCTCTTCTCATCTGATTTGTAATACCATAAATCTCATCTTTTGGAAAAGATTTTGTAATATCATACACTTTCACAACAAAATCCACCCCCTTCTTCCATATCTCCAAATCATTATAAGTCTTCATGCCATTGTTATTTAAATTTTCTTAATCTTGCTATATCTTAACTGCTCTTTCCGCTCTTGACCGCTCTTTCCGCTCTTGACCACTCTTGACTGCTCTTGACTGCTCTTGACTGCTCTTTCCGCTCTTGACTGCTCTTGACTGCTCTTTCCGCTCTTGATTGCTCTTGACTGCTCTTGACTGCTCTTGACTGTTCTTGACTGCTCTTGACTGCTCTTGACTGCTCTTTCCGCTCTTGATTGCTCTTGACTGCTCTTGACTGCTCTTGACTGTTCTTGACTGCTCTTGACTGCTCTTGACTGCTCTTGACCGCTCTTGACCGCTCTTGACCGCTCTTGACCGCTCTTGACTGCTCTTAACTGCTCTTGACTGCTCTTGACTGCTCTTGTCTGCTCTTGACTGCTCTTTCCGCTCTTGACTGCTCTTAACCGCTCTTAACCGCTCTTGACTGCTCTTGACTGCTCTTGACTGCTCTACTCAAAAACAATATCCACTGGTATCCCTGCGGTGTTTACACGTTCAAGGTCTTTTTTCAGCTCTTCTTTAATGAACCCGTCTTTTTCAATTAATGATTTTGCTCCCGCATAGTCACCGTCGCCCTGTATCTTCAGAATTTGCTGTGATGAGGAAATGACTGCATCTTTCATCTTTTTAAAATTCACTGTGTAAGTTCCGTCGGAATTTCTTGTGAATGCACCCTTCTCCTGAAAATAATAGAACCTTACCATATTTGCTTTGCCGTGTGCGCTCGCAGCTCCGAACCTGCATGAACGGAATATCCCCGCCAGAAAAGTCACGTAGTTATCCATCAGTTCACCGTCTTTCAGTTCGCCCATTTCATAAAGCTTTGTAACTAAGTATAGTCCCAGAATATCGGCTTTGCCCTCTTCAAGTCCTGAATATTGTTCTTTCAATGCATCCCTCACAGTACCCGCACCTGTTATCGTATTCTTAATTCCCAATCCATGAGCAACTTCATGAAACATAACGTTTTCAAAAAATGCGTTGAACTTGCTGTACTTTCTCTGCTCGGGCGTAATCAGCAAATCTGAAATAGGTGCCATAATTGCGTCGAACTTTGCCTTCATCACATTTTTTAATTGAAGTCTTCTCGAGCCTGATTTCAACTGCACCTCTTCATCGTTTGGTAAATTAATTGCAATCGTCTTGCTTCCCGAATTGCAGTCACCCGCATAATATAATGCATCATAAGCGTTCAAGTCAGAATCCGCACCCGCTTCTTCCTGTTTGTACTTTTCATCAACAGGCAGTTCCCTTTGAAGCTGCGGCAGAAGCGAAGCAAACTTCTCAAGTTTCTTGCTCCATTCAACATCCTTAACGAGCACGTATGCTTCGAATGCTGTCTTGTAACCGAAAAGCTGGTCGGTATAATTCTCAATCGGTCCAACTACAAAATCTATTACGTTTGTCTTCATTTCCATCCATGCAAAATCACTCGGCTGATAGTTGTCAGTAACAAGTGCTTCGGCTCTCATCTTTAAATACTTCTTTAAACCTGCATCTTCGGCAAGCTCCGATGCCTGCTTTAAAAGTTCAGCTGCCTTCTTTAACTCCTTTTCGTATGCCTTTGAATACATTACAACTTTGTATTCCCCGCCATCCTTTACAATTATCGAATAAGGACTCAACTTCAACGGGTCTTTGATTTTTTCAAAATCGCTCTTCGTCATTTCAACAGGATAGAAATTCGCTCCCGCAGGTTTCCCGCCAAAGCCCTGTATGAAAGGCTTCTCGTCATTTAGCTGATCCCACGGACCGTAGTTAATCAGTGCAAATTGCTTTTCGTAATCATCGTTCAGCCCCGACAGAAATTTTTCCTTATCGCCAAAATTCTGCTTCCAGAAAAGGTCATCCATAATTTTTGATATTTCTATCAGAATCGGAATCATCTTCTGTTCGTTAGCAGTCAGCCGGCTTAAATCCGTCTCAAGTTTAACTTTCTTGAACGCTTCAACTCTCTGTTTTGCGTAATCATTTTGTGAATACATAACCTGTGTGCTTAAAATTAATGCTAATACGATTAAAATAAGTTTTTTCATAATATTAATATTTAAAAGTTTATATAATCTTTGTTTTCAAAATCAAATTAGATATCTAATCATTAATGTATTATTACAACTACAAAATTAATCATTTTCCCTGTTCTTTCAAAACCATTCAATATACTCTGATTTCCCAAAAATCTGCTCTTACTGCTCTTACTGCTCTTTCTGCTCTTACTGCTCTTACTGCTCTTACTGCTCTTACTGCTCTTTCTGCTCTTACTGCTCTTTCTGCTCTTTCTGCTCTTACTGCTCTTACTGCTCTTACGCTCTTACTGCTCTTACTGCTCTTTCTGCTCTTTCTGCTCTTACTGCTCTTTCTGCTCTTTCTGCTCTTTCTGCTCTTACTGCTCTTACTGCTCTTTCTGCTCTTACTGCTCTTTCTGCTCTTACTGCTCTTACGCTCTTACTGCTCTTACTGCTCTTACTGCTCTTTCTGCTCTTACTGCTCTTAAAAGCCTTTATTAAATGATTTAATAGAAGTATCTTGCATAATGTTTAAGAAAAATAAAGCAACTAATATCAATCTGCTTGAACTAACTCCCGTCCGTATTAATGGACATGAAGAGGTTGACGGGCTCGTGAATATTCTCATCCCAAAATTTAAAAAAGAATTCATGAAAAAGATTATCCCTAAAAGTAAATCTAAAGATATTAGGGTTAAACTCGATGAACTCGGCTCTGCAACCTGGCTCGCAATAGACGGTAACAAAAAGGTTCTATCTATCGTAGATGAACTTAAGCTTTCGTTCGGTGAAAAAATTGAACCCGCTGCAGAAAGAATCTCTAAATTTATTAATGGTTTGTACGCAAATAATTTATTATACTTTAAAGAATTAAGAAAGGAAAAATAAAATGGCAGTTTTAAATGCTCTTAAACCCTCGGCTATCTGGACGCATTTCGAAGAAATGTGCGCTATCCCCCATCCTTCAAAACATGAAGACGCAATGCGCCGGTATGTAATCGACTTTGCTAAGAAAAATAATCTTGAGTATGAAGTCGATGCCGTTGGTAATGTCGTTATCCGTAAACCCGCAACTAAAGGCTTCGAAGATAGAAAAGGGGTTATTCTACAGGGACACCTTGATATGGTACCTCAGGCTAATAGCGATACAAAACACGATTTTGAAAAAGATCCCATTAAACCTCGTATCGACGGCGAATGGGTTAAAGCTACTGGTACAACCCTCGGTGCCGATAATGGTATGGGTGTATGCGCCGCGCTTGCCGTACTCGAAGCTAAAGACTTGAGCCATGGACCTATTGAAGCTCTCTTTACAATCGATGAAGAAACAGGTATGACAGGTGCTTTCGGTTTGAAACCCGGATACCTGAAGGGCGATATTTTAATGAACTTAGATTCAGAAGATGAAGGTGAATTGTTCATAGGCTGTGCAGGCGGTACAAACGCTCTCGCTGAGTTCAAATATGAAATTAATCCTGTTCCGAAAGATAGTGCTTCGTACAAAATCATCGTTAAAGGTCTCAAAGGCGGTCACTCTGGCTGCGATATACATCTGTACCGCGGAAACTCAAATAAAATTATTTTCCGTTTTCTGAGAATGGCTGAACGTAATTTCGGTCTAAGAATCGCATCAGTTGAAGGTGGTACTCTTAGGAATGCTATACCCCGCGAAGCCCATGCAGTAGTCGTTGTTCCTTCTGCTAAAGCAAAAGATTTTGAATCCGCTTTAAAGAATTTCGAATCTACTCTTAGAAATGAATTCGCAACTGCTGACCCGGGTCTTGAAATTAAACTTGAAAAAGCTGATATGCCCGATGGCGTTATCGACCAGAAGTCACAGAAGAATGTAATCAATTGTATTTTCGCATTACCTAACAATGTTATCAGAATGAGCAACGATATGCCCGGTCTTGTTGAAACATCAACAAATCTCGCAATCGTAAAATCAGACGATGCCGAAAAGAAAATTTCTGTTATCTGCTTGCTTAGAAGCTCTGTCGATAGCGGCAAAGAAGCTCTTGAAAGAAAAATGGAATCTGTGTTTGAACTCGCTGGTGCATCAAAGATTGTTTTCGACGGTCAGTATCCCGGCTGGAAACCAAACCCGAATTCTGCGATTCTTAAAGTTATGATTGAAGGCTACAAAAAACAGTTTGGTAAAGAACCAAAGATTAGCGCTATCCATGCAGGTCTTGAATGCGGACTTATTGGCGGTGTGTTCCCGAATCTCGATATGATTTCTTTCGGACCAACTATCCGTAACCCGCATTCACCCGATGAAATGGTGAACATTGCAACTGTCCAAAAGTTCTGGGATTATCTCGTTGAAACTCTGAAAAACGTCCCAAAGAAATAAATTAATTTCTATAATATAATTAAAAGCCGGAAGTGAATACTTCCGGCTTTATTATTTAATATATGATCATCTCTTTCAATACCGCTTCCGCATAATCAACCGCCGACTCAGGCTTTGTCCTGAACCATAACTCAGGCTCAATAAGCTCCAGCTCCGATACAGCAAGGTTTCCGTCATTATCCTTTATTGCATCAACCCTCCCGTAAACAGGAATAGGATTACACAAAGATACAATCAATTCCGCAAACTCGATCTCTTGCTTGCTCGCCGTGTATTCATGCACAGTCCCGCCGTAATCATCCTGCACTCTGAAGTCCCCTGCCTTTGCCCTTTTTAAGACAGCATGCGAAAACTTCCCGCCAAAAACAACGAATGTTAATTCCCCCTCCTCTATGACACTGTACTGAAATTCCTGAAGCATCATCGCTTCATTCTCTATCAATTCCCTGTAAATCTTTTCGTGTTCAAAAAGATTAACCTTATCAATCTTGTAGGTATGCCTTCCGCCGCCGGAAACAACTGGTTTTAATATGGAATCTTTCCATCCCGAATTCATAAATATATCAGTTAACGCTCTGTCATCACCCTTTTCAATGAATATAGTCTTCGGTATGTTAACGCCCTTTTTATTTAAATCAAGCAGATAGTGTTTATCAACGTTCCAGAGGATTGTCTCTATTCGGTTTATTAACTTCGTTTTTTTACTTACTTCTTCAAGCCATTTAGAAAACTCTTCATACCTGTCAAAATAATCCCATGTAGTTTTAAATATTGCATACTCGGTTTCCGTCCAGTCAAAACCGTCATCGTCCCAGTTTGTTCTTCCGACTCTTAATCCCTTCTGCTCTAACGCTGTCTTCGCAAAATTGTCTTCTAAAAGTACGTTCTGTACATATTCGTCCTTTGTCTCAGGATTTATAAACCTGGAGTCAGTCAGTATAACAATGTCGTATTTCTTTTTTAAACTCATGAATTTAATTTCGTACAACATACACTAAATATTTTTTCTTTTCAACGGAATTATTTTCTTCCAATCATTGTTTAAAAAATATAATATACTAAGTATATTATACTAAGTGTTTCAATTTTGCTAATAAACACTCCGTTATTTCATTACAAATCGCAAAATTTAAAGCAATTAACTGTATTTACAGTATGATATCCATTTTCTCTATTCATATCCACTTTAAATCTGCTTTATAGCCACTATAAACTCAGTCTTATTTCCTGAATACTTCGTTCATTTGCCTGACTCGCTTACTCTGCGCTTAACCCACAGTTAAACTCCTTCATAAAACCGGCTTATCATTACATTTATCCCAACTATAAAACCATAAAATAACGCTGCCCCCATTTTTCGCTTTTTCTTCATTTCTTTCATATTTGAATTGATTTTCCTCCTTAAATCACTTATTTTTCATGTTTGTTTTAACTTAATTTTATAACACTAAACATATTTAAAGGAGTTGTTTCGGTAATGATTACAAGACAAAAAGCTTCACATGGTACAGGCATTATGAATAAGATGCGCGATAAGATGCCTTATATTATCGTTTTTCTCATCATCGCTTTTGTCGGTCTTATTGTTTTTGAATGGGGTATGAACTACGTCGGTATGAGAGGCGGAGATATGGTTATCTTCGGTAGTGTAAACGGTGAAGAAATTACTTATCAGGAATATGAACAGGCTCTACAGCAGCAGATCGAAATGATGAGACAGCAAAATGGAGGCAAAGACGTTGATGATGCCACACTCGAACAGATTAAAGAACAGGTATGGAATCAACTCGTTCAGCAAAAACTTACTAAACAGGAAATCGATGGACTCGGTATCACAGTCTCCGATAACGAAATACTCGACTTTATTTACAACCGTCCTGACCAGCTCCCCGAAGCAATTAGTCGTAACTTCATAGATTCAACAGGTGTCTTTAATATGGAATTCTACCAGCAGGCTCTCGGTATGAAAACTAAAGAAGCTACTCAGTTCTGGAATCAGGTCGAAATCTATATGCGCGAAGTTCTCTTATCAGATAAACTTCAAAACTATATCACTGCTTCTGTAATCGTTCCGGAAGAAGATGTCATTCAGAAATATAAAGATGATAATATTAAAGCAAGTTTTAAATATGCTTTCCTCGATGTTAATTCTGTCACCGATACTATGCAGTTTCAGGTTAACGAGGAAGAACTCAAAGATTATTTTAATAAACATAAAGATGAGTTCAAACAGGAAGAAGCAGTTAAGTTCAAGTATGTTGTGTTCTCCGACGCTCCTACAGTCGATGATACTAACTCCGTAAGGAAACAAATGGAATTTTTGGTTAAGGATATGAAGAACTCCAAGATGGAAGATTCTTCTTTGATTAAACTTGTAAATGACAATTCAACCGTTCCTTTTAAAGCGGATTTCCAGAAACCAAACGCTCTGGGAGCTGCCGGAAGGAATGCGCTGAACTTTCTCTTTAATGCTAAAACTGATGAAGTTTCAGATATTATAATCGATCAGGACGGATATAAAGTTATAAAAATGCTCGAATCAAAAGACGGTGATGAATCTTTCGTTAACGCTTCGCACATTCTTATAAACTTCGGTACAGATACAGCAGCTGCAAAGAAACAGGCAGAAGATATTCTTAAACGTGCAAAGAGCGGTGAAGATTTTGCTAAGCTTGCATTTGAACTTTCACAGGACCCTTCTGCTAAGCAGAATAGCGGCGACCTCGGCTGGTTTACTAAAGGTGCTATGGTAAAGGAATTTGAAGATGCTGCTTTAAATGGTTCAGTTGGAAGTATTATTGGTCCTATTAAAACTCAATTCGGTTTCCATATTATTTACATTAAAAATAAATCCAGCAAAGAATTTAAGTTTGCTGAAATTAGAAAACCCGTTACTGCCGGACAAAGAACAAAAGATATTGCCAGGAAAAAAGCACAGGAGTTTATGGCAGACGTCGAAAACGGTGCTATACTCGACTCTCTCGCAAAGAATATGACTATTCCCGTGTACTCGACTCCCGAAATCTCTAAAGGCGGTTTTGTTCCGGGTGCCGGTCAGAACAAGAATATTATTGAGTTCGGTCTTGCAAACAAGAAATCAAAACTCTATGGTCCGACGAAGATTCAGGGCGGATACGGCGTGTACATGATTACCGATAAAATATCAGAAGGCACAAAGAATTTTGACTCTGTTAAAGTAACTCTCATCAAACCTAAAGTCGCTCAAATTAAGAAATTTGGATACTTGCAAAAGATTGCAGGAGATATTCGCTCTAAGATTTCAGGCGGCGATATACTCGGACTGCAGACTATGTTCCCGCAATATTCATTCGGTACTGCCGACAGCGTATCTATGGCAAAGCCGGACGCTAAACTCGGAATCGATTACCCGCTTTATAATGCCATCTTCTCTATGAAACCCGGTGATATTACTAACCCGATTAAAGGTACTCGAGGTTATTACATAGCTGTTCTCAATTGGATAACTCCTTTTGACCAGAATGACTACGTCGTAAAAGCAGCCGATTTACGCAAGCAGCTCCTTACCAATAAGAAGCAGCAGGCGGTTCAGGAATGGATGACTAACCTCACCAACAACGCTAAGATTGTTGACAACAGAGACAAGTATCTGTAAACAATAATAAAATTCAAGTATAAATAAAAAGCCCCTCATTCGAGGGGCTTTTTATTTACTTATATCTATACTCCCAAATGTAAATAATGTTTTCAATTAAATCCTCAAACTTTATATTCATTAACAATCCATCCTTATACGTATAGAATTTCTTAAGTTTTATATCTCTGGAATCCCTTAATTCTTCAATCAACTTATTTCCTTCGTAAGCAAACTTATTATAACTCAATATATTTCCGCTGTTATCCTTCGTTTGTTCTTCAATAACATTAGAGTTTTCATCATACGAATAATTGGTAATCGTCTTTTGCTCATTAGACATTATAATCCTCTCTTCAATCATCCTCCCTTTAGAATCATAAGTATATTCATATTTTTGCTCAACTTCTCCCTTAGAATTAAACTTTAATTCCTCGATTAACTTTCTTTGGCTGTTAAGCTTAAATATAGATTTACTCATTAAAGTACCATCGGCAGAATAGTTAATTACTTCTCCGCTTTCATAATTTCCGAATTCATATACTTCATCAAGAGCTTTAACATTACCGAAGTATAATTCTCTCTTTGAAATAAATCCCTCATTATTGTATGTGTAAAGCGTTTTCCCTGCAGGCTGTCCCGCCTTATCCGTAATTTCCCTGAACAGAATGTTACCGTCATACTTAACAACTGTTCTGTACTCGGATAAAGCATCGAATTCTGTAACTAAGCTTTTATCGTTACTTATCGTTATTCTATAAACCAGCGAAGTGTCGTTCTCTTCTTCTGTATCGCTTATATCAATCCGGAATATCTGAATATCTGAAAATCCGGAGTTTACATACCCTGCAATTTTCTCTTTCTCACTTTTTTCCGATTCAAAGAGCATCTTTATTTGTGCATTTGAAATACAGGATGACAAACTTATTATTATCATTAATACGATTACATTAATGTTTTTCATGGTATTTTATTTCTAATTATTCCAAATTAAATGTCTAAAAACAAAAATTTTATGAACATAATAACAAAATTACTCGGCATTAAATATCCAATTATACAGGCGGGTATGGTATGGTGCAGCGGCTGGAAACTCGCTTCTGCAGTGAGCAATGCAGGTGCACTTGGATTGATTGGTGCGGGTTCTATGCATCCGGAAACTCTTGAAGAGCATATAATAAAATGCAAAGCTAATACTGACAAACCCTTTGGAGTTAACATTCCCCTGCTTTATTCTCAAATCGATGATATTATTGATATCATAATTAGGGAAAATGTAAAGATTGTTTTTACGTCGGCTGGTAGTCCGAAAAAATACACATCGTTGTTCAAGGAAAAAGGAATTACCGTCGTACATGTTGTCGCACGTGCAAAGTTTGCTGTAAAATGTCAGGAAGCAGGTGTAGATGCTGTTGTTGCAGAAGGATTCGAAGCAGGAGGACATAATGGTATTGAAGAAACTACAACGATGGCACTGATACCCTCAGTTAGAAATGCTGTCACTATTCCTGTAATAGCTGCAGGAGGAATTGCAACAGGGTCTTCAATGCTTGCTGCTTTTGCACTCGGGGCTGACGGTGTGCAGATTGGCACTCGTTTCGCTGCATCAGTTGAATCATCTGCTCACGAAAACTTTAAAAAGATGATTGTAAATTCCTCAGAGGGGGACACAAAACTAATGATGAAAAAAGTAGTTCCTGTGAGACTTCTGAAAAATAAATTCTTCGAGGTAATTCAAAAAGCAGAAGACTCTTGCGTCTCTAAAGAGGGTTTAATAGCACTCCTTGGTAAAGGAAAGGCTAAAAAAGGCATGTTTGAAGGTGACCTTGAAAACGGCGAACTCGAGATAGGACAGGTATCAGCACTCGTTAATGATATTAAACCAGCTGGTGAGATAGTAAATGAAATAATTAAGGAATTTAACGATAGGTTAAATATTCTTTCAGAATATAAAAAATGAGCCTGATTATTAATTCAGGCTCAAAAAAGTATATACTTTAAGAAAATAAAGGTGTGTTGTCTATGTATATGAGATACTTTTCTATCAAATCATCTTTCATGTAGAATATATTACAGAAGTTAACGTTAACCTGTTTTCCGTCAGTTCTCGTATAAAGCACTTCACCCTGCCAGATTACGTTTTCTCCCTGTTCCCAGAAGTTTACAACTTTATGCTGACTCCCTTTTATCATATTAAAGAATGCTGCCACATATTCTGCAACATTTTTTCTTCCTTTAACTTCGTCAGCATTTCCGAATTTAAATATACCATCTTCCGTCAATAAATTAGCAAATCCTGCAGAATCTTTTGCATCAATTACATCACCAATTTTTTCAAGCCATTCTTTTCTGTCCATGTATAGTTATATTTTAGTTTAATATGAATAAAAACATAATTTATTCAGCATAAATTCCCTTACCTAAAGTAAGAACTCTCTCTTCAAGAATCTTCACTCTTTTTCTTAAACTAAGATACGACGTAATTGTATGTATTATTACAGTCATTAATAAAATCAATATTCCAAGAATAAGCATTATCCCCCTGATTATGTATGAAACGGCCGCAATGATAGGTTCATACACAATAACGCTGATATAATTATGCTTTTTAAATTCCAAGGGTTTTTGTTCGTCGTCTCCGAATGTTAAAAAATTCTTTAATCTCTCCAGTCTGTACATTAATAAATTCATGTTGTAGAATGATACGTCAATTTGTGCGTCCAGAGAGTCTATCTTTGCTTTGTCAATACCAACTGACTGCACAACTTCACTTGAAAACATCTCTACAATCGGTTCTGATATAGTACTGCCAAACAACGAAATAGCAATCAGAAATACTGAGATTAAATAGAATAAGTTTATCAGAATTTTCATATCGAATATTAAGATATTATTTTTGTTTATAATTTATATTTATTGCAGCCATTTAGATGCCTCAGAAAACACATTCTCAAAGCACTCATTCACTTCCTCTTTTATCTTTTCATTTAGCGGAAAAGGAGAGATATGATTATAATCAAACGGGAAATGCATTTCCTTAATTCTTACTTTTAATCCTTCAGTATTTAACGTTTCGCTAACTGATTTAGGCGGCATCACTTCATCGCTTGTCAATGGGATTGCGAGTATTTGATTCTCAAACTTCTTAAGCTTCTTTGCACGCAATTCTGCAAATCTATGTTTATTAAGCAATGACCTGAACACCATACCATCGCTTTCATTTTCACTGAAATATCTTTGAAGTATTTTATCTGATTTAATATTATCCTCAAAGTTTTTCGGATAATATGCTGTCATTATTTCTTCTGCTGCACTGTCGTAGATATACTTTGATGCAGGAAACATCAAATCCATAGTAGGTCCTCCGCAGAATAACACAATTCCGGAATCAGCAAATAAATCCTCTCTTGCCATAATAAGTACTTCAATCAGGAATGCTCCGATGGAATAACCGAACAACGATATTCTGCAGTCTTTATTAATCTCTTCAAACCCTCCGTTCCGTAAGCTAGAAATGAGATTTTGGACATCGTTGAAAGTTCTTAAACCTGAAAGGAAGAATAGTTCAGGATTGAACTGCAGCCGTGTGCTTATTGCAGCATTAACGAACGAATACTCCTGTGAGTTAAATTTGGATTTCCTTTCTTTTGCAAGAGAATTCATAGTTCTTGAATCACTCCATTTTAATGGTCTGCGGTTAATATGATGGGATATCGGAAACATTAGAACTGCCTGCCCTGTCAGCTCGACAAGTCTTTTTGCCCACGTATGATATTTATCCCAGCTGCTTTCATTTAATCCATGAAACAAAATAATAAGCTTATCATGCTTATGTTTATTACTATACAATGGAAATATAAACTTTCTGTCGCATTCGATTGCCTCTGATGAATTCTCAAGAAAGGATTCAGTCAGGGGTGCTACTTCATTTAATAGTAAGAGATTTCTATTTACAGAGTTAATTAATTCATTTGAGTCGGGATAGTATTCGTTATCGACTGAAGTGAAACTGTAATTCCTGATTGATGTTTCACTTCCGGGAATTGATATAATCTCCTTACACTCAGTATAAATTTCTTTTAAGTTATTATAATCTTCAAGATAGCCCATATTGAACATTTTATTATTATTCTTTGTTCAAACTATCGAATTAATAATACTTTTTATATGCATTTTTTGAAGACAGTTCAAAGACTCCCGATTGATTTGAAGACGGCTTGGGATTTCTTTTCATCGCCGGAAAACTTGAAGGTGATTACTCCTCCGTATATGGGTTTTGAAGTCACCTCGGAATATCGTGAGAAGAAGATGTATCCGGGAATGATAATTACATACAAAGTTACACCATTGTTCAATGTAGCAATGAACTGGGCTACTGAAATAACACACGTTAAAGAGCCGTATTATTTCGTGGATGAACAAAGGTTCGGACCTTATAAATTCTGGCATCATCAGCATAAGTTCTCCGAAATTGAAGGAGGTATTGAGATGTACGACATTCTTCATTACAAAGTAGGATTCGGCTTTATAGGAAAAGCAGCGAATTCATTACTTGTGAAGAATAAGCTAAAGGATATTTTCGATTTCAGGTACATGAAGCTCGAGGAGATATTCGGGAAAATGAAAGATTGATGCAAAATATTTACTGTTTATTATGATATTCTTTTCATGTATTTTGCATGTGCATGAAAATGTATAATATTATATTACTTCTTAATTAACTTATGGATACCGACTCACATATACTTAAGCCGTCTATGACGGCCAAAACTACCAAAGTTATTGTTCTTACCACCGTAATGTTCACCTTCATTTCATTCTGGCGTGCTGCTGCTGTTGTCATTGGCGATCTCGGCTCTACTGCTTATTATATGGGCGGCATTGCAGAGCAGTTTGTTGGTACTGTTGCACCTTATTTTATACTTGGCGTGATGATATTTGCATTCTGCGTGATGGCACTGTATCTTGAATCATCGCCGCTCTTCACGCGCGGAGGCGTTTACAGAGTTGTTAAATCAACTCTTGGAGGATGGTTCGCCAAGGTTTCAGTTTCTGCTTTAGTATTTGATTATATTCTAACAGGACCTATCAGCAGTGTATCGGGAGGGCACTACCTTGCAGGACTTTTGAATGATACACTTAAAGTCTTTGGCATAGATATACAATTCGACAGGAATATTTTATCAATGGTTGTGGCAATAGTTATAGTACTTTTCTTCTGGTGGGAGAACGTGAAAGGAATTGAAGAGTCATCTTCAAAAGCACTTAAGATATTCATAATTACAGCTATAATGGGTGCTTTGGTAATTGTATGGGGTATTGTGACATTGCTTTTGAAGGATGAGCCATTCTTTGCGCACTTTCCACCATTAGAGATTAATCTTTCGCATGAATCATACGGTTGGCTGAGTAATGCCGAGTGGGCAAAAACGATAGGATTAATAAGTATTCTTATTGCATTCGGACATTCATTGCTCGCTCTGAGCGGTCTTGAGACGCTTGGACAGGTTTACAGGGAGGTTGAGTATCCTAAGCTTAAAAACTTTAAGAAAACTGCGCTAATAATATTTCTTTTCAGCGTAACACTTACACCCGGTGTTTCTTTCCTAGGAACAATGCTGATACCCGATAATGTGAGACCCCAGTACATAGACAATCTAATAGGTGGTATTGCAATGTTTCTAATCGGACCGCACTGGCTGAATTTGGTATTTCAGGCATTCGTTGTAATAGTTGGTGTATTGATACTTTCGGGTGCGGTAAATACATCCATAGTCGGTGCAAACAGTGTACTTAACAGAGTTGCCGAAGACAAGGTCCTTACGGAATGGTTTAGAAAGCCTCATAAGAAATACGGGACAACATACAGATTGTTGAATCTAATTGCTTCATTTCAGGTATTAACGATTATCTTTTCACAGGGAAATATACTGCTGCTTGGTGAAGCTTACGCATTCGGAGTTGTCTGGAGCCTTGTATTCATGGGATTCTCAATGATAGTACTGCGGTATAAGGATAAAAGAAAACGGGAATGGAAAGTACCGCTGAATTTTAGAATAGGAAAGACTGAAATACCATTCGGGTTATTACTGATATTCTTTGTCCTTTTCTTTGTTGGTGTAACAAATTTATTCACAAAGCCTATCGCGACTATATCGGGTGTGATATTTACATTAGCTTTCTTTGTAATGTTTGTTATTTCAGAGTTTATGAACAAAAGGAAGATAATGAAAGAAAAGAATCTCACGGAGTTAGAATTCAACAGCCACGAGAACATGAGAGTCCTTGAACATTTTAATCTTGACGATGAGTCGCAGATAACACCAGAAGCAATAGAAAGCGAGCTTCCTGACAAGATAATGGTTGCGGTACGCGACCCTAACAATCTGAATCATTTAAAGAAGATTATAACTGAAACGGATACAGAAAAGACCGACATAATTGTAATGATAGCAAGAGTATTCACGGATAAGATAAATACAGTAACGAGAAAGGAGTTGAAATCAGACGAGCTACACCTTTTCAGCGAGGTAGTTAACTTAGCCGAAAAGATTGGCAAGCCTGTAATCCCGGTAGTTGTTCCGACAAACAATGCATTCTTTTCTATTATGAATGTTGCTCATTCACTCGGGGTGCGTGAGGTTATAATAGGACTATCAGCTAAGTATAAGCCGGACATTCAG
This sequence comes from uncultured Ignavibacteriaceae bacterium, assembly GCA_964626015.1. GTDB lineage: Bacteria > Bacteroidota > Ignavibacteria > Tepidaquicellales > Tepidaquicellaceae > CAIKZJ01. The sequence continues at coordinate 45,330 of CAZVCC010000017.1, forward strand.
CTGCAACAGCTTGCATTGCTTTGGGGTACGGTACATTCAGACGAAAATACACACATTAGAGTAAGAATTATCACTGAAAATAAAGAACATACTATAGAATTGTAATTAGCTGGATTTGAATTATTAGATATGGCTTAGGAAGACGAGAAGATTGCCTCTCTTCTTTTCAATAATAATTTTCTTTGAAGATGAAACGTTTAATGTCCCTTCCCTAACACCAAATTCAAGGGTTTCATTATTGAGTTTGTACTTAAGTCCTTTTGTTGTTACACCGTATGCAGCAGGGAAACCAAGAAAAGAAACTACCTTATTCTTCGCGTAATCCCTTTCGAGCTTTTTCTTTAGATAGAATACTTCAAATTTCCTGTCAATAATCTTAATATCTAAAACCTTTGAGTATCTTTTCATAACGCTGAAATTGTTCATGGTATGGTCGGGTCTGCCGCTAATAGCACCAAATACAATCACATTTTCTAAATTGAACGCAACCACATACATCAAAGCTTTTTCAAAATCAGTAGTTTCCTGTTCCGTTATCTTCCGAATTTCAACTCCTTTTTTCCTGTAAAAACTTAAATTTGAATTTGTAATTGAATCAAGGTCACCTAATATTATGTTAGGCAAGATTCTGTATTTTTTTGCAGTGTTAGCACCTCCGTCAGCACAAATAATATAGTCACCTTTTTGATAGAATTTCCTGAATATTGCATTTGGAACTACATCACCATTAAGAATTATTATTGTGCGGATATTATTCAATATTAAGAAGTAATTGAAGTTAAAATAGTTTAGTGGAGATTAGGGGAGTCGAACCCCTGGCCTTTTGAATGCCATTCAAACGCTCTACCAGCTGAGCTAAATCCCCTACTGATGTACAAAAATAAGTTATTAGCTAAATAAAGACAAGGATAATGTTTAAAAAGAGCGATATTCGAGGTTTATATGGTTTGAAGCTGATTTTGGCGGTTGAGCTACGGGTAAACATCGGGTGTGCAACGGCTATGATACGGCTAAGAACCGAGGAAGTATGGTATGTTCATGGGATGCTAATGGGATGTTCATGGGATATTTATGGGATGTTAAAATAAAGAATTGTTATTACATAATATTATATTGCAGTTCTTTTTTATAAACTGCCTGTCAGAATATTATAAAGAGAATAAATTCTGACAAATAATATTAATATAATATACAAAAAATATACGGGAAAGTAAAGACAAAAATGAATAATATTTATGATTTTTAAATGACCGATTTTACATTATTCAATTGAACTTGATAAGCCTACTTCAGTGTTATCTATTGTAATAATAAATATTTATCTTTAATTTGCTGAAATTTATAAATAAGAATGAATAAGAAAGTCAAAAACGCAAAGGAAGCAATTCAAGGAATGAAAAACGGAATGACGATGATGTTCGGAGGTTTCGGACTGTGCGGCATTCCAGAGAATACAATACTTGAGTTATCCAAAACCGACATTAAAGACCTGACGATAATTTCAAACAACTGCGGAGTTGATGATTTCGGGCTGGGACTAATGCTTCAGAGGAAGCAGATAAGAAAAATGATTTCATCTTACGTGGGTGAGAATGCAGAGTTTGAGAGACAAATGCTCAGCGGAGAGCTTGAGGTAGATCTTGTACCGCAGGGAACTCTTGCTGAAAGAATAAGAGCCGGCGGAGCGGGAATACCCGCATTTTACGTGCCTGCAGGATATGGAACTGAAGTCGGGATAGGAAAAGAGTCACGCGAGTTTAACGGCAAGATGCATCTTTTAGAGCATGCTTTAAAGGCAGACTTTGTAGTAGTTAAAGCATGGAAGGGCGATACTGCGGGAAATCTTATTTATAAATATACAGCGAATAACTTTAACAATATGATGGCGATGGCGGGAAAGATAACTATTGCCGAAGTTGAGGAACTTGTACCAGCGGGTGAGCTTGACCCGAACTTTATACATACACCGGGAATATTTGTGCAGAGAATATTTCAGGGAGTAAATTACGAAAAGAGAATTGAGCAATTAACCTTATCAAAATAAACAATGGCATTAGATAAAAATCAGATAGCAAAACGCATAGCGCAGGAATTACGCGACGGATACTATGTAAATCTTGGAATAGGGATTCCGACACTCGTAGCAAACTATGTTCCTGAAGGAATAAAAGTAATACTTCAGTCAGAGAACGGAATGCTTGGCATGGGTCCATTTCCGACAAAAGAAACAGTTGAGGCAGACCTGATAAACGCTGGCAAGCAGACTATTACTTATCTGCCCGGTGCATCATTCTTTGATTCAGCGACGAGCTTTGCGATGATAAGGGGAGGTCATGTTGATATCACAATACTTGGTGCATTTGAAGTATCGGAGGAGGGTGATATTGCAAGCTGGAAAGTTCCGGGAAGGCTGATAAAGGGCATGGGAGGAGCTATGGACCTTGTTGCTTCTGCCGAGCATATTGTAGTTGCGATGCAGCATACGAATAAAGAAGGACAGTCAAAGCTTTTAAAGAAATGCACTCTGCCTTTGACAGGAGTTAAATGCGTAAAAAGAATCGTGACAGACCTTGCTGTTTTAGACGTAACGGACAAAGGTTTTAAACTGCTTGAAAGAGCGCCGGGAGTAACTGTAGAGCAGATAAAGGCGGCTACAGAGGGTACATTGATAGTTGAACGTGAAATACCAGAAATAGTACTTTAATATTTCCAGATTATGAATTATCCGAAGAAAGTTGTAATTGGAGATATTACAGTGCGGGATGGTTTTCAGCACGAAGAAAAGTACATACCACTTGAAGCAAAACTCTGGCTTTCCGAGCAACTGATACTTGCAGGATTTAAGAATATAGAAATAACGAATCTCGGAAACCCAAGAGCTATGCCTCAATTCAAAGATGGTGACGAGTTGATAAAACGAATAAAGACAAGCAAGAAGACAGCACACTTGATAGATTCAGTTACACTTACAGCAGTAACTATTAGAGAAAAAGCAATAATCAGAGCGATAGAAGACAAGAAGAACGGATTTGGTCCCGACAGGATTTTAATGATGACACCAACAAGCTATTCGTACCATTTCAAGAATGCAGGAATGCCTTACGAAGATTACTGGAAATTGGCTGAGAAGTATATAAAACTTTGTGATGATGCAGGGATAAAAGTTAATGGTTCGGTAAGTACAATATGGGGATGTCCGATTGAAGGACCAACAGATTTAAATAAAGCAATCGATTTCACAAAAAGATGGCTTGATATAGGTGCGAGCGATGTAGAACACGCTGATCATGACGGTTCAGCAACACCAGACAGAATTTATGATTACTTTTCAATGGTACTGGATAAATTTCAGAATCCTGAGAAACATATAGTACATCTTCACTCAACGCATGGATGGGGTCTTGCGAATGTACTTGCGGCACTTCAGGCAGGAATGACAAATTACGAATCAACGATGGGCGGACTCGGAGGGCAGCCTGCAAACTTCTTTGACGGAGTACCTGTAACGGGAACGGGCGATTATTATTCGGTTGATACAGAGCTTGCGGGACTGGTTTGCACGGAGGATATGGTTGTGATGATGGATGAGATGGGGATAGAAACGGGGCTTGATGTAGATAAAGTATTGAACATAGGCAGAATGGTTGAGAGAATTGCAGGCAGGAAGCTTCGTTCGGAAAGTATAAGAACGGGCAGGGTTCCGAAAGAATTAAAATCATATTAAACATAAATGAAATATCCTAAAAAAGTAACAATCGGTGACATCACAGTCAGGGACGGATTTCAGCATGAAGAAATATACATCCCGATGGAAGCGAAGCTATGGACAGCAGAGCAGCTCATACTTGCAGGTTTTAAGCATGTTGAAGTAACAAACCTTGGAAATCCAACGGGGATGCCTCAGTTCAAAGATGCGGATGAGCTGATGAAGAAATTAAGAACAAGCAAGAAGATTGCACATCTCATTGATTCCGTTTCTTTAACATGCGTGACGATAAGGGAAAAAGCTGTAGAGAGAGCGATTGAGAACAGAAAAAAAGGATTCGGACCTGACAGAATACTTCTGATGGTTTCGACGAGCGAATCGCACCACAAAAAGAACTCAGGGCTTTCGCTTGATGATTACTGGAAGATGTCCGAGAAATACATCAAGCAGGCACGGGATGCAGGAATTAAAGTTAACGGAACGGTAAGCACTATCTGGGGATGCCCGATTGAAGGACCGACGGAGATGAAGAAAGCAGTAGAGTTCACGAAGAGATGGTTTGATATAGGAGCGAGTGATGTAGAACATGCAGACCATGACGGCTCGGCTTCACCCGACAGAATTTATAAATATTTTTCTATGCTGATGGATGAGTTTCAGGATCCCCGGAAACATATAGTACATTTACACACAACACGCGGATGGGGGTTGGCTAATGTCTTAGCGGCTTTACAGGCAGGAATGACAAATTACGAATCAACGATGGGAGGACTTGGAGGACAGCCTGCAAACTTTGTGAGCGGTGTACCCGTAAGCGGGACGGGCGAATACTATTACAAGGATTCGAGTATAGTTGGGCTTGTTTCGACGGAGGACATGGTCGTAATGATGGATGAAATGGGTATTGATACGGGTCTTGATGTAGATAAAGTTCTGAACATCGGCAAGATGGTAGAAAGAATCGTCGGGAAAAGGCTTCGCTCTGAGAGTATCAAAACAGGTCGAATACCGAAATCGCTATCGGGAAGATAACTTTATAGAAAAATAAAAACAATAATGTACATTCGATATTTCGGATGTACATTTTTAATTTACAAACCTCTCCAATTATCCAATCATTATCGAATTGAAAAACATCTTTCAAATATGCAGTTTATACAAACATGACAAATATACTAATCCAATTACTGATATTGCTTTTGCTCTTGTGCGGCAGCGTTTACGGACAGGATACAGAAACGAAGAAAGCAAAGAATGAAAAATCAAGATACACAATGGCACTTATGCCTGCAATCACTTTTCCCGAAGGAAGTTCTTTTCGTAGATATTCAATCGGATACGGTTTTAATATGAATGCTACCTATAAATTAACCGAAGACATTAGTCTATCAGGAAACATAGAAATTATATTTTCTGATTTCACATTATCCAGTATGTACAGCACAAGGAAATACAATGTAACTTCACACTGGTATTCATACGATATAGGTCCAAAGTTTTTTCTGAACAGAGGTACAACAAGAATATATCTCAATACATTCTTTAAGTACACTCTAATATATAATGGTAAAGGAGACAAAAACATCAGTGAATTACAAAACCCGGAACAGGCAATAGGTTTCGGTTACGGATTTGGATTTGAAATTCCAGTTAGCGATAAATTTAAAATTGAGTTTAACCCTGTTATTAATTTTCTTTACGCAATAAATGATGAAGGATATAGCACTCTCAAAACTTACAATCCTAATTTATACTACAAAATATCTCTCGGTATGAAATTATAATCTGTGAATATTTTTCCCTCTTACAAATGGTCTTGAGAATCCACACTGATATTCTTTTTAACTAATCCAAAATTTGAGATAATCGATAAATATTTTTATCTTGATTATTAATTACCGAATTAATAAATCGTAATAAATAAATGAATATAATGAAAACTTTATTTACTATCTTAGCTATTGTTTTATTTGCAACCGGAGCATTAAGCCAGAGTTATCAGGACTGGAAATGGCTGCATCAGTCACCTCAGGGAAATGAGCTGAGGTGGGTTAAGATGTGGGATGCAAACACCATATACGCAATCGGAGGCAAGGGAACGTTCATCAGGACAACGAACGGGGGAACAAACTGGTTTGTTCAGCATACGGCAGGCCGGACAGCGGGAATACCGATACAGAAAGCAGACTTACGCAATGCATGGTTTTTCAACCAGAGCACGGGAATAGTGATTGGATCATTCGGAAGCATATTCAGGACAACTGACGGCGGCATTACATTTGACAGCACTAACAACCCTGCACCGACAAACACTACATTCACGGGAATAAGTTTTATAAATAATCTGACGGGATATGTAGTTTGCGGATTAACGGATTACAGATTAATGAAAACGACGAACGGCGGAATAACATGGAATAACAACATCGGTACGAACCCGGGCTATTCTAATCCATACGTGCTGCATGCGTTTACGGAGAATAAACTAATTGTATTCAATCAGCTTGGAGATAATTTCATAACTACGAACGGAGGGTTTTCATGGAACACATATCCGATTGGCAATTTAGTTACTTTTAACAAAGCAGTTTTCTTAGACGCAAACACGGGTTATGCATGCGGAGACTGGGGCAGGTGCAGATATACGAACGACGGAGGATACACATGGGCAAACATGGCGGGAATACTTTTTGACAGAAACATACATTTCACGGATATAAAATACAGGAATAATGCCGTTTATCTGACGGGAAACTCGAACTATATTTACCGTTCATCGAATCATGGTGACACATGGGATTCGATAGCGTTTATGGCACCTTCGGCACAGCCGTTATGGAGCAATTCATATTATTCATCTGACTTTTCGATTAATGCGGATACGATGGTAACGGTAGGAGCGAAGGGTTCAATACATCAAACGCTTGGTACTATTAAAAAACCGCTTGGACAGTATTTAAAAACCGGAAATATGAGGGACGTATGGGCTTCGACGAATACGAGTGTGCTGATAGCTGTGGGAGCACCGTCGATTTCATCAGTTACACAAGACCAAATACTTAGGTCAACGAATTCGGGCAGTAACTGGACGGTAGTTTCGCCATCGGCAGCGTCTAACGCTGAGTTTTACAGTATTGATATGATAAACGACAACACGGGATATATATGCGGAAACAGGTCAGCAGTTTACAGAACGACGAACGGGGGTGTGAACTGGGATTCGATAGCAATACCTAACATGCCTACAGGACTGATATTGCAGAAAGTTGATTTTGTGAATGCGCAGACGGGATGGATATTTTCGAGATACACAACAGGCAATGACTCAACAATTTTCAAAACAACAAATTCGGGAGTCAACTGGACAAAGCAAAAGATAAACGCAACGACCACGGGCAATACTATTTACAGTGCCTGCATGCTGGACGAAAACAACGGCTGGCTCCTAAGCAGCAGACCGAGAGCGTGGAAGACAACTAACGGCGGAGCCGTATGGGATTCGACTTTGCTGGGGGACAATTATCTTGCGGGTGCTTTATATGATATTAAAATGATAAATTCACAAACGGGATACTGCGTCGGCTCGAATAACAGAGTTTACAGAACTACAAACGGAGGAGCAACTCCCTGGACGAACGTAAGTTTTTCATCCACGACAATTATAACAAATTATGCGGTTGAAGTAAGGAATCAGCAGGAGTGCGTAGTAATGGGGACATACGGAACGGGATATTACACCTCGAACGGCGGGTTGACATGGTCGCAGAAATTTTTACAATCGAGTATAAGCGACATATACGGTTCTTATTTATCGCCGAACGGTATTTTGTACGCTGTTACACTTTTAGACTCATACATATTTAAGAATGCAAGTATATTCACGACCGGAATAAACACAGTATCGGAGAATGTACCTGTAACAACAAGACTGAGACAGAATTATCCTAATCCATTTAATCCTAACACAGTTATCCGTTATCAGTTGTCAGTTGTCAGTGATGTTGTAATAAAGATTTATGATGTACAAGGTAAGGAGGTGCAGACGTTGGTTAATGAAACGCTGAATCCCGGAACATATGCAATGACCTTCGACG
>CAZVCC010000018.1:0-51442 GCA_964626015.1 uncultured Ignavibacteriaceae bacterium
TATCTATATGTTTAAACATATAGTTAGTACTTTTTCAGTAGTCCCTAATTAGTTTTAACTTTGTGTATTGTGTTCTAAGAGTAATGCCCTGAGGATAAAGCGACCAAGTGTTTCCGTCATTTGTTGACTGCATAATAATAAGCCCAAGGTTCGCTGTTGAAAGTGTGTCATTTATAGCGACGTAAATAGTTCCTGAAGCAGCTTTTATTGCAGTGATTGGTCCTATGGGTTCAAAATTACTAATAACTACATCATTCCCCCACAATGGACTTTGAACCGTATTTATACCTGTTGGTATAGCATTTTCAATCTTCACTTCTTGAGCATATCCTGATGCAATCAAAAAGGAAAAAAGAACTAACAGTAATACTTTTCTCATTATGACTCCTTTAATGTTAAATTAGAAATATATACATAAATAATGATTCTTTTAAATAAATACAGTGCAAAATTATAGTTTATAAAACTTGAGCTGGAAATAATTTCTTGCCAGATATTTTATATGCACTTAATCTTAATGTCAAAATGTTTAAATTTAAGGTTTTATTAAGTTAAAATATAAATGGCAAAAGCAGATATTACGGAAAAAGTTGTTTCACTCGCAAAGCGCCGCGGCTTTGTTTTTCAGTCCTCGGAGATATACGGCGGATTAAACGGATGCTGGGATTACGGTCCGCTCGGCGTGGAAATGCTGAATAACATAAAACAGGCGTGGTGGAAGGAAATGACTTACCGCGAAGATGTTGAAGGAATTGATGCAGCGATACTTATGCACCCGCGTGTATGGGAAGCTTCGGGACATGTTGAAAACTTTACTGACCCTATGGTTGACTGCAAGGAGTGCAAGGGGCGGTTCCGTGCTGACCAGCTTGAAGAGTCTGAGTGCGGGAACAAGGGGTATAAAGGACGCAAAGCCATAAAGTGTTTCGAAGAAGGAAAATTTACAGAGGCGAGAAATTTTAACTTAATGTTTAAGACGTTTATCGGTCCGCTTGAGGAATCTTCGAGCGTTGTATATTTACGTCCTGAAACTGCACAGGGAATATATGTTAACTTTTTAAATGTGAAGGAAGGGTCGCGTCAGAAGCTGCCTTTCGGTATTGCACAAATTGGAAAGGCATTCAGAAATGAGATTAACACGAAGAATTTCCTTTTCCGCACACGCGAGTTTGAACAGATGGAGATGCAGTTTTTTATAAGACCGGATGAAGACGGAAAGTGGTTTGATTACTGGAAAGAGCAGAGGATAAACTGGTTTATTAAATACGGCATTGCAAAAGAGAAGCTGAAAATACACGAGCATGATAAACTTGCGCACTACGCAAAGGCAGCGGTTGATATTGAGTATGAGTTTCCGTTTGGTTTCGGTGAGATAGAAGGCATTCACAACAGAACGGATTATGATTTAAAGAGGCATACAGAATTCTCGGGTAAGAAGATTGAATATTTTGACGACCAAACCAAAGAGCGTTTTATACCGTATGTTATCGAGACGTCCGCGGGAGCGTCACGGAGTTTTATGGCGTTTCTTCTTAATGCTTATGACGAGGAAGAAGTTGTTAAGGAAAATTCTGACGGAACTAAATCGTCAGAAGTGAGAACAGTACTTCATCTGCATCCTGCATTTGCACCTATTAAAGCGGCAGTCTTTCCGCTCGTTAACAGGGATGGTATGCAGGATATTGCAAGAAACATTACTGAAGATTTGAGGAATTACATGAGGGTGTTTTATGATGATTCGGGAGCTGTAGGAAGAAGGTACCGCAGGCAGGATGAATGCGGAACACCTTTCTGTATAACGGTTGATTCGGATACACTAAGTGATAATACTGTAACGGTGCGGGAGCGCGACTCGATGGTTCAGGAAAGAATTAACAAGGATAACCTTGCTGAATATCTGCTGAAGAAAATAAAGTAATATATCAAATACGTTTTAATAATATCATTAATACTTGTTTCATTCGTATATTCATGTAAGAATGAAAACAAGGTTGATATACTCCCCAATGATACTACAAAGAAAGTTTCTGTTGATACTATAATTCAACAAAATGATTATGAAATCATAGTGGGTTCATTTCTTGGTGATGAGAAGAGATGCTACTACGGCGAAAATCCTCCCGACGAATTAAATCTGATATGGAAGTGCTGGCTTGACGGTGCTCCATCGCACATGCCGTTTAATGACGGAGGAACGAATATGAGGTATGGTGCGGGATGGACAGGGCAGCCGCTTTTGTTTAAAGAAAAGGATGAGTTGTTTTTAATTCAAGGTTCATATGATTATAAGCTAAGGAAAATAAATGCAGAGACGGGTGATATAGAATGGAAATATGCGTTTGATGATGCGATAAAAGGGACGGGAACATTGTATTTAAATAGAACAACGGACAGAAAAGCGGGGAAGCTTGCAGTACTTCAGGGAAGCAGACAGAGGTCAGGGCTTGAGTATAATTACAGAAGTGTCTCGGCAATTGACGGTGAAGAGCTTTTCAGGATGAGAATTGAAAGAACAAGGAGCATGAGCAGGGACGTTGACGGTTCTGCTCTGATACTCGGGGATACAGCATACATAGGGCTTGAGAACGGTATCTTCAGAGTGTTTAATCCGAATGACGACTATGCTTTTAAGAGCGGCAAGTTTTATGAGCCGGAGATTTATAATGAACTTAATTTATATAGCGACAAGGATGCAGCAAGAAGAGGTGGAAATTTAATTACTGAATCTTCGCCATCATTTCTTAACGGGAAAGTATATGTAGCTGCGGGCTCGGGGTATGTTTACGGATATGATATAGCAAAGGGAGAGATTGACTGGGAATATTATGTGGGTTCTGATTTGAACGGCTCGCCTGTTGTGACTGAAGACGGCTGTTTGCTGGTTTCCGTTGAGAAGCAGTTTATAGCGGGGAACGGGGGAATGCTTAAACTTGACCCGAAGAAGGAGTCTGAAGACGCGATTGTATGGTACTTTCCGACAGAGAACAAAGGGCTATTAACGTGGAACGGCGGAGTGATAGGCAGTGCGGGAGTTAACGATAAGTACAGAGAGAAGGGCACAAAATCACTTGCGGCGTTTTCGGGGATAGACGGATATCTTTATGTTGTTGATTATAAAAGTACAAACGGGACTGCAAAAAGTTTTGACGGAAGAACAACTGTTGATAAACCGGAATTAGTATTTCAATATAAGATTGGACAGTCAATTTCAACACCTATAATTTTTAAGGACAAACTCATAGCAGCAGGATACGGCGGGATATATCTATTTGAGTTTGACTCAGATTTGAATTTTACACTTCTTGATAAAAAACCACTTTATTTTGAAGCCACACCCATAGTTTACGACCAAAAAGTTTACATTGCATCCAAAGACGGCTGGCTATATTGTCTGGGGAACGAATAGTAAAAATCCATTCTAACATTTAAAGCAAAATACTCAAAAACAGGGGATTTTTGCGTATTTTAGGCATTATAGGATATCGCAGGCATAACGCAGGCATATCGCAGGCATATCGCAGGCATACAGAAAAAAAGGGTTTTGGGAGCAGAAAGCCGGGAAGAAACTGGAAATCGGCGGGTAGTTCCGAGGAAGGGGGGAGAATTTCGTGGTTTTTTAAGAGGAATTAAATATTTATTTTAAATCTCAATTATAAGCAAAGCCTCATGAAAATTTACTTTGCGACTTCGATACGCGGGTCGGCTGACAAAAATATAGACACTGCAGAACTTATTTCGAAATTGAAGAATTTCGGCCAGGTTTTAACTGAGCATTTTTCAAGTATAAAAGCAGAAGGGGAGACTGATTTAACGGATAAAGAAATTCACGACAGGGATTTAAGGTGGATTGATGAATGCGATGTGATTGTTGCAGAAGTAACGAATCCATCGCTGGGAGTAGGTTATGAAATAAGGTATGGAATAGAGACAGGGAAAAGAATATTATGCCTTAAACATAATAATGGGAAGAGACTTTCCGCTATGGTATCAGGATGCGAATATGTTGAGCTTGAGATGTACGAAGACACGGCAGATATAGATGATATACTTAGTGATTTTTTTGATTAGCGGAGAATTGTTTAATAACATTTTTATAAAAACTAAACTTTGGTATATTCAAAATTAATTTTTAAAGTACATAATATAATCAATGTATAAATCTATTGTATTAGTTAAACAGGTACCTGATACGGCAAATATTTCCGGAAAAGTTATGAAGGACGACGGAACGGTTAACCGTTCGATGCTTCCTGCAATTTTCAACTATGAAGACAAGGTTGCACTGGAATTTGCATTAAGGGTAAAGGATACGTACGGGGGTAAAGTGATTGCTATAACGATGGGACCCGCGAGGGCATCGGATATACTCCGCGAATGTTTATACATGGGTGCGGATGAAGTGTATGCAATCAGCGACAGGAAGTTTGCAGGTGCGGATACACTCGCGACATCTTATGTTTTAAGCGAAGCAATAAATAAAATCGGAGACTATGATTTCATCTTCGCGGGCAGGCAGGCGATTGACGGAGACACGGCGCAAGTTGGACCTCAGACTGCGGAGAAACTAAACATACCTCAGATAACATACGCAGAGGAAATACTTGAAATAAAAGACGGAAAGATTAAGATAAAGAAAAAGATAGACGGCGGTTATGAAATTGTACAGTGCAAGATGCCGGTATTAATAACCGTACTGAAGGGTGCAGCAGAGCCGAGACCTTTCAGAGCAAAGAGAATGATGGCATACAAAGGAGCGAAGACGCTAACGGAGCTTGAGAAACTGACAGAAGGAAACTCATTATTGTATATTGATTCATTAAAGCATGAGTACGAGGAAAGGGGATTATTTATACCGACATTTTCGGCTGATGATTTAAAGGTTGATGAGTCAAGATGCGGGATAAAAGGTTCGCCGACGAAGGTACACAAGGTTGAATCGGTTGTGCTTGCGAGCGGGAGTCAGGAAATAGTCGAGCCGACAAAAGAGGGAATAGGTGCGCTTGTGGATAAGCTAATTGAAGACAGAATATTTTAATTACAAAAGAATTTTAAAGATTATATAAATGCATAACAATGAAGTTTGGGTTTTCGTAGAGCAACGAAACGGTAAACCGGCTGATGTAAGCTTTGAGCTGTTGAGCAAGGGAAGAAAGCTTGCTGACAGCCTGAAAAGTGTCTTAAAGGCAATAGTTATAGGACATGAGGCGAGGGGTATAGCAGAGGAGACTTTTAAATACGGTGCGAATGAAGCCGTACTTATTGACCATCCTGATTTAAAGTTATTCAGGACGATGCCTTACAGCAGGATAATGAACGAGCTGATTAAAAAGCATACTCCGAGGATAGTACTTTTTGGTGCGACGGTTTACGGAAGGGATTTAGCTCCAAGGGTTGCTTCAAACACAAAGAGCGGATTGACGGCTGACTGCACGGATTTAAAAATTTCTGATTTGAAATATCTCGGCAAGGAATACAAACAGCTGCTATTGCAAATCAGACCTGCTTTCGGCGGAAACATTGTTGCGACGATTATAACTCCCGACGTGCCGGTACAGATGGCAACGGTGCGCGAGGGTGTGATGGAGATGCATCCTTACGAAAAACCTTTTCCTGTAAAAATTACAGAGGTACCTTATAAGCCGATTGATATAGACGGACTGCTTGAAGTAATAGAGCAGCACAGAGAAGAGAGCAAGGTAAACCTGAAAGCAGCGCCGATAATAATTGCAGGCGGTTACGGACTTGGTTCTAAAGAAAACTTTAAACTGCTTCATGACCTTGCACACGTACTTGGCGGAGAAGTAGCAGGAAGCAGGGCGGCTGTGGATGCGGGTTTTATAGGTCCAGAGAGACAGGTGGGGCAGACCGGGGTAACAGTAAGACCGAAGTTATACATAGCAGTCGGGATATCAGGAGCTATACAGCACAGAGCGGGAATGCAGGAAGCTAAGAAAATAATTGCTATTAACACTGATCCTGATGCACCGATATTCGGTGTATCGCATTACGGAATAGTTGGTGATGCAACGCAGGTAATACCGTTACTGATAGAAACATACAAACATAAACTGAAATAAAAATACAAAGAAAATAATGCCAAATTTTTTCACGGATAACAGCGACTTACTCTTTCATTTCGAAAACCTTGATTACCGCAGGGTGGTTGACATGGCAGAGAATAATTATGAGTATTCAAAAGAGTACAAGCATGCACCGGTCAATTATGAAGATGCGATGGAGAATTACAGAAAAGTACTCGAGATGGTGGGAGACCTTTGCGGAAATTTCATAGCAGAGAGAGCTTCGGATGTAGATGTTGAGGGTGCACATTTTGAGAACGGAAAAGTTGAATATGCAAAAGGTACACAGGAAAACCTGAAAGAGCTTACGAAAGCTGACCTTATGGGGATGGTACTGCCGCATAAATACGGCGGAATGAATTTTCCGCTTACAATTTACATGATGGCTACAGAATTAATTTCGCGAGCAGATGCATCTCTTATGAATATTTTTGGTTTGCAGGATATTGCCGAAATGATAGAGAAATACGGAACTGAGGAGCAGAAGGAAAAGTACATTCCCGGATTTTGTACAGGACAGTACACAGGGGCGATGGCATTAACGGAGCCTGATGCAGGGTCAGATTTGCAAGCAGTGAAACTTCAGGCATATCAGGATGAAAACGGGAAATGGTTTTTACGCGGAGTGAAGAGATTTATAACAAACGGAAACGCTCATGTACATCTTGTCTTAGCACGTTCGGAGGCAGGTACAAAAGACGGACGCGGGCTGAGCATGTTTGCCTGCATAGCTGACAAGACTGTTGTTGTAAGGCGCATAGAGCACAAGCTTGGAATACACGGTTCGCCGACATGTGAGCTTCAGTTCAACGACACGCCCTGCGAGTTAGTCGGGCAGAGGAAATTCGGACTAATAAAGTATGTACTTGACCTGATGTTCAGGGCGAGGATGGGTGTTTCGGCTCAGGCGCTCGGTATTTCGCAGGCAGCATACGAAGAAGCTTTAATGTATGCGAAAGACAGGGAGCAGTTTGGCAGGGCAATATACAACATACCCGCGGTTTCAAACATACTAATAGACATGAGAGTGATGCTTGAGTACAACCGTTCGTTACTGTACTCCACGGGAATGTACGTTGATTTAAAGGAGAAGCTTGATTACCAGATAGCAAAATTTAAGAAAGAAGGAAAGCCTGTAACGGAGTTAAACGAGGAGTTGAAATACCTTACGAAAGTTTCAAATCTTTTAACACCGATTACAAAATATGTATTAACTGAATGCTCGAATAAAATAGCATACGATGCACTGCAGATACACGGCGGGACAGGATACATGCGGGAATTCAGGATAGAAAGGCTTGTACGCGATGCACGTATAACGAATATTTATGAAGGGACATCACAGCTTCAGATAGTAGCTGCGATAAGCGGTGTAATAAATGATGTACTTAAAGAGCATTTTGACAAACAAGAGAAGAAGCAATATCCCGGCGGGCTGGAGAGACTTGCGAATTACGTAAAAGAAATCCGCAGTATATTTTACGATTGTCTGAAGTATGTAATGGACAAGAAAGACACAGCATTTCAGGACGTTGCGGCGAAAGACCTTGTAGAGCTTTACGCTTATGTATACATTGGTTACATGCTGCTTGAAGAGGCAGGAAAGAACGACAAGAAGATATTCACTGCAAACAGGTATATAATAACTTCACTCGCAAATGCGAAGAAGAATGCGGATACGATAAAGAACGAATTGTTTTCTGACCTGCTGCATGCAGATAAAATTTTAGTATAAAATTATTTATAGTTGGAGGTTTAAAAATGTTTTACTACAGAATATTCGACGATAAAGAGGATTTGAATTTTTTCAAGAGCTCCTTTGAGTATGAAAAAATAGCAGCCTTGATGAGCGAATTTGAAAAAACGAAAGATGAATACCGTAATTCAGAGTTTATAAATTTCCTGAAAGAACGGGACAAAGAAGCAGAGATAATAGACGTTACTAACATTTATTATTAAAACAAAAAATTTATTTCATTTTCCCTAACAGTTGAAATAAATTTAATAGAGCAATAATCTAAACCTTATTTAATGTGCTGAATTTTATACCGCCAAATACGATAGATTTCGAGCAGCTTTGGTCGCTTATTTCATCCAGAAACAAGTGGTTTATAAAGCTGCGATTCATAATCGTTGCCGGATTTTCACTCTTTGTTATATTTACAAAAGAATTTTTTGGAATAGAATTTACGTCCGAACAACTCTGGGCTTATGCGATGATTTCGGTAGCGCTATTCGTATTAAATTTAGGATTCAGCTTTATGGAAAATTCAGGTTTTGTACAAAACTCTGAATACGGGTTTAATCAGCTGCATTTTGCTTTCAATCAAATAATTGTTGACCTGCTTGCAATAGCCCTTATTTCCTACTATTCAGGCGGGATTGAAAGTCCTTTCTATATGTTTTTTGTGTTTCACATGATAATCGGCAGCCTGATACTTCCCGGATACATTGTGTATATAATATGCGGGATTATCGTAGCTTATCTCGGAACATTTTCATTTCTGGAGTATTACGGTGTAGTTCCGCATCACAGTTTCGGTAATCTGCTTGAGGCTCCTTTATTCGATAATTACAGGTATATACTAATAGTAGTTTCTTCATTCGGAATTATGATGATTGTAAGCGTGTATCTTGCTAACACGGTTGCACGTTCGCACTATCAGAGGTCGCAGCAATTAAAGCTTGCGCTTAACAGGCTTCGAGATGCAGAAAAGACCAAGATGAAATATACTATGGGAATAGTGCACGAAATTAAGAGTCCACTTGTAGGCGCACAGTCGAACATTGACCTGATACTCAACGGATTTACGGGTGAGGTAAGCAATGAAGTAAGCGATAAAATTAAAAGGACAAGAATAAGAACTGAAGAAGCAATTGCGATTATAAACGATATTTTAAAGATATCCAAGCTTAAGCTGCTGGACACACTTTCAAAAGAAGATGTTGATTTAGTAGAACTCTTTAACGATACTATATCAAAGAAAGAGTCACAAATCAAAAGCATGGACGTTGATGTTAAAATTATCGATGAGAGAAAGAATAAGAAAAAGACTAAACTTGACAGGCCACTTTTTGAACTTGTTGTATCCAATTTGGTAGGAAATGCAGTTAAGTATAATTCACCAGGAGGAGAAGTAAGAATATTTCTGAGAAATATTGATAACGATGAAATAGAGGTTGTTGTAGCGGATGACGGAATGGGTATTCCGGATGAGGATAAGGGAAAAATGTTTCACGATTTTTACAGAGCAAACAACGTAAGAAAAAAAGGAATAGAAGGAACAGGGCTGGGACTCTCAGTGGTAAAGGAAATAATTGAACAGCACGACGGCGAGATAATTTTTCACAGCCCATCCAGGATAACAAAAGAAGGCAGAAAAGGAACAGAGTTTGTAATTACGCTGCCGAATATTTAAGTATAAAACTTTATTACAATACCTGCAGCAGCGGCTATAATTATTAAATAGTAAGGTTTTAGTTTAGTCGAGAAAAGAACGATACCTGCCAGCAAAAATAATCCCAAAGTCCATAGGTCGAATATAGCATCATACGAAAGAAAATATGCTACAGTAATGATAGCAGCTATTGCGGCTGCGTTAGCGCCTTTTAATGCAGACAGAAGATAAAAGTTATCCTTTATCTTATCGATTATCTGTGCGACAATCATTACTAAAACAAAAGAAGGAAGGAATACCGAGACCGTTGCGAGCAGTGAACCTGCAAATCCTGAGACCATATATCCGATAAATGTCGAAGTAATTACCACCGGTCCCGGAGTAATTTGCCCGAATGCAATTCCGTCAAGAAATTCTTTTGAAGTAAGCCATTGAAAGTTTACGACAACATCCTGCCTGAGTACACCAATTATAACGAAACCGCTGCCGTATGTCAGTCCACCTGCCTTCATAAAAACGTAAACGATATCAAGCAGCTTACCGTTAAGTTGATTAAAGAAGTTCAGGATAACTCCTGAAAAATCTTTCAGGGCAAGAATTAAAGCGCCGAATAGTATTATACTAAAAGAATTCACCTTGTTACTTTTAACCACTTTTTCTACAGAATAATAAATCAAAGCAATTACAGCAAATAAAGCAATAAGCAAAAGAATGTGCAGTTTAAAAAATACTGAGATTGCTATTGCCGAAAAGAACAGTACATACTGGAATACATCCTTTTGAAATACGTTACGGCTAAGGTTGTAACCGGAATAAAAAATGATTGCGATAATAACAGGACTGATTCCGTAAAGAGCCCAAGCAACATAATTAACGTCTCTGAATTCTTTGTAGAAGACAGAAAACAAAAGTACAAAAACAAAAGATGGAAGAACCAATCCGATACCTGCAAGCACTGCAGCCCAGAAACCTTTTTTGAAATAACAGAAATATAAAGCAAACTGAAATGCAAGGGGACCCGGACAGATTTGGGAGAAACCGAAATATCTTTTGAACTCATCGAGTGTCATCCATTTTTTATCAAAAACGAGGTCGCGTCTGATATAATCAATTATAGCAAGGGGTCCCCCAAACCCCGCTATTCCAAGATACAAAAAATACTTAAATATCTTTAGATTGGAAATCTGCATTTACTATGCATACTTATTTATCTCAATCGCAATTTCTATATCTTTTTGTGTAATGCCACCGGCTGTGTGTGTTGAAAATGATACTTCAATTTCAGCGTACTTCATTAAAAGATAATCGGGATGATGGTCGAACTGCTGGCAGATTGTTCCTATAGTTGAAACGAGTCCAACGGATGCTGGCCATCCTTTTGTTTTGAAGGTTTTCTTAATTGAATTACCCTCCACAAACCATCCTTTAACTTCTTTGATTCTCTCTAAAACTAAATCGGGATTTAATTTTTCCATTTTACATTATTTATTGAGAAAAACCTGCAGAGCCGTCGAAGTTGTAAAGATTTTCAATCTTTATAAAATCAAAACCGGTTTCCCTTAATTTTGCAAGGAGGTCAATTATATTGTTGTGATTTATTACTCCGCCTTTTTCCTTGCTCATAAACCTGCATCTGTACTGGTCAACACAGTTAATGTACGGAGATCCGTCCGGATAAACATTGACACCTCTGTTGCTGATAGTAATAAGTTTAAGATTATCAGACTTAATTCTTTTCAGCATATTACCAAGGTCGGCAGGCTTGCCGCTGTTCCAGTCGAGGAAAACATCAACGCCCACAAGGTCTTTTCTTTCTTCTTCGCGTTTCTTTTCTGTAACGGAATCAACTCTGTGCGAAGGGTTTGAAGAATATTCAACAACTTTAAAGGTTGATGGTTTCTGACCAATACGTTCAATAACTGCCTGAGCGAATTCCTTCGTGCCGACGGGTGTTGTATGATGAACTTCATCGTTAACATCATAAGTGTGAATTCCGTCTTCGAGAGTTTTTAGCCATGCATTATGCACCTTTGAAGCAACTTCCGGTTGTCCAATATGAACAAGCATCATAACTGCGCCGAGCAGCAATCCTGAAGGGTTCGCAGAATTTTGCCCTGCTCTTCTTGGAGCTGAGCCGTGAATAGCTTCGAACATTGCAAACTCTTCGCCAATGTTTGCAGAGCCTGCAAGCCCAACTGAGCCTGTCATCTGTGCAGTAACGTCTGAAAGAATATCACCGTAAAGATTTTCCATAACGATAACGTCAAACTGCTCGGGTGTGGTTGCGAGTTTAGCAGCACCTATATCAACAATCCAAACTTCTTTTTCAAGGTCGGGATACTCCTCTCCGATTTCGTTAAATATTTTGTGGAACATACCGTCCGTGATTTTCATAATATTATCCTTGACGAAACACGTAACTTTCTTTCTGTTGTTATTCGTTGCAAACTCGAATGCATATCTAACAATCTTTTCTGTTCCGGGTCTTGAAATAACCTTCAATGCCTGTGTAACCTGTCTTGACTGTCTGTACTCAATACCCGCATAAAGGTCTTCTTCATTTTCCCTAATGATAACAATATCCATTACAGTATGCTTTGTTCTGATGAAAGGATGATAAGAAACACAAGGTCTTACGTTAGCATAAAGCCCGAACATTTTTCTTGTGGCTACGTTTAAACTTTTATAACCGCTGCCCTGTGGTGTTGTGATAGGGGCTTTAAGGAAAACCTTAGTGCGTTTAAGTGATTCCCATGATTCGGGAGCTATGCCTGTAGAGTTTCCGCTCAAATAAACTTTTTCTCCAATCTCAATAGTTTCAATATCGAGTTCAGCACCTGCTGCGTTAATAATCTTTAAAGTCGCATCCATAATCTCGGGACCGATTCCGTCGCCATGCGCAACCGTAATTGGGGTTTTTGCCATTTTTCTACCTTTCAAGTATTAAATTATTTATCAAATTACAAATTAAGAAAAATAAAGTAAATATTAATAATTGTATGGATTAAATTAAGACTGTGAAAAATCAATTAATATTTGACTTTATAATAAGTTAAACGATAAAGTTTTTATTTTAGTTCGTTTAAAGCTAACCCTAATAAAAATGTGTACTTATTAACGACTTTAATATTTACTCTAATATAATTTAATTACACAAAACAAATACACCTTATGATAAACAGAAGAAAATTTATAAGGAACGTTTCATTGCTCGCGGGAGCAATACCGTTCGTGAAACCAGTTAACCTTAGCAGGTTTGCAAAAAGTTCGGGAAATATGCCTTTAGTACTTTCCACATGGAATTTCGGTATACCGGCAAATGAAGAGGCTTTCAGAATTTTGTCAAACGGAGGGCGTGCGCTGGATGCAGTTGAATCGGGCGTTAAAGTAACTGAAGCCGATCCTAAGGTAAACACTGTCGGATACGGCGGTCTGCCCGACCGTGACGGACATGTTACGCTTGATGCATGCATTATGGATGAAAATTACGGATGCGGATCGGTGATGTTTCTTGAAGGAATCAAACATCCTATATCTGTTGCGCGTGCCGTGATGGAGAAAACACCGCATATTGTATTTGCAGGCGAAGGCGCATTGCAGTTTGCTTTGCAGAATGGTTTTAAAAAAGAGAATCTTCTAACGCCTGAATCGGAAGCTGCATGGAAAGAGTGGCTAAAGACGGGTATATATAAGCCGTGGGAGAAGAAAGACTGGGATGAGGAAAATTCACACGATACTATTGGAATGATTGCGATTGATAAAAGTGGTAACCTATCAGGTGCTTGTACAACAAGCGGTTTGAAGTTCAAGATGCACGGGAGAGTTGGCGATTCACCAATAATTGGTGCGGCTCTTTATGTCGATAATGAAGTCGGTGCTGCTGTTGCTACCGGAGTGGGTGAGGAAGTTATACGTATTGCAGGAGGGCATACGGTTGTCGAATTAATGCGCAATGGTTACAATCCTGCTGATGCATGCAAAGGGGCTATCGAAAGAGTTGTAAAAATAAACAAAGAGAAGTCTAAAGACCTACAGGTCGGATTTCTTGCTTTGAATAAGTTTGGAGAGTACGGAGCTTATGCGATTCAGAAAGGGTTTGAGTACGCAGTTTATTCGGATTCCGAGAAGAATGTGTTAAAGCAATCTTTAAGCTTAATATAAGAATTTATTATCATTATGAAAGTACAACTAAAATTTATTTGTAATAAGGAAATTATTTCGGGTGATTTCAATCCTTCAATGACAGTGCTTGATTTTTTAAGGAATATGAAAGAACTAAAGGGTACTAAAGAAGGATGCAGGGAAGGCGATTGCGGAGCCTGTACAGTGCTTGTTGGTAAGCTAACAGGAAATTACGTGCACTACAAAAATATTAATTCCTGTCTTCTGCCGCTGGGCGATATAGACGGCAAGCATCTTGTTTCCATTGAAGGTCTGAATATTGACGGAATGAATTTATTCCAGCAGTTTCTTGTGAGTAACGGCGGGACGCAGTGCGGGTTCTGCACTCCGGGATTTGTAATGTCTTTTGCTGCTTATTTGCTTACTTCGGATGTGTTCGATATAAAAACAGCAAAAGATTATCTGACGGGAAATCTCTGCCGGTGTACCGGTCATAAGGGAATACTGAGTTCAGCAGAAGAAGTCATTGATATATTAAAAAAGAAGGAAGTACATTCAGACAGATTAAAGTTTCTATCTGATAATAAACTGATACCTGAATATTTTGGATTAGTAGCATCAAAGCTCAAACAAATTGCAAAAACAAAATCTTTGCATTCCTACGATGGTATTAAGCAAATCGTTTCAGGAGGAACTGACATTTATGTTCAGAAGGGAGAGACCATTTCAAATATTGATATTTCCCTGATCTCTGAAATGCTTTCCGATGAGAAGGT
The DNA here is from genome assembly GCA_964626015.1 of uncultured Ignavibacteriaceae bacterium. Lineage (GTDB taxonomy): Bacteria > Bacteroidota > Ignavibacteria > Tepidaquicellales > Tepidaquicellaceae > CAIKZJ01. The sequence continues at coordinate 14,377 of CAZVCC010000018.1, forward strand.
TAAGATTTTTGGAGATGATTGTGTAGTTTCCGCTGCGGCTTCAGTGGCTGACCTTGAATCGTCAGCTATATTTAACCGTATGTTTCCTGATTTTAAAAATATAGCAGAGCTGTTTGGTTCGAGGCAAATCAGATACAGGGCTACTGTCGGCGGTAATATAAACAATGCCTCGCCTATTGGAGATTTGACTATATTCTTTCTTTCTCTTAATGCCAAAATAACACTTCTGGCAAAAGGTATCTCAAGAGAGATTTTCCTTAAGGATTATTTTAAAGGATATAAGACTCTTGATAAGAATGCCGATGAAATAATGACAAAACTAATATTCAGGATTCCGGACAGTACCTTTAAAAACAGTTTTGAAAAAGTTTGTAAAAGAAAGTATCTTGATATAGCAAGCGTGAACACTGCCTTCTCATGCAGCGTTTCTGAAAACAAATTCAGTGATGTTCACATTTCAGCAGGCGGAGTTGCTCCTGTACCTTTGTACCTCGGGAAAACCTCGCAGTTAATCGAAGGAAAAGAAATTAATATTGAAAACATTAACAGAGCAATGGAATACGTTCAGGAAGAAATATCGCCTATTTCAGATGTTAGGGGTTCTGCTGATTATAAAAAACTTCTTCTGAGAAACCTGATGTATGCACATTTTATCAAGCTTTTCCCGGAAGTTATTAATGAGGAGGTGTTGATATGAACAATTATGATTCAATAAGACACGTAAAAGGTGAGTCTTTATTCCTTGACGACTTAAGCATTCCTGCTTCAACCTTGCATGGAGCGGTATATTCTTCTCCGATAGCTCACGGGAAAATAAACAGCATTAACTTTGAAGATGCAAAAAATTCTGAGGGTGTTGTCGCAATATTTACTTACAAAGATATTCCGGGTGAAAATCAGATAGGTGGTATAATTCGGGATGAAAAACTTTTTGCTGATAACGAAGTTGAGTTTATCGGTGAGCCGATTGCCTTTATAGTAGCGAGAACTCAGGCACAGGCGCGTGCAGCGGTCAAAAAAGTGAAAGCAGATTACAAACCTCTTGAAGTCATCACTGACCCGAAAGAAGCCTTTAAGAAAAACAGTCTGATTGTTAAAACACCAAAAGTTTATCAAAATGGAAATATTGAGGATGCATGGGAAAAATGCGATGTGATAGTGGAGGATACCGTAGAATCGGGCGGGCAGGAGCATCTTTATCTGGAAACTCAGGCTGCTGTTACTTTTCCCGCAGAGGGTAACGGAATTAAAATAATATCCTCAACTCAAAGCCCTACAACTGTTCAGAGAATAGCATCGAGAGTTTTAAACCTTCCTGCACATTCCATTGAATCTGAAGTTGTACGGCTCGGCGGCGGGTTTGGAGGCAAGGAAGATCAGGCAACGGCTTGGGCTGTAATGACAGCACTCGCTGCATACAAGCTGAAGAAGCCTGTTAAACTCATACTCGCAAGGCATGATGATATGAGACTGACAGGAAAGCGCCATCCTTATATTTCTGATTATAAAATCGGTCTTTCAAAAGAAGGCAAGATTCTTGCTTACGAAGTAACGTACTATCAGAATTCGGGTGCTGCCGCAGATTTATCGACTGCAATTCTCGACAGAACTCTTTCGCATTGCACCAACAGCTATTTTATACCAAACGTTAAGGCTACAGGATGGTGCTGCAAAACAAATCTTGCTCCTAACACTGCATTCAGGGGATTCGGCGGTCCGCAGGGAATGTTTGTTATAGAATCCGCTATACATAAAGCTTCGAAGGAACTTGGGCTCGATGTTCACCGGATACAATCGGTTAATCTATTCAATGAAGGAGAAGAATTTCCTTTCGGACAGAAAACTGAAAACTGTAAAGCGCAAGTATGTTTTGATACTCTTAACAAAAAGATTGATATCGAAAAAGTAAAGAAAGAGACCGAAGATTTTAACTCAGAGAACAAACTTTTTAAAAAGGGTTTTGCATTAATGCCGATATGTTTCGGCATATCATTTACAAACACAATGCTGAATCAGGCAAGTTCTTTGGTTCATGTCTATAATGACGGCAGTGTCGGTGTTAGTACGGGTGCAGTCGAAATGGGGCAGGGTGTTAACATGAAGATTCGGCAGATTGCCGCTTCGGTTTTTGGGATTGATGTGGCTAATATAAAATCCGAAACCACGAACACAACAAGAAATGCTAATACGTCGGCTACGGCGGCAAGCAGCGGTGCGGATATGAACGGCAACGCAACTCTTATAGCTTGCAGAAACATTCTCGAAAGACTCGTAAAATTTTATAAAGCGAAGAATAATCTTGAAGAAACTGATATTGTCGAAGTTCAGTATGAAAAGTTGTATCTGAACGGCATCGAACGTGAAGAAACCTGGAAAGAGCTTGTTCTTCAGGCTTACATGAATAGAATTGACCTATCCGAGCATGCATTCTATGCTACTCCCGAAATATTTTTTGATACAAAAACAAATAAGGGTAAACCATTTGCTTATCACGTTTACGGTACTGCTTTAATAACTGCTAAGGTTGACTGCCTCAGAGGAACTTACGAGATTGAAAACGTTCATGCTGTTCACGATTTCGGACAGAGTATCAATAAAGTTATCGACAGAAGCCAGGCAGAAGGCGCATTAATGCAGGGCATTGGATGGATGACCATGGAAGAAATTCTTCATGACAAAGAGGGTAAACTTCTGACCAGCACTCTTTCCGCTTATAAAGTCCCCGACATTAATTTTACTCCTAAAGTTCTTGAAATAGATTTTCTTGAGAATTCATTCAATAAATCAGGTCCTTTAAATTCAAAGGCAATAGGCGAGCCTCCTTTTATGTACGGCATAGCTGCTTACTTTGCAATACGTAATGCAGTTGAAGCATTTAATAAAGATGCTGAAATTATCTATACATCTCCTATGACGCCTGAAAGAGTGTTGATGAGCTTATACAAAGGTAAACATCTTATTAAATCAAGTACGTAATGAAGCAGATAAATTTCTGGCAGGAGATAAAGGATAATCTTGATAAGCACGGCAGTCTTGCACTCGCCGTGGTTTACAGTGCTGACCATTCAACGCCCGGCAGGGCAGGGTTCAAAATGTTTGTAACTCCCGGAGGAAATGCGCGGGGCAGTGTAGGAGGTGGTAAAGTCGAAGGCATGGTTATTGATGAATGCAAAGAGCTGTACAATAAATCTGTTACCAAGAATTACTTCAAAGAATACAAGCTTCTTGGCGAAGCTCCAGAAAGTATAGGCATGATTTGCAACGGCGTGCAAATAATAGGCTTTGTTATGCTTAAAAATAAAGATGCTGCGGCAATAGAAAAAATAATCGAAGCTTCAAACCTACATAAAGAAAGCAGTTTAAAAATTTCAGAGGATACGTTTGAGTATTCGGATCAGCCGGCAAATGTTACAGGATTTGACTCAAAAACCGGTGTGTATTGTGAAAGAATAGGTGTTAGAAACAGGGTTTATGTGTTCGGCGGAGGGCATGTGGGACTTGCAATCTCAAAAGTTATGTCACAACTTGATTTTAAAATCATCGTTATCGATAACCGCAAAGATGTCGAAACCCTGAAGGATAATAAATTTGCCGATGATATTATTATTGATGATTTCGTAAAATCTACTAATAAAATAATCGAAGACGATTATTCCTATGTTGTTATTGTTACACCGGGACATCTGCAGGATAAAGATGTTTTGCGTGCAGTCTTGAATAAAAATGTTAAGTATGTAGGAATGATGGGGAGCGAGTCAAAAGTTAGAACTCTTTTTAAAGAACTGAAAGCTGAAGGAATCGACCCTTTGCTGCTCGAAAGAGTTCATTCTCCTATTGGTTTAAAGATAAAAAGTGAAACGCCGGATGAAATCGCAATCAGCATAGCAGCGGAAATAATAAAGATAAAAAACTCCTGATTATAGTCAGACAATACACCATTTTTTGTATAATGATACAATGCTTGTTATTCTATTTCTTGTATCATATTCTGATGTATATGTTAAACTTATCGGGTCAAATGTAAATGTATTTATCTGTGAATTCTGATTGTATGCATAAGAGTTAAAAGTTAGGTAATTATCGGGTGAAGCGGAAGGTATATCATCAAAACTCGTATTTTGCAGTCTTCCTGCATAATCATAAGTGTATTTGAATTTCTTACTTTCCGGCTCTTCATTCTCGTATTTCATATCAGTTATCTGATTTTGTGAATTATAGCTGTATTCAGTTGACTTTTCTCCAAGTCCTGCGATATAGTTCCACATTTTTATGACTCTGCCTCGTGCATCATAGCGTAGATGATAGTTATTAGAAAACGATCCTCCCTTAGAGGAAAAAACAAATAGTTGTTAATTAAATATAATTCAATTACTAAGTTTACTTTTATTATTTAAGAAATATTAGGTGATAAATATTAACGTTCGCCATTCAAGAGAATATTTTTAACTTGAGAAAATAATATCCCATCTTCACTCCTAAACAAACCCATTCCATTACTACCAAGCATATAAAATCCATTAATTTTCTTTATTACCCAAGGAAGAGGTTGTTCTTTTAATTTCAAATCAAAACAGCACTTAAGCCAATATTTATCATTTTCTATTAATAAATAAAGACCATCATCTTTGCAGACATAAATTCTATCTGTTGTTGAAAAAATACGAATTATTCCTTCGTAACCTCCTTGAGGAATATCCATATTAAAGGTAATATTTTCCCATTTCTCACCATAATCTAACGTGGAATATATACCTAAGTCAGAAACAATAAATATTTTACTTCCTAAAAATGCAATATCTGAAAACAAGAATTTTACTTTGGGAATATTTTTAATTGAATCCCAAATATTATTGTAATTATAATAAATAGTATTATTTGTAACAAATAATGTTTCATTTTCTATATATAGACATCCGTAATTATTCCTTTCAAGTTTATCTATAGTATTCCAACTTATCCCATTATTTTTGCTGAAATATATACCCTCATTTGAAGATAAAAAAATTGTTGAATCCTGGAATTCTAGGTCATTTATAGATAAATTACTACTATCAAAATAACTTGTAAAGAGTTGCCAATTATTTGCAGTATCATTACTAATATATATTCGGCCTTTGAGTGTCCAGGCAAAATAAACACCTTCGTTTTTCTTAATTCCAACAATGTTGTTCTTTTGATCATGCACTAAACCGTTATTTGATAAAGACCATGTTAAACCATTATCAGTACTTTTGAATATTCCCAAATGATATCCACAACACAAAATAATATTATCATCCTGTAATATAGAAGTAATAAACATAAAATTCTTACTTGTGTCAGCAACAACAGGGTTGTTTTTTATTTCACAAACTAAAACGTTAATCTGGATAAAGAAAATAAATGATAATGTTACAATCTTGAAGATATAATATTTCATAACCATTGATATTAAAATTTAATAATTATTAATGTCACCTTTTATTATTTGAGTTTTTTTGTTAAGATCTAGTTTTTTAATTAATTTTTTTACGTTCTCTATTTGGGGAGGTTCTTGATCTATTGCATATCCCATAATATCGTCATCATATTTTATTGCAAGGCTTTTTTTGCTATAATTGTGTGATAAACCCATTAAGTGACCAAGTTCGTGTGAATACCAATATCTTGGATAACCAGTTTTTTTCTCAATGTTGGGAAGTATTAATATGTTTCCGTTTTCTACCCTAGGATTACCTGCTTCAACGAAAGAGGGTAAAGCAATGTTGTTACCTTCAAAATTAATAATATTAGCAAAAATTTCGGATTCTTCAACAGAATTTGCTTCTTTAAAGTTGTATGCAAATTTTATGTTATAATTTTTTCCCTCGTATTCTAACTCACTGATTTTACTCCATTGCTCCAATGCTCTATAAATGTTATCTCTGTAGTATGATATTTGAGTTTCTGACAAGTTGTTTATAATATCATTATATTTTTCGAATGACCGATAATAAATATTTACTTACTATACCCATTTATCTAACTTTATTTTAAAATCCCTTCCCTTGTAAGACCTTGGGAAGGAATGAAAAAATATGAATAGAATCAAAATAATTTTACAGTTTTATCTGATTTATAGAAACCTAAATTACTCATATCTTCGTAGAATAAACCATCATCTTTATTAAACGGACTAAAAGATAGTGAGTCAGTATAAGAAGTGGGTATTAAAGATTTTTTCTTTTGATCCTTAAAAAAAAGAAACTCGCAAGCAAAACTTGCCTCATATATAATATATTCAACCTCAGTATTTTTCTTTTCCAAATTGTTTGATTAATTAATAAATCAGTATTTAACCAATCCCTTTTATTAAATAAATATGTAGTTGGACAATTATGCAAGTAGCCACCTGAGAATCTATCATTCTGTTCGTTAAACAAATAATAGCAGTATAAAAAAGTTGATAATCCATCTCTTTCACCTCTAATGTAATTTTCTTTCCCATCTAATATTAAACTTGTTGGGTAATTATAATAATATTTCAAACTATCTGTTTCTATGCTTTCTAAAGATTTTACCCAATAAACTGTTGTAAACAAATACCATCCCGGAAAAGCCTTTACCTTTTGAGTGTTTGAATCCAACTGAATAATCAGATATCCATTAAATATTGGGACATAATCTCTAAAAATATGTACTTCTGGTTTTATAATTTCAACCGCAGTAAAATCAGTATACTGAAAAATATTATTTATTATCAATGAATTCTTTGGAACAGAAATTGTATCCTTAATTGGTACAGATTCACATTTTACAGTGAAGAATATAAATAAAACAACAGTGATCAATATATGTTTGTTCATTTAATTATAATTTTATTATTCCTTATTGCTTTTAAAAATTAAAATTCCTTAATAAAGATTTAATATAAATAAATTCCCAATCCTTAGAAGATGGTAAATTTCTGTATTCTTTAACATTAACTGTATTAACTTTACCCATAATAGATTCTATTTTCGTCTTTGTTCCCTCTATTTCTTCCCCAAACCAAACATCGTTATGTGAAAGACCCAAATCATGGCCAAGCTCATGTGCACCTGTTGTTTTTATGGCTTCAATTTATTCCCCTTTGATAATTTTAAATAATCACCACTTATACCAACACCCTGATGTAATTGTGCATCTTCGATTTCATTAGCCTGCATTACAAAATTATAATATTGGGCATCTTTACTAATATTAGCCTCCATAAAATTAAAGCTTGTATTACCAAATTCTTTTAAAGAAGCATCAACATTAATGTTAAAATCAACCCCTAAGATAGAAAAAGAGCCTGACCAAGTTTTCATATTTTCAATCAGTTCTTTTGCAACATTTGCTTGGATAGCGTCTAGACCGCTTACTGGATCGGATTGGACCGAAACAAAATAAAAGTAATACTGTAATTTTATTGAATTTCCACTTATAGTAATTCTAGGAAAATTCCCACCATAGTCTGCAAGTTTTAAAGGGTTAAGGATACAATAGGAATATGGGGAATAACTAATTAAATTATTTATAGCTGGCTCCATCTGACCCCATCTCCCAACCCTCGAGTCATAATACCTTGCGCCGAAATAATCATAAGTAGATTCGTTATCTCTTTCTTTTCCAGTGAATTTGTTCTTTGTGTTTGTTGTGTTGTATGCTCTGTTTTCAAGATAATATCCCCACATGTCGTAATCATTTGCGGATATTACTGTTTTACCTTCATCAAGCACCGCACGCACTGAGCCAAGATGGTCTTTTAGGTAATAATACTTACTGTTACCCGCATAATTTATCCTGCCCGTGATTTCATTACCTGACCAAACATTCCAGTACTGCAGCGTATAGCTTGAATAAACCATTATTTCCCTGCCTGCCACATCCCTTGAATAGTAATCATCGACTATAATCGTCCATCCGGGAGGCAGGTCTGCTTCTTCTTCGGGAAACGGCGGCGGGTCATATTCTTCGCTTAAGAAAACTGTTTTTCGAGTCCTGTTTCCCGCTTCATCATACTTATACTTCGTTACGTCAGTAATAGGCAGTTCCTGTGTTAAATCCTGCCTTGTAAACTCTGTAATCAGGTTTCTGTGGTTATATTTTATTTTCGTGTTGTTGTTTGGGTAATCCATTTGTCATATTTCTATTATAGTTGTATGTAAACTGATGCTCAATTACTATTATTAAAATATTTGTTCTTTTTATTTAAATAGTAAATTTCCTATCAAAAAATTTTTTAATAATTTTTATAATTAGAGTCAGAATATATCAATTTACTAGTGAAGTTTTCTAAAAAATAATTTAATAATTATTCTTTCTCCATTTCTCGTATTACAGATTGTATTCCTCTTCTGGTTTCAGCAATATACCACTGTAAATATTTTAATTGGACATTAATATCAACAAGAGTCCCAAACAATTTATCTTTATCAATATTATTGCTATTGCTAATCTGAAGAGCTTTTTTACATTTCATCATAACACTGTCGCTTCTCCATTTATAAGGATATTCTAATCTGCCTGAGTTTTCTTTTGTTTCATCATAAACGAGATTATCAATTAAAAGAATAATGTTATTCAGAAATTTAAGAAACTGTTTGCTTTTTCTTGGATATAATTTTGAAATAGCATCATGTAAATCATAAAAAACTTTATAGATTATTTTTAGTTTCATAATATTTTACTTGTTTTATTTTATAATTTTGCGGAAATCAATATCATACTCTTTTAATTTATCATAAATATCTCGTATTCTGTCTTTCCCAAAAGTTTTTTCTAGATATTCCTCAAAATTTCTGTTTTTAATATTTCTATATGCTTGTTTAAAATCTTTATATGATTCTTTTATCGCTTTTATAATGTGGGCTTTCCATAAATTTTTATTATTTCGTGGATCGGGTTCGTCAGGATTAATACCTCCTAATTCTTCAAATGTTCTTCTATTTTTACTAAATTAGATTCAATTCCTCGAATTTTCCCACTTTTACTTTGTAGTGGTGTAACTTCAATTTCTTCAACCGGAAAAATATAAACTAACTCACCAAAATCATTTCTTTCGAAAATTAAACTTTCTTTTATATCGAATTTGCCAAGAGAATTCGGATTCGTTATTATTGATAAAACTGCTCCAAGTGGTGTTATTGGTACTCCTAACCAAGATAATAATTCTTGGCTTGCTTGTTTTGTTGCATTTTTTACTAAATCCCATGCTAATGTTTGTTTTCCATCCGGGTCTATTAATATTAATGGATTTCCCAATACGTAATTATAAGGTGTCCATTGAATATGTTTCTCAAATAACGGATCAATAGAACCCCATCTTCCTATCCCCGCATCATAATACCTTGCGCCGAAATAATCATAAGTAGATTCGTTATCTCTTTCTTTTCCCATGAATTTGTTCTTTGTCTTGGTGGATTCATAATATAGATTAATTTTCGTTTCAATAACATACTAATGTAGAATCTAAAACCAACCATCTACAATATTCTTCATTAAATGAATAGGTTAATGTACCTTCATTAATTAATGTATAATTAGGTCTTGCATACCCCAATGATATTTTTAATTTTGTTGTATCCTCATTAACATCTAGTAATTCAATTCCCACCTTATGCGAGTATATATATTTCTTTGAAGGCACATCTGCTCTTTTTAGAATTACAGAATCAGGATAAGAGGGATCTGCACTATGCCAATGTAAATAAAATTCCTTATCCGGTATTTTTATATTTGATGAATATAAATAAACAAAGTATTTAGAACTATCGGGCGGTTGAGTGTCCTCAATAACAGTATCTAATGATGGAATATAACTACTATATGTAGGATAATAAGTACTTTTCTTAAATACATCCTCTAAAAGCAACTGCATTTTCATCGTATTACAATCCGAAGAGTTCTTAGTGCCGCACTTTATAAATACGAATGTAATGAACAAACAAAGAACTATGTTGATTGTATTAATTATTTTCATGGTTTACCATTCTCCTTCTATTTCTAAATACATTTTTGATTTACCGGATTCGTAATTGTGCCAATTCATAACTTTAACCGCTTTATTATAACTATCAACGGTTATACCAAATGCTGATCGTTCAAATTCATATCCGGCTTCTTTTTTGTTGTAAGGTGAACCGGATAGATCGGCAGTGCCATGCGCACCTTCATGAAGTATAATTACTTTATCTAAAAATTTGTTTACTATTAGTTCATCATCGCTTGATGCTTCTAACTTATTTACTAAATCTACATCAATTTTAATTGTATTTGAATTCCTTACTTTCCGGCTCTTCATTCTCGTATTTCATATCAGTTATCTGATTTTGTGAATTATAGCTGTATTCAGTTGACTTTTCTCCCAGTCCTGCTATGTAGTTCCACATTTTTATAACTCTGCCTCGAGTATCATACCTGTAATACTTAAAACTCCATTCATCCGTTCCCAGAGTTCGGTATGCGATAGTGCAGAGAGAGCTCGAATATGAATTATGTTTAGTATTCGATTTAGCATATTCCATTATATCATAAATTTTTTAACTCATTTTTACTTCATAATTATTCATTCTTAATTTTTTAATATTACAAGATTAGATTTAGAAAAACCGAATTTTTCAATGTCTTTTTCATTTATTTTAGAGAAAGTTAACAAATCTGATATCGGGATAAATGATTTTACATTATATCTCGAATTATATATTACAGCAGTATAAAAGCTTACTTCATAAATTACATAACTTATTAAACGGTTAGTCAACTTTAATGTATTACTATTTATAATTAAATTTGTTGTTAAAAATTGATCAGAATAAGGGTATAAATAAGAAATTTTCTTAGGTCTATTATTATAGTTGAAAAGATTATAATAATAAACAAAACTTGATAACTCATCTCGCTTTCCATTATCATAACTCCTTACACAATCTGCCAAAATACCAAGAATAGGAGTGTAATAGTATCTAGAACTATTGTTATCTATACTGTCTAGATTATCAACCCAAAAAACTGATGTTCTAAATATTTTTCCACCATCTGTGAAATTTTCTAGTGTCGAATTGGAATCAATTTGGATGATAAAATAACCATAAAATAATTTATTGTTATCAATTAATTCCAAATCGTTTAGAGTTGAATATTTTGAAATGTTATTAATTAGAACAACATTTTCATTCAAATGCAATGTATCTTCTGCAAATAAGTAAAAAGATATATTAAATAAAAAGACAATAAAAAATAAGGCTTTCATGATGGAGTTATATATTAAATTAATTGAAATAATTTTTATTTCTTTGGTAAACTAAATTCCATTCATAATTGGACGGATAATTTCTATATTGCTTGCTCATAAATATTGTTATTTTTCCCATTATAGATTCAACAGGTATTTTTTGACCATCAATAATTTTATCTTCACTTTTAATGTCCGCATGTTTAAGGTTAAAATAATGGCCCAATTCATGAGCACCAGTAGAAATGTATGGACGAAGTTTTTCACCTTTCAAAAGCTCTAATACTTCACCTCTAAATCCAACACCTTGATTTTTCTCAAGTTCTTCTTTATCATTATATGCATTAATAATAAAATTTACATATTTTTCACTTGATAATTTTTCTGATGCCGCATCATCATATTCACCATCCATACTATTAATTCTAACAGATACTCCTATGTTATACTCTTCCCCGTCAATAATAAATGTGCCACTCCATTTTTCCATATTTGAAATGATGATTTCGGCAGTAGATATTTGATCCTTAGTTAACCCTTTAATTTGATCAGATTCATATCTTGTATAATAAAAAGAAAACTCAAAATTTATACTATTGCCATTTAATGTAACCCGTGGAATGAATCCATCTGGATCTATTAAACTCAGAGGATTCTCCAGAACATAATTATACGGTGTCCATTGAATGTGTTTTTCAAATAACGGATCAATAGAATCCCATCTTCCTATCCTCGAATCATAATACCTCGCGCCGAAATAATCATAAGTGTATTTGAATTTCTTACTTTCCGGCTCTTCATTCTCGTATTTCATATCAGTTATCTGATTTTGTGAATTATAGCTGTATTCAGTAGTTTTCATTCCCAGTCCTGCAATATAGTTCCACATTTTTATGACTCTGCCCCTCAGTAGAATTATTACATTACTTTTCAATGTTCAATAAAGTTTCTGCATGAAAAAACACTCTCGGATTATTACCATAAAGTGTTTTCATTTTAACTATTATAAGATAATATCCATTTTCAAACTTAATATCTAAAGGATCATTTATTCCAAAATTAACACAATAGTATCCCGATGGCATAATCAATGAATCAATAACTTCAAGTGTATCATTACTATTAATGCTTTTGATATGAATTGAAATATTTACCGAATCTGGAATATTAATAAACAACTTATTATTAGGAGTGAAAATAGTAATATCTCCTTTGGATAGAAAATATCCATTATGAATAGCAGAAGATTGATATTCAAATATGCAAAGACTGTTGGTTTGTGAGAATACATTTGCATTAAAAGTAAATAAAATTATTAGCAAAAAATAGAATACATAACACCAGTTTTTTATTTTAGTCATATTATTTATTTATTTGTTCCCAATCTCTATAAAATACCGGATTATTTAAATCCGGGGGTTGGTTGTTAATATATTTTGATTTATTTCTATTATATGAATTAATGATATCTGTTTCAGAACTAATACTAACAGGTTCTTTTGTGTCTATCCTATTTAAAAAATATTTGACACCCAATTGATTTTTTATTAAATATATCGCAGAATGCATTGGAACATCGTTACCTATAATAAACCCCTCTATATTCCAATCTTTTGTTAAATAAAATACTGCCAAATCACCCGACTTTTGTGATTCAACAATATCACCTTTATATGATATATCTTGTCCTTGTTTCTCAAATTCTTCAATTCCTGATTTACTTTTATTAATAGCAACAAATCCGTGACAATTACTATTTGTTGATGATTTGTAGTTAGTATTTGATACAACATACTGAGTAATATCAAAAATTGTTTCGCCTATTTTTATATCAAAATTATTTATACCTAATAGCATCTGATCTTGTACGAATTTTTCAGAACTTATTCCTAACTGACTGACCAAACTTTGCAAATTATCGTTTACTTCTGATCTAACAGTTATTTTGTTGGTTTTTTCATCATATTCAGGAATCCATCTACCGTCAGGATCGGTTAGTAATATTGGGTTGTTTACTGAATAAGAATATGGAGCAAATGATGGATACTTGTTAATAAGTAAATCTTTCTGTCCCCATCTCCCCACCCTCGAATCATAATACCTTGCGCCGAAATAATCATAGCTTGATTCACTGTCTCTCTCTTTTCCTGTGAATTTGTTCTTGGTGGTATAGGGTTCATACGTTCTGCCTTCAAGATAATATCCCCACATGTCGTAATCATTTGCGGATATTACTGTTTTACCTTCATCAAGCACCGCACGCACTGAGCCAAGATGGTCTTTTAGGTAATAATACTTACTGTTACCCGCATAATTTATCCTGCCCGTGATTTCATTACCTGACCAAACATTCCAGTACTGCAGCGTATAGCTTGAATAAACCATTATTTCCCTGCCTGCCACATCCCTTGAATAGTAATCATCGACTATAATCGTCCATCCGGGAGGCAGGTCTGCTTCTTCTTCGGGAAACGGCGGCGGGTCATATTCTTCGCTTAAGAAAACTGTTTTTCGAGTCCTGTTTCCCGCTTCATCATACTTATACCTTGTAATATATGTTCTTGGCGGGTCAACCATAAAGTTCTGGTTTGTAATTTCCGTTATCAGATTCCTGTGGTCGTATTTTATTCCTGTATTATTATTCATGTAATCGTTTGTCATATTGCCGTTATAATCATAAGTAAACAGGTCTGTCGAGCCGCTTACTCTCCTTAGCCGGTTTGTTCCTGCGTAATAAGCATAATTATAATTATCAAATAAATTGTTATTCGAGCCGTATCTTTGCATTGTCAGAATATTTCCGTCAGGGTCATACGAATTTATCATGTCGAATGTATTATCCTCTGTACTTGTACAGTTTGCCTCCAGCAGACGGTTTGATTCGTCGTACGTGTAATTAAAGCTTAAATCATACTGGTTAGAATAATTATCTTTATAATACCCGGAAAATGTCTGCGACTGTATATTGCTGTTTGCAAAATATTCCAAACTGTATGAAAATGGATTCTCCTCTTCATTGCTGAACATTGTTATTCTATTTCTTGTATCATATTCTGATGTATATATTAAACTTATTGGGTCATATGTAAATGTATTTATCTGTGAATTCTGATTGTATGTATAAGAGTTAAACACCTTTTTAATCGGTTGGTCGAATATTATTAACTAACATTTTCGGACTTCCAAATTCATTTTGTTATTTGAACCCCTTTTTTGTATCAACTGCAATCCTGCTTTATATAAATTAATATTTTAAGGTCAAATATTACAATGCACTTTGATTTACCCGATATTTATAAAATGTCTGATTCGATACGTATTATATCTTGTTATTTGTTCTCTATATATAGATTCAATTTCAATTGAAATTAAAAATAGAGTCCGTTATGTATCTAAAAATAATTTTCTAAAAACTTATAGACCAAAGGTGACATCTAATGTACATAAGTAATTAAATTAAGAGAAAAGTTTATTAAGTATTTATAATTAAATGTCTAAAATCCAACAATTGATTTGATTTTTGTTTTAGTTTTAGTGTATCTGAATTATGATAGCAATATAACTTTATTTGTAATATTTTCGTATAATCTATTATCTATAAACTTTTTAATAATATCACTATTATGAAAAAATTATTATTATTTAATCTCGCAATTTTTATGTTAGTATCATTTGCTATTAATGCTCAGGTAAGGGAAGTTCCTTTAAAGGATTTCTTCAAAAATCCGGAAAAGACGGGCTATCAGATATCTCCCGATGGAAATTATTTTTCTTTTTTAGCACCGTGGGAATCTCGTTTAAACATCTTCGTTCAGAAGATTGGCGATAATGATGCGGTTAGAATCACATCTGCAAAAGAAAGAGATATCACTTCCTATTTCTGGAAGGGTAATAACAAGATTATGTACCTTCAGGATAAAGCGGGTGACGAAAACTTCAAGCTATATTCCGTCAATAAAGACGGAAGCGATTTAAAACTTCTTACGCCGGAAGACAAAGTCAGAGCGGGAATCGTTGATGACCTTGAAGATATTGATGACTATATGCTTATCAGTACTAATGAAAGAAACCCGCAGGCATTCGATGTTTACAGGCTGAACGTGAATACAGGCGAAAAGAAAATGATAGCCGAAAATCCAGGCAATATTATGGGATGGATTACCGACCATGACGGAAAGCTCAGAGTTGCCACGGCTTCAGACGGTGTAAATAGTGTTGTGCTGTACAGGGATACGGAAGAAGAGCCTTTCAAAGAAGTCCTTGTTACTAACTTCAGGGATGAGCTGAATCCGCTGTTCTTTACATTCGATAACAAGTTTATGTATGCATCCTCCAATCTCGGACGTGATAAAAGTGCTATCGTTAAGTTCGATATAGCAAACGGTAAAGAGCTTGAATTGATGTATGAAAATCCTGACGTTGACGTAAGCGGTTTAAGCTATTCAAGAAAAAGAAAAGTGTTGACTACAATTTCTTACGTTAAGGAAAAAAGAGAAATGAAGTTCCTCGATTCTGAAACAGAGAAACGCTACGATAGACTAAAAAAAGAACTTGGTGATTATGAAGTCGTCATAACGGGTTTAAATAAAAACGAAGATAAATTCCTCGTTAGAACTTATAGCGATAGGTCTTTAGGCTCATATTATTTCTATGATGCAGCATCGGATAAATTATCTAAAATCGTGGAAGTGAGCCCATGGCTTAATGAGAACGAACTTGCCGTGCAGAAACCTGTTACTTATAAATCAAGAGACGGACTCACAATTCACGGGTACTTAACCCTGCCTGTCGGTGTTGAGCCGAAGAACCTTCCCGTCGTTATGAATATTCACGGCGGTCCCTGGGCACGCGATAACTGGGGATTCAACCCCGAAGTGCAGTTCCTCGCAAACAGGGGATTCGCAGTCCTGCAGGTGAATTACAGAGGTTCAACAGGCTACGGAAAAAAATTCTGGGAAGCTTCTTTCAGAGAGTGGGGAAAGAAAATGCAGGATGACGTTTCAGACGGAGTAAAATGGCTTATCTCCGAAGGTATTGCAAACCCGAAGAAAGTAGGTATCTACGGCGGCAGTTACGGTGGTTACGCTACTCTTGCAGGTCTTGCCTTCTCGCCCGAACTTTACGCTTGCGGTGTTGACTATGTCGGCGTTTCAAACCTTTTCACTTTCATGAAAACCATTCCTCCTTACTGGGAGCCATTCAGAAAAATGATGTACGAAATGGTTGGAAACCCCGAAGTTGATAGCGCTCTGTTCGTTTCTGCATCACCGGTATTTCATGCAGATAAAATCGTCGCACCTTTGTTCGTCGCTCAGGGAAAAATGGACCCGAGAGTTAACATCGCAGAATCAGACCAGATGGTCGAGGCAATGAAAAAACGCGGCGTTGAAGTTGAATACATGGTTAAAGACAATGAAGGTCATGGTTTCCGTAACGAAGAAAATCGTTTCGATTTCTACGGTGCAATGGAAACATTCCTGAAGAAGCATTTAAAGTAAAGTATATTAAGTACGCATAAAATATAAAGGGGCTGCTTGAATGAACAGCCCCTTTAGTATTAAGTGCTCTTATTTTTTGCTTTTAGCTATAACCTTCTAAGGAACTTAACTAAGTTTATGTTTTTCAATTAAATTAAATCCGTACAAATCCGTAAAATCTGTGTAAATCAGCGTTCTATTATATTCCTAATTTTCTTACTTCCTTAATTCCACACTTGGAATTGGGGGCTACGAGCTATCAGCCATGAGCTATCGGAATTTCACATTAATTTTTCTGTTGCTTAAATCGGACAAAGTCATTATATTTAACAAGATAAATATATCTGATTAAAAATGACTGTTATTTTTTCTAAAAAATGTGAGTATGGTCTGCAGGCTGTTCTCTACCTGTCGACTCTCGACGACCATAAGATGGCTTCCGCGGATGAAATTTCAAGAAAGCTTAATATTCCAAAAGAGTTTGTCTCTAAAATTCTTCAAAGTCTTGCTTTAAAGAAACTTGTCGCCTCTAAGAAAGGAAATTCAGGTGGTTTTTATCTCGATAGAAAGGCCTCCCAGATTAAACTCATTGAAATTGTTGAGGCTATTGACGGGCTATCGCTATTTAATAACTGCGTTCTTGGTTTTCCGGATTGCACACCCGAAAAACCCTGTCCCGTGCATAATAAATGGGGAAAACTTAGAAAAGATGCTTATGAAATGCTTTCAAATGAAACTCTTGATCATTTCAGAAAGAAAACTGTCGCAAAAATAGGTACGATTCATAATAAATAATTATCTGCTTAGGAATAAATTAGCTTGGGAGGAACAAGTTAAATTTATTCAATCAAATGAAAGTAATATCTAAAAATCAAAGTAAGTTTAAAATCCGTGACTATCGTTTTTATATACAACTCGCATTTGCTCTGCTTTGTATATGGATTGGCGTAGAATTTTATTTGTTTATAAATTTCCTTGAATCTGGAGGAACCGCACCCTTCTATTCACGTCCACCGGGAGTTGACGGTTTTCTGCCTATTAGCTCGCTCATGAGCTTTTATCTTTTCGCTATGACAGGAGAAATAAGCCTTGTTCATCCGGCAGGGTTATTTATCTTTACGGCAATAGTTTTAATATCACTCGTATTCGGGAAATCATTCTGCAGCTGGTTTTGTCCTGTCGGCTTTCTATCCGAACTTCTCGGTGACCTGGGAGAAAAAATCTTCAAAAGAAAACTTAAACTTCCCAAATTTCTCGATTATCCGCTAAGAAGCCTTAAATATCTCCTGCTTGGATTCTTTGTGTATTCCATTTTCTTCCTGATGACAGATATAGCTATTAAAGCCTTCCTCGAAGATACATATAATATTATGGCAGACGTAAAAATGTATTACTTCTTCGCCGATATTTCTCGGTTTTCACTCATAGTAATTTCAATTCTTTTTGTATTATCAATCGTGATTCGTAATTTCTGGTGCCGTTTTCTATGCCCTTATGGCGCCCTGCTCGGCATCCTGTCTTTATTAAGCCCAAACAAGATTAAACGAAACAGCGCATCATGCATTGACTGTAAGCTTTGTACTGCAGCCTGTCCATCTTCAATCAATGTACATAAAATTAACACAGTTATTTCTGACGAATGCACTTCGTGCATGAATTGCGTTGACGTTTGCCCTGTTAAGGATACACTCGATCTCAAAAATGTTGTAGTCAGAAAAACAATTAATAAAAAGTGGGTTGCAGTAGGTGTTGTCGGAATGTTTATGCTTGTAACGGGGATTGGAATGGTTACAGGTTACTGGCAGAATAAAATTGCTAAAGAAGAATATCTCATATATCATAAGAATATTGATGAGCTTGGACACCCTACAGACTCAAAGTCAATCGAAAAGATGAATGAAGAGGTTAGTAAATAGTAAACGGGTCATAATGATTACTCTTATCAATCACTATGACCCTTTTAATTAACTTAATTTTGTATTATTGCTTCCTGAAATAAGTCATAACTCTTCCATCCATCATATCCTCTGTATAAACCTGAAGTCCCTTTGCTGTTATCATATCAATCAGCGGAGCGGGCGTAAAAGGTGTTATTAACAAATAAATGTCTCCCTCCTTAAGTTTTCCTGTTTCCTGTACAACCTTATTAACAGGATGTACTCCCGCTTCAAGGTCTTCCCTCGCATCATAAAATATTCTTATTTTCTTCTCGTCAATCCAGTCAGGCTTTACTACCGTCTCGCTTTTTTCCGCTGAGAGTTCCACGCTGCCCTGTCCAACCTCTGCTCTTAATTTATTAATTAATTCACCAATGCTTACCTTTCCCACTACTGATGCCTGCTTTAAGGTAGTTACTTTAGCTATTGTCTTCCTTAGTATCGGATTCTTAAGCTTTACAAATACAGGTGCAATCTCAATCAGCTTGTCTTCAAGCTGCGGATATTCTCTCAGAAGCTCGGCTACTTTTACATCGGGTGTAATTATCAGTTTACTTGTCATAAGTCAGTAATCTCCTTTCACCTTCTGTTCTTTTCAGCTCGGCTATATCCTGAGTAATCTCAGCCGTTCCCAGGTATTCGCCCTTTTCATTCCGTATGGCATAGTAAGCTATATGCACAAACATTCCTTTAAAGTTTATCCAGAACTTTGCCGCATCTTCTCTGCCCGACCTGAAATCATCAATTATTTTATCAACTATATGTACGCTTGATGGCGGATGGCAAAACTGAACCTGTCTTCCGAGTATTGCCTTGCTGCGTTCAAATATTCTCTGTTTACCGTGAGAAAAGAACTTCACTTTGTCATCCTTGTCAACAAACGTTATATCAAACGGCATCGAATCCAAAAGTGATTCAAGCTCTTCAACCGTAAATGACCCGGTTGAAAGCTTTATCCTGTCTGATGTTACATTCCTTTCCTCATCTTCAACTATTATTCCTTCAGGTTTCCACTCATTCGTTGGTACATAAATACAGTTGCCTACATCATCAGCTTGCTTATAAACATCATACCAGTCAATATCAGTAAACTTATCAAGACACATCGGGAATAATATCTTCTCTTCCTTGTCAATCATTTCTTGCAGCGCCTCCGTAGTCGGCGAGAGCATAAGGTCTATATATCCTTGCAGCGTCTCAGCATCTGCTTTCTCGTTGTCGTTAAGCACGCTTATTGATGATTTCAAAAATTGTCTTACTTCATCATCCTTCCCCCACATCACTGTAGAAGGTCCTGTTATATTGTATTTCTCAAGTATCGAAAATATAATATTCTCCTTCTTCATGTAATGTTTCTCTACGTCCATAAGTAAGTTGAATATCCCTTTCAATTGATTTATTGCATCAGAAACATTTATCGATTCCTTATTAAACTTACACTTTATAAAAATCTCCTTAAGCTTTGAAAGTTCTGCCTCTATTGCTCTGTTCTCCATCCTTAAAGTATGAACCGGATGCCCGTCGGGTACGTCCTTCATATAAGTAAGGTCAATGTTGTCTTTCAACGCTCTCGAATGCATATCGCAGTATTTCTGTATTTCCTGCGGAGGTAAACCTTCATTAATTAACTCCTGCTCCGCCTGTACTACCTCTCCGTAAGGAACTTGCCCAAGCATTTCCTCAAGTTCTGCTTTCGTTTTTTCTAAACTTTCATCTTCGTGCAGCTTCAAAAGCAGCTGTTTAAGCTTTTGTACTCTTTCGCTGCTGTTATTTATTAATTCGCTCATATTATTCTTTTAGTTTATAATCAGACAATAGGGTCTTATTATAAACAACATGCTCTTTGTTTATTTGGTTTCATTTTCCTCTTTTTAACGTGTTTTTCCGTTGCTCTATTCTTTTACATTAAATAAATTTACGCATGAAAACACTTCTTTATAACGGTAAAGTCTGGCTTGGCAGCGGGTACTTTGCATCAACAGTCGGAGTAGATTCCGGTACCGGCACAATAATATTCGTCGGCAAAGGCAGAGCCGATGATAAAAACATTTATTCAGAAGCTATCAACCTTAAGGGTAAACTCGTTCTTCCTGCATTCACTGACGGGCATTGTCATCTGTTCAAAGGCGCTCTTGTCAATTCCGAAGTAAACCTCAGGTATTCTGCATCTCGAAAAGATTTTGAAACCCAGATTCATTCTTACAAAAGAAACATGAAGAAAGGCGGTTGGATTTTAGGAGGTTATTTCTCGGAAGCTAATTTCAATGAAGACATTACAATTAACAAAAACTTTATAGACAGCATCTGCGCTGATATTCCCGTAGTTCTTTTCCGAACAGACCTGCATTCTATTGTCTGTAATACGCTTGCACTTGAAACTCTTTATGTAAGCAGTATTGTAGAAAATTTATCCTCAGATGAGGTGATAAAAGATTCCGAAGGCATTCTCACAGGCGAACTGAAAGAAAGAGCAATGTATTCTGTCATCCACGCTTTGCCGCAAAAAAGTATGAATGAAAAGAAAGCAATTCTTAAAAATCAGATAGAAAGACTCCATTCATACGGTATAACATCGGTAACCGATATATCCTGGCGCGAAGACCTCGATGTTTATAAATCACTTCTTGATGATAAAGGTTTGTACCTTAAAATTAATTCCGTTGTACCGATTGCCGAATACGATAAGATTGAAGATTATAGAAATGAATTTTATGAATATAAATCTTTAATCAGGTTCGGTGGAATGAAAGCTTTCTACGACGGCTCTCTCTCCAGTAAGACTGCTCTGTTCTTTGACAATTATAAAGGTTCCAATTCATGCGGTATCCGAACTGAAGAGGTTACTAGCGGTTTGCTGAAAGAACTTGCATTCAAAATCGATAAATCAAGTCTTCAGCTTGTTATTCATGTAATAGGGGATAAAGCCGTCAGTGAAGCCCTTGACCTTGTCGAACATATCAAAAAGGAAGTCGGTATCTGGGATAGAAGAGTGCGTCTCGAACATATTCAGCATGTGTCTGACAAAGACCTCGATAGATTTAAAAAGCTTAACATAATTTCTTCCGTCCAGCCCGCTCATCTTTTCTTCGACGCAAAAGTAGCATCCGAAAATCTTCTAAATCCTGAGACCACACACGTATTCAGGAAGCTTGTTGACAGAGGAAACATAATATGCTTCGGAACGGATTTTCCCGTAGTTCCTGAAAATCCGTTTGAGAATATATATTATGCAATGACAAGAAAAGCAAAAGGATTTGAAAATGGTTTCAACACAGAAATGTGCCTCGACCTCGATACTTGCCTGAAAGCATACACAATCAGTAACGCCTATGCAAGCTTCGAAGAAAACATTAAAGGAAGCATAAGAGAAGGCAAACAGGCTGATTTAATAGTTGTTGACAGAGATTTGTTTCAGATTAGTGCGGAAGAAATAAAAAATGCCGTTGTTGAATCAACTTTCATCAACGGCAAAATCGTTTACGGCAGGTAACCCTATTTTCTTAGTACCGCTTCAAGATAAAGTTTCTTTGTTTTGTCTAACATAAGCTCGGATACGGGAAACGACCATACCCCCTTTGTTCCTGACGTGTTAATAGCATTGCTGCTCTCAATTGCATACGGAAATTCAATCTCAAAATTTACGTTCTTGTTAGCAAATAAAAATGAAAACGCTTTCATGTTGTCTTCCTGGTTCACATCGTCGCCCGGGTCGGGTTTGTAAAGCAAACTAAAGTTTATAGTATTCTCGTTTTCTTTCCATATTATTTCCGATTTGCTTTGCTGCTCGCCCGACATTTCTTTTGCTGATATGTTTGTAGCGTAGCCAAGTTTTGAAACATCATCAAAATTATATTCAAACCGGTATGTAACCGATGAGTCTTCATTTGTAACACCTGTTAATGATATTAGCTGTATTCCCTCCTTTGAGCCGAGGTTTTCCCTTATCGGAATTAGCATTGTTTCGTGATTATAGAGTGAATCTCTTACGGATTTCGCTTTTGCCGAATCCAGCGATTGTACCATCGTAAATAGTAATTCGTAAAATCTTCTGTCTATGTCAAATGTTTGTACCTCAGTTCCTGTACCGTTGCTGTTTATCTTAATTTTTCGGTCAATGTTTAAGCAGGAACTTAAAGTCATCATGCTAATTAATACAGTTACTGCAAGAACGTAGAATCTTAAATTTTTCATGTCGTAGTTTTTAAATAAAATATATTTAATTTGTGATATTTTTTAAAGTGTGAACTTGTTATTATTACATATCAATGTTTTTTAAAAAGCTCATATTGCTGTTGTTATTACTTTCGGCTGCATCATCCGTCTTTTCGCAGACCGTTAGAGTTGTAATCAAGTTCAATCAAAATACTCCTGAAAACGTTCTCAATGATTTCGCAAATAATAACCTTAGAAATTCACAAAATCCTTTGTTGAAATCAATAGAAAAATACAATATTATTACGTCAACCCGGCTTTTTGATAACTTTGTTTCTAAACTAAATATAAAGAATAATGAAAACTTTGGTCTTGATAGAATTTTCATTCTGAGTACTAATACCTCGGACGTTAATAGTTTTGTTTCAGAAGTGCAGAAAAATAAATACATTGAATATATTAATGAAATAAGAAGCCTTAATCTCGAATCTGTAACTCCTAACGATACCTACTTCTCTAATCAGTATTACTTAAACATGATTAATGTCCCGCCTGTCTGGGATTCCCGGCAGGGGGGAGTGCTTGTAGGTATTATTGATTCAGGTATGGATTTCCTCCATCCCGACCTTCAGCAAAGCTATTTTATTAACACGGGCGAATATGGCAGCGGAAAAGAAACTAACGGTATTGACGATGATAACGACGGATTTATCGATAACTGGCGCGGCTGGAACTTCATAATCAATAGTAACAATGTTGATGATGATAATTTATACTCACACGGTACTTCTGTCGCAGGTATTATCTCAGCGGGCTTTAACAACGGCATTGGCATTTCGTCCGTAACCGCAGGCTCAAAGTCGTTAATCCTGAAATGCTTCAACTCTCAGGGTATCGGCTATGAAGACCATATAGCATCTGCAATACTTTACTCAATCATGCAGGGTGCTAAGGTTATCAACATGAGCTTCGGAGATTATATTTACAGCAACCTTCTCCGCGATGTAATTCGATATGCTTATTCAAATAATATTGTTCTTGTCGCATCTGCGGGTAACGATAACTCTTACGTTCTTCATTATCCCTCGTCTTTTGATGAAGTTATTTCCGTTGCCGCTAACGATGAAAACTTCAACAAAGCTTCATTCTCCGCCTATGGCGTTACCGTTGACCTGTACGCCCCGGGTGTGAATATTCTTACCACTTCAAGACTCGGCAAGGGTTTGCCCGAATTCGGAAGTGACTATATGTATGCAAACGGTACTTCGTTCTCCGCTCCGATTGTTGCTTCTATTGCTTCATTGTTGCTGGCAAAAAACCCATCGCTTTCTAACGAAGATTTAAGAGGCATTCTTGTCTCATCAACAGGCTATTTCCCGAATCAGTCAAACTGGGATGATTATTATTCTTCCGGAATGCTCAACGCTCTGTCTTCTTATCAGAATTATAATAATCCGAGTACTGCAAGAATATATTCCCCCAATCTTAATTACAGCTTTACAAACGATACAGTGAATATTGCTTTAACGGCTGCATCTGCTTTCTTTAATTCTTATTCATTGAAATATGGTGCAGGTCTGAAGCCCGTCACTTACACAAACCTTTTCACTTCACCTGTGCAGGTTATCCGCGATACGGTTTTCAAGTGGAACACCTCGTCTTTGCAGGATTCAGTATATACTCTTAAACTTCAAATCTTTTCAAGCAGCGGAAGAATCATTGAGCACAGCACTGTTATTAATAAAAATAAATCCTCTCCATTAATAACAGACTATACAAACGGAGAGATAGTATATAAAGACGGCTTCTCCGAATTCATTACATTCAATACAAACGTTCCCACGAAAGGACTCATCAACTATAAGCGTAAGAATGTTAACGAACCATACACCTCTGTATTAGCTGATGAAGGCAATATTGGTTATATCACAACAAGTCATTTTGCACAACTCGAACATTTCAAACTTTCTTCTGAAACTGATTACGAATTTTATCTTGAAGCAATTTCACAAAACGGAAAGCAGACAGTTATAAACGATTCCTCTTTTCATTTCCGAACGAAAAAGCAGATTGATAAATACTCTTTTATAAAGAAACCCTACAACCTGCCGAAGTCACAGGTCTTTGGTAAAGTAGTCGATATCAGCAATAACGGAAGCAAGAATATTTTTATAAACAATCTTAATTCAGGATTAACAGCTGAGATTTATCAGTTTAACGGAAATAAATTTAATCTTTCCACTCCCGCATGGATTGGCAGCAATGTAATCCGTGATATTATTTTGAGGAATAATAAATGGAGCCTGCTTACATCCTCACAGCAAAGAACGGGCAGTATTTATCAGTCTCCTGCAGATTATCAGGTACCATCGGTAAAGATTTGGGATAGCGGCAGTCAGAATGAATTCTGGTCTTCAGTGTATGCCGATGTTGACGGAGACGGCGTCGAGGAGGTTCTCGGGTTTGATGTTAATGGTCTAAGGATAATGAAATATCAGGGCAGCGTATCCGATTTTGCCTATCTGAATTATCTTCCCTCAAATGCATCCAGTTTTGCCAACTCACAGAATTCGCTTGTTCATGATTTCGATAACGACGGAAAGATGGAAATTGTCTTCACAAATTCATTCTTCGATAGCGATGGTGTGCAGAATACCTCCGTTAACATATATGAGCACGTCAGCGGAAATTCTTTTGCTTTGCTTTTCCATGAAGAGTACCCTCTCATTATCAAAGGCGATAATTTAAGTCTCGGTGACTTCAACGGCGACGGGCAAAAAGAAATAGCTGTCGGCTTCAGTACAGACCTTGCCATACCCGTAAAACTTTTCTCCGTACTGTTTATTAAGAGCACGGGCAGTAATTCATTCTCCGAGTATTCTTCTATTGAATTTTTCAACAGTTACCCGCAGTCTGAAATCTCCTCAAAGACAGGCGATACAGATAATGACGGCAAGGACGAACTTATCATTAGCGAAAGCAATAATTTGTATATAGTAAAGTATAATCAGTCCGCAAACAAGTTTGAACCTTTATTCTTTAAAGAAGGTATTAACTCATACAATTCAATAACCTATGACTTCGATAATAACGGCATAAAAGAAGTCGGCGTTAACTCCGCCGATTCTCTGATATTCCTTGAGAAGAACATTCCCTTTGCAGGTCCTCAAACACCCGCAGGGCTAATGGGTTACAGCCTTGACTCAAATTCTGTCAGTCTTTCATTTCAAAATGTAATCGGTGCGCAGTATTATAAAATATATAAGGGTAACAGCGATTCAACCGGTTATATCGTTTGCGATTCAACCTCATCATTAAATTACATAGATAATTCTGTATCCAATAAAAGAGATTATTACTATAAGGTTTCCGCAGTTGATACTTCCAGACCAGAAAAGGAAAGTATGCTCACAGGATTTGTAAAAGTCTTTGTTCACAATAAGTCAAGACTCCTAAGTGCAATATATGACAAAGGCAGCGTATTTCTTAAGTTCTCAGAGAAAATTCCTGTTGTTATTCCAAACCCTGAACTGTTCATTTTAAACGATAACATAGTTCCCAATAGCGTTGCGATTAAAAGCAATTATGAATATTCTCTCAGCTTTAAAGATAAAATTATATACGGTACGAGTTCAATAAGAACAAAAAGTTTATTCGATTTCTATTCCTCCCCCGTTGACACAAACTCAGTATCTTTTTCCGTTCAGGAATCCGATTCATCTTCATTCTATATAAGTACTTTGAAGCTTATCAGCAGTGATTTGCTTTCCGTTGAGTTTAACGAAAACGTAGATACAGTATCGGCTTATAATCTTTCAAACTACGTTATCGAACCTTTTAACCTGAAAGTAATTTCTGCCGTCAGGGATAACTCAAACAAAAAAATTCTCTACATCGGCGTTAACAGCAAAGGCAATATTGGTGCAAGCGGTAAGACATATTTTATACGGCTTAACAATATTTTCTCTGAAAGCGGAGCTAAAATCGTTAATGGAAGCGGTAGCATGTTCAGTCTTAGCTTCGTAAAAGAAGACCTGTCAGGTATCGCAGTCTATCCTAATCCGTTCAGTAAAAGCAAAGCGTCAAAGCAGATAGTAACTTTCGCAAACCTTACGAAGTCCGCCAAAATATACGTGTACAGCCTTACCGGTGCTATGATTATAGAACTAACTGAAAACGACGGCAACGGAGGTGTCGAGTGGGACCTCAGGGATTCAAAAGGAAACGAAGTCCCCTCAGGAATTTATATCTATAAAGTCGAAGGTAAAAATTCTCAGGGTGTAGAAGTCGAAAGTAAAATGAGCAAGTTTGCGGTCGTAAAGTAATTTGTTTATATTGATTGCAAATGAGTTTTGTAGTGTAATAATTTGTCATTAAAACTAAACATTATTATAATTGAATTTTCAATTTTCTAATTTATTTACGAAATGAAAAAGACATTTATCTCACTCGCTTTAATCTTGATATCATTAAATAATGTTAATCCTCAAAATTTGCAAACAATTTCTTCGTTGGAAAATATTTTTAAATCAGATGAAACACTTTATTCCAGTATATCGCTTGGTCCTGTTTTATACATAGATAATTCAAAACTGAGTCCTGACTTTGGAATAGATATAGGAATAAGACATCAATTTAGTAAGTCATTTTACTTAGAAGGAAAATTTGATTATATACCCGCAAAAAATACAATTTATCTTATAGCACTGGTTCCGCAATGGAGTTTGTATAATAACAAAACACTTAATTTTGTGTTGGGAACCGGTTTGGAATTCATTGCAATTAGACATGAAGGTGCTGTAATTCTTCCTCTCGCGATAGCAAAATTAGAGATAAATATTATTGATGATTTCTTTATTTCTCCGGAGTTTAGATATATCCCTTTTTTAGCAACTTTAAATTTTGGATACAGGGTTCCATCAAAGTTGTAAATGAATTATTAAATTTAACTTAATACTAAAATCGTTTATATAATAATTATGAATAAATTAATTATAGCATTATTTCTAATAATAATAACTGTGTCTTCCTCTATTTCTCAAACCTCATACTTTCAATCAGAGAATCTAAAATCCATTTCTAAATATAATAACAAAAAATTCATGGTTGGTTTCGGTCTTGGGTTTAATATTCCTATTTCTAATATGAAGGATAGATATGTTTTAATGCTGTTTGGAAATATATCAGGTCATAATAAGATTAATAATGACATTTATATCGGTTTTAATATATTTACTTCACCGGAGTTTGCGACTTTATTTCCATCTAACACAGCAACAAATGAAACGGGACTTACTTCAATCTGTGCAGACATCCGCTATAAGTTCTTTACGGATAAAAGAAACACTTCTGCTTACTTTAACTTCGGTGCAGGAATTTACATGACGAAAGATAAATATGAATCAACAGACCCTATTAACAATTCAAGACTAAGTGTTAACCCTGGTGTAAATCTTGGCGTAGGTATTTTCGGTAATATATCTGAAGATGTAATCCTCGATGTGAACTCCACATATAATTTATATTATAATTCACACATAATGGAATATCCCAAATATAGTTCAAGTAAACTCTTTAACTACATTTTAATTTCAGCTTCTCTAAAATTTATTATTTAACTTAATCCCCAAAAATTAAGAAGGCACCGCATAGCAGTGCCTTCTATTCGTTAAACTGTCTGTAATTTATTTTCCGTTAACGAAATCGCTGAATTCTTTTCCTGCTTTGAATTTAACGGTTTTCTTTGCAGCAATCTTTATCGGTTTTCCTGTTTGCGGGTTTCTGCCTGTTCTTGCTTTTCTCTTGCCTGAGGAGAATGTTCCGAAACCTACGAGGCCTACTCTGTCACCCTTTTTAACTGCTTTCTTAACGGCTGTCATGAATGATTCAAGTACTGCTCTTGCAGCTACTTTTGTGATCTTAGCATCTCCTGCTAATTTGTCGATGAGTTGTTCTTTGTTCATAGTTATGTATTTTAATTTATTAAACTGTTAAAAATAGTATTGTATTATGAAAAAAGCAAGAAGTAAACCAATCACACTTTTTTAACGTCCCTGTTTTCCCCAATCTGTATTGATTTCCCGTAAACACGAAAAAATATAAAATAGTCTCTTTCTGAAAACTCTTATAGGCATTATGCTGCAGCATTTTATCTTGTCTTGACCTCAAAGCTGCGCTTGGAAATGCCCGTATTGTCTGATATTTCAAGGTAATACTTCCCGGGCAGCAGGTATTGTTTCTTGTTATCCTTTGTCTGTTTGCCTTTTCCGCCCTTCTGATTTTTATTGTATTCCTCCCTCTGGTTTTCCTGCACAGATAAATCATAACTTATATAATTTATTCCTCTGCCGTATCCTAAACTGTCTTCATACACTTTTATTCCTTTTTCTGTGTAAACGTTTATATTTACGCTTGCTTCCTTAGTTATGTAAAAAGGTATTTTCATCGGTTCGGGCAGGTTGAACTTCCAGTAATAATTTCTGTTGCCCCAGTCCGGATTGTATATTACATCATCAAAGCTGAATATTTCTATCTTTTCTTTCGTCTTTAATTTCCTGTATTCTCTTATGGGATTTATATCAGCTATGTAAATCGACCTTCCGTGTGTCCCCGCTATTATCTCGTCCTCTGTTGGATGTATTGCAATATCATGCACAGGCACGTTTGGAAGATTACCTGTCACCGGCATAAATGTATTGCCCCTGTCAAGCGAAACGTAAAGCCCCGCGTCCGTTCCGAGGTATAAAATATTTTCGTCTTTTGTGTCTTCCTTTATTACGTTAACAGGTTCTTTCGGCAAGTTAATCCCTATCTTTGTCCAGTTCTTTCCATAGTTGTCCGACCTGTAAACGTATGCCTCAAAGTTGTCCCATCTGTATCCGTTTAATGAAGCATAAACCGTCGAAACTCTGAACGCAGATGCTGTTATTCTGCTTACCCATAAATCTTTTGGCAGACCTGAAGAAATGTTTTCCCATTTCTCTCCGTCATCCTTTGTTGCATAAACAAGCCCGTCGTCGCTGCCCGTATATACGAGCCCTTCTTTTAATGCAGATACCGAAATCGTTGTCAGCGTTCCGTAAGGCACGTTTCCTTTCTTACCGCCGTTCGTTAAATCACTCGATATAGTCTCAAAATTATCACCCCTGTCAGTTGAACGGTGCAGCATGTTGGAACCAAAGTAAACAACATCCATATCAAAAGGCGAAAGCTGTATAGGTGCCTGCCAGTTGAATCTGCATGGACGATTGCCGAGTTTGTGTTTTGGTGTTATATATTTATACTCATTTTTTGATTTAACTATCCTGTAATAATTCCCAAACTGGTATCCCGTATAAATTACATCATTCTTTCGTGTGTCTATCGCAACCTGCATTCCGTCGCCGCCCATCAAACTCTTAAAAGGATAGCTTCCCGTATTCTGCCAGTCAGTATTATACGTATTGTCTGAAGGACCATACCATACACCGTTATCTTGAAGTCCTCCGTAAACATTGTAAGGCTTTGCAAGGTCATAATTTACGGAATAAAACTGTCCTACCGCTGGTGCGTTTGCTTTATGCCAGTTTAATCCATCATCGTATGAAATATTAATTCCCCCGTCATTTCCGTTTATTATATGTCCGTCTTTCTTCGGATTTATCCACAACCCGTGATGGTCAACATGAACATTGTCCTCGTTTAGTGATATAAAATTCTTTCCGCCGTCGTCGGAACGTATTAAAGGAACTCCGAGTATGTATACCTTCTCGGGGTTCGTCGGGGATACTCTTATGTTTGCAAAATAATATCCGTATGTGTAAAATACTTTATCGAGATTTTCTTCATGCGTCCTTTTCCATGTTTTCCCTCCGTCATCTGAACGGTAAACTTCCGCACCTTTTATGTCTGTCTCAAAAAGATTATTGTTGCTGTCTTCAAGATATTCTACAAGTGCCGACGACTTGAAATCATTATCTTCAATTTTCTCTTTAATAAACTCATAGTTGTATTCTTTAGGGAAATTATATCTGGCAAGATATTTTTCTACATCTTCTTTTTTCAGTTTAAGAAAATCCTCCTTGGAAATTTTTCGCAATACATCTTTTGTTACTTTAAGCTCTTCCTTCTTCGTTGTGTCATCTCTTGGCGTGTTGTTGTCAATCAGCGCATATATAGTCTCGGGCTTCGTTGGACTCAAAGCGAGACCGCATCTGCCGAACCCCTCTCCCTCGGGCAATCCCCCTTCAAGCTTTATCCAGTTTATCCCGCCGTTCATGCTTTTGTATATGCCGGAATTTTTTCCGGATGCTCTGAAATCCCATGCACGCCTTTCTCTTTCCCACATTGCTGCATAGAGTATTTCAGTATTCGCGGGATTTATTTCTATGTCTATCCCGCCCGTAACGTCATTTATAAAAAGTACTTTGCTGAACGATTCTCCGCCGTCTGTGCTTTTATAAATTCCTCTTTCCTCGTTTGATGAGTATAAACTTCCAAGAGCAGCAACATATATAATATTCGTGTTCTTCGGGTCAATTACAATTCTTCCTGTTCTGTGGCAGCCTTGCAAACCTGTGTGTTTCCAGCTTTTCCCGCCATCAGTCGATTTGAATATGCCGGCTCCTGCATAGCTCGACCTGCTCGAATTGTTTTCCCCCGTACCTATAAATATTGTGTTGTTTGCCCAGTCAACCGCTATATCCCCGATTATTATGGTTGGCTCTTTGTCAAAAATTGGCTCAAAAGTTATTCCGTTATTCGATGTTTTAAACAATCCCCCCGAAGCGTATCCTGCGTAAAATATCGTCGGGTCGTCAGGGTTTGCCTCAATATCAACAACCCTTCCGCTCATTACTGTTGGACCAATCGAGCGGAATATTATGCTCTTGAAAACTGATTCTTCGTTGTCTGTCTTTTTCTCCGTAAACCCGCTCATTCGTACCTTGGTATCCGTTGCTGGTACAGTGTTTGCCTCGTATGTGGTTTGTGCGTTCGCTTGAAGTACTGCCAGAAAAGCTAATAAAACAATTAAAATTCTGTTCATTTATTTTGATTGTTAATGAATTGTAGTTGTTTTAATTTACTACATACATTTAATATATTAAATGTAATTTCATAAAACTTTAATCACATTATATGTTTAAGAAATATTTTCCGGGTATTCTTGCCATCATTATTTTTATTTCTTCGGTTACTGTCTTGCTCGACTCATCCGACTTCCTTAATCCCGGTCCTAAAAGGGGAAAAAGCCGTTTCGGCAAGCCCTCTGGCGCTATGCAGTCTTTGCAGTTCTACAGCGAAGTTCGTGCTTTTCCCGATAAAGATATTCCCGCTGATAAATTCTATAAAGCTTTCGAGTATTCTCAAAATAATCTTGCTGACGTTTTTGATAATCCCTCTGCCCAGCAGTGGACATCCATCGGTCCCAATAATATAGGCGGCAGAAGTATATCTCTTGCAGTTCATCCGGTGGATACAGCTATTGTCTTTATCGGCTCTGCGTCAGGCGGCCTCTGGAAATCCACTACAGGCGGTCTTGGAGCCGATGCATGGGATATTGTCAATACAGGTTTCCCGTCACTTGCCGTAAGCTCAATCGCAATTGACTCCGCAAACCATAATGTTATGTACATAGGAACAGGCGAAAACTATGGCTATCAGTATTCAATAAACAACGGCGTGAATGCCCGCCTCACACGCGGTATGTACGGTATAGGTATTCTTAAAACCACTAACGGCGGTGCAACATGGACTAAATCCCTCGATTGGTCTTACAACAACCAGCGCGGTGTCTGGAATGTTTCCATCAATCCCAAAAACTCAAACATCGTTTACTCTGCTACAAGCGAAGGCGTTTATAAATCTTACGATGCAGGTGCGTCATGGGTAAATGTTCTTAACTACCAGATGGCAATGGATTTGCTCATTAATCCTGTCGATACAAACATTCTCTATGCATCCGTTGGCAATCTCAGCAATAATATTCCGAACGCAAATGTCGGCATCTATAAAACCACTAACGGCGGTCTCAACTGGACGAAGCTCGCAGGAGGCTTGCCCTCTTTCTGGTCTGGAAAAGCAACTCTCCAAATGTACAGAGGTAACCCGAATTTCATATATGCAAACATCGCAAACGATATTACTTCATACGTCGGCTACTATAAAAGCACTAACGCAGGCGTCAACTGGACTCTTGGCTCAACATCAGTTCCTTCAAGCAATCAGGGCTGGTACAATCAGGGGCACTTCGTAAAAGCAAACGACCCTAATACCATTCTCGTCGGTTGTCTCGATGTTCATAAATCTACAAACGGAGGCACAAGCTTCACGAATAAATCAAGCTGGTCTGCATGGAATACAGGTGCAACTCCTCCGGGTCAGCCCGAGGGACCTTCAAACTTCGTTCATGCCGACGTTCATTACTATGTCGATAATCCCAAAGACCCCAATAAAATATATATCGCTGCCGATGGCGGTCTCTACCGCTCGAATAATTTCGGCGAAACGTTTTATTCCTGCAACGGCGGTTACGTTACTTCTCAGTTCTATGCAACCCTCGGTAATTCTTTTACCGATTCTGTCTTCTGTCTCGGCGGTCTTCAGGATAACCGTGCTGCATTCTATCAGGGTACAACCGCTTGGTATAAAACCTTTGGCGGCGACGGATTTAATTCGCAGGTGAACTCCCTGAACCCTCTTATATGCTATACAGAATATACTTACGGCGCTCTTGCCCGCTCGACCAACGGCGGCGTGTCTTTCAGTTATATGACCGTTCCGGGCTCGGGCTCTGAATCAAACTATTGTTTCAATACACCGTTCATCGTTTGTCCGTCAAACCCAACCGTTGTTTATATCGCAGGCACAAATTTTTATAAATCAACAAATTCTGGATCTAGCTTCGGCACTTCGCTTTATAATTTCGGCGGCGGTAAAGCTTTGTCCATGGCAACGTCATGGCTGTCAGTTGATACTATCTATATCGGTACAACACCAACGACTTCTGTTTCCGCAAAAGTATTCCGCTCTGTTAACGGCGGCACTAACTGGACGGATATTACAGCATCGCTTCCTAACAGATACCCGACAAGGATAGCTACCAACCCTTACAAAGCAAGCGAAGTGTATATCACATTCGGCGGCTTCGGCTCAGGCCACGTTTATAAATCATCAGACGCAGGCACCACTTGGATTGATATAACAACAAACCTCCCCGACGTTCCGACTCAATCAGTATTCTCCGACCCGTTGTACCCGAATAATATCTATGTCGGCAACGACCTCGGCGTTTACGCAAGCACTAACGGCGGCACCACATGGGGCGAGTTCAGAAACGGTATGCCGTACTCAATAGTCTTCGACCTCTCTTATGTACCGGTCGGCAGAAAAATGCGCGCTCTTACACACGGCAGCGGCATCTGGGAAATTAAACTTACTTCAACTCCCACTATCGTACAAAACGAAATCAAATCAATACCAAAAGAATATTCTCTGAAACAAAATTATCCAAACCCGTTTAATCCGGTGACTAAGATAAAGTTCTCCTTGCCGCAGGTCCGCCATCTCTTTGGCGGATCATCCCCGCGTGGTCTTGGCGGGGATCTAATCAAGCTAAAAGTGTATGATATTACGGGTAAAGAAATCCAAACACTCGTAAACGAATCCCTGAACCCTGGCACTTACGAAGTCACATTCGACGGCAGCAACTTAAACAGCGGAGTATATTTTTATAAAATGACAACACAAGGTTTTACCGAAACAAAAAGAATGTTGATGATTAAATAGCGAGAGCTATTTAATCAGAAATCCTCGATAGCGAAGCGTATCGGGATTGATGATTAAATGATGATAATCATTTTACATAGAAATCTATTTTATCCCGACTTGTCGGGAATAGCGAAGCGTATCTGCCTGGCGCAGACAGGTCGAGGACATTCGCAAAATAAATTAATAATTAAAACTTTATGAAAGCAAAACTTACTTCTTTCGTTTTTCTTTTCGTTCTTCTAAATTCTTCATTCTTCATTCTAAATTCTTTTTCCCAGTGGCAGCAATGCGACGGCATCTATGGTGGAAATGTTCTTTCACTTGCCGTAAGCGGAAATAATATCTTTGCAGGTACCTATGATTACGGCGTCTTTCTCTCCACAAATAACGGCACAACCTGGTCGCAAACGGCTTTGAATAATCAATCTGTTATTTCCCTTGCCATAAGCGGAAATAATATCTTTGCAGGGACATATAACAGCGGTATCTTTCTCTCAACAAATAACGGCTTAACATGGACTCAAACGGCTTTGAATAATCAAGATGTTCCTTCCCTTGCCATAAGCGGAAATAATATTTTTGCAGGAACAGGTAATAATGGTGTTTATCTCTCCACAAATAACGGCACAACCTGGTCGCAAACGGCTTTGAATAATCAATCTGTTATTTCCCTTGCCATAAGCGGAAATAATATCTTTGCAGGGACATATAACAGCGGTATCTTTCTCTCAGCAAATAACGGCTTAACCTGGACTCAAACTGCATTAAATAATCTATATGTTCGTTCTCTTGCCATAAGCGGAAATAGTATTTTTGCAGGAACAGGTAACGGTGTTTATCTCTCCACAAATAACGGCACCACTTGGTCGCAAACGGCTTTGAATAATCAATCTGTTCTTTCCCTTGCCGTAAGCGGAAATAATATTTTTGCAGGGACATCAAGTATCGGCGTCTATCTATCCACAAATAACGGTACAACGTGGACCCAAACAGCTTTGAATAATAAAACTGTTCTTTCCCTTGCCGTAAGCGGAAATAATATTTTTGCTGGGTCATCTGAAAACGGCGTCTATCTCTCTACAAATAACGGCACAACCTGGATGCAAACTGCTTTGAATAATAATGATGTACGTTCCCTTGCCATTAGCGGAAATAATATCTTTGCAGGAACATATAAAGGTGTCTATCTCTCGGCAAATAACGGGACAAGCTGGACTCAAACGGCATTGAATAATCAAGATGTACGTTCCCTTGCCATAAGCGGAAATAATATTTTTGCAGGGACATTTTATGCTGGCGTCTATCTCTCCACAAATAATGGAAACAATTGGATTCTATCAGGTTTGCATGGTCAAATTCTTCGTTCCCTTGCCATAAGCGGAAATAATATCTTTGCAGGGACATATGGCGGTGTCTATCTATCCACAAATAATGGACAAACCTGGAGTCAAACGGCTTTGAATAATCAATCTGTTTATTCCCTTGCCGCAAGCGGAAATAATATCTTTGCAGGAGCTGTATACGGTGTCTATCACTCCACAAATAACGGGACAAGCTGGATTCAAACGGCTTTGAATAATAAAATTGTTTGGTCCCTTGCCATAAGTGGAAATAATATCTTTGTCGGGACAGCTGGCGATGGCGTCTATCTTTCCACAAATAACGGCACAACCTGGACGCAAACCTCTTTAAATAATCAAGATGTTTATTCCCTTGCCATAAGCCGAAATAATATTTTTGCCGGGACAGCTGGCGATGGCATCTATCTTTCAACAAATAACGGTCAAACCTGGACTCAAAAAAATCAAGGTTGGAGCGTAATCCCAACTGTTAATACTTTATTGATTACAAACAATTACATCTTCGCTGGAACTGATGGCCAATCCGTCTGGCTCCGCCCACTATCAGAGTTAATATCAATCCAAAACATCAGCACAGAAACTCCCTCTGCGTTTTCATTGTCGCAAAACTACCCCAATCCGTTCAATCCGGTAACGAAGATAAAGTTTGACTTGCCTAGGGTAAAACAAGCATCATTGCTTGTTAATATTATAGTTTACGACATAACAGGTCGCGAAATCCAAACCCTCGTAAACGAATCCCTGAACCCGGGCACCTACGAAGTCACATTCGACGGCAGCAGCTTAAACACCGGTGTATATTTTTACAAAATGACTACACAAGGTTTTACCGAAACAAAAAGAATGTTGATGATTAAATAGCGAGAGCTATTTAATCAGAAATCCTCGATAGCGAAGCGTATCGGGATTGATGATAAAATGATGATAATCATTTTATATAGAAATCTTAGTTTATCCCGATTTGTCGGGAATAGCAAAGCGTATCTGCCTGGCGCAGACAGGTCGGGATTGATGATTAAATAAAGTGTATAACAAAGTATAACAAGAAAAAAACAAAACCCATCTCATAAATCTGAGATGGGTTTTTTATTTTAAACAAAATCTATTAATATTACTTTCTTAATTCAGCTATCTCTTTTACGGCATTAATGGCTATATCGATTTGTTCTTCAGTAT
>CAZVCC010000019.1:0-3890 GCA_964626015.1 uncultured Ignavibacteriaceae bacterium
CTCTGCGGTTAAATGCTCTTAGCAATAAAATAAATCTTTTCTCTGTGTTCGACGTCTACCCCGAGATCTCGGGGCGCGCTCTGTGTTTAAAAATTAATGCAATATTTCTATCAGTGAAAATCATAATCCAATCAGTTCTTTCTGCGTGCAAAGCTTTTCTCTGTGTTTAAAAATTAATGCAATATTTCTATCAGTGAAAATCATAACTAATCATTTTCTTCAGTGTGCAGTTCTTCTCTCTTGCTTTCAATATCTCCCCCGTCAAAATTGACGAACTTCTCTATCTTCGACAACTTTGTCATCCCAAACACCCCATTTCCGCCCCCTATTCCCGCTTTTTACTGGCACGGTAATTGCAAAATGATTGTATATCTCTAAACTTAATGTATTAAAATGACTAAATCTAAACGCACTTTTTTAACACTTATTCTCTTACTGATTCCCGTTATCATTTTTGCCGAAGACCATGAAAATATGCAAAGCAAAAAAGGATTTCTCGATTTTCTTCTTTCAGCAAAATATCTTGCCGTCCTTATCGTTGCTGCCGTAGGCATCGCTGCAATCTGGATGAATAAACTTAGTTTTAAAGTCCGCCTTGTACTGATGTCGGTCTCTTTTCTTCTCTTCGGTGTTATTACAATTTTTGCGCCATGGCTTTTTATAACACCCTCTCCTGTGTGTGCTTCAACTAAACCTTTTCTTTATGGTTTTAAGCCTCAATTCCTCGCAACGCTTTCTGTTATCGGTGTCATGTCTCTTGCCGTCGGTAAAGGCTTCTGCGGTACTGCATGCCCGGTCGGTGCACTTCAGGAGCTGCTCTACAGGATTCCCTTGTTTAAAAAACTTAAGCAGAAAAAGGTGTCTTTTAAAATTACAAACACCGTAAGGATTCTTCTTTTTGTTTTGTTCGTAATAGTTGCGTTTGCTTTTGCGACATCGACATATTTTTACTACAATCTTTTTGATTTGATTCACTGGGAGTTTATAATGCCTTGGTTTGATTTCTTCCTGTTCATTGCTTTTCTCGTCATTATTCTCGGTGTTAGTTTGTTTTCTTTCAGACCTTTTTGTTATTTCATCTGTCCTATGGGCTTGTACACATGGGTTCTTGAACACATCGCTCCTTTAAAAGTAAGACTGAATAAAGATGCCTGCACAAACTGCGGCATCTGCGAAAAAGCTTCTCCGTGCAATGCCGTGAAAGGTATAGTTGAAGGGAATAAACTCCGTGCCGACTGCCATCTCTGCGGCGACTGTATTAAATCATGCAGTAAAAGTGCGCTTTATTTTGGACTTAAAAAATAAATTAA
The DNA here is from genome assembly GCA_964626015.1 of uncultured Ignavibacteriaceae bacterium. Lineage (GTDB taxonomy): Bacteria > Bacteroidota > Ignavibacteria > Tepidaquicellales > Tepidaquicellaceae > CAIKZJ01. The sequence continues at coordinate 1,311 of CAZVCC010000019.1, forward strand.
TATATATTAAAATTCACAATCTGTCTCAAAACTTAAACGAAGGAGTTATGCAATGAAAGTTGTTACGATTGTTTTATTGCTCCTTATGCCTTTATCGGTTTTTTCCCAGAACACAAAAGGCGGTGAAGATGCAAAAGGTATTTTTAAGTATGAAGATTTTCAGAAACCTCAGGAGTGCGGCTCATCGTGCCATACTGATTTCTATGCTCAGTGGAAACAAATGATGATGTCGAAATGCTATACTCATGAATGGGATGAGATTGAATACTTCAAACTTGCTGTGCCTCATGCTGAAAAGGAGCCTAAAGTTGCTGGCGTTAAAGAAGGATGCAACGGCTGTCATGCCCCGATTTCATTCATGGTCGGCGATGTTCCTCCTCCGAAACCAGAATTTGGGTCGCGCGCTAATGAATCCGTTTCATGCGATGTGTGCCATTCAATAACAGGGTTCGTCGGTGATACACCCTATAACTTTAACTATATTTCTAATCCGGGCAGGACTAAACAGGGTATTAGGGAAGATACCGAGTCGCCTGTCCATATAACTAAAAATAATCCGTTTCTTTCCAAAGCGGAATTCTGCGGTACGTGCCATAACGAAAAATCACCCTTCGGTACTTGGGTTAAATCAACTCATCTTGAATGGAAAGAGGGTCCTTATTCTAAAGAAGGCGTGCAATGCCAGAACTGCCATATGCCCAGAACACCCGGCGTTAGCTCTCTTATGGGAAAGCAAAGAAGCGATATAGCACAGCACTTGTTCCACGGCGCGCATGACCCTGGCAAAGTGCGCGGTACGGTTGAACTTAGAATTCATCCCGAAGCCGACGATGTGGTTCCGGGCGAAGAGATTAAATTCACTGTTGCACTTTTCAACGCAAAGACGGGACATAAATTTCCGTCAGGCTCCGCTGAAGAAAGAATGGTGTGGCTGCAGGTTGAAGCAATCGATGCTAAAGGAAAAGTCTATCACCTGAAAGTCGATAAGAAAGGTTTCGAAGGTGAAGAATATACTATTTCCGCTAATACTCTCGCCTATCAGGATATGGAGGTGCCGCTCGGACTAGTTGATTTTAAAGGGGTTCAGCGCGACGGTATTCCGGAGGGTAACAGGATTTTCAGAATGCCTTACCTTGACCCGAAAGGAAGAATGACTATCCAGCAGTGGAACACAGCTTCCTTCGGTCCCGACTACAGAATCGGTCCAAGAGAAACGAAACTTGAAACTTTTACTTGGCTGCTTCCCGACGATGTTGAACTCGGCAAACTAAAGGTGCGTGCCGTTCTGTACTACCAGAAACTCCCGATGCCTATCGCTGAGTTTCTCGGCGTACCAAAAGAAGAAGCAGAAATTATTGAAGTAAACAACCATGAGACTTTTGTCGAGGTTGTTGATGATTAATTCAGGAATTAAAATAAAAACGAGGATAGATAAATGAAAAAACTTATCTCTTTATTCATATTTCTTGTTATACTGTTTTTATCCGCCGATGCAGGCGCTATTCCTGCATTCGCCAGGAAGTACAATATGTCGTGCAACGTCTGCCATACAGTTTTCCCGAAACTTAAACCTTACGGCGAAGAGTTTGCTGCTAATGGTTTTCAGATTACTGATAAAGAACCTTCAAGGTTCTTTAAGAAAACAGGAGACGACCTGCTTAATCTTATGCGGGAACTGCCGCTGGCTCTGAGGTTTGAACTCTATGGGACTTACGAAAATAACAGCCCCGCTAACACAGACTTTAAAACTCCGTACTTCCTGAAACTCATGTCGGGCGGGAATATATACAAGGATATTTCGTACTACGTTTATTTCTACCTTGCCGAAAAAGGCGAGATTGCGGGTATCGAAGATGCCTTCGTTATGTTTAATAATGTCGTGTCAAATAAAGTTGACCTCGATATGTACGTCGGACAGTTTCAGGTTTCCGACCCCCTGTTTAAACGTGAACTCAGGCTCGAACAGGAGGATTATAAAATATACACTTCTACGCCTGGTCGCTCTCTCGTTAATCTGAAATACGACAGGGGACTCATGTTTGCCTATGGCGCTCCCACTAAAACAGATTTAACAGTTGAGGTTGTTAACGGAAGCGGGATTCATACAACGGATATTTTGGACGTTGACGGGTATAAGAATGTTCTCATAAGAGCATCTCAGGAAGTTGCACCGTTTCTCAGGGTAGGTGCATTCGGCTACTACGGCAAAGAACAGCCCAATGCGGATTCATCCGCCAATGAAATGTACATGGCAGGTGCCGACCTAACCGCTGGCAACGAGTACGTCGAGCTTAATGCGCAGTATGTTTATAGAAGCGACTCTAATCCATACAGACTTTCAGGCACTTCAGGTACGCGTGCTCAAACACGAGGCGGGTTTGCGGAATTGCTTATTTCTCCGAACGGTCCCGACAGCAGGTTCACAGGACATCTGCTTTATAACTACGTAGATTCCGACCAGAGCAGCCTTAACTATCAAAGCTACACTGGCGGCGTCAGCTATCTGGTGTCAAGAAACTTAAGGGTTATCGGCGAGTACACATACATAAAAGACAGCAAGGACTCAAAAGTCACTCTCGG
>CAZVCC010000019.1:3990-24374 GCA_964626015.1 uncultured Ignavibacteriaceae bacterium
TTATCGGCGAGTACACATACATAAAAGACAGCAAGGACTCAAAAGTCACTCTCGGTATCATCACAGCTTTTTAAAGGCGGACAGCAGTAAGCGTTCAGCCGACAGTGTTCAGCGGTTAGCGGTCGGCAGATAGTGGTCAGTGAATAAAAGAGCAAAACATACTGCCTTCTACAATTACAGAATATGTAAAAAGCAAAAGCCCGGTCCCGCCGGGCTTTCCATTAAAATCAAATTTTTGTCATTAATTCTTTTCTATTTTGTCACCCCCTCATGCGCGTTCTGTGTCGAAGATTCGCCGTGGAGAATTCGCCTTGGCGAACCGCAGCGGACTCTTGGAGGGGATCTCATCATTAAATTTCTTGCTCTTTTGTTTTCCTCTTTACTTCTTACTTCTTACTTCTTACAACTCTTAAATCTCTTAGGAATAAAGTCCGCTCTTCTCTACGCTCTCGGAGTGTCGAAGATCCGCCGCGGCGGACGGTTAAAATCATAGTGGTTCAAAGTTCTTAGCAATATAATAAATCTTTTCTCTGTGGGCTCTGAGGGCTCTGTGGTTAAAATCATAGTGGTTCAAAGTTCTTAGCAATACAATAAATCTTTTCTCTGTGGGCTCTGTGAACTCGGTGGTTAAAAGTTTATGATATATATTCCTATCAGTGTAAATCATAATCAAATCAGCTCTTTCTGCGTGCAAAGTTCTTAAGCAATAAAAATACTCTCTTAATCCGTGATAATCCACTCCATCCGTGATAATCCGTGGTCTATAATATTAGTTTCTATCAGTGAGAATCATAATCAAATCAGCTCTTTCAGTGTGCAAAGCTCTTTCCTGTTTTTGCTCCATCTTTTCTAGCTCCTGGCTTCTGCTCTCTCTAAAACTCCTGCGGTAGCTCCTTCAGCTGCGTATAATTAAACACAGGTCCGTCTTTGCATACATAAACATTCCCTATGTTGCATCGTCCGCACTTGCCCAGCCCGCATTTCATCCTGTTCTCAAGCGTTGTGTATATATTGTCTTCTTTAAACCCGAGCTTTTCAAGTACGGGTATCGTAAACTTTATCATTACAGGCGGTCCGCAGATAACAGCAAACGTGTTCTCTGCCGAAGGCGCAACCTTCTCGACTATTGTCGGTACAAACCCTACTTCGCCCGTCCAGCCGTCTGTTTCGCCGCCCGGGTCAACCGTTACAACCGTCTTTACATCGGGACGCGATTTCCACTCGCTTATTTCCTGCTTGTAAACTATGTCGGATACCGAACGCGCACCGTATATGATTGTTATGTCTTTGTAGTCGTTCCTCCAGTCGAGTACATTGTCAATAACGCAGCGTACGGGTGCAAGCCCTATTCCGCCCGCTATGAAAAGTACGTTCTTTCCTTTAAGCTCTTCAAGCGGAAAATAGTTGCCGTAAGGTCCGCGGAATCCAATCGTGTCTCCCTGGTTCAAACGCTTTAATGCCTGCGTTACTTTCCCGTAAACTTTGAAAGAGCATTCAAGATACTCCGGTCTGGTCGGCGATGAAGCTATGCAGAATGTTGATTCACCCTCGCCGAAAACAGAGTACTCCGCAAACTGCCCTGCTTTGAAAGTGAATGCCTTCGCTTCTTCAGGATTCTTCAGCTTGAGTTTGAACGTTTTTGTGTCAGGTGTTTCGTCTATGATTTCTGCTATTTCCGCTAAACAAGGTTTATATATATTTTCCATAAAATTTTTAATCTTTACAGTTTGAAACTATTTCCTTTATGTCAATGCTGACTGCGCATCCGCGTGAACACCTGCCGCAGCCCGTACAGAGTATCTCTCCGAATTTATCTACATAGTATTTAAACTTGTGGTTGACTCTCTGTCTGTACCTCTTTCCCTGTATGTCGCGTGGATTGTGCCCCGATGCGTGTAGCGTGAAATGTCCGAATTGGCATCCGTCCCAGTTCTTCATTCTTCTGCCTTCTGTGTATGAATAGTCTTCATCAACTATATCAAAGCAATGGCAGACAGGACATACGAATGCGCACTGTGCGCAGGAAAGACACAGGTCGCCGACTCCGTCCCATTTTGGGTGCTCGAAGTTTTTGCCTAGCCATTCATGTACCTGCTTGCTGTCGAATGCTGTCTCAGGCTGTTTTACCTTTGCCGTGATTTCTTCCGACTTCGTTTTATCGCCCTGTGTAAAATGCTTCGCATATTTATCCGCAAACTCTTTTCCCTTCTCGGTCGCAACGCGTACTGCATAACTGCTTTCATCGAGTGGTATCAGGAATATATCTGAACCTTTTTCGGAAACCGGCGATGAGCCTACAGACGTGCAGAAACAGTACTCGTCAGAGAAACTGCACATCAATCCGATAACCACGAAGTTCTTTTCCCGTAGATTATAAAACTCGTCCTTGTAATCCCAGTTGAAGAGATGCCTCAGTATGTTGAATGAGTTTGCATCGCATGGCTTTGCACCGAGTATCACGGTCTTCTTCTGGTTTATGTCCACATCAAGAAGCTGTACGTCGTTCTTTCCTCTCTTGTAGTATATTACGGGCTCTGCCTTCGGAAACACGAACGTTTTGTAAGATGCCTTGGTCGGTCTTGCTGACGGTTCAAGCATAATATCTTCAGCATTGTTAATCTGTACGTACTCTGTTGAATTTGGGGCGATTAAATTATTGCCGTCTGCAAGAATATCTTTGCAGAGGTTTTTTAACGCTTCTTTATTTATAATTTTTTCTTCCATAATTTCTTTTGTTTTGATGTCTTTCAAATATTACATGAATAATTCATCGCTGTCTTTTACGTCGAAACTTCCCACGAGTGTCGGTGTTTCAAGGTTTCTGCCCGATACGTATGAAAATGCTTCCTTTGCTTCAATGACCATCTTGCGGTTAAGCAGTGATAACGGTATGTCCATCGGACAGGCACGCTCGCACTCTCCGCAGCCAATGCATCTGCCGCTCAGATGAAATGCGCGTACTACGTTCCATGAAAAGTTTCCTCTGCTGTGAGGTGATGATTCAACCCATCGGGGGATGGTCTTGTCAACAATACATCTCTGGCAGTAGCACATCGGACATGCTGCGCGGCATGCATAACACTTTATGCACTTGTCAAACTCTGATTTGAAATACTCGAACCTTTCAGCAGCTGACATTTTTTCTATCGCCAGGATTTTTTCGAGGACTTCGTCTGTTACAGCGGGTGTTTCCTTCACCTCGCCGAAGATTGAATCGAAGTATAAGGGTTTGTGAGTTTCGCATGATACGCATTTTGATGCAAGCGTTTCACCGCTGAATTCCATACCGAAATCTTTTACGACTCCGTGGCAGTTAAAACTTATTATGTGTACGTCTTCTCTCTTTAGCTGCGTTTCCTGTATCAATGCTATTATCGAATGAACGTCGCATGGCTTTGCTGTTATAGCAAGTTTTAACACAGCTCCATTCTGTCTTTTCAGCTCTTTTATACGGGCTTTCGTCAGGTAAACAGACAGATTGTTTAGACAGTATTCGTTAAACACAAGCTTGTCGCAGTCTTCCTGCGTCTTCGCTATTATCGGCTTTGTGCGCCTTTCCGTTACTGACTGATATCCGATAACTGCCGCAACTTCTTTCTTTTCAAGAAGTTCTTTCGCAAGTTTTCTGAGTTCTTCCATTATACCTTTTCCTCCGTGCTCATTATGATTTCTTTCTCATTCGTAACCGGCTCGGGAAACTTCGCAGTAAATTCATCATTCAGTTTCTTGTACGATTCGAAAGGTCCCATTGCTTTAACGTCATTCGTGACCTTCGTTACAACATCCACAAACTTCTTTCCCTCTGAAGCTGATACCCATGAAAACTGTAAGCGTCCTTCTTCTACCCCGAGAAATTTAAGAAGCTCGTCGAAGAATTCCCATCGCCTGCGTGCATGAAAGTTTCCCGCGTTGTAATGGCAGTCGTTTGGATGACAGCCTGATACGAGTATCCCGTCTGCTCCGCGCTCGAATGCTTTCAGTATAAACACAGGGTCAATTCCGCCCGAACACATGACGCGTATGAGCTTGACGTTCGTCGGATACTTTAGTCGGGACGTGCCCGCAAGGTCTGCCCCTGTGTATGTGCACCAGTTACAGACGAATGCTACTATTTTCGGTTCCCAGTTTTGTTGTGACATATTATATTAATTCTTTTATCTTTTTAAATTTTATAATGCTGCTATCTGTGCAAAGATTTCTTCGTTGTTGAACCCTGCCAGCTCTATTGACTTGGACGGGCATGTAGCCGTGCATGTTCCGCATCCCTGGCATAGTCCTTCGTTTACGTATGCTATCTCCTTAATTACTACCCCGTCGCGTGTTTTAACTTCGCGTACTTCAACTGCTCCGTAAGGACAAACTTTCTTGCAGTAAAAGCACCCTGCACACAGGTCAGCATTGACCCTTGCAATAACCGGCTCGCGTTCAAGAATATCAGAACCGAAAAGTACCAGAGTTTTTGCAGCGGCTGCCGATGCCATCGCGACAGATTCGGGAATGTCTTTCGGCGACTGGCATGCACCCGCAAGAAACACTCCGCCCGTTGTGCTTTCTATAGGACGAAGTTTGGGGTGTGCTTCGTTGTAGAATCCGTGTTTATCGTAAGGTATGCCTACAGTTTGCGCCAGTTCTGAAGCTTCGGGTTGTGCTATCATTGCCGTTGCGAGTACAACCATGTCAGCATCGATTGTTACTTGCATTCCCGCGATTGTGTCTTCGCCTTTAACGATGTACTTTCCGTTTTCTTCTGTTATCTTTGAAACACGTCCGCGGATGTATTTTACACCGTCTTCTTCTATCGCACGGCGGACAAACTCATCGTACATCTTTCCGCCCGAACGGATGTCCATGTAGAATACGTATGCTTCACCGTCGTGTACTTTATGCTTGTACAGCATTGCATGCTTTGCCGTGTACATGCAGCATATCTTGCTGCAGTATGAGAATCCTTTCGATTCGTCCCGTGAACCGACACATTGTATGAATACGATTTTCTTCGGCTCTTTGCCGTCTGATGGTCGCTTAAACTCTCCCTCGGTCGGTCCTGATGCTGAGGCTATTCTTTCAAACTGTAAACCGTCAATTACATCTTTGTATTTTCCGTATCCGTATTCGCCGTAACCTTTATAAATAGACTCATCAGGTTTTTTGCTTATATCATAAAGCTTGTAACCCGTTGCCATTATTATTGCACCAACTTCTTCCGTGACTATTTTATCCTGTTGGTCGAACATAATAGCTTCTCGGCCGCATACTTTCACGCACATGCTGCACTTACCGTTTTTATAGTATGTGCAAACCGTTTCATCAATAACAGGTATGTTTGGTACTGCCTGTGGGAAGGGTACGTAAACAGCAGGACGATACGCAAGGTTTTCTTCGAATGAATTGTATGCTTTCTTCTTGATAGGACATTTTGTTATGCATAGTCCGCAGCCCGTGCATTTCTCTTCATCTATGTGCCGTGCTTTCTTTCTTATCGTTACAGAAAAATTGCCGATGAATCCTTCAACTTTTTCTACCTCGGAATATGTCATCAGTTTAATCTTCGGATGCTGATATACTTCAACCATGCGCGGGGTTAATATACACTGAGAACAGTCAAGCGTCGGGAATGTCTCCGATAGCTGGCTCATGTGTCCGCCTATCGAAGGCTCTTTCTCAACTAATACAACTTCGTAACCCGCATTGGCAACGTCAAGAGCTGCCTGAATACCTGCTATACCGCCGCCGATAACAAGCGTCCTCTTCGTAACGGGTACTTCAATCGTCGTAAGCGGCTGATTGCGTTTTACTTTTTCAACTGACATACGTACAAGGTCAATTGCTTTGTCTGTCGCCATTTCAATATCATCGTGCACCCATGAACAGTGTTCTCTGAGGTTTGCTATTTCAACGAGGAAAGGATTAATCCCTGCTGCGACTGCAGCTTTGCGAAATGTTTTTTCGTGCATGTGGGGTGAACAGGATCCGACGACTATGGCGTCAAGTTTTTTATCAATGATTTCTTTCTTTATCATGTTCTGTCCGGGGTCTGAACACATGTACTTGTAATCTATCGATACTTCAACCCCGGGAAGCCACTCGCAGGCTTTTGCCACACGCGGACAATCAACTGTTCTGCCTATGTTCTCTCCGCAATGACATATAAAAACTCCGATTTTCATATATTATAACTCCGTATTTTTATACTGCCGCCTTCTCAGCAGCAATTTCGTTATAGTTAAATTTTATTGTGTGCAGGTCTATTCCAAGTTCCTTTTCGTCCATTCCAAGCGCCAGACCTATAAGCTCCGTTAAATATAGCACGGGAAAGTCCTTGTGCTCCGGATATACACGCTTCATCGCAGTCTGACGCATATCAAGATTCGTGTGACACATCGGACATGCAACAACCATTACGTTTGCTCCGTGTTTTTTCGCGTCGTCAATAATCTTTTGCGAAAGATCAAGAACGATGTCTCTTCTTGCTATTGAATGCGCTGCACCGCAGCATTCAACCTTGTAATTCCAGTCAACCGTTTTTGCGCCCGTCATTTCAACAACTTTTTCCATAGACTCGGGCTGCTCGGAATCGTCAAACTTCGTTATTTCCGAAGGGCGCACAAGTAAGCAGCCGTAATAACACGCAACATTTAATCCCTTAAGTTCTAACTTGCGGTTTTCTGCTATCTTCTCAAGACCTATTTTCATAAAGAGTTCTAACAGGTTCATGATCTTTACTTCTTTATTAAACTTTGTCTCGAGTATGGATTCTACTTTTGCTTTTACTTCGGGATGGCTTTTTGTTTCATGCTGTGAGAGAACAAGCCTGTTATAACAGGCGGCGCATGGTGCGACCATTTCATCAAGACCCTGCTGCTCTGCTATCATTATGTTGCGCATTGCCAGAGCATTCGACAGCTGATGATTCGTAACGTGTGCTGATGTTGCACCGCAGCATGACCAGTCCTTTAACTCGTCGAATGATGTCCCGAGTTTTTCTACTACCTTTCTCAGTGAAATGTCGTATTCTTTTGCTGTGCCAGTCTGGGAACAACCGGGGAAATATCCTACTTTCAAATTTGTTTCCATCGAGGTTTAAAATTATTTGTTAACCGTCTTCTTGAAAATCTTTTTGACGGATTCTTTATTCTTAATATTATGCGGGAATAGCTTTAGCTTCCCTTTTATGAACATGCCCGGTGAGGAGTCCACGTCCTGCAGGAGGTTCATTGTTTTTAACTTATATTCTGCTACAAGCCCTACTTCAAAAGCCCGTCCGTGGCTTTCAATCTGGTTCAGGAATGCTTCGTGAAATTTAATTATATCTTTTGACTTAACTTCAACTCCTTTTTCAAGAGCGATTTCTCTTACAGCATCCATAAACTTAGCAAGGTCAAATTCCTGCGGGCATCTTGACGAACATGTCATGCATCCTGCACAAAGCCATGGTGTCGTTGATTTTAATGCCTCTTCGTAAAAGCCGAGCTGTATAAGACGAACAACTTTATTAGGCGCTATGTCCATGTAATACCTTACCGGACAGCCTGCAGAACATTTGCCGCATTGATAGCATAAACTCACATCCTGAAAGGTTTTGTCCTTGATGTCGTCAGCTATGGTATGTACGTGATTATGCGTAGTCATGTAAGTTGAGAATTTTTGATTTGGGAAAAAGATGTCCGGAAAAGTTTTAAGGCTTTCTTGTAATTTCGATTATTGCTAAGCATTTTAAACCGCCTCCGGTAATTAATTTCTGTGTAAAATTTACGAATCTTGATGTGTGGGAAAACGCAAATTGTACCCTAATATATTATACAAAAATACGTACTCTGTGCGGTTTCTTCAATGCAAAATTAAGGTAGATTGAAAAAAGCAGCATGTTTGGTGCTGCCTTTGGGTATTGTTTGTAACCTGTTGAAATTTCTATGCTTTATTTCTTCTTCAGGAGTCCTAAACCTTCTAATGCCGATGAATCGTCAGGGGCTATCAACAGAACTTTGTTGAAAAGGATTTCTGCTTCACGTGCTCTTCCAAGTCTCAGGTTTGTCCAGCCCAGCATAAGAACAGAATAGTAATCAAACGGATACATATTAGCTGTTTTCTCAATGTACTTTAATGCGCCGTTGTAATCTGCACGGTAATAGAACATCATACCGAGATTATAATTTACCTGCGAGTTGTTCGGGTCAATTTTTAGTATGTCATTGTAATTGTTTTCTAAAGTAGTCCAGTCTTCAATCGCGGCAACCGGGTTCGCCAGTCCCATACGCGCTTCAATAGACATAGGCATTAATCCTATTGCAGTACTGTAATAATAGATTGATTCCTGATACTGCTTGGTTAAGTTGCTTAAATAACCAAGCCGTAGATTTATTTCATAGCTGTTGGTGCTGTAAACCTTTTTCAGTACGTTTATTGCTTTTATCATCTTTCCGCTCTTCTCGAGCTTGTAGCTTTCTTTGAAAGCATCCCTGATATCATCTCCGGGCGCAGGACTGTATTGCGCATACACCTGCGTTACAAATAACAGTGATGTTATAATTAATACTAATGCTGTCCTAATCTTTAAAATGTCCATTTTATGCTTCCTATTATTTTATGAAAGAAGTTTGATTTTTCTATGAATTTGTATGTTGTTGCTGTTTCGTATACCAGTTCTGGTACATCCTGCTTGTAATACTGATATCTGAGAGAAATCTGCAGGTTCGAAGTAATAGGTGATATAAGGTTAATGCCAAAACGGTTGTTCATTACATTTACAGAATTAAACACAACGTAAGCGTTATCTTCATGGTAATTTTCCGCATTGCCAAACATATAGAATGCTTCAAGCCAGAGTTTATCAATAACCTTAACGCCCACTTTTTGCTTAACTATACCGCGTGTAAGGTAACTACCGGATGGGTTTATCAGAGTGTCTTCTTTATTCTCTGAATGCACTACAAGATCCGTAACTGAATATAAATCAAGATTTCCCAGCGGGAAATATACTATAGTAAGACCGTTCTGTATTTGTTTTCCCTTATTCAAACTTGAGTATGAATTCCCGAGAATAAATTTAAAATGATTTAATGATTTCTCTATCGAGAAAAGTCCGACATAATCGTTAAGAGTATTTGATGTTTTTGTGTATGTGATACCGCCGGTTGTTGTGTTTACTGCTGCACTTACATCATTAACCTTTACGTTTAGATAGTGAAGAATACCGCTGAGTGTAAAACCTTTGCCTGTATAAACTCCCGCGTTAAAGTAAAACTCGTTCTGAATAGTGCTTACTTCAAAATTTTCCGGAGCATTTCCTATAGAAACAATCTTTCTGATGCTTGTAATATTTATGTTATTGTAACCCGTGAATATTGTAAGCCTTTTCCATGGGATGATATTAAAGTTAAGACTAATGTAATTAGATTTCTTGTCGGGTTTTTGTTCACCGTAAATTAACGTGTCAGTGCCAAACCCGCTGTAAGGATTTTCTTTATAGTCTCCGTTGAACATTAAACCGCCTTCAGCGTAAAAATCTTTAACCATCTTTTCCGGAATCGCTTTAATGTCAGACTTTAGCTTTTCAGGCATTTCAGACGCAAGCAGACGTGCTTCCCTGTCCCTGCCGGAATAGACAAGACTCCAGTAAAGATATTCGTATGCGGCGGGATCTTTTGGAACATATTCGAGTGCTTGCTTTAAATGCTCTGCTGCTGACATGTAATTGTTTAGACTATAGTATGCAATCCCGAGACGCATCCTGAGATAGTAGAAATCTATTCCCTTGCTCAAAGCTTTATTTCCCGCATCTATAAGCTCGTCCCATTTGGCAAGGGTATAAAGGTCATAAGTCTGAATGTCTGCCTGCTTTGCTTCTTCGGTTATCTGTGAAAACACCGAAGCAGACATCAGTAAAAAAAACAATAACGTTATTAATCTTCTTTTATACAAGTAGCTATGATTGATTTGTTTTTGTGCCGTATTTCTATTCTATGGATTCCTTCTCTCGTAAGAGTAATAAAGAACCTTTGCTTAATAGTTTTGTAATTCAGAAAGTAGTTGTCAATTTCAGAGCTGAGCGTTATCTCGTTCGCATGAAGTATGTCGTCAATCTTAAAATAAGTAATCCTGAACTGCGATTTAAGAAAAATATAGAACGGTGCTATAAAATCCTGCAGTAACAATCCCGGCTTACTGTAAACAATATGCAGTGCGGGTGTATCCTCAACGCTCATGTCCTGATAGTATCCAAGCGGAACTTTGTATGTAGCCAGGAAAAAATAGTATAGAAGTGATTTCTTGTCACCCGAAAAATCATAGAAGTAAAACACGCGGTCATCGTTGTGAAAGTATGCCGCTGCTTTGGAATTCTTACAATATATATATGACCGGTTATAAATATTTGTATATACTTCCCATTCAACGATTTCTTTTCTTCCGTTATTGTCTGTTTCAAACTTAATTTCCTGTCCGGGTATAAGATGAAATCCTTCGCGTAAGATAGAATTGACTTCTATGTTTGATACAACGTCGTTTAGCTCCGGTTTCTTATTGGCTTTGTAAACAAGTCCGCCGGGTGTCTTTAGAATATATTGTGTTATAGGGTAATCTATCGTTTCGCCGTTAATAAACGGTACACTCTGAAACTGAAAATGCAGATGCGGTTCCGGCGACCTGCCCGAATTTCCGCAGCTTGCAACTATTTGTCCTGCTTTTACAAACTCACCAAGTTGAACTTTAAACGAGCCGGGTTTTATATGACAAATTTTTGTGTAAAAATCCTGTCCGTGCTTAATTATAATCGTATTTCCCCAGTTGTCTTCAATGTTTACGTCTCCTACAGCATTGTCGGGAATGCCGTCAATTACTTTTTCTACGTAACCATCTGCAGGAGAAAGTATGGCTTTATTATAACAATAATAATCTTCAAGCTTTTCGCCAAGATTCCGGTATGTGTTTCCAAGAGAGTCTTTAATAACAAAATCCCATGCGTGTTTCCATTTATGTTTGTGTGTAATATCGCCATTGTGTCCCTGAGCTACATTCCAATCTCCGAAGAAAGGAAGCCGTACGGGATAATACTTGTAATCCCTGAAACGAAAATTATTGTTCAGAAAAGAATACAGATTGTTCTCGGGTGAGTTCTGTTGTATAGCTACTTCTGTCAAACCCTCTTTCTTAATAAACCTTGATTTGATTACAAACAGGAACAGAAGCACAATAATATTAAACGGCAGCGAATAAATGTGTAATTCAAAGATTGAGAATATGTTGCTGAAACTGTATGATACCAAAACTGTAAGCGGCATAAGTATTAACGTCCAGAGATAAGAACGCCATGAGGGAACCAGAAAATATCCGCCGATAGCAATTGCAGTAAGAATGTAATTAAATCCTATGTACGAATAAGTTGCTTCCGTAATATTTATCTGCAGCAGCTGGTAGAACAAATAAGCCGAGTAAAAACCTAACAGAGAGAGAGAGAAAGCTATTCGCGAGAAATAAAGAATGCCCGCTGCGATAATAATACCCGCAAGTACGTTGTACTGAAATATTATCGCCCCGAGAGAAAGAAAATATACTTTTATTGATGGTATTATAATTATACTGTTCCACCAATCATAAACTCCAATCAGCCAGTGACCGCCAAGCATGTAAAGGTCGTTTAGAATAAAAACACCTCTGCCGCTAAGTCCTAGTATATTAAGGTCGCGTCCGACAAGCGTTACTATCCAGTAAGCAGCAAGAAACGGCAGACTCAGATAGGGCAGTGCATACTTGCTGAGAAGGGTTTCAAAAGAAACAGTAACGAAGAAGGCAAATATTGACGCAAGCACGACAATCAGCAAGACAGCCCAGTTGGACTGATATTGCAGACCGATTCCAAGACCTGCGAGCAGACTGTTAAAACTATAATATCCCTTTTCAATCTTGTATTTGTCATATCCCAAGTTTTCTGCGATAAAGTATGACGTGATAACAGAAACAAGTCCGCAAAGTCCTGCGAAATAGTCAAAGAAAGATGTTAACAGCAATAAACCGGCAAAGAGAAGTTTATCGGAAAAGAATATTATTGAGTAACTGTTTAATATGCTTTTAACGAATCTCAAGTTATAGTTTTATTTTTTCAAGATGCTGTGGTACTGATTCAAGTGCCGTAACGGTTTTGTTTGTTTCATTATCCCTTATTACGTGAACGCCGCTGTTTGTATCAATCAATACGACTCTGGGTCTTAAAGTTATAAACTGCATCCATTGTGTCATGTTATAAGCCCCAACACTGCTTACTACAACGTTATCATCTTTTTTCAGAGGCGGCAGCTGAATTGAATCACGGATCTGGTCGATATTCATGCATAACGGACCGAAGATAGTTGTGGTTTCAGAGTTCTGTGAGTATTCCTTTTCAGGGTTTATCTGATGCTCGTACCAGAAAGCCGTGAACAGTATGTTAACGCCAAAGTTCACGATTGTTGAACGTCTTCCGTCTGAAAGTTTTTTATTTGCGATTACCGTACCTATAAGATATCCTGCTGCATCTACCAATGCTCGTCCTGTCTCAAGAATCAGCAAGGGCATTTCATCGTGGTCAAGCTGTGAATTAATAAGAGCGTTTGTGATGGCTTCGGCATACTCATCAAAAGAAGGTGCGGTGTCTTTACCCGTCAGGTAAGCACCTTTAAGAGTGTTGTGCGAGGCAAAACCTCCCCCTAAATCTATGTAGCTTATGTTTGTATTGTATTTCTTCTTGAAATCATAAGCAAGCTTTGCAAGTTTTGTTGCTGCAACGTCGTACGCACTTGCCGTAAGCATAAACGTTCCGATATGAGTGTGAAGACCGACAAAATCAAGCTTTTTGGATGTCATTATCTTATTCATTGCTTCCCATGCTTCACCGTTTTCGAAGTTGAAACCGAACCTGTCCCACTGGGGATGTACCCCTGTGTCCATGTTTACACGGATAGCAACCTTTGGTTTTTTATCCATCTCTTTTGCAATATCAATAAGCATGTACAGTTCGTCGAAGTGGTCTATATGAATAAGCGAACCGTTTGAAGCTGCTGTTTTTAGATCGTCTTCTGTTTTATCGGGTCCGTTAAAAATAATCTTTGAACCATCAACTCCGTTTGAAAGGGCCTTATCATACTCAAACCTTGAAACAACTTCTGCCCATGAACCTTCCTGATGGAATACTCTGCATACTGCATCAAGGTAATTGGTTTTATATGACCATGCAAATTGTACTTTTGGATAGCGTGTTTCAAAGGCGCGTTTTGCTTCGTGTATTGTGTTGCGCAATGTGTTTTCAGATATTACAAACAGCGGGGATCCGTGTTCTTTTATTAGGTCGGATACAGACACGTCGTCTATATGTGTAATGGGCTCAAGCTCAGTTTTTAACCCAAACTTATTTGAGATTCCGACGTTTAGTTTCTTAATTATTGGTCTTTCGAATGGTAATTTCTTCATATACGTAATTTTTAAAGTTCAGAATAAAGTGTCAGTTTTTCAAAATCTGATAAATCAACTATAAGGTCATAGGAATATCTGATAAAAAGTTTACCGACTTCGTATTTCTTAAATGGTTTAACTTCCATGCCAAGAGCAAGTTTTGCTAACGCTTCGGGCAGGTTCTGTCCTGCTCCGACAGCAAGGTAAACCCAGGCGGGAAGACGCGGATTAATTTCAATAAGGTAGTAATCGTTATCTTCGGTTTTAATCATTTCAAGCTCCATGCCGCCTCTCCACTTTGTACGCTTAATTAGTTTTTTTGTAAGACTAAGCAGGTTTGTATCACCGAGAGTAATACCTGCCCATGCTTTTCCCTTGTCTGTGATATACTGCTTGCGCATAGGAACAGCACCTATAGTGTTACCTTCTCCGTCACCGAGAGCAATAACATTTACTTCTGTTCCCTTAACAAACTGCTGTACAATAATAGGAAGTCCCCACTTAGCTGCAATTTTATGGAAAGCAGATTTTGCCTGGTCTTCGTTGTGAGCAACATACGCATCATAGTATTTTCCCTTAACGAGTAAAGGATATTCATAGTCATCTTCTTCTTCAAGTTTTTCGAAATCCTTGTCGGAAAATATTGGTTTGCTTTCTGGTACTTTGATGTTGTATTTCTTTCCGAAGTCAGGTAGAACGGATTTGTGCCGCTCCTCAAACTGGGGAATTGTCGGCAGAAAAGTATGAATACCAATCTTCTTAAGCCTGTCGGCAGCTTTCATAAAAGTATAAAGCTCGGCATCGAAATTCGGGATTAATACGTCTATGTTTTCGAGATTATTGATATACTCAATTCTTTTCATAAGTGTATCAGCACCAAAATTCGGATAAGGAATCTGGTAAGTCTTATCAACATGGTCTCGCATGTAAATACCGGGTTCAAGATTTTCGTATGCAAGCCCTATAATACGCGGTTCGAAGTACTTTGATTCTTTCAGTGCTCTGATTACCGGTATTCCGGGTCCGGGGCTGTCTATATTGTTAAGTCCTGTTACGCCGACTGTTAGTTTCTTCTTCTTCATTTTACTATGTTAAGCTTTTTCAGTGTGAAGACATATTCATCGATTGTTTTATCGAGCATAGTTGGGGTCACTTCATACTTGTTTAAAAGTATTCGCTTTACATCATCGATGCTTTTCTGCTCTCGTATCAGTTCAAGAATTTCAGCGGCAATGGGATTCAGCGAGAAAGAATCGCCAGACATTGAATCGAAGAGAAATCCTGATTCGCTTACTGCTATGTTTTTGTTTACTTTCATATATTTAAAATATTATTTTGCATTAGATTTATTTTGTAAGAATCATTCTTCTGGTTTCGGTATATTTATTAGTTGTGAGCTTATAAAAATACACACCGCTGTTAAGTCCGGATCCATCGAACGAGGCTCTATACGTTCCAGCCAGCAGTCTTTCGTTGACGAGTGTTTCCACCTCTTTTCCCTGCACATCATAAACCTTGAGTGTCACATAACCGGCATCCGGCAGCTGAAAACTGACAACTGTTCTTGCATTAAACGGATTTGGATAATTTTGGTTAAGCGCGAATGAAGAGGGCGTTACCTCTGAGATTTTTGTAACATTTAAAATTTCTGTAAGCTGACGGCGATATACAAACTGACCGTCAGTTCCGGCAAACAAATAACCGTTTGCAGCAGTAACTGTGTATGCAATCGGAACAAAATCAAACCCCTGATTCTTTTCTACCCATGATGTACCGTTGTTTGTAGAGATATACACGCCATAACCGGTACCCGCAAAAAGATTACCTCCGCTTGCAGCTATATCATAAACATACAAACTTGATAATCCGTTATTGATTGCTGTCCAGCTTGAACCGTTATTGGTTGAAACAAATATACCGTTAGCAGTCCCTGCGTAAAGGTTGCTGCCTGTTGCAGTAAGAGCCCATACGTACTGGTTAGTTAATCCATTATTAACTGCAGTCCAGCTTACGCCGTTATTGGTTGAAAGAAAAACACCACCGCCATCTGTAGCAGCGAATATATTACTGCCAATTACTGCAAAACTCCAGACGTATAAGTTTGTGAGCCCTGAGTTTGAAGCCGTCCAGCTTGAACCGTTATTATTTGATATAAAAACACCGCCTCCGTAAGCAGCTGCAAACACGTTTGAACCGTTTACAGTAAGTCCGAAGATATAATAGCTTGTTAGCCCTGTGTTTGCAAGGTTCCATGAGAGACCGTTATTTGTTGATAGAAATATACCGTCACCGTAAGTTCCTGTAAAAACATTCGAGCCGCTTACTGCGAGTGAGTAAACATAATAGTTGAGCAGCCCTGTATTAACAGCGGTCCAGTTAGTGCCATTGTTTAGTGAACGGTAAATTCCGCTGCCGTTTGTTCCCGTAATCAGCGAACCTGTTCCGGTGACAGCAAAACAATTTACAAGAACGTTAGTTAAGCCAGAGTTTACTGATGTCCAGTTAGAGCCGTTGTTTGTTGTGAGAAACATTCCACCACCATAGGTACCCGCAAAAAGATTATTTCCGTTTGGCTTAATAACGTTTATAGTCCAGTACAATAAACCGTTATTAATAGCCGTCCAGCTTGTACCGTTATTTGTTGAAAGGAACATACCGTAGGAGGTGCCTGCAAAAAGGTTTGAGCCGATAACAGATAGTGACCATACGTACATATTTGTTAAGCCTGAATTAACTGCTGTCCAGGTAGAGCCGTTGTTATTTGATACCTGAACACCATTACCGTAAGTACCGGCAAACACGGTTGAGCCATTGAAAGCAAAAGACAGGACTGATGTGCTGTCACCTAACCCGCCGTTTAACTTTGTCCAGCTTGAACCGTTGTTGGTTGAAAGGAAGGCACCAGTATAAGTGCCAGTAAAAATACTTGAACCGTTTACAGCAACAGTATAAATATTCAGGTCTGTTAAACCGTTATTAACTGCTGTCCAGCTTGTACCGTTATTTGTTGAAAGAAATATACCGCCGAATGTTCCTGCGAAAATATTCGAGCCGCTTACCGTAAGTGCATTTACGTACAGATTGGTTAAGCCGCTGTTTGATGCCGTCCAGCTTGCGCCGTTATTGTTTGAAACAAAGAGACCGCTTCCGTATGTACCGGCAAAAACAGTCGTGCCATTTACTGCCATTGAGTAAACGTATTGATTTGTTAAACCGTTGTTTATGGCGCTCCATGTTGAACCATTATCTGCTGACTTATAAATGCCCCCGCCGTAGGTACCTGCAAATGCGGCTGAACCAGAAAAGGCAACGCTAAGAATATTTCCGCCGTTAGGGCTGGGAAGACGCTCCCACTGAGAATGAAGCGATGCCGCTGTAAGAACAAACAGAACAATTGAGATAAATGTTTTCTTCATTATATGGTTTAATTTTCTGTATCTTTTTGATTTCTTTCTTATCATTTCTTAATATCTTTCAACACTTGTTTTACGTAAACACTCTTAAACTCATCGGCAAGAATATCCATCATTAACATATCAAATTTTTCGTCGCCAAGAATCTTTGATTGCCTCTTAATTCCTGCATGTTTGAATCCACAATTTTCATATACTTTAATGGCGCTCTTATTAAACTGAATTACAAACAGGGCAATGTTGTGAAGGTTGAGCATATTGAAACCGAAGTCGAGAGTAAGTTTTACAGCTTCGGTACCAAAGCCGCTGGCTCTTAATTCCTGCTCGCCAACGTATATGCTGAACATTGCATGACGGCTAATATGATCAATCTCGTGAAGTCCTGTTACACCGATGAGTTTCTCTGTTTCCTTTTCTACGATACCGAAAATTCTTGATGTCTTTTTAGCTTCGGGCAAATAATACCTGATATCATCAGCGGTTAATGTAAACACAAGGTCAAAATTCATTTGAACTCTTAAATCATTCTGCCATTTTGCTACTTTATCAGCGTCGGCAAGTTCAAGCGGGGTAAGGTAGCATTTTTTTCCGATTACCAATTTACTGTATTCCATCTAATGAAAATATTTAATAATGTTGTTTGTGTATATGTCTTTTAAAAAGATACAATAATATACAATAGCTTTACAAAATTATATGCTAAAATTATAATGTATCTGACTTATATTTACAATTATTATGCCAAATAAAGATATGAAAAGAGTATAAAAATTATACGCTTTTATTGAAATTCGACAGATGTGTCGAAGTAGGGTGGTATTATTGTGTTTTATTGTCGGATTTAGCTGTATTTATGCTGAATAAATAGTAGAATCCGCAGCGACCGAATGCAGCATTGAGAATGGGTGCCAGACCGAGCAATCCCCACCAAGTATTGAATATGAAGCCGAGAATAAGGATTACTATTCCTATGATATAACGGACTGTTTTATCAGTTTTTCCGATATTACATGCTAACATGATTATTTCTCCTTTAATTAATGATTTATTACAACTTTTAGAACAAATTTGCCATTAATAAAGTTACTTTTAAGCAAATATATGATAAAATATGGTTTTAGATATGAGACAGCATATCGTAGGCATATCGCAGGCATATCGTAGGCATATCGCAGGCATATCGCAGGCATACAGAAAAAAAGGTAAAAGGAGCGGTTTTAGGGGTGGTTTGATTTAATAATGCTAAAAAGAATGGGTAACGGATGAACCGTTACCCATTAAATAATCAATGAAATGTAATTTTAATCTATATTCTTTTTATTGAGGGGGATTTTTACGAGAAAAACACCAATAAGCACTATAGCTATTACACTTCCGATAAAAGACGGCTCGGAAAACATGTGGAAAAGTTTTATATCGGCAAAAGCAAGTCCGGCAAAAAGCAAACCGATTAATGCTTCGCCTGCTATTAATCCTGAAGAAAGGAGAATACCAGTGTTGCTGATTTTTTCTTTTTGCTGCGGGGTATAATTTCCCTTTTCAACTTTTTTATCAATAATACCTTTCATGAGTCCGCCAATGTAAATTGCAAATGATGTATCAATCGGAAGGTACATACCCACAGCGATGAGCATAGGGCTTTTCACCTGCATTAGAATAAGTGCAAGACCCATGAACATACCGATTATAATTAGAATGAGCTCGGTTTTTCCTTCGACGATACTTTTGGACATAATCGCCATAAGAGATGCCTGAGGAGCGGGAAGTTTTTCGCCGCCGAATCCCGCATTGGTTCCGAGTATATCGTTTTGTTCTTCGGGTGATAATGATTTTAGCTGTTCGAGCTGAAAAGACTTTCCTGATAGTTCGGGATTTTTGCCTTTGTAAGTTATTGAGGTTGTTCCTGAATTCTGAAGTTTAATAATTTCGTCAGATGTTGACTGTTTTAGGTCGCCGAGATGCAGCAAAGAAAGGACGAGAAACATAACGAGCGATGCAGAAACAACCCCGAAGATATCGCCAATTTGCATTTTCCATGGAGTACATCCGAGAATATGTCCGGCTTTTAAATCCTGCATCATTTCACCAGCAACGGAAACCGAAACACACGTAAACGCTGCAACGCCGAGAACTGCCGCTATACCTGCATTTCCAGACATACCGAGAGCGACCATTAAAAATGCAACAACGATGAGAACGGCAACCGTGAGTCCGCTTGTAGGATTATTGCTGACCCCAATAATACCGACAAGGTATCCCGATACTGCAGCAAAAACAAAGCCGAGAAAAATCATTACGACTGTCGCAACAAATGCCGGAAATACTGAACCCGTGAAATAGTTGAATATGAAGAACATGACTACTGCAACAGCGCCGAGTATAGGAAGAGCAATTTTCATGTTCAGGTCTCTATCAATACGTGCAATATCATGTCCGCCTTCAGCTGCTTTTTTAAGATTAGCGAATGAACGGGAAATACCTTCAAAAAGACTTTTGTGCATTTTATAAAGAGTATAAAAAGCACCGACGAGCATACCGCCGATAGCAATGTACCGAACGTAAGCTTTCCAGACGCGGGTGATTTCAACAGCCCAATCAGGTACGGCACCGGGATTATTATAATTTACAAAATAAGCAATTGCGGGTGCAAGCAGTCCCCATGCGAGAACACCACCGCTGAAGTTTATAGCACCGAGCCTAGGTCCGATAATATACCCGACACCGAAGTATGCTGGTGCCATGCCGGGTGAACGCAGTAGAAGTGCGCCTTTTCCAAGAGACACTATACTTTGCCAGGTACCAGCGATGAATTTAAAATCGACGAGTGCGGTAAGAAATGCACCAACGCCCATACCGGAAATAAGAAACTTTGAGCCGCCCGAGCCTTTTTGTCCCGACTTGTGAATCTCCGCGGCGGCGATGGATTCAGGGAACGGCAGGTCTTTATCTTCAACGAGGACACGGCGCAAAAGCGTGACAAACATTATTCCGAGTGTTCCTGCAAAGATGAGAATAACGGTAGAGATTAAATAATTTGAAATTGAATAAAACGGATTCCAGATGTTTGCGATAAAGAAAGCGGGAAGGACAAAGATTGCGCCCGCAGCAATATTTCCTCCTATGGAGCCGACAGTACGCGCGGCATTTTCCTCGAGGATGGTTCCTTTGAGAGCACGCAGGACAGCCATAGAAAGTACGGCGGTTGTGTATGTTGCGGCTATTGTCATGCCGGCTTTGAGCCCGAGGTAAGCATTCGCAGCGCCCATAAGCATTGCCATAAATGCGCCGAGAAGAATAGCACGGAAAGAAAATTCTTTCATGTTCGTATCTGAAGAAACAAATGGAACAAAGGGTTTTATATCGCTCATAATATTTGTTTTATAATTGAGGTAATATTCAACAAAAATCCGAAAAGAAAATTGAAAATGAAATGTAAAATTGAGGGACGGACTTAATACTTCATAAAAGAACGCACACAGAAAGAAAAATTTTTAAAACTTTATAGTTTGCATAAGAACGCACACTGAAAGAGCTGATGAAGTATGATTTGCA
>CAZVCC010000019.1:24474-51278 GCA_964626015.1 uncultured Ignavibacteriaceae bacterium
CTGATGAAAGAGTTTTTTATTGCTTTATAGTTTGCATAAGAACGCACAACAAAGAGCTGATGAAGTATGATTTGCACTGATGAAAGAGTTTTTTATTGCTTTATAGTTTGCATAAGAACGCACAACAAAGAACTGATGAAGTATGATTTGCACTGATGAAAGAGTTTTTTATAGCTTTATTGTTTGAATAAGTGCGCACACTGTAAGAGCTGATGAAATATGATTTGCACTGATGAGAGAGTTTTTTATAGCTTTATAGTTTGAATAAGTGAGCACACTGTAAGAGCTGATGAAGTATGATTTGCACTGATGAAAGAGTTTTTTATAGCTTTATAGTTTGAATAAGTGAGCACACTGTAAGAGCTGATGAAGTATGATTTGCACTGATGAGAACATTTTTATATAAATAGAACGCGGATTTACGCGGATTGGACGGATGGGCACGGATTAATAAAGATTAGAGAACGCACGCAGAAAGGGCTGATGAGTTATGATTTACACTGATGAGAACATAAGAATGTTTTAATCTATTTATGAGTTTTGATTTTCAATATTAATTTATGGACGGGGGAAGTATATTTGTAAAGAGAAAATTTTACAAAAGTATTTAAAAGATGGAAATATTTACGGGGTTTGTGATAGGTTTGCTGGGAAGTCTGCACTGCATAGGGATGTGCGGTCCAATAGCTCTTGCGCTTCCGACCGGTCAGTTTAAGAGCGTGAAGTTTTTTACGGGTAGGATACTTTATAATTTCGGAAGGGTGATAACGTACTCGGTGTTTGGGTTATTATTCGGAATCATCGGGAAGAACCTTGCTGTGATAGGTTTGCAGAGATGGGTATCTGTGATATCGGGTGTGTTAATTATTATTATAGTCCTGCTTCCGGGAAAGACTAAGACGGACTTTATTAATAAACTACCCTTCGGCAAAGCTACGCAGAAGATAAAAGAAGCTTTTGGAAAACTGTTCAAGAGCGGGTCGCTTTCATCAATGCTGTTTATAGGAATAGTAAACGGGCTGCTTCCATGCGGGTTTGTGTATGTGGGAGTGGCGGGGGCGATAGCAGCGGGAGATGTTTTATCGGGGGTACTGTACATGGCGCTTTTTGGAATGGGAACAATACCTGTGATGTTCGTAACGTCGGTAGCTGGAAATTTTATAAGTCTTGGAGTAAGACAAAGATTAACAAAGATTATACCTTTACTTGCTATACTTCTTGCAGTTATTTTTATACTCCGTGGATTAAGTTTGGGGATTCCGTATATAAGTCCTTCACAGGAGAAAATGATGAAAAATATTCCCGCATCACAACTAAACCACGATTCGCTGAAGACGAAGGATTGCTGTAAGTAAGGAATGGATATTTTCCGCCGCATAACAAATATGCCGTCCCTACGGGATTAGATATGATTAATTACATTACAAAATCACGCTACAAAAGAGAGGATTTGAAAATAATTTTGTTACAGTATATATATTTAATTATAATAATATGAATACTTTTAAAATAAGCGGTAATGTGGTTGATATAAAAAGGCGATTAATTTATCCCGGAACGATAGAGGTAGAAAACGGAAAGATTAAGAGTATAGAAAAGGACTTTTCAGAGCATCAAGATTATATAATGCCCGGATTTATAGATTCGCATATACATGTAGAGAGCTCTATGCTTATCCCATCGGAGTTTGCACGAATTGCTGTAACTCATGGGACTGTTGCGACCGTATCAGACCCTCACGAAATTGCTAACGTCTTAGGTATTGACGGAATAAAGTACATGATAGAAAACGGGAACATGGTACCGTTTAAGTTTTACTTCGGTGCTTCATCGTGCGTACCTGCAACTAATTTTGAGACTGCGGGTGCAAGGCTTGAGGCAGAGGACATAGAATATTTATTTAAAGAATATGATTTAAAATATTTAAGCGAGATGATGAACTACCCGGGTGTTCTTTTTGATTCACCTGAGGTTATGGAAAAGCTCAGCATTGCAAAGAAATACGGAAAGCCGATAGACGGGCATGCACCGGGTTTGAGGGGAGAGCAGGCGAAGAAGTACATAAGTGCGGGCATTTCAACGGACCATGAATGTTTTTCCATAGATGAAGCAAGGGAAAAAATATCATACGGCATGAAGGTTTTAATAAGAGAAGGTTCGGCGGCTAAAAACTTTGACGAACTTCATCTATTGATTAAAGAACATAAAGATATGGTGATGCTTTGCAGCGACGATAAGCATCCTGATGATTTTGTTGAAGGACATATAAATGAAGTTGTGAAGAAAGCAGTGACTCTTGGCTATGACCTTTTCGATGTTCTGAAGATAACATGCATAAACCCCAAAGAGCATTACGGGCTTGATGTCGGGACGTTAAATATAGGTGATCCCGCTGATTTTATAGTCGTTAACAATTTAAAAGAATTCAAGAACATGGCTACATATGTTGACGGAATAAAGGTTTCAGAGAACGGTAAAACTTTGATTCCATCCGTCGAAGCAAGAGCAGTAAACAATTTCAAAATTGATTTTAAGAAGCCTGAAGATTTTGCCATTAAGCACAAAGGCGGAAAGATAAGAGTAATTGAGGCGATAGAAGGACAGCTGATAACGAACGAGCTGCATCTTGATGCAAAGACTGAAAACGGTTTTGTTGTATCGGACACGGATAATGACATATTGAAGATTACGGTAGTTGACAGATACCGCGAGTCGCAACCGGCTGTGAGCTTTATAAAAAACTTCGGTCTTAAAAGCGGTGCCATCGCATCGTGCGTTGGGCATGACTCGCACAACATAATAGCGGTAGGGGTTGACGATAACTCTCTTGCGGCTGTTGTTAACGAAGTAATAAAGCACAAGGGCGGAGTAGCGATTATGGTTGACGGAAAGGTTGAGGTATTGCCGCTGCCAGTTGCGGGAATAATGTCGAATGAAGACGGGTGGGTTGTTGCGCAGAAATACGATAAACTTAACAAGCTGCCGAAATTAATAGGGTGTCATCTGCATTCGCCATACATGACTTTGTCGTTTATGGCGTTGCTTGTAATACCTGCTTTAAAGCTTGGGGACAAGGGACTCTTTGACGGACAGAAGTTTGAATTTGTTGATTTATTTGTAGAGAGTAATTAAAATAATAAAATATTTTATCGGGAGGGTGCTTTCGGAATAATGATGGCGCCCTTTTTTAATGAGCCAAGAATCTCTGCTTTACCTCTCTGATAAAGGTAGGCAGTATAGGCACAGGTTACTGCATCGAGTTCGTCGTTATTCATAACTTTCTTAAGCCCTTTAATGCCAAGCTTTTCGAGACCTTTAAACAAACCAATCATTGAATGCTGTTTGCGCGGAATGCCAAGCACATCCTGCGTAGCTCCCGGGAACATTTCATAGGAATCGAAACCCATACGCTTAAATATTTTCTTTAATTCGAGACCGCGTAGAGTGAGCATGCGCATGGGACCGAGCGTAATCGGGAAGAACCTTATTTTAAGTTTTGTAAGTTCTTTATCACACTCTCTAAGATGCACACCATTATTATCGTCGAGAGATTTTCTGCCGGGCGGAAGAGAAAGCGGGGCATCGATACCGATTATTTCAGGTTCTGCATTTTTAACAAAAGAAACAATTTCAGAATTATCATGAAGCGTTGCATACTTCACAACTCTTTTGTTATGCATAAGACAAATGCCGGTATCCCTTTTGGGGCTGCCGGCAAGGTCAATACCTACAACTTTAGTTATCATCTAAAACTGCTCGTCTGCAGAAGGACCATAAATTCCCGGCAGAGGAACATCGAGCAACCTGAGGTACACAGTCAGCTGTCCGCGGTGATGGTAAAGGTGATTGAACGTCATGTTTCTTAACGAAGAAACTTTAGGCAATTCAAAAACGACTTCACCGTTCATTTTAGCTGTCCATTTATCCATCAAAGTTTTATCGTCCGCCTTGTCAAGAAGGTCGAGAGCCTTATTAAGAGATTCGTCGAATATCTTAAGAATGTCGGCTGTTGATTTGACTTCAGGAAAGGTAAAGTCCATTTCACCAAAATCAACTTCATTCTTTGTTAATACAGGCTCGATAAAATCGGGCAACATGGCTACATGCAATGCCAGCATATTAAGGTCCATAGACTTTTCGTGAGGTTTAAAACCGAGTTTGCCTTCCGGGATTCTTTCGAGAAGTTTTCGCGTCCCTGCAGATTCATGCTGCAGTTCCATCTTTAATGCTTTGTATGACATAACAGTGATTGATTAAGTTTACTGAATAAAAATAAATGTAACAATTCTAAAAATATTATATAATGCAATTATTAAGGAACTTATATGTACATACATACGTTTTATGTATATACAAACTAAACATAAACTTAAATAAACATAGAATGAGCAAAGACAAGAAAATATTTCAGAGTTACAGACTCGGCGGTTCAGAGCTGAGCAACCACATAGTAATGGCACCGATGACAAGGTCGAGAGCAATAGGCAACATACCAAACGACTTAATGGCTGAATATTATTCACAAAGAGCAGGAGCGGGCTTAATCGTAACAGAGGGTACATCACCTTCTCCTAACGGACTCGGCTACGCAAGAATACCGGGAATATTCAGCAAAGAGCAGGTTAACGGCTGGAAAAAAGTTACCGACGCTGTACACAAAAAGGGCGGTAAAATCTATGTACAGCTGATGCACACGGGAAGGATAAGTCATCTTGATAACATGCCTGAAGGAGCTAAAGTTTTTGCGCCATCAGCAGTTAAGGCAGGGGGTAAAATGTGGACTGATACACAGGGACTTCAAGACCACACGGAGCCTAATGCGTTTACGAAAGAAGAATTAGAAATAACTAAGAACGAATACGTTACGGCTGCAAAGAATGCTTTAGAAGCGGGGTTTGACGGAGTGGAACTGCATGGTGCAAACGGATACCTGCTCGAGCAGTTTTTAAACCCACACACAAATAAAAGAGAGGATGAATACGGGGGAAGCATAGAAAACAGATGCAGGTTTGTACTTGAAACGGCAGAAGCAACGGTCAAGGCAATCGGCAAAGATAAAACAGCGATAAGACTTTCTCCATACGGAGTTAACGGCGACATGTCTTTATACAATGAGACCGAAGAAACTTATAAATATTTAGCAGCAGAATTGAACAAACTTGGGCTGGTTTATATACACGTAGTTGATCACAGTGCGATGGGTGCACCAGAAGTACCGAGGGGTGTTAAGGAAATAATCAGAAACGAATTCAAGAACACATTAATACTCAGCGGCGGTTATGGACTTGAAAGCGCAGAGGATGAGCTTGAAAAAGGGACTGCTGATTTAGTCGCATTCGGAAGACCTTTTATAAACAATCCTGATTTGGTTGAAAGATTAAAAAACGGATGGGCTTTAAACACTGACCTGAACACGAATGCTTTTTACACTGCTGATGAAAAGGGATACACGGATTACCCTTTTTACTCGGCATAAGAATAGCAGTAATAAGATAATACAAATACATTTAACAAAACCCGTCTCCACAGAGGCGGGTTTTGTTATTTTTCGTACCTTTAATATTATATGGAATTTCAATATAAAAGAATTTAAATTAAGTTTTAACAATTTAATAGCGAGGAATAATGAAAGGGAGTATTTCCAAATTGCTGGCAATTCTGGTTATCATTGCTTTATTTACCGGCTGCTCAAAGAAAGAGGACAAACCTGTAACTGAAAACAAAGATGTGAAGAAAACAGAGTTTACCTCGGGTATCTTCTGCAAACTTGACGGTAAAGAATTTACCATGAAAGACGGAGAAGCATATGCGATGAAAGACGGAAAATCATTTAACATCTACGCAACAATACAGGAGGAAAAAGGAAAATATGAAGATATCTTCGTAATAGTTAAAGCACCTGCAAAAACCGGAGAGTTTTTACTCGACAAGGCAAGCACCGGGGGGCACCTGCAATACAGAACAAACAAAGACAGGGCAAAAGGTTCGGAAGATTATGATCAGTACTGGTCGGAAACCGGTAAGGTTGTTGTTACAAAGCTTGACGACACTCATATAGAGGGAACGTTTACCGCGTCAACAACGGGCACGCTTGAAGACGGAACCGAAAAGAAGCTCGAGGTTGCTGACGGCAAGTTTAATCTAAAATTCAAGTAAGAGAAATTTAAATATGATGCTGTAATTTTTAGTTGTTTTGCCGAGGCAAAACAAAATAGGCATATTATATGTTATATTGATATTACCTTTTTATAACAAAATTAAAAGAATGAAAAGAAAACATGTTTTAATGTTATTTGTATTTGCGATAATTATATCGTCGATTTATTCATGCAGCGACACAACAACAAACATCATTAACGACCTTGTCAGCAACAAGATTACGGCAAAAGAGAGGCTTGACTCTGCTTATGCACAGGCACAGAGAAAATACTCTCCAAGTACAGAGCTGGTTATGATATTCGGGAAGAATGTTCTATTCGAAGGAAGTGATAAAGGCAAGACAGACATTACACTGACAACGGGGATTACGGACCCGAACAATGTGGGGGCGTGGCTGTACATCTTCAAAAAACCCGGGACGACAGACCTGGCGGTATACACACCAAATCCAATTCCAGGAACAAGAGACTGTATAGAATTAACAGCTTTATTTAATACGAATACAATACTTTCTTTAATTGCGGATACATCTGCAAAAAACATAGTATCGGGTGCGCTTGGACTGATAACAAATTCAAACTTTAAAATAAGCACGAAAAAGGACAGCCTATTAAACAGCGACGCGGCATACGACTTAAGTTTTTCGTCAAACCCCGTGATAAAATTTGATGCGTCGTTTTTACCGTCATCGAGTACGTTTAACGGTAACGCATTCTTCTCACAATCAGGTACGAACAAAACTGTGAACATGTTTTTAATACCCGGATTAGGGACGCTGAATTTGCCGTCGTATATAGCAACATTAACGGGATTTCCACAGGATTTATGGATAGTTAACTACAAGCTTGACAGCGGAGGTTCAACAAAAAACTTTATAGCAGGAACGGTTGTGAAGAGTGATCAGAATATGGGAATAAGTATTTTAGGGCTGATTAGCAAAGCGATAAACATATCAAAGTATTAACGATTACAGCAAAACGGAAAGGGGATACACGCTGTGTTTATCCCCTTTTTTGTTTTACCATTTTTCGTTTGAAATAATTAAATTAATTGGAATTAAAAAATGCAGAAACAACATAAATGGAATCCATAAAAGAAATATATAAAATAGGATACGGACCTTCGAGCAGCCACACAATGGGTCCCCGCAAGGCAGCGGAGCAGTTTAAGGATAGAACTTTAAATGCTATTTCATACAGGGTAACTCTGTACGGAAGTCTTGCTGCAACGGGCAGGGGGCATCTGACAGATAAAGCAATAAATGAAGCCTTGAAGCCAACAATAACAGAGATACTCTGGGAGCCAACAAAGTTTCTGGCATATCATCCAAATGCGATGAGGTTTGAAGCATTAGACTTAAGCGGTAAGCCTTATGAAGAATGGACTGTTTATAGCGTGGGAGGAGGAAAGATAACCGACGGCAAAAAAGATAACGAAACAAAGAATATTTACGACATGACTTTTATTTCTGACATACTAAAATGGACTCAAAAAACAGGACGTTCATACTGGGAATACGCAGAAATGATTGAAGGACCGGAAATATTTGACCACCTGAAGAAGGTCTGGGAGGTGATGCAGAAGACTATCAACAGAGGGTTGGAAGCAGAGGGCGTTTTACCCGGAGGTTTGAACCTGACGAGAAAAGCAGCAAGCTATTACATTAAATCTAAAAGTTTCAGCGGTTCGCTGAAGAAGAAAACACTGACATTTTCTTATGCTCTTGCGGTATCTGAAGAAAATGCTTCCGGGGGAAAGGTTGTTACGGCTCCTACATGCGGTTCTGCGGGTGTTGTGCCTGCGGTGCTTTACAGAATGAGAGAAAGTCTTGATTTTTCAGAGAAGAAAATAATGCGTGCGCTTTTAACAGCGGGATTGTTTGGAAATGTTGTGAAAGAAAACGCTTCAATATCTGGTGCGGAAGTCGGATGCCAGGGAGAAGTTGGAACTGCGTGTGCAATGGCAGCAGCGGCGGCTACGCAATTGCTTGGCGGAACTCCTCAGCAAATAGAATACGCAGCAGAGATGGGGATTGAACATCATCTTGGGTTGACCTGCGACCCGATAGGCGGACTTGTGCAAGCGCCGTGTATTGAGAGGAACGCATTCGCGGCAGAGAAAGCTTTAAATGCTGCAACTTACGCTCTGTTAAGCGACGGAAGACATCTGGTCAGTTTTGATAAAATAGTGAAGACCATGAATCAAACGGGGCATGATATACCAAATATTTACAAGGAGACCTCTGAGGGGGGAATGGCATTGATACAGCTATAGAGTATTAACTCTGTATTTGGAAAATCAGAGTAAAGCAAAGAACATTATTATTATAACCAAAAGACTGAGGACAGGGGAAAGAGAAATTACAATCGCGGTTTTATACAACTTTAGAGCATAAAATATCCAGCTAATATTAGATAATCCACACATTACGGGAAAAGAAATAATGCAATAGAAAAATGCCACCAAAGAGACGTTTTCTGCAGAGCCGGGTGCATCGAACAGCATTACAGACATCATTGCTGCATAGATACCGGGTATAATTGCGAGTAAAGATAAAATTGTGGCGATTATCAGTGTGATAAGGGTGCCTTTATGTTTTGAGGATGATTTTTCGTCCGTTTCCATATAATATTCTCCCACAAATTTCTCAAATTAACACAAAAAAGAATGTCAAAAATATAAAAAATTCATAAAGTATAAAAAGAATAAAGATTTAATGTTTTTAAAAATACTTACCCCCACAAATTTCTCAAATTAACACAAAAAAGAATGTCAAAAATATAAAAAATTCATAAAGTATAAAAAGAATAAAGATTTAATGGTTTTTAAAAATACTTACCCCCACAAATTTCTCAAATTAGCACAAAAAAGAACGCTTGAAAATATAAAAAATTCTTAAAGTGTAAAAAGAATAAAAATTTAATGGTTTTTAAAAATGCTTGCTCCCACAAATTTCTCAAATTAACACAAAAAAGAATGTCAAAAATATAAAAAATTCATAAAGTATAAAAAGAATAAAGATTTAATGGTTTTTAAAAATGCTTGCTCCCACAAATTTCTCAAATTAGCACAAAAAAGAACGTTTGAAAATATAAGAACTTCTTAAAGCGCTAAAAAGAATAAAGACTTGAGGGTTTTTAAAAATGCTTGCTCCCACAAATTAGCACAAATTAACACAAAATAAATTAAATAAACTAGATTGTTTTATGCATTAATATATTTGCACAAAATAATATGCCTAAAGAATTATTCTTTTATACTGAAGAGAAGTACCGCCAAAGTTTATTAGAAGTCCTAAATTTAATTTGGTAATGTTTAGATAATTCAGTACCTGGGAATAATGTTCGTCACATAAGTTCTTTGCTACTTTTAGTTCTATTATAATTCGGTCATAGCAAATAAAATCAGCGATATATTGTTTCTTCAGAACGGTATCTTTATAGTGAACGTCTAGGAGTTTAAGTTCCTGAAAAGGAATATTGTTTTTCAAGAATTCATAATGAAGTGCCTCCTGGTAAACCGCCTCGAGAAATCCATTTCCCAATTGCTTGTGAACCTCCATTGCACAACCAATAATGTTGTAGCACTCCTCCTTGTAAATATATTCTTCGGTCACCAGTTTTGATTCTGATTATTCTTTATAATATATTTTAATTATCGTTTTCTCTTATTTGTGATAATTTGAGAAATTTGCGGGAGTACTATTTTTTGCCTGCGTTATCCATAAGATATTTTGCTACTGCTTCTGCCTCTTTCATTTTTAATCCCTGATTCGGCATAGCAGGATAAGAAGGGTCAATTTTAACAGGGTTGTAAATATAACCCGCAAGCTTTTTAAGGTCACCGTTATACTTTGGAATAGTTTCTTTGTACGGAGGACCAACAAGTTTAACGTCAAACTTATGGCAGGCAATACACTTTTCATTATAAATCTTTTCTCCATCAGCGGAATTAACCTGAACTATGCTTCCTTTCTTTTCCTGTGCGAGTTCATCAGCTTTTGCATTCACGACAAGAAGATGGTCTTTTACGGCATTCCTGAAGGCAAGCTGGTCTTTCACTATGGCAAACGTAAAAACAAAAAACATTAAAAAGAAAATTGCACCGCTCAAATGAAGGTCGGAGTTTTTATATACATAATAAAGAAGGTTACAGACTATCAGAATTGCAAGAAGCGTGAAACCCGCAAAGGCATAAAAACCTGAAGACGAGCTTACAGCCGGTACGAACAAAGTTCCAGCAAAAATGAACACGGGCTGGATTAAAGAACCTATTAATGCCGATGAAACGGCTGTCTTTTTAATTATTTCTTTATACTCGTCTGAGTCGTTATTCACCCCACCCTGCCAAACAAAGAAAAGATAAAGTATTGCTCCGCCGGTTATTGCAAACGATGCCGCAAGAAAGAAGAGAAAATTAATCCAGATTGGTGCTGAAATTAGAAGTTTTAAAATATTATCAACTGATGACCAAATATCCGGTTTAGCGGCAATCGTAGTACTTCCAATAAAAAGAAACGATGCGGTTAAAAGGGCTGCAATCCCCCAATTACCGTACCTTGTGCCGAGATAATTAATTTTCTTCTCATACTGTTTTGTTTCTTCGGGAACATCGTTACCGGTTTTAAGAGAGTTGATTACTGTTTCAATCTGAAACGCGCTCTTGTAATTGTATATGAAAATAAAAGCTATAATATATATAATCAAAGATAAGAACAAGAGGCTTGTTGAAATCACTTTGGCACCGTACAGCATCTGTGCATAAACAAGAACAATGGTAAACAGCGGAAGTATTCCGAGAGCAAACCCCGCAGCCTTTCCGACTGTAAGTTTATCGATGATATCTTTTGCAATTCTACCGTAAATTGCGCTACCCGTCTTCTTTCCTTTTTTATTAAAGTAAACAGAAAATATTGTGGAACCAAGCATTATTCCAACAAACGGCAAGAAGGTCAGCAGTGATAATATCTGCATGACCGTAAGCAGTCCTACGTGTTCCTGATTGGGCGGTATAACAAATTGTTCTAAAACATTCATAGTAAGAAAAATAATTTATCAGCTGAAAGTATTGTTATTAGTGCAAGTGTATAAAGATTAATAGATACAAAGGTTTTTACTACATCTTTTCTGTCATATCGGTTTTTCACATAAAAAGAAAAAGCCTCTATTATCATAAGCAAAGATGAGATGTATATTAATATATTTGAGGCAAGGTAAATACCCGAACCTGTAAATGTAATTAAAACTCCGAGTAGGACTGTAGCTACAAGCAGAACAAAGGTGATTTTCTTTATAAATAATTCGCTGTAAACATCGGTAAGTACCGGAAATCCGCCTTTTTTAAAATCACTGCCGTAAAGTAAAAGCAGCAGCCAGAAATGCGGAATTTGCCACACAAAGAAGTATAATGCAACGACCCCCATCTGTAAATCGAACAAGTCACCTCCGCCTGCAAGCCATCCAGCAAGAGGCGGCAGTGCTCCGACAAGAGAGCCGGGTATTATTGCAAGTGCTGTTTTTTTCTTGAGGGGTGTATAAACCGCATTGTACCAGTAAAAAGTAATCAATCCTGTAAGCAATGTTCCGATATTGGTTTTCAGGATTAATATGCTGCTTCCAGAGAGAAGAAGAATTAAAGAAATAACCATTACACCAGCCCTTGAAATTTTGCCTGACGGCAGGGGTCTTTTCCGGGTTCTTTCCATAAGCATATCGGTTTTTGATTCCTGCAGTTGATTAAGGGCTGCGGAACTGCATGCGAGAAGAAATATACCGACTACCGGATAGATAAAACCAAACCCAAGATTGTCGGAAGCCAGAAAATAACCAAGAGCGGTTGTAAACGAAACGAGAACGGTTATTCTGAATTTAACCAGCTCGAGTAAAATATAAATCTTCGATACAAACAAAGAATAAAATGTTTGCTCTAATGCAACCGCTGTGTTGCTTTCATATTTATTTAAACTGCTCAATTATTGTTTCGTTTTCGTTGTATCGGTGTTTGTTTTCAGAGAATCTGTTTTACTCTTTGATGTATCACTTCCTTCTTTTATTCTTGGTGCATTGTACCACAAATCAAACTTTTCTTTTGGAATGGAATAAATTTTTGATAACATATAAGCATGGCTAAGCCCACAGTATTCGGCACATTCAACAATATATTCACCGTCTTTCTGCGGGTCAAACCACATATAATTCTTTCTTCCAGGAACTGCATCTTCTTTAATTCTAAAAGCAGGAATATAAAAACTGTGGTTAACGTCAGCTGACGTGAGTTCAAGTTTAATCGGTTTTCCTGTCGGAACAAAAAGAGTATCGCTTTTTAGTCCGTTTTCATATTCATAGCTCCATGCCCACATTCTGCCAATAACTTTAACGGTCATAGCGTCAGCGGGGGCGTTCCGCATCTCTTTGAACCCCGAATATCCGTAGAAGAACATCACCATAACAAGTATAGTCGGAATAACCGTCCACAATATTTCCAGAGACGTATTCCCTGTAATGTCAGTAGCAACAGGATTTCTTTTTCTGCTGTACTTATACATAAAATAGAACATTGCAACGGTAATTATCAGAAGGAAGAATATTGAAATTCCTACGATAATAATAAAAGTTGTATCAGTGCTTTGAACTATGTTTGGTTTCATTTTAATGGGAATCTGTAAGTTAAGTCAAAAAACGTGAGTACAATCATTACAAGAAAGATTGCAATACATACAAATATAAATACCTTGAACACACCAGAATCTGTTTTTACATGCATAAAATAGTTTGTCACAAGCATTGATTTCACTATAGCAATGCCCATTGCAACGACAATAGTAAGGCTTGCAAGATTAAATCCTGCAAGTGCAACTGTAATGGTAGTAAGACCAACAAGCCCTGCCCACACGAGTATATAAAGACCGTATCCCAGGTGTTCGTGATGTGCGTTTGAATGATGTTCGCTCATAATCTTTTCTTATTAATGAATTAAGTAAAATAAAGGAAATAAAAATATCCAGATTATATCGACCAGATGCCAGTAAAGACCGGCATTTTCAAGTCTTTGGTTGTTGTCGGCAGTCTGTTTATCTTTCATTATAAAATAAACCATAAAAAGAATGAAGACAAGTCCGACCACAATATGCAAAGCATGAAGTCCTGTCATAACATAATAAAGCCCAAAGAAAACATTTTCTCCGTCTGACATATCAGCCATCGCTGGTCCTTTTGGATAAATGCCGTGATGGAATTTTGCACTCCACTCAAAATATTTGTTGACCAGGAATGCACCGCCTGCAACAACCGTGAACAACAGCATGTAAATACTGAAAGTTTTCTGATTTCTTCTTAGTGCTATTATAGCAATAACAACCGTAAGACTGCTTGTTAGCAGCAAAATTGTATTAACTGCACCGATTAGTGTATCTAATCTCATTGCGGCAACTTTAAATGCGTCGGGATACATGAATCTGTAAGATGCATATAGAATGAACATGCCCCCAAAAAGAAGCAGCTCTGTAAACAAAAAGAGCCACATCCCCATTTTTGAGCCTTCGTCGTCTCTATGGACGTGAGCTACGGCTGATTCGTTACTCATAATTAATGACTTTTCTCCGGTTTAATTAAATTATCTCTGTAATACGGTCCGTGTGTAACGGTTGGGATTTCATCAAAATTTTCAAGCGGCGGCGGTGATGGTACCGTCCATTCCAGTGTTGTACCGCCCCAGGGGTTTATCTCCGTCGTTCTTTCCTTGCTCAGAAGAGCCTTTAAAAGATTGAAAATTAGAATTAAAATCCCAAGAATTAAAATCCATGAACCTACAGTAGAAATAATATGATAAATTTTATATTCGGGTAAATAGTCGTAATACCTTCTCGGCATACCCATATATCCCATGATAAACATAGGGAAGTAAAGCGTGTTAAATCCTATTACAAATACAAGCGTTCCTAATTTAGCAGCTCTTTCATTGTACATTTTTCCAAACATTTTGGGAAACCAATAATGAAGTCCCGCAAAAAACAGCAGACCCATACCTCCAAACATAACATAGTGAAAATGTGCAACTACAAAATAAGTATCGGTTAAATGTATATCTGTGTTTAACGCCCCAAGCACAAGCCCCGTAAGACCTCCGATTGAAAATATAATAATAAAAGCCACTACAAAAAGAAACGGTGCTCTTGCATCAATAGAGCCTTTATACATCGTCGCAACCCAGTTAAAAACTTTAATACCTGTTGGTATTGCAACAACGAAAGTCAGGAAAGAGAATATTGCTCTTGATGTATCGCTGATACCGCTAGAAAACATATGGTGTCCCCAGACAAGATATCCTACAAAGGCTATTGCAAGAGAGGACATTGCAATCGGTCCGTATCCGAATATGTCTTTCTTTGAAAATGTTGGTATGATTTCAGAAACAAGACCCATAGCAGGCAATATCATAATATAAACGGCGGGGTGTGAGTAAATCCAGAATAAATGCTGGTACAGCAACGGATCACCCCCAAGCGCGGGGTCAAAAATACCAACTCCGAAAAATCTTTCAAGAATTATTAACAATAAAGTAATACCAAGAACAGGTGTTGCAAGAACCTGAATCCAAGATGTTGAGTACAGACCCCATGAAAAAAGCGGCATCTTAAACCAGCCCATTCCCGGGCATCTCATTCTGTGGATAGTAACAATAAAATTCAATCCTGTTAATATTGAAGAAAAACCAAGCACAAACGCGGCAAATACAGCAAGCGAAACATTTGCCTGTGTGCGCAAACTATAAGGCACGTAAAAAGTCCATCCTGTATCTATCGGTCCTCCGCCAACGAATAAAGAAACAAGAACGAGGAACGCACCGAAAATATAGAAATACCAGGAAAGCAGATTCAGCCGCGGAAAAGACACATCCTTGGCTCCGAGCATAATCGGAAGAAAGAAGTTACCAAACACGGCAGGAATACCGGGAATGATAAACAGAAATATCATTATAACGCCATGCAGTGTAAACAAAGCATTATAAGTTTGCGGGTCGATTATTGTTTTTCCCATCGATAACATTTCGAACCTCATAAGGAATCCGAAAGTCACAGCAACCAGAAAGAAAACCATCAAAGACACAAGATAAAGAATCGCTATCCGCTTATGGTCAGTAGAAAGAATCCACGCCAGCAAGCCTTTATGCTTTCCTTTATATTCTAAATAAGAAACGTTCTCCATTTAATATAATTAATTTTTCTTTTTTCTAACTATTAATACCACCACAAAAACTCCAAGCAGCAAAATCATTCCGCCGCCTGCAACGCGTGTAACGTTCAGCACGTATTGTTTTCCGTCGGGGTCATAACTATAACACAGGCTCACTATCTTTGAAATAGTCGTACCAACCCTTCCCTCGGATGCTTCAATAATACCAAGTTTGAAATCCATCGGAAGAAAGTCCGTTCCGTAAAGATATCTTGTAACCTTACCCTCGGGCGAAAGCAGTGTAACAACCGCTGAGTGTACAAACTCGTTATCCTGCTTTATGTACCTAAACCCCACAGCGTCGGTTAACTGAGCAATGGTCGAGCTGTCGGCGGTAAGGAATCTCCAGTCGCTGTTTTCAAGCTTCTTCTTAGTAAGCTGCGCGAAATAATTTTTCTTCTTTTCGCTGCCTGTCAGATATGTTTCAGTCGGGTCAAAACTAACTGTAATAATTTTATAATCCTTCCCCGGGGTTAAATCCGCAAGGTCAACAACTTTCGCAAATCCCGTAAGGAGCGGGCTGCATATCCCGGGACACCTGTAATAAACCAATGTAAGGGCAAACGGTTTACCCTCTGTCAGCTCACTAAGTTTAACAGGCTTTCCGTATTCATCCAGCAATGACAGATTCATAGGAATAGTTTGTCCCAGTTTTTCATCAATGCCAACCTGTGATTTTTTGTCGTCAGCAGATGCGCCGATGGTCAGAGCAAATAATAGTAATATGAATAAATATTTTTTCATTATTTTCAGAAAATGTTTTTAGCATACTGATAAGCCTGGCTCCATTCATCTGAAGTAAGGTTTAAAGATGCATTGAACCCTTTTGAAACAGGGTGTAATGTTACAAACTTAACAAACGCATTTACATTTTCATTCCACTTCGTGTTTCCCGCCAATGAAGAAACAGAACGCTTCAAATCAAAGCTGATATTTCTTAATATGTTTGCGCCATTATCGCTATTATTGCTTTCAATCATTTTTACTATGTTATCTATTTTGGCTGCAATATCTTTTTTCTCATCCAGAAGTTTTTCTTCCGCCATTTTAACGGGTATCTGGTTTGGCAGCTTGAACCCTTTTGTAAGACTATAAGCTGCATCTACCTCAGATATTTCTTTCTGGTCTATTGCGGGATAGTTCGGCAAAAAAGTTCTTATATAAAGAATCATGTTAATTCTTTCTTCAGGCTTTAAATTGTTGTAAGAAGCCATTCCCCTTGCGGTTATGCCTTCGTGCAAGGTTTTATACATACCCGAAAAAGTCGGTCCGTTTGTCCAGCCGTTTAAGTCATGGAAGTTTCTGGGAGGAGGGTTAAGTGTTTTTCCTGCGGCACCATCCCCCTTACCTTCAGAGCCGTGGCAGCTTACGCAATTAGCTTCAAACAATGTTTTACCTTTTGCAATCTTATCGGGAGTAGAAACGACTTCCTTTGCAAGGTCAACGGGTGCACTTATTGAACCTTTTACAACCGGCAAGTCCGCTGTTACCGCGGTTGAGTCTTTAACAAGCGTAGAGGGCGTCAAATTTTCTCTCGAGAAAAATTCAAGTTTCCCCAGATAAGAATACCCAATGACCACAATAATTACCAGAAGCATCACATAAAACAAACCATAAAGACCAAGTATTGCTTTCTTTTTGTCGTGAACTTCAAGGTTTATGTTATCGTTTTGACCAATCATATTTTTATAAACTTTTTGTTTTATTATAAATGAAAATCTATTCCCCTTTGCAGTTTCGGGTCGCCAATCGGGGCAAGATTCTTCTTTTTAGCCTGAGCATAGAACACAAGCATAATAATCCCGATTGAAAGAACCGGAAATCCTAATTCATAAAAACTAAAAACTATAGTTTTGCTGAATGTCGGCATAACAAGCCAATACAAATCTATAAAGTGCGCAAACAGAATAAATATTGAAACACGCT
The DNA here is from genome assembly GCA_964626015.1 of uncultured Ignavibacteriaceae bacterium. Taxonomy (GTDB): domain Bacteria; phylum Bacteroidota; class Ignavibacteria; order Tepidaquicellales; family Tepidaquicellaceae; genus CAIKZJ01. The sequence continues at coordinate 41,790 of CAZVCC010000019.1, forward strand.
GCAGATTTTTCGGGTCCGATTTCGACGGCTGAGAAAGCAAAGCCGCATAAGGTATAGCAAAACGTGCTATCATCAAAAGAACAGATACAAACCCCCAGCCGCCTTCCCAGCGGGCAACAAACCAGAATGTTTCTTCGGGAATGTTAGCATACCAAATAAGTAAAAACTGGCTGAAGGCAATGTAAGCCCAGAAATTAGTAATCGCAAACATCAAAGCGCCCAAAGAATAGTAATGGTCAGTCGTAAGCCCTTTCACAAGATAACCGCTCTCGTTAAGAGAAACAGCCGTAAACGTCGTCGCTGCAAGACCTGCAAGAAGCGTGGCAGAAATAAAGTAAATCCCGAAAATTGTTGAAAACCAATGCGGCTCAAGCGACATCATCCAGTCAACGGCAAGAACCGTAATACCAATGCCTGCGAAGAACATAAACACTGCGGATAACTTCACGTTTGTTTTAGTTAACTTTTGTTCTTTTGTCTTGTCCTGTTTCAATGAATTTTTAACAAACACGAGATAGAACAAATAAAATAAAGCAACAACACCAATCGTGCGACCAATGAAAAAAGGAATATTAAGATACGGTGTTTTTCCAGAAAGTATAGGGTCTGCCGCAACGACCTCTGTATGTGTCCAGTGGAACAGTGTATGCATCATAAAGAAAAGCGGGATTGCAAACAGAAGCATTATTGGCAAAGACGAAGCGATGAATTCACTTACCCTTCTGAACGGTGTGCTCCAGACGGCACCTGAAAGATATTCGAGAGCCACGAGAACAAGCGCCCCGATAGTAATACTTCCGAAGAACATTAATCCTATTATATTATTAAACGCCTCACGTGCCGGGTCTATAAAATATGAGACCAAAACAAGGATAAGCCCGATGCCCGTAAGCAGAAAGCCTATCTTCTGAACTTTATCCGGTAACTCTTTCTTTTCGTAAACCATTAACTGTATAAGTTTAAATTCATTTTATAATTTTATTTCCCCTCTACGTCAGCATCCAGAGCATTCTGCGAACGCTGCAGTACTCTTATATAATGAACAATTGACCATCCTTCTTCGGCATTCAGCTGCTTCGCATAAGAGGGCATTGCATTTTGTCCGTTAAAAATAACGTGATAGAGGTTTGCATCCTGCCAGTTTCGAACCTTATCGCTATGAAGAGTTGGCGGGTTCGGGAACTGACCGTTAAGCCTGCTGTCTCCTTTGCCGTAATATCCGTGGCAGGGGCTGCAAAATGTATTATATTTTTCTTTTCCTTTTGCGACGACTTCCTTAGAGAAAATTAGCGGATTAGGAACAACCTTAACCGCAGAATCAGACATACCTTTAAATTCATAAGGAAGATGACCGCGTGCGACAGTACCTTCAACGGGCAAACGCATTCCAAATCCGTCCGCAAACATTATGTTTTTCGATTGCGGGTCAAGCCTATCCTGCACTGCCATCCATGTGAAAGGCTCCATAAAAATCAGCTTATTCAGCATAAAGTATGTACCGCCCGAAACGACTAAAGCAACCAAAACAAGCAGCATAATAAACTTAGGGTCAAAAGGATTTATTTCCTTTTTTTCGGGATAGTATATCGTTTCTATATCCTTACCGCCTATACTTTTTAAGAAGTCTGTAACTTTTGTTTCTTCAAAGTTTTTATCAATCGAAACTATACATAATCCGTACTTATCAGAAGATACCTTCTTCATGTATGCTGTGTCATGCAAAGCATGCGAGTTGTTTGGAAACTTGAAGAACAACGCAATCATTGTAAGCACTGTTCCAACAGCTGCAGACAAAACCGTTACCTCAAATGTTACGGGAACGAATGCAGGCCACGAGAAGAACGGCTTGCCTCCGATAATAAGCGGATAGTCAATCGCAGAAACCCAGTATATAAAAGCAAAGGCAAATGCGGCACCCGAAAGACCAAGGAACAACGTGAAAAAGCCAAGGTATGAAGAGCCAATACCCATCGCCTTTTCGATTCCATGAACGGGGTATGGCGTATTCGTATCAAACTTCTTATACCCTGCTTTTACAGTCTCTTTAGATGCATGAATTATTTCATCCGGTGTATCGAATATCGCGGTAACCGAGTGTATCATTTTATTTTCCATTAATGATGCCCTCCTTTGTGCGACGGCTGTGCACCGTCAATAACCGCCTTCACCTCAGCAATTGAAACAGATGGGAGTCCCTTTACGAACAACAGTACAAGTGTAAAGAACAACCCGAATGACATCATCAATATTCCGAAGTCATAAATTGTTGGAGTGTACATCCCCCAGCTTGAAGGAAGATAGTCACGCGAAAGCGATGTTACTATAATAACAAACCTCTCAAACCACATACCTATGTTGACTATAATACCGAGTATGAACATTGGAACTATAGCAGTCCGTATTTTCTTAAACCAGAAGAGCTGCGGGAAGATAACATTGCATGAAACCATCGTCCAGTATGCCCATGCATAAGGACCGAGAGCACGGTTAATAAACGTAAACGTTTCAAACTGATTACCGCTGTACCATGCAATAAAGAATTCCATTCCGTATGCATATCCAACTATAGTACCTGTAAGCAGCATAATCTGATTCATCTTTTCAAGATGGTTTATCGTAATAATATGTTTCAAATCGAAAGCCTGTCTTACGAATATAAGAACATTCTGCACCATTGCAAACCCAGAGAACACCGCTCCCGCTACGAAATACGGCGGAAAAATCGTCGTATGCCAGCCGGGAATAACTGATACAGCAAAGTCAAAAGATACAATGGTGTGCACCGAAAGAACGAGCGGTGTAGCAAATCCTGCAAGTATCATGTATGCCTTTTCGTAATGCTGCCAGTGTCTTGAAGAATGCCTCCATCCAAGGCTGAATATTGAATAAATGGTCTTCTTAAATTTACTCGTTGTCCTGTCGCGAAGCGAGGCAAAGTCGGGCATTAAACCGATGTACCAGAAAACAAGCGATACGGTAAAATAAGTTGAAACCGCAAACACGTCCCAGAGCAGCGGCGAAGTAAAGTTTACCCAAATATGATTTGCGTTTGGATAAGGGAATAAATAACCGTCCAGCCATGCTCTACCAGTATGAATTGCGGGAAAAATACCCGCGCACATAACCGCAAAAATTGTCATAGCCTCCGCGAAACGTGCAATCCCCGTTCTCCATTTTTGCCTCAGCAGGAATAAAATTGCCGAGATAAGTGTTCCTGCGTGACCTATACCAACCCAGAACACAAAATTGACAATGTCAAAACCCCAGCCTACGGGCTGATTGTTTCCCCAGACACCAATCCCCTTGTAGAAAGTCCAGCCAAGAGCACCACCGCCTGTAACAAGCATCAGCGAGGTTATTGTAATCAGAACTTTCCAGAGATTTCCGGGTTTAGTGTCAAGCGGTTTAGATATTACATCATCAATAGATTTTGCAGAAGGATTGCCTTCGACAGTTGGTAATTCTTGTGTGTAATCAAAAGTGCTCACTACGCTTTATTCTCCGGTTTAATATTTCTAAGTTTAGCTATATAAGTTACATTTGGTCTCACGTTTATTTCTTCGAGCACGTGATAACCAAGTTCGTGTTCCCTGTATTTTACAATGTCGGATTCTTTCTTCGTCAGGTCTCCGAATACTATTGCATTAGTCGGGCAAGCTTCCTGACACGCCGTAACAACGTTATCACCATTAAGAGCTCTGCCCTGCTCGGTCGCATGCTGTCTCTCGTCCATTATTCTCTGAACGCAGAATGTACATTTTTCCATAACCCCTCTTGAACGAACCGTAACTTCAGGATTATTCATAAGGCTTATAGAGTCGCTTTCATAATATGCATCGGCAAGATTATCTCTGAAGTTAAAATAGTTAAACCTTCTCACCTTGTAAGGACAGTTATTCGAGCAGTACCTTGTACCCACGCACCTGTTATAAGCCATCTGGTTTAGACCGTCAGGACTGTGATTCGTCGCCGCGACAGGACATACGTTCTCGCAGGGAGCGTTGTCACAGTGCTGGCAAAGCATCGGCTGGAATGATACTCTTGGGTCGTCGGAATGCCCGCTGTAGTAACGGTCAATCCTCATCCACATCATTTCTCTGTTCTTGCCTACCTGCTCCTTACCGACAACGGGAATATTGTTCTCAACGTTACACGCTGCAACGCAGTAGTTACAACCCGTGCATTTGTTAAGGTCTATAGACATTGCCCATTTATTAGTCTTGAACTCATAAGAAGGAACAATGTTGAAAAGATGAACCTCACCTATTTCCTCTTTTAAAAATTTCGGGTTTTTCTGATACTCTTCGTAAACGCCCTCGCGAATAATTTCTCTTTTTAAATGTATGTCATTGTATCTGTCGTTATCTATAGGATAATGTTCCTGCGTTGAGACTAATTCGTGAGTTCCTGATGTCTTGCTGACTTTAACGTCGTTGTAAAGCAATTCAGAAACATTTTTTGAAATAAGATTTATTGTGTTTACACCTACTCCGCTGCCAATAGGACCGGCATTTGTTCTGCCGTATCCAAGTTCCATTGAAATCACGCCGCTTGCCATACCGGGCTGTACCATAACGGGGGCAGTTATAGTTTTTCCTCCTGCGGTAATCTCAATCAAGTCGTTTGATTTTACGCTAAGCTGCTCTGCAAAATCAGGCGAAACCGCCGCATAGTTATCCCATACAACCTTCGAAACAGGGTTCGGAAGTTCCTGCAACCAACCGTTATTCGCAAACCTGCCGTCGTGCAAATACGTGCTTCTATTCAGCTGCAGCACAGCATTTGCGGAAGCTTTTAACACGGGAGCTGCTGCAAATCCTTCCGGATTAAAGCTTAATGAAGCATCGAAAATTTCATTAGTCGCAGCCACTCCATCATGAAGTGAGTTTATCCAAAAGTTTTTAAAACTGTCTTTTGAATTCGCCGTTGTATAAACTGTTTTTTCCCAGTTTGTTTTAAGGTAGTTTAAGTAAAGTTCTTCGTTGAATGCCTCGGGCTTCTCCGCAAACCAGTTCAGGAGAATTGCTTCCTTCTGTCTTGTTTTATAAATAGGTGCAATCACGGGCTGCTGTAAACTAACCGTGCCTGTTCTAACTTTATGGTCGCCCCACGCTTCGAAATTATGATGTATAGCGAGTGAATAATTGCTCAGTTCGCTTGTCTCGTTTGCTGACTCTGAAAGTGTAATTACCAGATTAACTTTTTTTAACGCTTCGGCATATTTATAGTCAGGTGAGAAATGATAAACGGGGTTTGAATCAAAATGAATAACCGCGCCCACGCTGCCTGCGTTCATTTTTTCTACAAGCGCTTCAATTTCAGGCTTTGCTGATAACGGCATTACCTGTACATTAAAACTGTCCTTTGCAAAAACAGCGGTGCCCAGCATATCATTAAGCTTGTTAACGGCTATATGTGTTGATTCGGGAAGGTTTTGCCCTGCCGTTACTATTGATTCTGTCTTGTGCTTCTTTAAATCTTCAACGAGAGAAGTTATAGCTTCTTTCTTAAGATTAAATTTCTTAATTAATTCATCGAGAGCAGTATTATTACCCGTCAACGCATTTATTAAAGCGTAAACAAATTCTTCTATTGCATCTGTTCTGAGTTTAATTCTGTAATCGGAGTTAGCTCCTGTCAGGCTGAATCCGCCCTCAACGACATACAGTTTACTAAACTCTCCCTTTTTCTTCATTACGTCGCGGCTTTCTGCGTAAAGCCTCTGTGCTTCGACGAAGTTACCTTCTCTTCCAAGAAAATCTGATTCAAGGGAAAGTATTATCTTTGCGTCGTTCCATTTTACAACCGGTAATCCGTCCTTGCCAAAGCTCTTCTTCACGGCATTCAGCTTGTTTATGCTGCTGACAAGCTCATAAGAATAAAATTTTGCAGTTGTAAACTTCTTAGTAAAATCATCGAACAAAAGTTTTGTTGCCGGTGAAGTAATCGTATGTGAAATCACAGCAATTTCTTTTCCTGCCGCAGCTGCTTTTGAAAGCTCATCGATTATCTTCGTGTCAGCGTCGAGCCAGTTGACAGACGTAAAGGTGGTGCCGCTTTTTATCATAGGCTCTTTAAGTCTGTTCGGTTCGTACAGGTTCATAATATTAGCCTGTCCCGCAGCGCAAATCTTTCCTTTGTTTATAGGATGTTCGGGGTTACCGTCAACTTTTATAGGTCTTCCTTCTCTTGTCTTTATTAAAATACCGCATGCATTCGGACACGCCGTACAAGTTGAAGCGTAGAAGTTCGGGATACCAATTGTTATATCTTCGGGTTTTTTGTTATAAGGAATAATTGCTCCCTTATCCCTGTAGTCGGAACATCCTGTCGCAGCAAGCGCGGCTGAAGATGCCATAAGTGCCAAAAAGGTACGTCTGCTAACGGAGGATGATTTTGAAATTTCAGGTTTCCCGGAAACACCCTCTGTAAACTCATCTTCCTTCGCCTTCAGAAATTCAGGGTCATTATTTAACTCCTTAAACCCTCTCCAATAATTAATATCTTTATCTGACAAAGTTTAGACTCCTTTCACTTTCTGCATTAAGCTTTATTTTTGTATACATTAACTCTTTTCACAGAGTCGGGGTTTTCCCTTATCTGCATCTTCTTGTTTGAGGTATATAAATTCTCCGCTCGCTTTGAAATAAACCTTAAGGGAAATTTCGCAAGCAGAAAACCGCCTAATGCCATCAATCCTGCTGCAATCATAAATTGCTTTCTTTCAATCTTTGTCTCATTAAGACTTTCAAAAATTTTCATTGTTATATTATACTTTGGAAAGTTAAAATTCTTAACGTCTTTTAAACGCTGTCCGTTTTCTTATCTGTGACACGCTGCACAATTTTCGGGTCCTTTTTTAAGGTTATTTTTAATATCTTCGTAATTGCTTATCATCTTTTCGGGCTGTCTGTGGCAGGTTAGGCATGCACCCATAGTAAATGAGTTTGTTTGCCCAACTACCTCCATCTTAGCAACATCACCATGACAATTAATACAGTCTATCTTCTTGTTAACATGAGAGCTGTGATTAAAATAGACAAATTGCGGTACCTTATGAATTCTATTCCATTCAAGCGGTTTATTCTCAACATAGTAGCTTGAAAGTTTTTGAATTTCTGGTCTATCGGTTCTTGCAAGCGAGTGACAGTTCATGCAAATATCAACCGAAGGGATGCTTGCATTCCTTGATTTATCAACTGCCGTATGACAGTATTTACAATCGATCTGCATCGTACCCGCATGCAGTTTGTGCGAAAATTTAACCGGCTGTTCCGGTGTGTAGCCGATGCTGTTGCGTTCGGCGTATGACGCGTAATAAGTAATTGCAAATACAGCTAAAACAACAAACACAATTACAGGCAAACGCACCTTTAAGTTGTAATCCAGTAGATATTTATTCATGTGCGAAATTTATACAAATAATCTATAAAAATAAATTGATTTAACTTGGCGGAAAATAAATATATAATCTAAACAATTTAGAAGACAAATAATTCCTTTTTAATGTAGAATTTTGAGCGAAAAACATCTTACCGAAATACATAAAATAGATTTACGGAATGGCAAATGAATAACAACAAATCCCGCTTTTTTTATACGCATGCTGCAAACGAAACTCAAGACTAATTAGAGCGCAAGGAGAGACTAATTAGGGAATAGCTCATAGCTGATGGCTGATGGCTCGTAGCTGATGGCTCATAGCTGATGGCTGATGGCTCGTAGCTGATAGCTGATAGCTGATGGCTGATGGCTCATAGCTGATGGCTGATGGCTCGTAGCTGATGGCTCATAGCTGATGGCTCATAGCTGATGGCTCATAGCTGATGGCTCATAGCTGGTAGCTGATGGCTCATAGTGAAAAAGATAAGGAAAGGAAAAACTGGAAACAGTAAACAGTTATCTGTGAGCAGTAAGCAGTGAAATAAAAACGGGGATGAAAGTAAGCAGGAAAAAATTTGAAAAGGAAAAGGGATTTTTTAAAAATATTTTAAAAACATAAGGAGTAATACAATGGACATTCAGGTTTTAGACAGCAGGATTTTTAATTCGATTTGTGCGGTTCAGTTCAGGACTGCTGAGCAGGATACGTTTTTGTATAAATCTTCTTCCTATGCCGTGAAGAAGAATCTGATTGATGTGAAGGAGATTGATGAGGCGGGAAGCGTGAATGATTTGCTCGTGATTAATTATTCGGAATATTATGTGTTTTTTATGGACGGAGATGTTTTAAAGGGGGCAAAGCAGAACAGAGTTCTGAATGCATCGGTTTTGCTGAGACCGAATTCAAAAACGGTTTTGCCCGTGAGCTGCGTGGAGGCGGGCAGATGGAGATATTCGACTTCTAAGTTCGGAGTTGAGGAGGATTATGTGGCGCCTGCTTTTATGAGGAGTTCAAAATCAAAGATGGTGAACAGAAGTCTGGATGCTGACAGTTCTTTTAAGACTGAACAGACCGAAATCTGGAATGATGTCAGGGAGTTTTCGATGTGTTTTAAAGTGGCCTCAAGGACGTCCAACCTTTCGGATGTTTTTTATGATAAGGAGAATGATGTGAATTCGACGATTAAAGATTTTAAGGTTAATGATAAGGCGAACGGGCTTGCGGTTTTTTATAAAGGTTCGCTTCTGGGCGTGGATGTGTTTAACAGGAAGGATGTGTATTCGGAGTATTTCACGAAGATTCTGAACGGGGCTGCGATGGAGGCGCAATATCTGAAGAAAAGGGAGAAGTATATTGACGAGGATTCGGTGCGCGGTGAGGTTTTGAAATTTATGAAGAGGTGCGATGAGGCGAAGAAGAGAGAGTATAAAGGAGTTGCGGAGGGTACGGATAAGAGGTTTGAGATGGATGAGTATTCGGGGTTTGAGCTGGAGTTTGAGGGGAATTTGGTGCATATGGGGGTGAATTATGGGAGGGATAGGGTTTAGGGTATAGGGTATAGGGTGTAGAAGAGCAGTGAGAAAGTGAGTAAGTGAGTAGGTGAGTAAGTGAGGATTAGCTGATGGCTGGTGGCTGATGGCTGGTGGCGAGAAGATGAGAAGGTGAGAAAGTGAGTGAGTGAGAAAGAGGAAAGAGCATTGCACGCTGAAAGAGCTGATTGGATTATGATTAACACTGATAGAAATTGAAGAAGAGCTTTTTAACCGCAGAGTACCCAGAGAGCGCAGAGAAAAGATTTGTTTTATTGCTAAGAGCATTGCACGCTGAAAGAGCTGATTGGATTGTGATTAACACTGATAGAAATTAAAGAAGAGCTTTTTAACCGCAGAGTACCCAGAGAGCGCAGAGAAAAGATTTGTTTAATTGCTAAGAACTTTGCACGCAGATTATATAGACCACTGATTATCGCGGATAGAGCGGATTATCACGGATTAAGAAATTGTTTTTATTGCAAAGAACAAAAGATTTTTAACCACCGAGTTCGCAGAGGGCGCAGAGAAAAGATTTATTTTATTGCTAAGAGCTTTGCACAACAAAGAGCAGTG
>CAZVCC010000020.1:0-51097 GCA_964626015.1 uncultured Ignavibacteriaceae bacterium
TAATCTACAAAATTTGGGAATTAATTTCCAGAATTGAATTGTATGGTATTTTAACTAAATATTGATATGCTGATATAAAAACATTGTTAATTCAGTAACTTAATATTATAAATGAATATCGTAGACATATCGCAGGCATATCGCAGGCATAACGCAGGCATATCGCAGGCATACATAAAAAAGCAACTTTTTGCTTTTGGAGGAAATAGATTGCACTTTTTACTTTTTTAATAGAGTATGTCATTATAATGTTAAATTTAGCGTTATAAATCTTAACCGGTTTATATCTTTGTCTTCACGCAAAATGCGAAAATAATTGTGCAAAAGAGGAAAATTAATTTCATTGAGTTACTGAATTATATTAGATATTTTTGTATTTCCTCATTTACTTTAAAAATTTTATAGGAGCAATAAATGGCAAAATACAAAATTGCATATCTGCCAGGTGATGGCGTAGGTGTTGAAGTTCTTGAAGCTTCAAGAATAGTTTTAGAAAAAACAAGATTTGATGCAGAATACATTCATGGCGACATCGGGTGGGAATTCTGGTGCAAAGAAGGTGATGCGTTTCCAGAAAGAACAGTAGAGCTGTTAAAGAATGTTGATGCTGCACTATTCGGTGCTATAACATCAAAACCTGTTAAAGCAGCTGCTGCAGAACTAATACCAGAACTTCAGAATAAGGGACTTGTTTACCGCTCACCAATAGTTAGGATGCGGCAGATGTTTGACCTGTACACTTGTCTAAGACCTTGCAAAGGTTACGACGGGAATCCTCTTAACTATAAAGATAATATCGACCTTGTAGTTTTTCGTGAGAACACAGAAGGGATGTATTCAGGTGTTGAGTTTAATCCGGTACCTTCAGAGCTTTCGCAATTGCTGACAAAAATATCAAAACCTTTTGCACCGTTTAAGGATTTAGCTCCTGACCAGTTTGCAATTTCATGCAAGATTAATACTAAGAAAGGTTCAGAAAGAATTATAAGAGCAGCATTTGAATTTGCAAAGAAGTTCAACAGAAAGAAAGTAACTGTGGTCCATAAATCGAATGTCGTAAGGGCAACTGACGGACTTTTTCTTGAGATGGCAAAAGAGGTCAGAAAAGATTTTCCTGAAATCGCTATGGATGACGCAAACATTGATGCCATTACAATGTGGCTGTTGAAGAATCCGCATAACTACGATGTTCTTGTTGCTCCTAATCTTTTCGGAGATATAATTTCAGATTTATGTGCTCAAATGGTTGGAGGGCTTGGATTTGGTTGTTCTGGAAACATAGGGGAAAAGTTAGCAGTTTTCGAACCAACTCACGGCTCTGCACCAAAGTATGTAGGTCTTTACAAAGTCAACCCTATTGCGACGATACTTTCAGCAAAGATGATGCTTGACTGGCTTGGCGAGAAGGAATTAGGGGATAAGATAGAAAAAGCAACTGCCGAAGTTATTAAGGAAGGGAAAGTAAAAACTTATGATATGGGCGGTTCAAACACTACGATTGAAATGGCGCAAGCTATTGCTGATAAGATTAAATAGTTTTTTAACAATTCAAAATTCGATTAAATCCCCGCATATTTATGCGGGGATATTAATTATCAGAAAATACAATAATCATGGATAAAATATACGTACACGAAGTCGGAATGAGAGACGGACTTCAGGTTGAACAGATTACCGTTCCAACAGAAACAAAGATAAAATGGATTAAAGAATTAATGCAAACTGGAATAGATATTATTCAGGTTGGTTCTTTCGTTCATCCTGTGAAGGTTCCTACTATGGCGGATACTGATGAACTTTTCAAATACTTTTCAAATCCTGAAAATAAAACATCGGATGCCATTTTGTCGGGTCTTGTCCTTAACGAAAAAGGTCTTGATAGGGGAATGAGTGTCGGTGTTGAAATGTTTTGCATGGGAGTTTCAGCAAGCGAAACCCATAGCAAGAAGAATACAGGAATGACAACTGAAGAAGCTTTGCAAAGAATTATTGCAATGGCAAAGAATGTAATTGCTTCAGATAAGAAAGTTCAGGTGTCGGTGCAATCTGCATTTGGATGCGGCTTTGAGGGAATTATTCCGCTGGACAGAGTAATGGGAATTATTGAAAAGTATTTTGAAAACGGAATAACAAACATTAGCCTGGCAGATACAGCAGGACATGCAAACCCTGAGCAGGTTGAGAAAATGATTTCTGAGATTTACAAAATGAATCCTGATGTAAAACTCTCTGCTCATTTTCATGATACTTATGGAATGGGTATTGCAAATTGCTATATAGCATATAAAAACGGAGTTAGATATTTTGAGTCAGCATTTGCGGGACTGGGCGGCTGTCCGTTTACAGCAAAGGCAAGCGGAAATGTATGTACTGAAGACCTTGTGAATATGTTTAATAAAATTGGTATAAGAGCTGATATTGATTTGAATAAACTCATTTCAATTGCAAAAGAATCCGAAAGTTTCTTTGGACGAGAGTTACCGGGAAAAATTTTAAAAGTAGGTTTATTAGAAAAATAAATTTTAAACATAATGAAAAAAGAAAAATCACTTAAAGGGGTAAGGGTACTCGATTTAACGAATGTGCTTGCGGGACCGTTTGCGACATTGCATTTAGCACTATGCGGAGCTGAAGTTATAAAGATTGAAACTCCCGGCTCGGGTGACCTTGCAAGGAAGCTTGGCAACGTACCTGAATACAACAAGAAGAATATGGGTACAAGTTTTCTTGCACAGAATTCAAACAAGAAATCACTCACGCTGAATTTAAAAGACGAAAAGGCAAAAGAGATTTTCAAAAAGCTGGTTAAGACCGCAGATATTGTTGTTGAAAACTTCAGACCCGGTGTTATGAAAAGATTAGGGCTCGATTATGAAACGCTTAGCGGGATTAATCCGGGAATTATTTATTGTGCGATTTCGGGTTTTGGACAAACAGGACCCGATGCTTTCAAACCCGCTTATGACCAGATAATACAAGGGCTTAGCGGTGTTATGGCGATAAACGGCGATGAAACATTGAATCCTTTGCGTGCAGGATTTCCTGTCTGCGATACGGTGGGAGGCATCAATGCTGCTTTTGCAATAATGACTGCACTTTATTACAAAGAGAAATCAGGCAAAGGACAGTTTGTTGATGTAGCAATGCTTGATTCTATAATGCCTTATATGGGCTGGGTAGCTGCGAATTTATTAATAGGCGGAAAACATCCCGTGTTGATGGGCAATGACAATTTCACTGCCGCACCATCTGGCACGTTTGTTACAAAAGACGGGTATATTAATATAGCCGCAAACAAACAGGAGCAATGGGAAGATTTATGCGATGTGGTCGGTGTTCCAGAGCTTAAAGAAGATGCAAGGTTCAAAGAGCGAGATACAAGAAAATCAAACCGTAAACTTCTCACTCCGCTTCTTGAAGCTAAACTGAAAGAAAAGGAAACAAGTTACTGGGCTGAAGCCCTGAACGCAAAGGGAATTCCTTCCGGCGAAATTCTTAGTCTTTACGATGCACTAACACAGCCTCAGGCAAAGCACAGAAATGTCATTGCCGAGATAGATGCACCGGAAGTCGGAAAGATAAATGTATTTAACCTCACAGCGAAGTTTGATAAGACAGACGGTGATGTGGATACTCCTCCTCCGACGCTCTCGCAGCATACGGTGGAAATACTAAAAGAATTAGATTATTCAGACGAGGAAATAAAAGAATTTAAAGTAAAGAATATCGTTTAACGGAGTATTTTAACATATAATAATCTGATAATTGTAAGTATTGCTGATTTTAGGCATTAGAAATAAATTTATAGATTTCTCAAATAAGTACTTGAATTATTCATTTAATTATATTAATTTACAACAATGTTCTTTAAAATAGTTAATTAAAAAAGGGAGTATTAATGCTCAAAAACCGAAATGTACTGTTTTTATCATTGGTTCTATTAGGATTTATGATGATAACAGGTTGTTCCGGTGTAAGGGAGCTCTCTGATAACGGTTCGGAATTAACTTCAGGGATTAAAGGTGCCAATGTTTACAAAAATTCAAATGAATTGGTAGCCACCAGTACCTTGATAAAAAAGACTTCGATCTCGAAGAATAGTCTCGAATCATTATCAAGTTCTCTTATCGGTTACACACCTACATCGATTAAAGAATCAGAAATGGTCAGCGATGAGGTAATGTCAAAAGTAATTGAATATCTAAACATCCCGTACGTTTGGGGTGGAACTTCTAAAAGAGGTTTTGATTGTTCAGGATTTGTTCAAAACGTAATGTATCAGGCTCTTGGAATTATGTTACCCAGGACATCTTACGAGCAGTCAAACGTAGGCGAGTCAGTCGAAAAAGACGAATTGAAATTTGGTGATTTGATATTTTTCGACACAATGAATAAAGGAAGAGTATCACACGTCGGAATTTATCTTAGCGACGGATACTTTGCCCATTCGGGTTCAAAAACAGGTGTTATAGTAGCATCGTTGAATTCAGACTTCTACGCAAGAACTTATCTGAAAGCTAAAAGAGTTATTTCAGAATAAGTAAAGAAGTTCAAGTTTGTAAAAGTCTCAAATTCTTTAATGGGTTTGAGACTTTTTTGTTTTGAGATGATAAAATATATTTTAAGAAATATTATTAATTCATTCCTGACAATTTTTGGAGTACTATCAGTTTCTTTCATACTAACTTATTTACTCCCGGGAGACCCTGCAAAACTTATTTTGGGGCAAAGAGCAGATGAGGAAAGTGTCAGGTCAGTTAGAGCAGAATTGGGGATTGATAAACCATTTTATGTACAGTACATAGGGTTTATATCAAGGTCAATACAAGGGGATCTTGGAAAATCTTATCTTACTAATCGTAATGTTTCTGATACTATTCTTGAAAAAATTCCGGCAACAGCTTTGTTGTCATTCGTTGCAATAATTATTTCATCAATTATCGGAATCACGATAGGCGTTGTATCATCTCTTAAACCTTATTCTTTCAAGGATTATTTCTTTATATTATTTTCGCTATTAGGTATTTCTATTCCTCAGTTTGTTCTTGCATTAATTTTAATATATATTTTCGGTGCAGAATTAAGAGTATTCCCGATTGCAGGATACATCAATAACGGCTGGATTTATATCGTTTTGCCAGCTGTAGCATTAGCTCTTCGACCACTTGCTATCACTGCAAGAATAACAAGAACATCAATGCTCGACGAACTTAATAAAGATTATGTAAGAACTGCTCGTTCAAAAGGTTTAAGCGAAAGCAAAGTAGTTGTTAAACATGCTTTAAGAAATGCACTTAATCCCGTGATCACTACTTTAAGCTCGTCGTTGGCAGCTACTCTCGGAGGAGTATTTTTTATCGAATATATTTTTAACTGGCCCGGGATAGGTTCTCTTGCGATGGATTCCATATTAAAGCTGGACTTTCCGATGATACAGGGTACAATATTATTTAGTGCCGTTGTATTTGTAATTATTAATTTGACTGTAGATATCTTTTATGCATTCCTTGACCCAAAAGTAAGACTCAGATGATTAATATTAATAGAAATAATCTTTGGTATTATTCATTTATCAGGTTTAAAAGGCACAAGCTTGCATTCGTATCGCTGCTTTTTGTTTTGTTTTTAATATTAGTAGCGGTGTTTGCGGGTACGATAACACCGCACAATCCCGATGAACAGGTTCTGGAATTTACTTCGAAACCTGCTTTATTTACGAGTGAAGTACTCAGGAAAAAGGAAAACAATGCAGTTATTCCTGTGAAGCAAGTCGTTAGCCTTGACAACGATGAAATAACATACACTGATTTTCTTGACAACCAAAAAACAGAATCAATATATAATTTTGAGGGTGATGGGAGAAATATTGTGCATAAAGTACATTATATACTTGGAACAGATAAATTCGGGAGAGACGTACTCAGTCGTTTAATTTACGGAACGCGTATCAGTTTGACAGTTGGATTAATTTCTCAGAGCATAGCAATTGTCATCGGGATATTGCTGGGTTCATTTGCAGGATATTTCAGAGGAATAACCGATAAAATAATTATGTGGTTAATAAATGTTGTTTGGTCCTTTCCTTCAATATTGCTCGTAATTTCTATATCAGTCGTACTTGGAAAAGGCTACTGGCAAGCATTTGTCGCTATTGGTTTAACAAGCTGGGTTGAAATCGCGCGTATAGTCAGAGGTCAGTTCATTACTCTAAAGGAAAGCGAATACATTGAAGCTGCAAAATCACTCGGTTTCGGGAAAAGAAGAATAATATTTAGACATATTTTACCAAATTCCCTTTCACCTGTAATTGTAACCTCAACAGTCGGACTAGCAAATGCAATTATTTTTGAAGCAAGTCTAAGTTTCCTTGGGCTTGGTGTTCAACCGCCAACTGCAAGCTGGGGACAAATGATATTTGATGGATATAAGTATATAATAACGGGTACTAACTTTGGCCTGGTATTGTATCCGTCATTAGCGATTATGCTGAGTGTTTTCGCCGTTAATTTAATCGGTGACGGCTTAAGAGATTCACTGGATCCGAAACTAAAGAAATAAAAATATGCAAAACTCAAAATCAGAAAACTTAAAACTATTTTATTTTCTTAAAAGCATTACAAGTCTTGGAGATGTTAGAATTAGGAGAATTGCTGAAAAATTCAATAATCTTGGACATCTCTTTTCTTCGGATTTACAAACCCTTAAGAGTATTGACGGTATTTCTGAAAAGACATTAAGGGAGGTGGAAAGTGCAGTAAATAAGTCTAACGTTTTCGAGCAATCTTATTTAAAACTTTTAGAAAAACTTGAAAAAAGTAATATAAAAGTTACGACAATATTTGATGAGAATTATCCTCAAAATCTTAAAAACATTTACGATGCTCCCGTAATTTTGTATTATTACGGTAATATGAGTGAAAGTGACAGGTATTCAATCGGTATTGTCGGCACAAGAACACCAAGTGACTATGGACGCAAAGTTTGCAGGGATTTATCAAAAGAACTTGCAAACAGGGGATTGCCGGTAGTAAGCGGTCTCGCTATAGGTATTGATTCTATTGCACATAATTCGTGTCTTGAATCGGGAGGAATAACATACGCAGTACTCGGGAGCGGGGTTGACAATCTTTATCCCCCTGATAATAAACATCTTTATGAAAGAATTAAAGAAACCGGAGCAGTAATCTCAGAATTTGAAATTGGGTCAAAAGCCGAAAAGGTAAACTTTCCGAGGCGAAATAGGGTTGTAAGCGGAATATCACTCGGAACACTAATTGTAGAATCAAGAATCAAAGGCGGTTCATTAATTACGGCAGAATTTGCACTTGACCAAAACCGTGAACTTTTTGCAGTTCCGGGGAATATTACAGCAAAAAATTCGGACGGTTGTAACAATTTAATAAAGAAGGGATATGCTAAACTTGTTTCAAGTGTAGATGATATTATTTCAGAGTTTAATATACAGATATCAGATTTGGTAAATACAAAATCAAATAAAATTCCGGATACTGAACAGAAAGAAATGAATGTATTTGAACATAAGATTTATAATGCACTGAACGATACTGAACCGACTAGCATTGATAAAATTTGCGAATTGACCGAACTGAATATATCCGATTGTCTGGTAAATCTTTTAACTATGGAGTTCAAAGGTCTTGTTTCGCAGCTTCCGGGAAAATACTTTTTAAAGCAAAAGTGATGATGTTACAACTTGAAACTTAACTTATTGCTATTTAAATAAAATTTAAACTACGAATCAGGTTATATGTTTATCGATGAAAGAATATATTCAACTAAGTTTTTTTGCGACCTTAAAAAGTGCAAGGGTGCTTGTTGTACCGTAAAAGGAACGCTTGGAGCGCCGCTAAAAAACAGCGAGCTTGAGATTGTAATAAAATCAAGTGACATAGCTAAAAAATACCTTGCTCAAAAAAATGCAGAGATAATCAATAAAGAAGGATGCTATATTTATTATAATGGGAAATACTGGATGAACACAGTAAATGAAAATGACTGCGTTTTTTCGTATTATGAAGGTGATGTAGCAAAATGCAGCTTTCAGAAAGCGTATAATAACGGAGAAATAAAATTCAAAAAGCCGATATCTTGTGAACTTTTTCCGATAAGGGTAGGCGGAAATAATTATGACGAATTACGTTATGAAAAATCGTATTTTTGTGAAGATGCACTTGAATTAGGCAGCGAGAAAAATATTAACATATATGAATTTGTTAAAGATGCAATCATAAGAGAGTTTGGTGAAGATTTTTATAAGGGAAATAATAAGAGAAAAAATAAAAATTGATTAAATAATGTTTAAACAGTCACAACATCAGAAGCAGCTTCAGAGATTAATGCCACAGATTATACAAAAACAAAATCTGCTGGCAATACCAACAATTGCTTTGGAACAGATGGTCAAGCTTGAAATGGAAATTAATCCATTTCTTGAGGAAGTTAACGAAATGCTTGAAGAGCATCAGGATGACGAAGCTGAATTAAATCCTGAAGATTCAGCAGATGAGTCAGAGGAAGTAATCGAACCCGTAAAGAAAGAAGACGAAGAGTTTGACACTGATGATTATGTAAATTCAGAATACGAAGGATATAAGACTGACGAATCTATCGAAGGTGAGGAAAAGGCTAATTATGAAAATATGTGGTCAACTCGGGTTACACTTAAAGATAATCTGTTGTCTCAATTACATCTATCAGAAATCTCGGAAAAGGAGGCATTTATAGGTGAAGAAATAATTTGGTCAATCGATGATGAAGGTTATTTCAGGGATGATTTAGAGGATGTAATCGCTGATCTTGAAAAACAGAAAATTGGTACACCGTTTGAGAATGAAACTTTCACTCAGGATGAACTGCAAAAAGTACTTAAACTTATACAGTCTTTTGAGCCATTAGGGATAGCTTCAAGAAATTTGGAAGAATGTCTGATTGCTCAGCTTAATGATAGCGAGATAGACGAGACTTTGAAGAAAAAGTGCAAAGATATTCTTGTCAATCACTTCGATGAGTTCCGCTTAAAGAACTATGAAAAGCTCATGAAGGAATACAGCCTTACTACTGAAGAAGTAAATGAAATCTTTAAGACGATTTCTCATCTAAATCCTAAACCCGGGTACGTCTACGAAACAAGTGAAAATATTTACATCTATCCGGATGTTACGGTGACTTTTAAGGATAATGAGTATGTGGTTGAATTAAACGATAAGTCAATACCTTCTCTACGACTAAATGATATGTATAGTCATATCATGAAGACAAGCGATAAGGAAGCCAAAGAATTCGTAAAGAATAATTTAGAAAGGGCAAAATGGTTCCTTGAATCCCTGCGTTCGAGAAAAGAAACGCTATTAAAGGTAATGTACGCCATATTGCATAGACAGAAAGATTTTTTTGATAATATGGGAAAGAATTTGAAACCTATGCTTGAAAAAGAAATTGCAGAGGATATAATGATGGATATTTCAACAGTCAGCAGAACTGTCAGAGGTAAGTACGTTCAGACTGATTTCGGAATATTTGAACTGAAGCACTTTTTTAGTTATCATATAACGAATGAATCGGGAGATGATATTTCAACAAAAGAAGTAAAGGTTAAAATAGCTGAGATTATTAGTGAGGAAGATCCTTCAAAACCATTTACAGACGACGACCTCGTTGAACAATTAACTAAATTTGGTTATAAAATTGCCAGAAGAACTGCTGCAAAATACAGAGAAGCATTGCGCATTCCGGTTGCAAGATTAAGAAGGCAGATTACAAAATAAAATTATGACTGAGAAAAATATTAAATCAACAACTGTTATAGGGCTTATTCGCGACGGAGTCGCGGTAATAGGTAGTGACGGTCAGGTCACAATGGGTAATACAGTTTTAAAACACACAGCTAAAAAAGTAAGAAAAATATTTAACGACTCAATTCTTGTTGGATTTGCCGGAGCAACATCAGATGCTTTTACATTGTTTGAAAGGTTTGAGTCGAAGCTTGAACAATACAAGGGAAACCTTCTTAGAGCTGCAACTGAACTCGCGAAAGAATGGAGATCAGACAAGTACCTGAGAAAACTTGAAGCGTTGCTCGCTGTAGTAGGGAAAGATAAAACACTGATTATCTCGGGTACGGGCGACGTAATTGAGCCTGACGATGGCATAGTTGCAATAGGTTCAGGTGGTCAGTATGCTTACGTTGCTGCCCGCATAATGGTTAAATACACAAAAATGACCGGTAAGGAAATTATTGAGGAAGCACTCAGACAGGCAGCCGATGTGTGCATTTATACAAACAATAAGATAACAGTTCTGCAATTAGAAAATAAGGATTAAAAAAATTGGATATAACGAATAAAGATAATACAGAAAAATCGGTTAAGCAAAGACAAATAATAAGCGTCTCTATAAATCAGTTGACCCCTTCACAAATTGTTGATGAACTGAACAAATACATTATTGGACAGGATAATGCAAAAAAGTCAGTAGCAATAGCTCTACGAAACAGATGGAGACGTCAGCAGGTTGTTTCAGAAATGAAGGATGAAATAATGCCTAATAACATCATTATGATCGGTCCAACGGGTGTGGGTAAGACTGAAATTGCGAGAAGGATATCAAAACTTGCTAATGCACCATTTCTGAAAGTTGAAGCTTCCAAGTTTACTGAGGTTGGATATGTCGGTCGAGATGTTGAATCAATGATAAGGGAACTGACAGACTTATCTGTTAACATCGTGAAGACTGATAAAAAGAATGAGGTTCAGGAAAAAGCAGAAGAAAATGCTCTCGAAAGAATTCTTGACATCATACTTCCGCAAGTAAAAAAGAAAACAGAAAAAACCGACAGTGTACCGGCTGCTGCCGAAGCAGAGAGAAATAACGATGAAGAGCTTAACGCAAAAACAAGGGAAAAGTTCAGAAAACAGCTGAAAGAGGGAAAACTAAATGATAGAATAATTGAACTTGACCTTACGAGTGATAACATGCCCATGATGCAGGTTTTAGGACCAATTGGTCTGGAGGAGATGGGATTAAATCTGCAGGATTTATTCGGAAATATTATGCCCAAAAAATCGAGAAAACGTAAACTCAGTATTGTAGAAGCAAAAAAGGTGCTTGCTCAGGAAGAAGCTCAAAAGCTCATCGATATGGACAGCGTAATAAAGGAAGCAATAGATAAAGTACAGAATACGGGTATAATTTTCATAGATGAAATTGATAAAATAGCAGGAACAAACAAAAATACTTCTGGTGCGGATGTATCAAGAGAAGGTGTTCAAAGAGATTTACTGCCTATAGTTGAAGGTTCAACTGTAATAACAAAGTACGGTCCGGTAAAGACCGATCATATACTGTTTATAGCATCAGGAGCTTTTCATATTTCGAAACCAAGCGATCTGATTCCCGAATTACAGGGAAGATTTCCAATTCGTGTTGAATTGAATAGCCTGAACGAAGAAGATTTTTTCAGAATATTGACACAGCCAGAAAATGCTCTCATTAAGCAGTATAAGGCTATGCTTGAAACGGAAAAAGTAAAATTAAATTTTAGTATCGAGTCTATTAAAGAAGTTGCAAGAATAGCGGCGGAAGTGAACGAACAGGTTGAGAATATAGGTGCAAGACGCTTACATACGATTTTGTCTATTCTTCTTGAAGATATCCTGTATGACGTACCTGATAAAAATAAAAAGAAAATAATAGAAATTGACGAAGATCTTGTCAATGTGAAACTCAATAAAATTGTAAAAAACAGAGATTTAAGCAGATATATTTTATAAAATTAACATTACCAATATGAAAAGAACAACAACTCTATTTATTTTGTTAGTTTTAGCTTTCTCTTCTTCGTATTCGCAGAATATTAATGTAAAGAAATCGGGGTTTTATGCGGGGATTGGCTATTCAGTAATGATTTATACCAATTCAGAAGTGGGAGAAATTTATCCTGCATTTAATTTCAGGGTAAGTTCTTTCAATTCTGAATTAACTCCGCATATAGGATACAAACTGTCGGACATGGTTTCAATCGAATTCGCTCCTTCTTTTATTCACTCAAAATCAGGGGGCGATAAAGGATTTTATTTCCAGTCTGGAACAACAAATTATTACTATGTTCCTTCACCTCCGTTTTTGTTCGCATTTCCTCTAAACGCAAAAATCAAATTATTTCCTTTCACAAAAAGTAAATCATACTTTGCAAAGGGATTGTTCTTTGGAATTGCTGCGGGACCGATGTTTATAAGAGAGGAATATGAAAATTATATATATCCCGATAATAATATGACAAATATGTTGAACATAAGAAGTGAGTATAATTCTATCTGGACGGGTAATGCGCAGTTTTCATTCGGATACACCGGAGGAGAAAGTGTAACATACGGTGCCGAGCTTGGTTACAGATTTGTACCGCTTCCGCTCAATAGGGATTATCCTTTAATTACATCAATTGCGAGCAATATGAATTCAGTTTTGCTAAATATTAAAATAGGTTTCAATTTTTAATATAACAGTTTAGTTTATTAATTTTCCTATTTAGCAGTACATTTTGATACTGAATTTTCAAATATCATTAATACTTGATATTTGTATCTCATTTTGTGCCCAAAAATACTTATAATTTCATCAAGATTATTCGGTTTGTAACTTGAAAATAGTATAAAAATCGTGTAATTTTTGAGGTTTATTAAATTTTATACATTAAAATGAATTTCAAACTGATTAACCGAATAACAGGCGCATTTGTATTCTTATTTTCACTGATAGTTTACCTTATTACAGTTCAGCCTACATTATCTTTCTGGGATTGTGGTGAGTTTATAGCTTGTGCTTTTACGCTTTCTACTCCGCATCCTCCGGGTGCTCCTTTACACATTCTAGTAGGAAAAATTTTCACAATGCTTCCTACTGCTGCGGACGTTGGTTTGAGAATGAATTATCTTTCTGTGCTATCGAGTGCATTTACTGTTCTATTCCTGTACTTAGTAAGCACGAAAGTAATAATGAATTGGAGAGGTATTCCAAAAAATTTATATGAGATTTTAATTATAGCAGTTCCATCTGCTATTGGTGCTCTGTCACTCGCATTTGCCGATAGCTTTTGGTTTAATGCGATGGAAGCTGAAGTATATGGTTTCGGTACTTTTCTTATGGCATTGTGTATATACGTGATGATGTTATGGTGGGAAAAAGCTGATGAACCGGGAAGTGATAAATATATATTATTCTTCTCTTACGTTGTCGGGTTATCTATCGGAATTCATTTGCTTGTAGTTCAGACCCTATTCTTACTCGGTATTGCGTTTTATTTTAAAAGATTCGAATATCAACTCAAAACATTTCTTATTGCGATAGGTGTTTCTATGTTATCGTTTTTCCTCGTTTACCCGATAATAGTTAAAAAAATGCCTGCTTTGATTCAGTCTTCACCCGTAGTCGGATTTGTAATTATAGTTTTAGCAATAATTGTCGGAATAGTATATTCTGTACAAAAACAATCTAAAGCGTTAAATTTAGTCTTCACTTCATTGTTCTTAATTGTTCTGGGTTATACAACTTACATAACAGTCCTTCAGAGGTCCGGAGTTCAGGATCTTCCTCTTGACGAGAACAATCCTGATAATATGGAAAGATTACTTTCGTATTTAAACCGTGAACAATATGGCGATCAGCCTCTTGTTTTGCCGCGTAGATATTCACAGGAACCCCAGCATTGGAGGACCTGGCAGAATTACACAAGTGATATGGATTTTATGTGGAAATATCAGATTAATGAAATGTTTAATCGTTATCTTTTCTGGCAGTATATAGGCAGGGCGGGGTATCAACAAGGAGACGGAGTAGATTTTTCAAAATTATTTGCAATTCCATTTATTCTCGGATTAATAGGTGTTTTCCATCATTTCCGGCGAGACTGGAAACTTGCAATGGTTTTCCTGCTGATGTTCATATTAATGGGTGTGGTTACGGCTCTTTATCAGAATCAACAAGACCCGCAGCCTCGAGAGCGTGATTATTTTTACATTGGAGCATTCTTTGCATTTTCATTGTGGATATCGCTTGGCATTGTGGCAATTATCGAATTATTAAGCGAAATGCGTAAGAAGGAACTCGGTATAGGTTTAGCGTCCGTAGTTATGGGTATAGCTTTTGTATTTGTTCCTCTCAATATGCTGAAAGTTGCTTACCCGTACCAGACCAGACAGGATAATTTTTTCCCCTTCGATTATGCTTATAACATTTTGCAAAGCTGCGAAAAGGATGCGATACTAATAACTAACGGAGATAACGATACATTTCCTTTGTGGTGTCTGCAAGCTGCATACGGCGTACGGCAGGATATTAGGATTATTAACCTTTCTTTGGCACAAACAGATTGGTATAATCTTCAGTTGAAGAATGAAAGACCTTACGGCTCACTAACCGTACCTATGACGTTTACCGACGCACAATTGGCAAATCCGGATTTTGTGAGGCCGAGAGAATGGGATGAAAAGAAGATTCAGGTTCTTGATGTACCTTCAGAAGTATATCCGGACACCATGCAGGTGAAACCCGAAAAGATTGTTTTTACTGTTCCTGCAACGATTAGACAGAAATCAGGCAATAGAACAATTACCGGTATTAAATTTAATGATATATTGCTTCTTGATATTATTAAAGCTACTAAATGGAAAAGGCCGATTTATTTCTCTGCTACAGTATCACCTGAAAACTTTGTAGGTCTTGGTGATTATCTTATTTTGGAAGGAATGGCTCATAAACTGTTACCTTTCAAAGTCGGAAACGGTATGGACGTTGCTGTTAATAAGGAAATTACAAATAAAGCTTTATTTGAACCTCCCGCAGTACCAAGCAAGACACCTCAGTACGGATTTTTATTCAGAAGTTTAAACCATGATAACCTGTTTTTTGATGAGACCCAGCAAAGAATGATTGAAATGTACAGGACAATTTTTGTATGGTTAGCAAACACTTACGGAATGGATTCCACTAAATTAGATCAGGCTGCTAAAGTACTAAAACGCATGGAAGATGTAATACCTACTTCCAAATTCAAGATGGACTATAGGCAAAGTTATCAGGTTGCAATGCTGTACAACATGATTGGTAATAAACAAAAATTTGATGAATTCGCAAAAATAGCTGAGGAAGGCGCACTGATAGATAAAAGAAGCACAAATCCAAATACATCCAGCTTCTATAATCCTTACAGAATATTGCTGGATATATATGAAGCAAAAGGTGAATATCAGAAAGCGCTTAACCTTTTAAACGAACTCGATCAAAGAGATCCATCAGTCAATCAGAAAAGAGAAAGTTTGAAGTTGAAAATGTCTGGCGGAGAGGAAAAGAAATAGATTCCTTTAGATTAATGGACAGACATGAGAAAAAATAAAAAGATCGGTATTCTGATTGTAGCTTACAATGCATCAACAACCTTGCATAAAGTCCTTGATAGAATACCGAAGAATGTCTATGATGAGATTGACGAAATAGCTGTTTTCGACGATGCCAGCAAGGATAATACTTATATGGTGTCAATCGGATACAAGGAATTAAATAAACTTGAGAAACTCCATTTATACCTGAATGATAAGAATCTCGGATACGGAGGAAATCAGAAAAAAGGATTTTCATACTTTGCGGAAAAAGGATTTGATGTAGTAGTCCTGCTTCATGGTGACGGACAGTACGCTCCCGAAATACTTCAGGATATGTATTCCCCGATAACTGACGGAGATGCCGATGTTGTCCTCGGGTCCAGAATGATGACTAAGTACGGAGGTGCATTAAAAGGCGGTATGCCGTTTTATAAATACATAGGAAATAAAATACTATCTTCATTTCAGAACAGAAAACTTAAGATGAACCTGACTGAGTTTCACTCTGGTTACAGAGCTTATTCGATTTCAGGACTCAAAAAACTTAACCTCGAAAACACAACTGATGATTTCCATTTCGACACGCAGATAATTATAAAAGCAAATCATAACAATTTAAAGATTGTTGAAATACCGATACCTACATACTACGGAGATGAAATATGTTACGTGAACGGAATGAAGTATGCACGGAACATCTTCAGTACTACGAAGGAATATATTAAAACTGTTAAAGGCAAGAAGAAGTCTGATGTGTATTCTGAGTATTATATTCCGTATCCTTTAAAACTTTATCCGTATTCAAGCCATAAGATTATACTAGATATTTTAAACAAGAAAGACAATCAAAAAATACTCGATGCTGGCTGCGGTGATGGGCTTTTCGCGGAGCATATCTCGGGAAGGAATTATAAAGTTGGTGTTGATTTTATTCCCGAATCGGAAAACACAAAGAAGAATTTCAATAAGTTTTATAAGTACGACCTTAATAAAGGATTTCCCCGCGAGCTTGAAAAGGAGAATGGTTTTGACTATATCCTTTTTATGGATATTCTTGAACACCTTCAAGATTATGACAATCTCCTAAATGATTCAAAAAATCTTCTTAAAAAAGACGGCAGGATAGTAATTTCCCTTCCGAATTTTGCAAACATTTATGTGCGGCTGAACCTGCTCATTGGGCGGCTTCCGTTGGCAGACAAAGGAATACTCGACAGGACTCACCTGCATTTATTCACTTGCAGGATTATAAAGAATATTTTAAGAAAACATAAACTGGAGATAGTTGAACAAAGAGTTACACCAATACCCGTCATTGAGATACTCCCTGATATACTAAAAAGGAATGTAGGTTATGTTTTAAATTTTCTATTAAACATTAAAACAGTATTGTTTAAGAGACTTTTAGGGTATCAGTTTATTTTTATTTGTAAAAAACAGAACTACTAAATTGGCAAAGCAAATTAAAAAATCAACACCGCAAAAAGTACAATCCGCAGCAAAGAACCTGCTTGATTACAATTATATTGCACTTGGTTTATTAGGAATATTCTGGCTCGTATTTTTCCGCGAACTAATATCCGGAAACGCTTATCTATTCGATGATTTCATTGAACAGTACTATCCCGGTAAATTTATGGCATCTGTTATGCTTAGCAAAGGTGTATTCCCGTTCTGGAACCCTTTCGCCTTTAGCGGTGTACCATTTTTTGCTGATTTACAGATTGCGGTATTGTATCCGTTTAATTTCATCCTGCAGTTTTTTGTAAAAAACGATAAGTTATCAGCCTTAGCAATTCAGAATACAATTGTTTTCCATTATCTTCTAACTTCAGTATTCTCATTCTTTCTGGCAAAACATTTTAAGTTATCTGGGTTGTTTTCTACCTTATTTGCATTGCTCTTCACATACTCAAGCTACATGATGATTCATATGATGCATCAACCGTTGATTGAGGCTGCAACATGGTTTCCGCTTTTCTTTCTTTTGTGGCTTAAGTTTACTGATACGAAAAAGTATTTGTACGCTATATTAGCGGGCCTCGTAATGACTCTGTGTGTTTTAGCCGGATATCCTCAGGTTCCTTTCTTTAATTTCTTCTTTATTGGTGTTTATACATTGTTTATTGGATACGGTTATTACAGGGAGAAGAAAAATTCTGATATAGTCCATCTTTTTTTAGGGCTTGCAGTATCGCTGATTTTTACGTTTGGTTTGATAGCTTTTCAGCTGCTGCCAGCACTTGAGTTTATTGGAGTTTCAAATCGAGCTTCATTCGATTATGAATTTGCCAAACAGGGGTCTATGCATATTTATGACTATATTACTTTGATTATTCCGAAATATTTCGGAGTGTGGAGCGGTAACGAAAAGATAACGGATATTCAGTATTGGTCTAAACATTCCGAAGGTCCATGGATGTTTTCGATTTCAAACATATTCCTTTCGACAATAATTGTAATTTTATTCTATCCATCTTTAAACTATTTCATTAAAGAGAAGAAAAATGTTTATTTAGCTTATTTTGCTTTGTTTATAATTATTTTTACTTTTTTCTTTTCCTTAGGCGGCAACTTCTTTTTCCATAAATTATTGTTCGATTTTGTTCCCTTCTTTAACAGATTTAGGAATCCCGCTCATGTGGTTTACATTATGATGATGGCGGTTATACTAATAACCATGATTGGGACAAATGGTATAGTAAGCAGCGGAAAAGTAAAAGAATATTTCACGAATAAATACTTATTCTCTGTGGCAGGTATTCTATTTTTCTTCTTTCTCATTGTGTACACCGGTATGCTTTTACCTGTTTACGCATCTCAATCTGCACAGATAGTCGATTATGTTAAGTCTCAGTCGCTGACCTTTCTGCTGTTCAGTTTTGCTTTTGCAGTGATAATATATTTATACTCAAACGGAAAATTAAATTCTAATACATTCGGTCTGTTAATAGTTCTGGTTTTGTTGTTTGAAATCTACCAGATTTGGTTTGCACAGAATAACGGGACTAAGAATCCTGAATCCTTGTATTTACAGCGTTCTAAGATTGCAGAAAAACTTAAACAGGAAATGAAGAGTGAAATCTTCAGAGTTAATTCAAGGCATTACAACCCAAGCGCTATGCTTTTTCAAAGAAATCAGGGATACGTAGACAACATTGAACTTCTCGAAGGATACGGCGCCCTTCTCCTGAAAGATTTCATTCCGCCTAATGGAGTGGATACCAAAAGCAGACAATCACATGATTTGATGAACGTGAAGTATCACATGACTACCGATTCAGTACAAAAGAGTCCTTATCTTGGAAGGAATGAAACGTTTCTTCCGAGAGTTATGATGTTTTTCGATGCAGTAAAATTTGATAATGACAGCCTCGCAAAAAACTATATGACGAATTCGGGATTCGATTACCGCAGGACGTTAGTAGTAACAGAAAAAGAAAATATGAATCTACCAAAACTGAATGCTGACGAGCCAAAACCGGTGGCAAGTGTTAGAATTTATGACAGGGATATTAACTCAATGAAAGTTGAAGTTAATACACCCCGCGATGGTTTGTTGTATTTTAGTGAGGTGTATTATCCTGCATTTAAATCTTATGTAGACGGGCAGCATACCAAAATTCTGAAAGCAGATTATTGCATGAGGGCTGTTCAGGTTCCTGCAGGGAACCATGTTATTGAAATGAAATATGAGTCCGATGAATTCAGCAAAGGACTTATGATTACTCTAATAACCGCAGGATTATTTATAATATCAGTACCAGCTTCTGTTTTTCTTTCGCGAAGGAAAAAGTCTTCAGGCAAGAATGAAAATTCTGATTAACGCTTTATCGGGGATAGGCGATGCCTTGATGTTTTCTCCTGCATTGAAGATACTTCATGATAATCTTCCGAACTATAAAATAGATATGCTGGTTATGTTTCATTCGGTTAAAGAACTGTACCGGACTTCACCTTACCTTAACAATATCTATCATATCGATTTTTTAAAGCAATCATCCGTAAAATCACTCGAAGAGATTTATGATTTAAGGAAGAACGATTATTTCATGTCGGTAAATGTCTATCCATCGAACAGATACGAATACAACATTCTGAATTATTTGATAGGAGCAAAGAAAAGGTACGGACATACTTATTGCAATCCGAAATTTCCGAGTTTAAGCTTTTTGAATAATTTCGCAATCGAAGAGGAAAAAGATATTCATAATGTTGTTCAAAACCTGAATCTTGTTAAGATGATCTGTGATTTCAATATAGATGATGCTGGAAGCCTTGAGATATTTTTGAACGAAGACGACGAGAATGCTGCAAAGCTCTGGATGAAAGATAAGTGTATTGAGAGCAATAAATTTATAGTAGGTTTTCATGCTGGTTCCTCAACTCTTAAAAATCATATAAACAAGCGCTGGGATGTCAGAAAATACGCAGCTCTTGGTAATCGATTGATCGAAGAAAAGAATGCAAAGATACTTCTGTTTGGTTCTGAGTTTGAATTAAACAAGGAATTAAACAAATTGATGAACGGCAGGGGAGTTATTGCTTCCACTAACAATTATATGGATTCCATGGCTCGGCTAAAACAGTGTAATTTATTCGTTTCAAACGATACTGCTTTTCTGCATTCTGCATCTGCATTCGGAATTCCCGTTGCTGCAATATTCGGATATACAAATCATAAGGAACTCTATCCGTGGATGACTAAACATGTAATAATCAGAAAAGAACTCGAATGCAGTCCATGTTTTTTCAATTCACCCAGACCCGCAAGATGTAAATGGAAAGGTGCCGATGAATTTAAGTGTGTCAGGACAATAGAACTTGAGGAGGTTTATTCCGCGTGTATGAATCTTTTAAACTAATTCCAGAAATCCCAGGTAATTGTAAACCTTGAAATACTCCTTAGCAATCCGCCCCTGTCATCAAACGGATATACTGCTGTATTGTATAAAAGGTTGTTAAAAATATTTGCAACTGTAATATTTATATTTGCTTTGCCAATCCTGGCACCAACGTAAAAATCCGCATCAAAGTTATCAAATGCTGAGTAGTTATTCTCAATGGTTATGGAGTTTGCAAACTGATCGTAGCCAATAGTCGGTCTGTCGGATATATACTTTATATTGAATCCAGTCTTCAGTAGTAGTTTATTCTTGAATAGTACATCCTTATAAGCAATATCTGAAGATATGTATATTCTCGGTATTGTTTCTACACTATAATTTTTCTTATCAAATGAATTTAAATTAAGAATTAAAGCTACATTCCTTGAATCATAACCAATAGTTATGTTTGAATTCAGTATTGAATAACCTGAAAAAATGTTACTATAGTAATTAAGGTACGATATTGAAAAATTATTGTACATAAACTTAAATCCTGCTTCATAATACTGCTTTCGTGATGCATTATAATTCTCCTCAAACCTGTTGAAATTCTCATCATAAAACAAAGCTTCATAATCGAATCCATAAGTGGTGTTATTCGTTCCTCCTTTAATATCAATCTTTGCCTTATTACTAAAATCTATTCTGTAGTTCAATTCTGCACCATACATAAAGTGATAAGTGTCGTTGAATTTCTGTGATTTGATTGCTCCAGAAATTAAAAAATTGTCGTATGCAAGGTCAAGTCTTGAGTATACATCAACAGCATTGAAATTATAATATCTTATGCCGATAATTGAATCTATTTTTACCGCTGTTGTTCTATCATAATTATACAGATTATAGTATCCTTTAACTCCCGCAAGTAGTTTTATCTGCGACAACTTAAACGGAATTAAGTATACTGTCTGATTCAGATTAAATCCGTACTGTATACTGTGGTAGTTCTTTCCTATAAATATTCCGTTAGGTTCATTCCTGTTCTCCTCGTCTCTGTACTCTCTTATTGAATTATTCGTAAAGAAATTTAAATTCGTTAGAGATAATGTATCTTTAAAAAACCTGCCTGTTATCTTAATATCACTATAAGCTGTAAATATTTTCTCATAAGCGTCGGGATTGACCGGTATGGGAAGATTAACGTCCATCAGAGTATCCTTTGAACCGCTGAACATTAATCCGTCATTCTGCCCTCTTTCTTGTTTATTAGCTGACACAAAAAACTTTACATTAAATCTGTCCGAAGGATAATAATTAAACTGAAATCTGCTTCTCCAGAATGAAAAATCAGAATTTTGATAATGTCCGTCTGATGCATAATTATTAATACCAAATAGAAAGTTAAACTTTCTTGAAATCGGCAGATTCATGTAAACGTCCGCAAATAAAGCTCCGTCTCTGTCTTGCGAGTACCTGAACTGAGTGAATAAATTCGGCTGGAAAATATCTTTGTCAATTACATTAATTATCTTACTAAATGGATTTAATCCGTACATGAACGATAGGGAAGTGGATACTTCTTCAATTTTATCGATTTCGTTTACGGAAAAACTCTCCACGTCAAAACCCCCGTAAAACTGGTTATTGGATTCAATTCCGTTTCTGAAAACCCCTACATTTGAAAATCCGTTATAGTTTATAAGTGATTTACCGCCGGTTCCGAAAAAGTATGCAAAATATCCTGATTTCTCGTTGAGTATTTCCTGGAGGTTTCTTTTGTCATTCCATATAAAGTCGTTAGTACTGCTTGTATCCGAAAAAGTTGAAAGTAAATCGAGTTTATTAATCTTATTCTGATTAAAATTTACTTTTATGGTATCTTTCTGCTTTGTTTTAGTTGTTGATGTATCTTTATTCTGTGAGTACAGCGATGTGCCGAAAAAAATCGCAAGTAATATAATACCAATAGAATGAAAGATCTTCATTAGAGTTCTAAATTATATTTTCAGTGTTGGAATCCAGTCCGTCAAGGTTTTTCCTGTGTTTTATAATCTTTGAATCGACAAGGAAAACAACTTCTTCAGCTATGTTTGTTGCATGATCTGCAATTCTTTCAAAATGTCTGAGAAGTGTTATGCAGTGAGCACAGGGACGAATTATAGATGAGTCCTTCTCCATTAAATCTATAAGTTTCTGGAAAATATCTCTTTCAAGTTTATCAATTACATCATCCGCTTTAATAACACTCAATGCCATGCCGTGATCGTTGTTAACAATCGCATCAAGTGTTTTTGAAACTAAAAGCTGAACCTTTTCTGCCATCAAATCCATTCCCACAGTCTGCAATATATGGAGGTGGCTTTGCAGCGGTTCAGCGCGTTCAGCAATATTAACCGCAATATCACCCATTCTCTCTAGGTCATTGTTTGTTTTTAATGCCGAAAGAATAATTCGTAAATCTACAGCAACGGGCTGCGTTAGAGCAAAAATTCTCTGACAAAGTTTATCGATTTTTATGTCATATTTATCAACTTTATCATCTCTTTCAATAACTTGCTGCGCATATTCCATATTGCTTTCGAACAGAGCTTTAACCGCAAGACTAAGCTGCCCTTCAACAAGACTTCCCATTTTCAATATCTTGTTCGTTAACTGCTGTAATTCTTCTTCTAAATAATGATACATTTATTATTTGTGATTTAATTTGTTATCCGAATTTCCCTGTGATGTAATTCTGTGTCCTTTCATCAGAAGGGCTCGTAAATATTTTTCTTGTTGAATCAAATTCAACCAGCTCTCCATTCAGAAAGAATCCAGTTGCATCGCTTACTCTTGCAGCTTGCTGCATGTTATGAGTTACAATAACTATTGTGATGTTATTTTTCAAAGTAAAAATAAGTTCCTCAATTTTTGATGTGGAAATCGGATCGAGTGCTGAAGCAGGTTCATCCATTAATATGATTTCAGGATTTACTGCAAGAGTTCTCGCAATGCAAACACGCTGCTGCTGCCCTCCTGAAAGCCCTGTAGCCATTTCCTTTAATCTGTCTTTTACTTCTTCCCATATAGCGGCACGTTTTAAACTTGTCTCGACAATATCATCAAGCCATTCCTTCTTGTTAATTCCGTTAATTCTCGCCCCGTAAGCTACATTCTCGTATATGCTTTTAGGAAATGGATTCGATTTTTGAAAGACCATCCCGACTTTTCTTCTTAAAGCAACAATGTCAGTTTTTTTACTGTAAACATCCTCATCATCAATTTTAACCCTGCCAGTGATTTTCACTCCGTTAATTAAGTCATTCATCCTGTTCAATGTTCTTAGGAATGTTGACTTGCCGCATCCTGAAGGTCCGATTAATGCTGTTACTTTGTTCGAATTAATCTTAATATCAACATTTTTTAAAGCAATATTCTTCCCGTAAAACAGGCTTAGTTCGTCTGTGCTTATTTTAATTTCTTTTGCTTTTGTCATGCTTACGGATAAAATGTAATATTATTGATTAATACTTAAAATAATGAAAAGAAATCATTGAATTATCTTGCCGTCAACCATCTTAATAATTCTGTCGCATTTAGCGGCAAATTCTTCATTGTGGGTTACTATAACAAACGTCTGCTTGAATTTATCCCTTAGTTTAAAAATCAGTTCAATGATAGAATCAGCATTTTCTGTGTCAAGGTTTCCCGTTGGTTCATCCGCAAGTATTATCTTTGGGGAGTTAACCAGTGCCCTCGCAATTGCCACTCTTTGAGCTTCACCGCCTGATAACTCTGATGGTTTATGATGTATTCTGTCACCGAGACCGACTTCATTAAGCAGCTCTTTAGCTTTCGCTTCATCGCTATTACCCGCTATCCTTGAAGCGATTGAAACGTTTTCAAGAGCAGTAAATTCAGGCAGCAGATGATGGAATTGAAAAATAAAACCAATATCATTCGCTCTGAAATTTGCAAGCTGCTTGTCGTTGTATCCTAAAACATCCGTCCCTTCGAATACCATCGACCCTGAACCCGGATTATCTAAAGTCCCAAGAATATGAAGCAGAGTACTCTTGCCTGCCCCCGATTTTCCTACAATTGCCGCAATCTCACTTTTGTATATTGTCAGGTCTATACCCTTTAAGACACGGAGTGTGTTCGTCTTTGTTATCTGATATTCCTTGGTTATACCGCTTAATTGTATTAATACATTTTCCATCATTATTCCCACCGAATTGATTCAACAGGTTTCTGTTTCGCCGCTCTTATAGCAGGATATAAAGATGCTAAAAAGCAAAGTAAAAGCGCCGCTAATGGTATGTATATAAAATCCGAGAATCTTAATTCTACCGGCAGAGCTTCTAATTTGTAAACAGATGTATCCAGTTTATATATTTTAAAATAAATTTGAATTAAAGCAAGTCCAAGCCCTAAAAAAGAACCCGTTATTACACCAACCATTCCCACAACCAATCCTTCAAACATAAATATTCTGGTAATCATTTTATCGCTTGCTCCCATAGCTTTCAGTATTCCGATGTCCCTTTTTTTCTCTATTACTGTCATCGTTAATGAACCGAGTATATTGAAAGAAGCAACGGCGATAATCAAGCTCAGTAAAATGAACGCTGCCCATCTTTCAACTTTAAGTATTGAATAAAAATCTTTGTGCAAATCATACCAAGTCATAACGCTGAATTTCGAAGTGTCAACTTGTGACTGCAGCCTTAATTTTAGATTATCCGCGTCATTAATATCCTTAGACCTTAATTCAATCCCGTTAACAGTATTGTTCAGCCTGAATAAATCCTGTGCATTCTCTATAGATATGTATGCATATTTCGAATCATAATCCCTGTTGTCCGAGTCATAAATTCCCGTGACAATAAACTGTTTTGTAATTGGATCAACGAATTGTGTAAGCGAATACTCAAGCCCGACAGGACTAAGTATAGTAATAGTATCTCCGATGAAAACTTTTAGATTGTTTGCAAGCGAAAATCCTATTATTATACTACCGAAATCTCCTTTATCAGCAAGGTCAAACTTACCGTAGTTAGTAAATTCCTTAATACCCGATACTTTTTCTATTACTTTTTCATCAACACCTTTTATTAAAAGTACTTTGTTAACGTCTTTCGTCGCAAGCATGCCTTTATTCATCGTGAACGGAGCTGCATTCGGTATATCGTTCGCATAGATTGTTTGAAGCATTGATTCGTAATTATCAAATTTCGCATTGCCTTTTGCTTCAATCCTGATGTGAGGGTCAAACCCTATTAAAATTGATGTAACTTTCTCGCTGAAACCGTTAAACACAGAAAGAACAACAATCATCGCAGCAACACCGATTGATACCCCTACGATTGATATTGTCGAAATTACAGTTATAAAACTGACCTTTCTCTTTGAAAATAAATACCGCTTTGCTATGAAAAATTCAGTTCTCATTATTCGTCGAAAACAATTACCGATTCTCTGTATTGCCTCACCTTATTCGTATCTATCTTGTTTAATAAATATTTATTCAAATCAGCTCTTTTCTGTTCCAGATCTCTGTCATCTTTAAGCTTTGCTATATCATACCTTACATGCAGAACTCTGTTATCCAGTATATGTCTTGAAATTCCGGCTGGTAGTTTCGAATCATTATTAGCAATGTTTACAATTTGCTTTTTGTTAAAATGAAAAAATTCGACGAGCAGTCCCTTCTTCCTTGAATATTTCCGCAAATCATAATAGGTTATTTCCTCTTCAGACCTGTCAAAGTTGTAAACATTAAAATAGAATTTTGTAAAAGTATGAAGTCTTTCAATATTTTCTTTAAATTTCTTAGGTAAGTATATTAAAATGCTTCGTCCGTTGCTGATATCTGAAACTAATATATAATTATTAAACTGCTGTATTATGCTTTTAGCTTCTTTATAAGTTTTATCCTCATACTTGTAGCCTTTATTAAGGCAATATTCAACAACGTGCTCGATTTTCGCGTCGTAGATTAAATGATTCCAGTTTCGCAATCTAATCCTCTTGCTCTTGTAATCTGTCAATTGCGCAATTACAAGTTTGCATCCGATTTCTTTTAACGTACTCAGTCTGTTTGCACCGTCTATTAGGATCCGTTGACTGCCGTAATTACCCACTATTACAGGGTTCATCAGATACCTGCTGTTTGATATACGCTCGTATATGTTTCTTAATCTGTTTGTCTCTGTCGTTTCGTGAAGTTTGATGTCATCAATTCTGAGTATGTCAACATTGAAAAACTTATTTGTATAATTAATCATTCTTTTATAAAGTCCAGCAGCCCTTCCTTACCCAGTTTAATCCGTATGGTATCTCCCGGTAAAATTCCGCCTTCAAGAACTTTTTCTGCAAGTGGATTTGCAATATTCTTTTGAATCGTTCTCTTTAGCGGTCTCGCTCCGTATTGTATATCAAACCCAAGCTTTCCTATCCAGTCCTTAACATCGTTATCTATTATCAATTTGATGTTGTTTTTACGCAACCTTTCTGATAAATACTTAACCTGTATATCAACAATCGCCCTTATTTCCTTCTGTGTCAGAGGATTGAAAAGTATTATATCATCAATCCTGTTCAGAAATTCAGGTCTTATCGTTGCTTTTAGCAAATCAACAAGTTTCATCTTCAAATCACCGATTATTTCTTCTCTGTTCCTTTCATTCATCAGCTGAAGATGCTCTTGAATTAAATGTGAACCAAGGTTTGAAGTCATTATTATGATTGTGTTCTTGAAATTCACAGTTCTTCCCTGTGAATCCGTGAGCCTGCCCTCATCAAGTACCTGCAGAAGAACATTGAAAACATCCGGATGCGCTTTCTCTATCTCATCAAGCAGCACGACCGAATATGGCTTTCTTCTCACTGCTTCTGTAAGCTGCCCCCCTTCTTCATATCCCACGTAACCCGGAGGTGCACCTATTAGTCTGGATACTGAAAACTTTTCCATGTACTCGCTCATATCAATTCTTACCATCGCATGCTCATCATCGAATAAAAACTCTGCAAGTGCTCTTGCAAGCTCAGTCTTTCCTACACCCGTAGTCCCGAGAAAAATGAATGAGCCTATCGGTCTGTTGTCATCCTGCAAACCCGCTCTTGACCTTCTTATTGCGTTTGATACAGCAGCCACAGCGTCATCCTGACCGATAACCCTCGCCGAAAGATTTTTTTCCATTTGAAGCAATTTCATCCTCTCGCTTTCGAGCATTCTGTTTACGGGTATTCCAGTCCATTTAGAAACCACTTCGGCAATATCCTCTGCGTCAACCTCCTCTTTAAGCATCTTCTTATCCGCCTGTATTTTTAACAATTCCTCGGATTTTGAAATTATGCTCTTTTCAATTTCTGGAATTTTCCCGTATCTCAGTTCAGCAACTTTTGCAAGATTTCCGTTTCTTTCAAGAGTGTCTGCCTCAAGTTTAAGCCTTTCCGTTTTCTCTTTAAGCTTTCTTATATTTTTAATTAAATCTTTCTCGAGATTCCAGTGTGCAATCAGTGAATCCCTTTCCGATTTAAGCTCGGCTAATTCCTTCTCAATTTCTTTTAATCTGATTTCAGTCGGATTAATGTTTGATTCTTTTTTAGCCATAGAACAATTTAGATATTTAAGATTTTATCTTTAATTCCCATTATGTAAGCTATGAGCGCTGTCCTGACCCACATTCCGTTTCTTTCTTGTCTCCAGTACTTTGCTCTTGGGTCGTCATCAATCGCAACATCTATTTCCTGCCTTCTTGGAAGCGGATGCATGATTATCGCCGTTTTCTTCATTAGCTTAAGATGCTTTTTCTCAAGATGGAATTTTGAATAATCAATGTCCTGAGATTCACCGCTTACATCGTATTCATCCTGAATCCTCGTCATATAGACCGCGTCAGCCTCTGGAAGCACTTTCTCGAGGTCTGATGTTTCTCTGAAATACATCTTCTGTTTCTTTAAGAACTGTTTTATATCATCGCCTATCCTGAGGTATTCGGGCGAAACAAAAATTATTTTAACACCTTTGTAATGTTTAAGCAGATATGTGAGTGAACGCACTGTTCTGCCTCTCTTTAAATCTCCGACCATAACGATCGTTTTTCCTTTTATACCGCCTTTATCGAGGAATGACTGATGAAGGGTGTACATGTCAAGAAGTGCCTGTGTTGGATGCTGGTCTTTACCTGAACCTCCGTTTATTATGCTTATTGGTCTTTTCGTCTTGTTCAGCATCCATGCCGATTTCTCAGCCATGCCTTCCTCAAAGTGTCTCATTATAATCAAATCTGCGTATGAACTGAAAGTCCGAATTGTATCTTCCGGAGTCTCACCTTTTACTTCTGATGACGTTGAAGTAGAACGGATTTCACTAACCTGTAAACCGAGTATGTAACAGGCACTCTGGAATGATATGAAAGTTCTGGTTGAAGGCTGTACGAAATATAGCATCGCTCTTTTATGTGATAGTAATGTTCTCATGTAATCGAGACCCTCTTCCGATTTTGAAATCTTTCTTATTTTATTCGCAATCTCAAACAAATCGTTTAATAGCTCAAGCGTGAACTGCTGTGCGAAAAGGCAGTCGAAAATTCTGCCGTCTTTCTCAAAGTAAGTCAGCTTTTTATCAAGCTTTAATTTATAAAATTCTTCCCATGAAAGATTTTTAAGAGCATCTAATTTCTTCTGTTGTGCTTTTGTCATATATGTTATTTAAGTTATTTATTCTTATTGGTGAATTAATGTACCGGCTTTGTTTTCAATCGCGTCCACAAGTTTTTCAATGTGTGTTATTATTGCGTTATTACCGGTGTTTTGAACAAATTCAATAACAGACTGCACTTTCGGACCCATGCTACCCGCCGTGAAATGCCCCTGATCGTAATATGTAGTCGCTTCATCAAGGTTTAAATCCTTAAGCTTAATTTCATTCGGTTTACGGAAGTTAATGTAACATTGTTCAACGTTAGTTAAAATTACAAACAGGTCTGCTTTTAGGTCTATGGCAAGACGTGCTGAAGCAAGGTCTTTATCGATAACAGCTTCAACTCCCGCAAGATTTCCGTTGCTG
Source organism: uncultured Ignavibacteriaceae bacterium (assembly GCA_964626015.1). Classification (GTDB taxonomy): domain Bacteria; phylum Bacteroidota; class Ignavibacteria; order Tepidaquicellales; family Tepidaquicellaceae; genus CAIKZJ01. The sequence continues at coordinate 29,277 of CAZVCC010000020.1, forward strand.
TCGTGATAAACGGGTATGCCTCCTCCTCCCACGCAAATAACTATATATTCATTGTTCGTTAAATCGTGTATTATATTCTTCTGAACTATGGAAATCGGTTTAGGCGAGGCAACAACCCTTCTGAATCCTTTGCCGGCCGGGTCTTCCTTGAACTTCCAGCTTTTTGTTCTTAAAATTTCTTTAGTTTGTTCGAGAGTGTAGTATGGACCAACTGGCTTTGTTAAATTTTCAAAAGCGTGGTCTTTCTCATCAACCATAACCTGCGTAAGCAGCGCTAATGTTTGTTTCCTTATTCCGTGTTTTTCAAACGCATTCTGCAGAGATTTCTGTAGTATATAACCGATTTCTCCCTGTGTTTCTGCAACGCATACATCAAGAGGCATGGGCGGAACTTTTGAAGATCCTTCTTCCTGTTGTATCAGCAGATTTCCAACCTGAGGACCGTTTCCATGTGTGAGTATAACATCATAATCCGGAGATTTAAACAAAGGAATTAACTGCTCGGCTGTCTGATCCGAAGCGGCTTCTCTTTCTTCAATCGTTCCCTTGGATTTAGAATCTAATAAAGCATTCCCCCCTAAAGCGATAACAAGTAATTTCTTTTTCTCTGCCATGTTTAAATAAGAATCAAATAATATATTTATTAAAACACTAAAAATATCAATAAATACAGTCATTCTCAATTCATTAAGCTCTCGAAATACTGCCATCATAAACCATCTTTTTCAAATAAATTAACATACAAAATTGTTTTCAATCCCGTGTCAAAACTCCATCTTTCAATCCGTGACCATCCGGCTCATTCGTGACGTCTGTGTTCAATTATTTCAAATCAGTTTGCTAATCTTTTTCTTTGATACTCCTCATTTATTCCATTCCACCATCTATGCGTTTATATTATCCCAAATATTACCTCAGGAACATTATTGCCATTATTATTGTAAAACTTATTAGAAATATTTATCTTTCAATTATGATGAAAATAAGCAAAATAATACCTCTTTCTGCATTTGTGATGATATTTATGTTATTTTCAATCTCAATTTTTTACAGTTGCGGTGCAAATTTGTTCTCCACTGCCGATGACGTAAAACTGGGAGAGGATTTAGACAAGGAAATTCATAGCAAACCAAACGAATTTCCTCTGTTAACTAACAGACCCGATATCACCAACTATGTATCAGACCTCGGTAAATACATTCTAAATTCTTCTCCGAAAATTGAATATAAAAATGTCTTTCCTTATAAATTTCAGGTTATTAACGATACGATTATTAATGCTTTCTGTACTCCCGGCGGATTTATTTACGTTTATACCGGTCTGATGAAATTTGTTGATAATGAAGCGACTCTAGCAGGTGTTATTGCCCACGAGATTGCTCATGCGGAAAGACGACACATGACGCAGCGTTTAACGTCATATTACGGGATAAGTATGCTAATGAGTATAGTGCTCGGGAATAATCCTAATGCCGCTGTAGAAATTGCCGCAAACTTATTCGTGGGTATGGGTTTTCTCGCAAACAGCAGGTCAGATGAAGAAGAAGCAGATAATTATTCGATAAAATATCTCATGACGTCAAAATATTATCCCGGTGGTATTCAGTATTTCTTCGATAATATTCTGAAAAAACAGCAGCAAGCAGGGACTGTTGGAGGTGGATTCGATCGTCTCCTTTCCACGCACCCTTTGCCTCAGGATAGGATTCAGAATGTTAAAGACCAGATGAAGAAAAATAAGATTGTTAACGACTCAACTAAGGGTATTTATCGTGATGAATACCAGATCTTTAAATCAAAATTAAATTAAAAGAATGAAATATATATTAATACTTATCGCAGTTTTATTCGTTACACCAGTATTTTCTCAGATAAAAGTAGATAATAACAGCTATAAATTCAACATAAGTTTCGATAATAAATGGAAAGAAGTCTCGAAAGTAGAAACCGATAAAAAAGATGTAATAACTTACAGCTTCAGTAAAAATTCAAAGGTAGCCGCTACTATAATTGCTTTTAAATTTGTTTCGCCTCAGAAAATTGACGACCTTATCTACACACTCGAAAAGGATTTTAACCTCAATATTCCGGAAAGAATAGGCGATTACGTTAAATCAAACAACGAATCATACGAGAGCAAGTCTGCCGATTACAAGGATAAAGACACCTATGAAAAGATTTACTATTACACTACAATAAAAGATAATAACGGCGAGTTCTATAGTTATATGATTCGGTTTATAGCCGATAATTCCTATAATCATAGTGATTTTGAATACGATGTCAGTACAATCATTAACTATTTTAAGATTAATCTCTGATTAATTCTGTAAGAAAGGATTGTACTTTTTCTCGTCACCTACATTGGTCATACCCATATGACCGGGATACAATTCGTATTCATCCGTACAAACCTCAAACAGTTTATGCTTTATCGAATGTAATAGCGTGTCATAATCTCCTCCGGGCAGGTCAGTCCTTCCAATTGACGCCCGAAAGATAACATCACCGCAGAATATTACTTTCTCCATATTATCTGTTATGCACACTCCTCCCGGAGAATGTCCCGGTGTATGTATGAAATTCAGCTCATTCTCACCGACTTTAATAATCGTGTCCTTCATAATAAATTTGCTTACCGCGGGTAAATTCTCAAACTGTATCCCATAAAATTCTCCCTGTGCTTTCGCATTATCGTACAAGAATAAATCATCCTTGTGTATATAAGAATCAACACCGAAAACCTTTACAGCAAACCCGTTGCCGAGAACATGGTCAACATGACCGTGAGTCATCAGAATGAATTTGATGTTTATTTTGTTGTCATGTAAGTACTTTAGAAGAACATCCTTTTCGTGAAAAGTATGGTATCCCGGGTCTATTAATACGCCTTCGAGTGTGTTTTCGCAGTGATAGACGTAACTGTTCATCTGAAATGGATTAACGGTGAATGCTTTTATTTTCATTATTTAAATTGATTTTACTAAAGTTATTAAATAATTTAAATGTTATTTATTCGTAGAAATTGACCGATACTGATAAAATTAAAATAATAGGAACTAATAGAAAAGCTAATTTTCAGTACGAAATCCTGAATAAGTATGAAGCTGGTATAGTCCTCTTGGGTACTGAGGTAAAATCCCTCAGGGAGGCAAAGGTAAATCTGTCAGATGCATACGGAAGGTTCGCAAACAATGAACTCTGGCTTATCGGTGCACATATAAATGAGTATAAGTATGGAAACCTGAACAATCATGACCCTGTCAGGAAAAGAAAAATGCTTATGAATAAAAAAGAGCTTCGTAAGTTAAAGGCAAAGCTCGAAGAACTTGGTCTGACATTAATCGTAACAAAAATATATTTTAAGAACTCTAAAGTTAAAGTTGAAATTGCACTCGCAAGAGGGAAGAAACTTTATGATAAGAGGGAATCTATTAAAAGCCGGGAAACCGAAAGGAAACTAAAAAATTACTGATATGTTTTTATCTCTGAATGAACAAATGGATATCCTCAGGAAGGGAACTGTTGAAATTATACCCGAGGAAGAATTAGCTAAGAAAATCGAAAAAGCTATTAAGACACGAAAACCCCTTAATGTAAAGCTTGGATGCGACCCTTCTGTTCCAGACCTTCACATCGGACACTCAGTCGTTCTAAATAAACTCCGCGAGTTTCAGGACCTCGGACATACTGCGATTCTGATAGTGGGCGATTATACGGGCATGATAGGCGACCCAAGCGGTAAGAAGAAAACACGCCCCCAGCTTACGTTTGAAGAAACCCGCGAGAACGGTAAGTCCTATTTCGAACAGGCATCGCGTATTCTCGATAAAGATAAAACAAAGATTATTTACAATTCTGAATGGCTCAGTAAAATAGACCTGCAAGAACTTATTAAAATTCTTGGAAAGTTTACCGTCCAGAGAATACTTGAAAGAGATGATTTCACTAACCGTATGCGCGACCAGGTTGAAGTGTCAATGCACGAACTTTTATATCCTATTATGCAGGGTTACGATTCTTACGCTATTGACGCCGATGTTGAACTCGGAGGAACCGACCAAAAGTTTAATAATCTTGTCGGACGCGATATGCAGAAGCGTTTCGGAAAGGACCCGCAGATTGTGATGTTAATGCCGCTGCTCGAGGGTACCGACGGCTCCGAGAAAATGAGTAAGTCATTGAATAATTACATCGGTATATCTGAAGAGCCAAAGGATATTTTCGGTAAAACCATGAGCATCCCTGACGTTCTTATATTTAAGTATTATACCCTCGCAACGCGTCTTACCCCAAATGAGCTACTGGAAATTAAAAGAGAACTCGAAGACCCGAACACAAACCCGCGAAACCTGAAACGACGTCTCGGGTATGAACTCGTTAAACTGTATTACAACGAAGAAGTCGCTAAACAGTCTATAGAAGAGTTTGATAAAATTTTCATTAAAAAGGAAGTCCCTGACGATATTCCCGAAATAGTACTCAAAGAAAAAGGAACAAAGCTTATTACTCTTATCGTATCCAATAAAATGGCGGATTCTAACGCAGCTGCAAGAAGACTAATCGAACAGGGCGGTGTTACAATCAACGGCGGGAAGGTAGATGATTTTAATCATGTGTTAGATTACTCCGAAGATTTTGTCCTGAAAGTCGGTAAAAGAAAATTCCTGAAGGTAAAAGTAAAGTAAAAATTAATTAATTATATTTTAATATTATTTTATATAAGTTTGTATCAGTTAAATAAATTACAATCGAGAGGAGGGTGTTATGTTTCAGCCAACAAAAATATTTTTCACTAAAGGAGTAGGAAGACATAAAGATTATCTGCAGTCTTTTGAGCTTGCATTAAGACACGCGGGTATCGAAAAGTTAAACCTCGTAATGGTATCAAGTATCTATCCGCCCGGTTGTAAACGAATCACCCGCGAACAGGGAATGGAGTTGCTTTCACCCGGTAATATAACTTACTGCGTTATGGCTCGTAATTTTACGAATGAACCCAATCGTCTAATCGCTACTTCAATCGGTGTGGCACTGCCGTCAGATGACAGTCATTACGGCTACATTTCCGAGCATCATCCTTTCGGCGAAACCGAAAAGATATCGGGTGAATACGCTGAAGACCTCGCGGCTACCATGCTCGCCACGACTCTGGGCGTCGAGTTCGACACTGAAACTGCATGGAATGAACGCGAACAGGTCTATAAACAGAGCGGCAAAATATTCAAAACATTCAACGTCACTCAATCAGCGGAAGGGGATAAGTACGGTCTCTGGACTACTGTAATTTCATGTGCAGTCTTCCTTCCGTAATATATTCTAAACACAAATATTAAACTCTAATAACAAAGCCTCTTATCAAAAATAAGAGGCTTTTCTCTTAGATGAAAGCAAATGATTATTTCAAAAGCACAGCTTTTCTTGTGAAAATTAAATTTTCATTTCCATTATCCGATATTCTTAATCTGATAAAATATATTCCGCTAGTAAGATTATCAGTAGTCCAACTTACCTCTTGTGCACCATTCATTTTCTTGAAATTATTTAGAACATAAACCTCTTTTCCAAGTATGTTGTATATAGATAATTCAACGTCTGAATTGCTATATTTCTCAGGTATTCTGAATTTTATAAGCGTGGATGAATTAAAGGGATTCGGAAAATTTGATAAAAGAACATAATCATCAGGCAGGATAGTTGTATTTTGATTAGTTCCAACCACACCTCCGCTCGAAGTTTTTAGTATAGTTCCATAATTTCCTACAACCCATCCCGTATATTGATTTAAAAACCAGATATTTCTGTAATTGCTTGGATATCCATAATCAAGCAATTGCCAGTTCACTCCTCCATTAATAGTCTTACTTATTTTATTCTCAAATACACTGTATCCGGTTAATTCATCCGTGAAGTGCAAGTTATCACAAATTATTCCGGCTCCTGTCAATTGCCAGTTTATACCGTAGTCTAATGATACGAAAAGACGTAATCTCGTATTCGCATAAGTGATGCCATTATTCAAATAATGAATATTATTTATTCCCTGAACTAAACCAATATTTGATGAGTCCCATGTAACACCTGAATTTGAAGTTCTGTAAATGACCCCGCTTGTGGTTGCGCATATTCCCGTATTTGCATCTTTAAATTTAATGCAGGTTGCTAATCCGCTTTTCTTTCTCAGTGAAGGTGTTAATCCTCCATTAAATAAAAATACAACTGTTGAATCACCATATCCTTTTAATCCTATGAATCCTTTTGAATTAGATACCATGTCAAAAGTAATTATATCATAGGGATACCATGTATTAAAAAAATTTGCCCAATAAATACCATCATTCATGGATGTGTACATAGCATCTATTGTATTTATAAAAAATGCGTCGTCAATATATTGTACTTTTAGAAAATCTCTGTTTATAAGAACAAAAGAAGTATCCCATTTTACACCTCCATTTGTTGTTTTTATGACAATCCCATCATCATAAGACGGCCAATCTCCTGCACTTACTGCAATACCTGTATTTTCGTTTTTAAAAGCAATAGATGTAAAATTTGAAAATGAAATTGCTTTATTTATCTGAATCCACGATGCACCATCGTTAGTTGTTTTGAGCATTTTCCCCTGATCACATCCTGCAAAAAATACTCCTCCGTCAGCATGAGTTAATGAATTAGCTGCATATCCCAGATTATTCCATAGATACCAGTTCCTACAGCTATAGTTTGAACGTAAAACAAGATTATTACTGTATGAGATGTAAGTGGAATTAGTGATTTTAACTATGTTCGTTAAATCCGTGTTTGTTGCAAAGAATGTAGAATCAAAAGAGTATCCGGAATTATTTGAAAAAAGTATTAAACCATAGTTGTAACCATAATAAGGTGGAGAGAAAACAGATTTATATCCGACAGCGCATATAGTGCTGTCATTAACAACTATCATATCGTTTGTATAATATGCTGCTTTGATAAAAAGGGTGCTCCAATTTGTACCTCCGTTAGTCGTTCTGCCAATTATACCCGCATAAGAACCTCCGGTCGTTCCTCTTCCGCATACATACCCTGTATTCGTATTAATAAAACTGACCCTCAATGATCCAATTCCAAGTCCTAAACTATAAATGCTCCAATTGTCCCCTCCGTTCGTCGTTTTTATGTAAGAATCCTGACCTGTTGAAGCATACCATATTTGGCTGCTGTAAAAAGTAATCCTATGTATTCCATAAGGTGTGTATTTCAACGACCATGTATTTCCTGAATTTGTGGTTTTATAGAAAGATGTACAAGAGTTATTAATGTCTCCTGATATTACGATTAAGTTTTCATCATAATTGTATAATCCGTATAAATGAGTCGGTAATTGTCTTGTATTCCAGTTTAGTCCTTGATTAGTCGTGTGTAGCAAAACATTATTTTCCATTACGACGAATCCGGTAGATTGGTTAATAAACTTTATTGATTTTGTGTATCCGCTTGGTATAGTTGGATTTTGTACTATCCATGTTGATTGACCTGGAACTGATTCAGATTTGAATAAAAAAATGCTAATACAAAAAATATAAAACAATTTTCTCATATTGTTGAATAGTTTATGCTTAACGAAATCTATATTAGTAAGAAATAAATTTCAATGACAAAAGAATATTTAGAATTAGTTTATCCTATATAGCTTTTAACTTTTTCTGCCTGCCTGCCGCAGGGAGGCGTCCGCTCTTATTCTTCGATCAGTGTGTTCTTTGCGAATTTGTGGTAAAAAAATCTATCCTGCCCAGGGAATTCCTTCAACCTTATCCTGAAAATCTTTTAACATAATCCATCCTTCTTTACCGTCTCTGCTTTTAAAATAATACCAGTTGCACGCCTCTTCCCATTCGTCGGGCGATTTGCATTTGTTGCGAATGTCAGCTTTTAAAATAAATACCTCCGTGCCCGTTTTCACTTCAATTGCAGCTTTCGAGTTCTCATTTTTATCCGAACGTAAAAATAAACTTCCCGTAGTGGTAATTTTATTCTCCTTTATACTTTCAGGAATAGTGTACTCGGTTTTATAAACAGGTACGAGTTTATTTTCCCTCATGTGATATTCGTAATTTGCACTCCAGAACCCCAGCCAGTTGTTAACTTTAATTATTCCTCTTTCATCAACCACAGGAATATTAAGCGACCAGAATGAAGCTATACTGTCAAGCTTATCGCCGAATGTAAACAGTACTGCCTGATACCCGTAGTAAGCCATGCTCGTTACCATAAGGTACTTGCCGTAGTTTATCCGCACAACCGATGCCGTCATATCTGAAGTCGATTCAGGCATGTAAACAAATTTCGAACTGTTTACGCTTAACGCAAAAGTTCCTTCTTCCTCGTTTATCTTTATGTTTATTTTATCCGTCGTTCCGTCGTTATTCAGGTCATTAGTGAATGTTGTATCTGTGGCCTCGCCCGCAAACGCTGAGGTAATTGCCGTTAAAATTACTAAAAGCAGTACAAGTTTTTTCATGATGTTTAATGTGATTATTTAATACGATTGAATTTATTATTTTATAAACAAAAATACATTATTATTAAGAATATTTCCAATAAAAAAGATACTGTGTTTGTCCTTCTCGGACCTACCGCAACAGGCAAAACAGACGCAAGCATTAATCTTGCTTCGAAAATGAATGCTGAAATTATTTCTGCCGATTCACGCCAGGTGTATAAACATATCCGGCTTGCAACTTGTGCACCGACTGATTTAGAACTATCAAAGGTGAAACATTATTTCGTGAATGAACTCGAACTCGATTCTGAATTTAATGCAGGTATGTTTGCAAAAAAATCCAAGCAAATTATAGATGATGTATTTAAAAGAGGAAAGAATGTTCTTATTGTCGGCGGAAGCGGGCTGTACATTAAAGCACTAATTGACGGTTTTTATGAAGAGGATATTGACGTCTCTGAAATTCGAAATAAACTGAATGAACGTCTGAAATCCGAGGGCAGGGAAGTGCTTTATAATGAATTGAAGAATATCGACCCCGTATCAGCATCAAAAATGGACTCCGGCAAATTCAGGCGCGTAATACGTGCCCTCGAGGTGTTTTATTCTACAGGAAAACGTATATCAGAGCTTCAGATGAATAATATTAAACCCGAATTCGATGCCGTTCAGGTTGGTTTATCAGCCGATAGGCCATTGCTGTACGAAAGAATAAATAATAGAGTGGATAGTCTTATCCAAAAGGGGCTTATTGACGAAGTAAATACCCTTAAAAAGCTCGGATTTTCCCATAGAACACAAAATTCCTTGAATACAGTCGGAATCAAAGAGGTGTTTCAGTACCTCGAAGGTGAAACAGACAGGGATACTATGATTGAAAACATCAAGAAGAACACACGCAGATATGCAAAGCGCCAGTTGACGTGGTTTAATGCCGATAAGCGTATAAATTGGGTCGATATTAGCATTAAATCCTTGTGCGATAAAATATATAATATGTACTTTAAATAAATGCCTGTAACTATCAAGATTACAAAGCAGTTATTAGATTTATATTATGTGAAATATAATAATCAGTTAAGCTCAAAAGATCCTGTCTGGAAACTAATTCGAGTCAAAACCAAAACCGATAAAGAAGTACTCGCTTTTATTATTTCGTGCTATTCCTACGGCAATATCACACAAATTAATAATTTCATTAACAAGGTCCTCCAATTCACTTCTTTAAACGTATCTGAATTTCTATTTAACTATAAAAGAAACAGTCAAGAAGCCAAACTCGATTTCCGTTACAGATTCAATACCTCACAGGATTTCTTTGATTTAATACATACAATAACTGAAATCTTAAAGAAGTACGGCAGCCTAAAGAATTTATTCCTGAAGTATTACGATAAAAATGATGAGAATATTCTAAACGCTCTGAACGGATTCACGTTGGAAATAAGACAAATTGCAAAAGGCAGCAAATCCTTTGAATACCTCGTACCTCTCGTATCGAAAAAGTCAACTTGCAAAAGACTAATGCTCTTCCTGCGATGGATGGTAAGGAAAGATAAAATTGACTTGGGGCTGTGGGGTAAATCCGTTGATACATCAAAACTAATAATGCCGGTAGATATACATGTTTACAGGGCAGCAAGGAAGTATAAACTTACGGAAAGAAAATCATGCGACATGAAATTTGCAATAGAACTAACGAATAAGCTTAAGCAATACGACCCGAAAGACCCGGTCAAGTACGACTTTGCGCTATGTCATCTTGGAGTTGACAGAGTCAGTTTAAAACCTTGAGAATATTCTGAAATCAACATTGCCTCCCGAAAGAATTATTCCTGCATTCTTACACTTGAATAACTCCTTATTCTTCAAAACGGCAGCAAAGGGTACCGCCGCACTCGGTTCAACAACAATTTTCAGTCTTTCATAAATCAATCTCATCGCTGAAATAATCTCATCATCATTCACTGTCAGTATATCACAAACATTTTCACGAACTATTTTTAAAGTCACATCTCCAAGTGTCGTTAGCAATCCGTCTGCAATAGTATTAATGTAGGGCGCATTTTCTACTTTGCCCGATTTAAAGGAAAGTACAGCATCAGCAGCACCTTCAGGCTCGCCCGCATAAACATTTATTCCATTCCCGAAGTATTTCGCCGATAGGGAAGTCCCCGAAAGCAGTCCTCCTCCTCCAACGGGTGCAGTAATGTAATCGAGAGTGTCAGTATCTTCAATAAGCTCTTTCGCGCACGTTGCCTGTCCTGCTATAATTCTCTCATCATTATACGGATGAATAAACTCCGCGCCCGTCCTGTCCAGAACAATTTTCATCGTATCTTCTCTTGCCTTCAGCGTCGGCTCGCAGAAAGTTATTTCAGCCCCGTAACCTTTAACCGCATTTATCTTTACCTCAGGCGAGTTATCGGGCATAACTATGTACGCTTTTATTCCAAGCAGCTTAGCAGCGAGTGCAATCGCCTGGGCATGATTCCCCGAGGAGTGTGTTGCCAACCCGTTCATTAGTTTATCGTGCGGAATCTGCAGCGCTGCATTCATAGCCCCTCTGATTTTAAATGCCCCAATCTTCTGAAAGTTCTCGCATTTAAAAAACAGTCTGCATCCCGCTGCTTCATTCAGCAAATCCGACGTCATCACGGGCGTTCTGTGAACGTACTGCCTTATTCTATTGTGTGCTTCCTCTATTTGCTCTTTATTAATCATAAAACTATGACGCAATTTATATTTATTCTTCTTCAAAATCAGTAACAATATAACTAAGAAACATTAAAACGTGTAAGATTTCCATCCTAAAGGTAAACCTGCAGCAGGCCAGATTTTAGGTGTGCGTTTTTTCTCTTCATAACTTCATAACTCCTTAACTTCATAACTGTTCTTTCCGTTTCTTTCACGAGGGCAATAAATTAAATTCTTTTTTCTTAGTGTCCTTAGTGCCCTTGGTGGTAAAAATATCTTACTCTTTCCTTCTCTTTCCCGCAGGCAACAAATCAATCTTTTCATTATCAGTGCAAATCATATTCTTTCAGCACTTTCAGCGTGCGCTTTTCTTTAATCTTTTAAATCCGTGTCCATCCGTCTAATCCGTGCCAATCCGCGTTCCATTATTTTCAAATCAGTGCAAATCATATTATTTCAGTTTTTCTGCGTGCGTTCTTGCTCTTCTCTGCGTCCGAGCCGAAGATCCGCTGTAGCGGACTGCCCTTGCAGTAAAATTTCTGTTGTTCATTTCGTGCTTTAGTGTTTTGGTGGTATCTGTTCTTAGCAATAAATCAATCTTTTTATCCGTATGTATTAGTTTAATCAGCGTCCACCTGTCTGCTTCTCTTCGGCAGATGCGCCTGCCTGCAGCAGGCAGGTGTTCTATTGCTTTTCTCTGTGTGCTCAGTGATTATCTCCGTGCAACTCTGTGGTGAAATCTTTTCTTTTGTTCGTAGCTTTGTTTTAAAATCTTTTCTTCTGTTTGCAGATTTCCCTCCTTCCTGCACTTCATCTTTTCCATCGAATATGTATTTTTACTCATGCCAAAACCCAGATACATACTCCACGTCGACATGGACGCCTTCTTTGCCTCTTGCGAAGAAGCCGTCAACCCCGAATTGCGCGGCAAACCCCTCATCGTCGGCGGCACTAAAACCGACACAAGAAGCATTGTATCCTGCCCCAACTACCTCGCACGCAAAAAAGGCATACGCACCGCAATGCCCATCGCAAAAGCCCTCCAGCTCGCACCGGAGGGAAATTTTATCCGAGGCACCCGCGGCATCTATTCCGACTACTCCAAGCGTGTCAGAGAAATATTCTATAAATATACACCTCTCGTCGAACCCATGAGCATAGACGAAGCTTTCCTCGACGTTACCGACACGCTCCGTCCGTTCAAAGGTGATGTCTATGAACTCGCAATGTCACTCAAAGAAGAAGTGAAAAAGACACTTCATATCACTTGCTCAATCGGCATATCTTCAAACAAAGTCTGCTCAAAGATTGCATCAAAAGAGAATAAACCCGATGGCATAACTTATATTCTTAAAGACGAAGAGCAGGATTTCCTCCACAGCCTGCCCGTGCAGAGAATCCCCGGCGTCGGCAAAGTAACTCTGAAACAGCTGAACAAGCACGGCATATTCCTCATAGGTGATATATTAAAACACGACAGGTCTTTCTACGAGAATGAAGTTGGAATGCATTCGGGTTATCTGATTAATGTCGCTAATTCAATCGATGAAAGGGAAATAAACACATACGAGGACTACGAGCAGAAATCTCTTTCAAAAGAAACAACTCTGAATTTTAACACCGACGACAGGCACTATCTCGAAAAGGAACTCTACTACGTCCTCGAACGCGCCTGTTCAAGAATGCGCAAGAAGAATCTCATTTCAAACAGCTTGACTGTAAAGGTCAAGTACGCAGATTTTACCGTTAATCAGAAGTCGCATATCATCAAGCGATTTTCAAACATCGAAATGGATTTCTATGAGGATGCCCTGAAGCTCTTCCATAAACTCTATCGAAAGGGCAGGCAGATTCGGCTAATTGGTGTTCGCTTTGTAGATTTAAGGGATGACGATGGCAGCATGCAGGAAGATATGTTCATCCGCGAAGACAAGTTTAAATCCCTCGTTCAGAACATGGATAAAATCAGAAAGAAGTACGATTACAAAATTCTAAAGTTCGGTAAAACTTTCGACATCTAATTCAATTTAATCATTATCCATTCTTTCTCTCCATAACTGCTCTTTCCTCTTATTTCCCGCGAGCAATAAAACCATTTCTCTTCATCATCGTAAATCATATTCTTTCAGCTCTTTCAGTGTGCCTGCCTGCAACAGTCAGGCGATTTTCTTTAATCTATAAATCCGCGTCCATCCGTACAATCTGCGAGAATCCGTGTACCAATGTCTATCAGTGTCTATCATATTCTTTCAGCTCTTTCAGTGTGCCTGCCTGCAACAGTCAAGCGTTTTTCTTTAATCTTTTAAATCCGCGTCCATCCGTCCAATCCGTGCCTATCCGCGTTCCATTGTCTATCAGTGTTCATCATAATCCTTCAGTTCTTATCAGTGTGCGCTCTTCTTTAATCTTCCATTCGCAAGTATATCCCGATTATTTCTTCCGCTCCCTCCTTAACATCATCGCTATTAATCACCGCCTCCGCCTTCTTCCCCTTATTCTTATACTTCAAGTCATAATATTTCTCAAGCATTATCGAAATAAACCCCTCCGCATCTCCTTTGTTCAGCGCCTCGGCACATGCTTCATAGTACGCACTGCTCATCTCCTTCCTGAAAAACCTTTCCTTCAGTTTCAGTATAGTCAGCATTTCCAAGAACCCGCTTTCATTCTCAAAATAATCTCTCTTCAGCCTCTGCACTCTTTTCTCAAACGAACATTCAATCTTTATAACCTTTGCTCGTTCAATCACAGCATAAAGGTTCAGCGGTATGAAAAAATCTCCGACTTTTCTGCTCTCGCTTTCCACTACGTAAGTCTTGAACCCGCTGAACATTTTCATGTTGTACAAGTACTCAGCAAAAACATTATTTTCAAAAGCCGACTGGTTATGAACAGGGGAGTAACCTCTTATTTTATACGGCACAAACCCGAACAGCGATGAAAAGTGACGCGCAGCTTTTTCAAGGTCAAGCGTCGGCAGTTTTCCCTGCAGTGCTTTAATTATCTCCGTCTTGCCGCTTCCTGTCAGACCGCTTATCTCCAGCATTTCTCGTGGAAACTTCTCCGCTGTAAAAAACTCATTCACTTTTTGCCTGTACGATTTAATCCCTTTGTTCAGTGTAAAGGGTTTGTAACCCGCGTCAAATATCATCTTGCTAAGGTACTTGCTCCTGCCCCCGCCTCTCCAGCAATGGACGTACACGTTTTTGTTCTTTGCATCTTGCGCCTCCAGAAACTCATTTAGTTTTTCTGTTTTAAAAGAAGAATATTGAAGTGAAAGTTCAACCGCTGCTATATCCGAATAGTTTTTATAAACAAGCCCTACGTTGTGCCTCTCTTCAGTATTCAGAACGGGAAAGTTCACCGCCGTCGGAATTGAAGTTTCCTCAAATTCCTTCTCCGAGCGCGCATCCACAATCAGCGTATCCTCATCGTATAAACGCTCAAGCAGTGTTTCTATTTCAATAAAATTGAAAGTGTATGGCTGCAGCACAGCGGCTAATGGCTTTATTTCGCTCAGGTCAAAGCTCCTTACGTAATCAAAAACCTCTTTATCTGATTTAAAAGTAAGCATATCAAAAATTAAAAACAATTGTACCCGCTTTATACTCTTCATCGGGCGTCGTAACGTAACCCACAATCCTTGCCGCCTCGTCGCCTTTTTCAATAATCTCCTTCAGTAGTGCTTCGGATCGTGACTCCGCAATCGAAACCAGCAACCCCCCCGAAGTCTGCGGGTCGTAAAGCAGATGCTCTTTTTGTGTATTGACCGTACACTTATTCACAACAAAATCTTCCGTATAAATTCTGTTCGATTTATCCCCGCGCGTTAGCAGCTTCTCTCCCACTGCCCAGAGCGCACCCTTCAGTAGCGGCAGCTCATTCACGTAAAAATTAAGCACAGCGTTCGAAGCTTTCGCAAGCTGCATAGCATGACCCGCAAGTCCGAAACCCGTTATATCTGTACAAGCAGATGCATTATGTTTCACCATCGCCGCCGCCGAGTCTCTGTTCAGTCTGCACATGGAATCAATCAGCTCGTCAATAAAATGCCGGTCTGGTTTTGCGTACTTCACCGCATTGTTCAGAACCCCCGTGCCGAGTGCCTTTGTAAGAATAATAGCGTCTCCATGTTTTGCCGAGTCATTGCCTTTAATATTCTTCGGGTTAATCGTACCCGTAACCGCAAGCCCGTAAAGAATATTCTCAACATCAACCGAATGCCCGCCTATGATAGAGCATCTTGCCTCGCGTGCCTTCTCAGCACCTCCCGCAAGAATCTCCTTCAGAATGGATAAATCTTGCTTTTGCGGAAACGCGACTATATTCAGTGCATTAAGCGGAGTTCCTCCCATAGCATAAACGTCGCTCAGCGAATTTGCCGCAGCAATCATCCCGTACGTAAACGGGTCATCAACTACGGGTGTAAAAAAGTCCGTTGTATGAATAAGCGCCAGCTCGTCCGAAATCCTGTAAACGCCCGCATCGTCAGCCCCGTCAAACCCCACCAAAACATTCTCATCCCTGAACCAATCCACATCCTTCAGCGCATCCCTCAGCACATACGGAAAAATCTTCGCCGCACACCCCGCCGTCGAAACCATCTGCGTCAGCCTCACCTTATTCTCATTCATTTTATTATCGTTAAATTAATATCTTTGATATAACTATCGTTCATAATTAAAATTTAATCAAAATATTAATTCAAAAGTGCAATAAAAATTCAAATCCAATCCCAACCTTATCACCTTTTCACCTTTGCGTTCTTTGCATCCCGATTTATCGGGACTCACTTCTCTTCAAAAAAACCTTTCATTTCTCAAAATTATTACTTATGTTATATAGAAATCAAACTTCTAATATGCATAAAATAATAAAAAGAGATATTACCTCAAAAGTACTCTCGGCGACGCGAAAAATGCCAGTACTCTTCATCACAGGACCTCGGCAGTCGGGAAAAACCACTCTCGTCAGAAGCATATTCAAAAGCCACAAATATGTTTCTCTCGAAAATCCTGATACACGCGATTTTGCCATAAGCGACCCCAGGGGATTCCTTAAAACACACGGCAGCAGAGTAATTATTGATGAAGCACAGCACGTACCCGCTCTGTTCTCATACATTCAGACTGAAGTCGACGAAAAGAAAACAAAATGCTCGTACATACTCACAGGCTCGCAGAATTTCATGCTTCATTCTAAAATCTCACAGAGCCTTGCAGGCAGAGTAAAAATATTCTCGCTTCTTCCTTTCAGTTATAACGAACTGAAAAATACTTTTCACGGAAATAAAACTCTGCCTGAATACATTTTTAAAGGATTCTACCCTCGGCTCTACGATACAAAAATGGCTCCGGAGGATTGGTACAAATCATACATTCAGACTTATATCGAACGCGATGTCAGGCAGATTCTAAACGTCGGAGACCTCAATTCATTCCGTGTTTTCCTTAAAGTATGCGCCGGCAGAAGCGGACAAGTTTTAAACTTAAGCAGTATCGCAGGCGATATCGGAGTCTCGTACCAGACCGTCAAAAAGTGGCTCTCGGTACTTGAGCAGAGTTATATCGTTCATCTTCTTCAGCCATATCACGTAAATTTAAACAAGCGCCTCCTTAAATCGCCCAAGCTATACTTTTATGATACAGGGCTTTTGTGCAGTCTTCTTATGCTGAATTCCGCTGAAGATTACGAAATGCACTACATGAAAGGCAGCATATTTGAAACCTTTATCATATCCGAATTGCTTAAAAACAACCTGAACAGAGGTCTCAACTACGGATTTTATTTCCTGCGGGATTCAAACGGCTATGAAATAGACTGCATTGCAGAAAGCTCCTCTTCTGTCAGAGCAATTGAACTAAAAGCAGGCAGCACCATAAAATCAGAATTCTTAAATAACCTCTTAAAATGGAATAAACTCAACCCCAAAATTAACACCCTAATGAGTCTTATTTACGGCGGCGATGAAGACCAGATACGCCATAACATAAAAATCCTGAACTGGCGTAATATTCCCAAACTCATGACCCCTGCATAATATAACGCAACCCTCCCTCTCTTCCAGCACTTGACTACTCTCACTGTTCTTCTGCACTTTCTCACTTTTCACCGCTCTTAAGTTACAGCTTACTGCTTACTGTTTACTGATTACTGTTTACTGATTACTGTTTACTGATTACTTTCTCACTTTCTCACTTTTCACCGCTCTTAAGTTACAGCTTACTGCTTACTGTTTACTGATTACTGTTTACTGATTACTTCCTCACTTATTCACTGTTCTTAAGACTCCATACCTTTATAACTTCTTATTTCACTCCAAAATCCGAACCATTTTTAAATAAATTATGTTTTAAAATTCAATTATCAAAATTGATTCTATAATTACATTATTCAGAAAATTAAACACAAAAACATTATTATGATAAAAAGAATATCTTTACTGTTCTTCCTGATATTGGCTCTTATGATAAAAGCTGAGGCTCAGTCCACTCTCGAACCTGGTCCGGAAGAAAGAGTCTTCTCCAATCCTTCAATAGCTCCGTTTGTACCAGTTTGGGATAAAATCCCTCAGGAAATCAGAAAAAAGAATTCTTTTAAAAGGTTAGAATGGTTCTACAGGTCAAGAATCGATGAAAAGGGAGCATTCCCGAAAGAGCACATTAACAGGCAAAAAACTGCCGAAATCCAAAAGGTGCAGGAGAAAATGAACAGCGGTAATTTAAGCCCCATCGAATCGGCTGATTGGACAAACATAGGACCTTCAGGCATCGATATGTCCTCAAGCTTTATACCTTACTGGGGAAATGTCAGCGGAAGAGTTCGCGGCATTGATGTCCACCCGACAAACCCTGATGTAGTTTACATCGGCGTTGCCGCAGGTGGTATCTGGAAAACAACCAACGGAGGGCAGAACTGGGTTGATAAAAGCGGTGATTTAAACCTGCTTACATTTGGTGCTATTGCCATCGACCCCTCAAACCCCGATATTATATATGCAGGCTCGGGCGAAGCCATTTGGCTTTTTAATACAACAACCTTTGAAGGCGACGGCCTTTATAAATCTACAAACGGCGGCGATAACTGGACGAGAATAACCAACGGTTTCGGTTCTCAGACTCAGTTCTCAAACATAGAAGTCTCACCAACTAATTCAAATATAGTTCTCGCATCTCTTGGAACAGGAAATTTTAATAATCCCGGCGTTACAAATCAGGGAGTCTGGAGAAGCTCCGATGCCGGCATTACGTGGACAAGGGTCATAAATTTAACAGGCGCTTTCGATGTCGCTTTTCATCCTACTGACGGTAATTTTGCTTATGCAGTCATCGGAAACAGGGAGACTGCAAACGGATTCTATATTTCCACCGATGCAGGTGTTACGTGGGTAAACAGCAGCTCAGGATTACCGGAGATAGACCTTTATATGGGACGACTACAATTCGATATTGCACCATCAAATCCCTCAACCATTTATACGGTAGTTCATAATTACGATGTTCCTATTTCAGGAAACATGAGAACCTGCGCCTATAAATCCACAAACGGCGGCGCAAACTGGGCACAGATATCATTCGGAATAAACATTGCAGGCACTTACGATGGCTCAACCGTAGCTGATCAGGGCAGTTATGACCTCTGCATAGCAGTCAATCCCACAAACCCGGACAATGTATTTCTCGGAAACGTAGAATTAAGCAAGACCAACGACGGCTCAAAATTTTCTTTCATAAGAAATCCTGCTGGATATAATAGCGGCGTCAGTGCTTGGGATAGCTATACACATGTCGATATCCACAACGTTATGTTCGCACCCTCGAACCCGAATATTCTTTATGTATGCTGCGACGGCGGAATCTATAAATCAACAAACGGCGGTACGGACTTTTTCCACATAAACAACGGAATTAATACCATACAGTTTTACAGAGTTGCCTCGCATCCCACAAACCCTTCAATACTTTACGGAGGCGCTCAGGATAACGGAAATTTCAGCACAACCGATAAAGGCGCAACTACATGGAAATTTGAAACTTCAGGCGACGGTATGGAATGCTTTGTTGATTATTCAAACGCGAATAATGTTTTCATGAGCACACAAAATGGCTCGCTGAATAAAAGTACCGATGCTGGCGTGACATGGACTAATGTAGTCGGCTCAAGCAGCGCCACAGCGTGGACAACGCCCTTCTGGCAGCACCCGACTGTTTCAACTGCAATTTATGCTGGCTATAATAGAGGTATAATCCGTTCATTAAATCGCGGCAATACTTGGAGTTATCTTGTCTCTTCATTAGTAGCATCACCTAACACAATAACCTCAGTTGCTCACTCACCTGTAAATCCTCTTTACATGCTTGCAGCTGCAAGTTATAATACGACCTCTCCCGTCTTACTTAAATCAACAAATGAAGGAATAGGGAGCAGCTGGTCAAATATTACTGCTAATTTAACCGGTTCAGGATTCACAGGAGCATCGATTCACAGAATAGTAGCAGATCCCTCCGATGAGAATACTTATTACATCACACGGGCTTCTTACTCGACGGGACAGGTTTTAAAAACAACTAACTTCGGGACAAACTGGACCGATGTCAGCGGTGATTTGCCCTCAATAACAGTCAGCGATTTATTCATCGACCCGCTCAGTACAAACCACCTTTATGCGGGAAATGATTTCGGCGTTTACTTCTCTTCAAACGGTGGTTCAAACTGGACAAAACTAAGCACCGGCATGCCGTTCGTTCCTGTTCTGGATTTCAGTTATTATAATAACGGCGGAACCCGCTATCTGCGTGCTGCAACTCACGGCAGAGGTGTATACGAAATCAATTTTAATTCTCCATTGCCCGTTACGCTTTCAGCATTCACACATTCCGTATCAGGCAGAGACGTTAAACTTAACTGGAGCACGTCTTTGGAAACAAACAACGCGGGCTTTGAAATCGAAAGGGCAAATAGTGTTGGTGAAACACCAAAATATTCAAAGATTGGATACGTAGAAGGCAAAGGAAACACAAACACCGTTACAAATTACAATTACTCCGATAATAATCTTTCTTCAGGAAAATATCTTTACAGGCTCAAACAGATAGATAACAACGGAAACTTCGAGTATCACACACTTTCAGGTAACGTTGAAATCGGAACACCAAAAAGATTTGGACTAAGTCAAAACTACCCGAATCCGTTCAACCCTACAACAAAAATAGACTTTGAATTGCCCTCAAACAGCAGAGTAAAACTGAGCATCTACGACGTAACGGGCAGAATGATAAAAGAACTCGTGAATGAAACGCGCGAAGCCGGCTATTACACGATAGAATTCAACGCCGCAGGACTTTCCGGCGGAATCTATTTTTGCAAAATGGAATCAGGCTCATTCAGCAGCGTCAAAAAACTAATGCTCATAAAATAAAACTCAATAATCGGCTCAGCTTCAATATTCAGCTCAGCATTAATCTTCAAAAAGGCGGAACATCCTTCCGCCTTTTTCTTTCACCTTCTCACTTTCTCACTTTTCACTGCTCTTAAGTTACTGATTACTTCCTCACTTTCTTATTTACTCACTTACTCACGTTCTAACTTTTTCACTGCTCTTAAGTTACTGATTACTTTCTTACTTCCTCACTTTCTTACTTCCTCACTTACTCACTTCCTCACTTACTCACTTCTCTTACCAGCCATGAGCTACCAGCTTCTAAGAAACTTGACTTAATACATGATTTATCAAAACCTATTTTTTAATACCTGTGGTATAAACGAAATTAAATCTCTCGGTTTTGGCTTAGAATATTTTCTTCAAAATGTTCTTAGTCTACTAAGGGTCCTGAAATCTTTTATTTTTCTTAGTGATCTTAGTGCCTTAGTGGTGAAAATCTCTCTCTAATCATGTACTACAAGTTTCTTCATTCCTTAATTCCACACTTGGAATTGGGGCTATCAGCCATCAGCTAATCCCTCCCTCACCGCTCTTTCCTTCTCTTTCCCGCGGGCAATAAATTAATTTCTCATCATCACCAATCATATTCTTTCTTTCTAATCAGTGTGCGTTCTTTCTCTTCTTAGTGCCCTTTGCCTTAGTGGTGAAAAAATCTCTTTCTCTTAGCAATAAATCAATTCTCTTCTCTGTGCCCTCTGTGATTTTCTCTGTGTTCTCGGTGAAAAATCTTTAGCTCTTAACATTAGATTAGTTTTTCTCTGTGCCCTCTGTGATCTCAGTGGTAATATATCTCAAGTTTTTTCCTTCTCTTTCCCGCGGGCAATAAAATCAATCTTTAAATCCGCATTCCATTATCTTTCTTTGCGACCTTTGCCTTCTTTGCAATCCTTGCGGTTAAAATTCTCCTTATTGTTTTGATGTTAGTTCCTCTGCGTTCCTTGCGCCCCTTGCGGTTAAAAAATCTGCTTGCAAATCTCTTTCTCTTAGCAATAAAAATTCTCTTCTCTGCGTTCCTTGCGCCCCTTGCGGTTAAAAATTCTGAAAAATCTCGTTCTTCTCTTAATCAGTAAACATCATAACTAAATCATTATTTTCAGTGTGCGTTCTTTCTCTTCTTAGTACCCTTTGCCTAAGTGGTGAAAAAATCTCTTTCCCGCGGGCAATAAAATCAATCTTTAAATCCGCATTCCATTATCTTTC
>CAZVCC010000021.1:0-50776 GCA_964626015.1 uncultured Ignavibacteriaceae bacterium
CAAAACCAAGAGAATCTTCTGTAGAGTTCTGTCCGTTTGAAGTACAGTTTGCCCAAATAGCATAAACATTTCCCTCAGGTCCCGCTGTAATGTCGCAGCCCTGATGATGATGTCCTGAAGCAGGAACAGGACTGATGACCTGTACATTAGACCAGCTCACTCCGCTGTTTGTTGTCTTTGTGAATACTATTCTGTTATTGTATGTCCCTCCGAATTCCGTATATACTGTGTATGAATGTCCGTAATATGGACTTGCAGATGCATAGTTTGTTCCTGATAAGTTTTTATCTGCACTCGTTGATGCACCAGGAAATGTTATTACTCCCGACCAGTTTGCACCAAAATTGGTTGAATATGCTGCACCCATGCTTCCCGCAAGAGTAATGTGAGAAATAATAAAAACATCATTTTTGTCAATCATTGGTGCAGGATCGCCGTAATTGCTGTTTGTTATATCAGCACCTGAAAAGTTGAGACCGCCGTTTGTAGAAATATATCCCGGTGTGCTGAATGTTGATGAACCGTTGAAATAGTTTGCTGATGAGAACATTAGATTTGGATGTAACAAACTGGATGTGATTATTACTTCCGACTGCGTATTAGGTGATGCAACCGATTTAATCATAAAATTTGGACTTACTGCCATAACACCAAGTGGTGTCTGGACGTATTTTATTACTGTATTCGGATTTACGTAGTTATCTGTGTTTGGATAACTTGGTAAATTGTCATAAGGTACGACAGGTGCAAACCGTGTCGAGGCCGGATGGAGATTCCACCGCGGGTCATCATTGTCGAATTTCTGTCCGGTTAAGATTACAAAACCGATTGCGAAAATCGCCAAAATGGAGAGAGTTTTTTTCATTTTACTCGATTTTAATTTGTAAAAAACTTATATATTAATGTTTAATCTCTTTGATGATTTGTCATACAAATATAGATTGTAGTTAAATTATAACTTTAGCATTTTAAAATCAACTGTAAATTGCTTTAAATTTAATTTTTCTGATTTATAGTTGCTTTAACTATTCTTTAAATTGAGCAAGAAATGAGTTATCTCTCAAATGTAAAATTATTGTAATCTTCTTCTTTTATCATAGTTTTTATTCTATTATATGTATAAATTTAGTATTAAATAAAATATTTTTAAACTTAATAAATAATCATGAAAACAAAATTAATTACTATCATTTTTACGTTAATCCTCACTGCAGGATTAAATGCCCAAATCTTGCTTATCGAAGATTTTAACTATACAGCAGGAGATACTCTTGGTGCACATGGATGGACTTCTTTCAGTGGCGGCTCTACAAATGCACTTAGCGTTTATTCTCCGGGTCTTATTTTTGCCGGTTATTCAGGTTCTAATATTGGTAATTCTGCAGTCGTAAAACCTACAGGACAGGATGCTTATAAACCACTGACAAACCCGGATAGCGTTGGTACATTTTATATTTCTATGATGGTTAGGGTAGATTCAATGAAGACTGCTGGTGATTATTTCTTTGCTCTTTTACCTTCAACTTCTACGACATTATACGCCGCAAGGCTTTATGTAAAAGATTCTCTCGGCTTAAGGTTTGGTATTATTAAATCTACCGTTGCGAATGGTCCGCTTGTTTACACTCCAACTACATATAATCTCGGTACGACATACCTCCTTGTTGTGAAGTATAATTTCCTTACAGGTTCCACAACAGATGATGAAATAAGCTTGTTTGTATTTCCTTCTACAATACCCGCAGTTGAACCTCCTCCAACAGTTGGACCTGTAACAGGTTTAACTTCAGATATGACTAACCTCGGTCGTATTGCTTTAAGGCAAGGTACTGCTGCTAACGCACCTTATTTAATTGTTGACGGTTTCAAAATATCTAAATCATGGCTTAGTGTTATCACAGGCGTTCAGCCAGTCAGCACTGTCGCCGAAAGCTTCAGTCTTTCTCAGAACTACCCGAATCCGTTCAATCCTTCAACGACAATCAATTTCAGCATTCCTAAAACAGGATTTGTTACATTGAAAGTTTATGACGTAAACGGAAGAGAAGTAAAGAGCCTTATCAGCGAAAACATGAATGCAGGCAAGTATGAAGTTAACGCAAACTTCAGCGAACTCAACAGCGGCGTTTATTTCTATAAATTGAATGTCTCTGGAGACGCAAACTATTCCGATACAAAGAAACTAATGCTCGTAAAATAATTTCATAAATTTTTATGAATCCGGGTTTATATTTATTTATAAATCCGGATTTTTTATTTTAATAAATGCTCAGATGAATAAATTTATTTTAAACGGTAAGAACCTCAATGTTCAGAATTCTATTAATATCATTAAAGGTAGTTATACACTATCTGTTTCTAAATCAGCAGAAAAAAATGTCAGGGTTTCAAGGAAACTCGTCGAAAGCTGGATTGCTAAAGATGAAGTAATCTACGGCATCAATACAGGATTCGGAGAGTTCAAAGATGTTGTAATTTCTAAAGACCAGACTGAAGCCCTTCAGAGAAACCTCATTTTGTCCCATTCAACAGGTGTAGGCTCCCCTATTGAAGATGATGTAGTTCGTTTAATGATTCTGTTTCGTATCAATTCACTAATTCAGGGTCATTCAGGAGTCAGGTTTGAACTCATAAGCTTTCTTCTGAAGTTTTTTAATGCAGGACTTATTCCCGTTATCCCTCAGCAGGGCTCTGTCGGCTGTTCGGGCGACCTTGCACCGCTTGCTCATCTTGCTTCTGCTCTTCTCGGAGAAGGATTGACAAAGTATAAAGGTAAAATACTCAAAAGTAAAGATGCTCTTAAAAAAGTAAGTCTTAAACCTTTTGTTCTATCTTCAAAAGAAGGACTTGCGCTCATCAACGGTACGCAAATGATGAGCAGCTATCTTTGCCTCTCTCTTTATGAGGCTATCAGACTTTCAAAGCTTGCTGATATTGCGGGCGCTGTCACTGTCGAGGCAACTAAAAGCACAGACACTGCTTACGACCCGCGTATTCAGAATATACGTCCTCATAAAGGACAGATTGCATCATCTGAAAACCTCAGAAAACTTCTGAAGAATAGCGGTATTATTAAATCGCACGAAGACTGCCCGAGAGTTCAGGATGCCTATTCTATAAGATGCATTCCGCAGGTGCACGGTGCTGTTAAAGATGCTTTAAATTATTGTATAAATGTTCTCAATACTGAAATTAATTCCGTTACAGATAATCCTTTAATCTTTGCAAATAATAAAGAACATCTCGAAGGCGGTAATTTTCACGGCGAACCTCTCGCTCTTGCATCTGACTTTCTGAAAATTGCTGTTGCAGAGCTTGGTAGTATTTCAGAAAGAAGAACTGCACGTCTCGTTGACGGCAGCCTGAGCGGTCTTCCAAGATTTCTTATAAAAGAAGGAGGCATAAACTCAGGGTTCATGATTGCTCAGTACACAGCAGCTTCTCTTGTCAGCGAGAATAAAGTTCTTGCACATCCTGCTTCTGTTGACTCTATCCCGACGAGTGCAAATCAGGAAGACCATAATTCGATGGGCTCAATCGCTGCAAGAAAATGTTTTGAAGTTATTAATAATGTTAAAAATATCCTCGCTATTGAAATTCTCTGCGGTACTCAGGCTCTCGAGTTTCTTAAACCTCTCGTTCCGGGTAAGGGAGTAAAAAAAGCTTATGATTTGTTTAGAAAAGAGATTAAATTCGTTACAAAAGATTTATACATGAAAGATTTGATTGAAAGTGCAAATAAAATATTATATTATTCTGATTTTTTAGAACAGATTGAAAAAGTTACGGGTAAACTGAAATAACATTTTGAAGAAAAGACTAAATAATTTATTTTTCTACATAAAAAGACTTTACCAGAAGTATGATACCGACCAGATTTGGTTCCTATCCTCTGGTGTTTCATTTAGTATCCTTTGGGTTATTATTCCTACCCTCCTGATATTTCTCGGAATACTCGGATTTTATTTCGATAAAGTTAATGCTGTTCAGAAGATTAATGAATACATCAACCAGACTCTGCCTGTTAATTTTGAGATGAAGGACAAAGTAATAGAAGCAATTTCGGGAAAAGCCTTTGAATTGTCTCAAAATGCTCTGATAACAACACTGATAGGTCTGTTAGGAGTATTCTGGGCGATGAGCAGTATGTTCAGCTACATGCGCGATGCTCTCAATAGAATTTTCGACGTAAAGGAATCTGTCACCTTTTTAAAAGGTAAACTTCGCGATTTTATTCTGCTGCTTATTATTATCGTGTTGTTTTCTTTCACAACTATCGTAACATCCATTCAGCAAATTGACAACGAATTTATCAATTTTATTTTTACGTCTGTTTCATCCGTCATGAGTTCAAGTATTTTTCTTCTTTTCCTACTTCCTTTCTTTATTTCTTATGTAATGTTTTTCTTTCTATACAGATTTGTTCCGCATTATAAGATACCGACACGCTCTCTTCTTTTTGGTGCTTTAATCTCTGCTGCTCTTTATGAACTTCTGAAATATGTGTTTGCTTATTATATTCTCAATCTCTCAAATTATACCGCTGTTTACGGCGCATACGCTGCTATAGTTGTTTTTATGCTTTGGATTTATCTTTTATCTTTGATTTTCTGTACCGGTGCGGCGTTGTCAAAAATTCACATGGAACTGTATAAGCTTGAACTAAAATTTAATAATAAAGAAAAATATGGAACAGAGGAAATTATCCCGAACGATTGAAAAATTCTTAACCGAAGCTCCGAATTTCAAAAAAACTGAAGACCTGCTTAAATACGTCCTGCATCAGATAATCGGTAATGAGAACATTGGAATCAGCGGCGGAAGAATCTGGAAACTAAACAATAATAAAAAAGCGTATACACTCCTCGATCAGCTCGGCGACGTTAAAAAGATTGATAAAGGATTCGTTCTTGGACTAGATGAACTCCACATACTCCACGAGATTTCAAGAAAAAGAACTGTAACAACAATGGAAACGAATGTCTATCTGAAAAGAAGAGGCATAACAAACTATTCTGCAACGGGTATTGGTGAGAAATATAAAATAGTGTATAAGAATAAACCTATATATCTGTATCAGTTCCTTCTCGCGTTTAACGGAAACATTATTAACGATGAATTTCTTTACACACTGAACATAATTAGCGTTACTATTAATTCTATCATTCGGACTAAAAGAATCGAGTCTAAAGCTAAAGATAATATTACGGAACTCGCCAAAGCCAGCGAGATTCAAAGAAGCATTCTCCCCGAACACGGTTATGAATTCGGTAATTATCAAATGTACGGCGTTTCTATTCCCGATAAAATCGTCGGCGGCGACTTTTTCGATTACATAAGCATAGCAGATGATAACAAACTCTGCATTGCTATCGGTGATGCCGCTTCTAAAGGTATATCTGCCGCTGCTCAAGCTCTCTATATTTCGGGAGCTCTGAAAATGGGCGTTAGCTACGACGTTGGTTTTACAACATTACTGAAACGAATTGGTAATCTCGTTAATGAAACATTCCCTAACGAAAGATTTGTTACTCTTTTTCTGTGCGAACTTTATAAGGATAAAAAAGGTCTTTGCGTCTATGTTAATGCAGGTCACAATTCGCCTTTTGTCCTGAGGTCTGGCACCACTGATTTAATAAGTCTCTCTTCAACCGGCTCTGTGCTCGGTCCATCTCCAAATCAGGATTATTATCTCGATAGTCTCTACCTTGAAAAAGGAGATTCTTTAATCCTTTACACAGACGGCATAGTCGAAGCCACTAACGAAAAGTTCGAATTCTACGGCGAAGATAGATTAAAGAATTTAATTATTCAAAACAAAAATGCAGGTCCCGAAATAATGTGTAAAAGAATTATTGAAAGCGTCCAGAAATATTCTGCTAACGGAAAATATTCTGACGATAGAACACTCGTTGTTATAAGAAGAGTTAAATAAACGATGAACACTTTAAGGTTTAATATTCTGCTAATTATTTTAACCTTTTCATTTGGTTCCGTTTTCTCTCAGACTAAAGATGAAAAACGCATTACTATTCTCAGAAATATATACTCCTGCAGCTTCGATTCTGCTCAAACAAATATTATAGCCTATATTTCTTCTTACCCGAATGAACCTCAGGGACATTTTCTTTACGTCCTTTCCGACTGGTGGAAAATAAACATCGACAGAAAAAATGCCTCTCTCGATGATGCCCTTAAAGATAAAGTGAATAAGTGTATCGATTTCTGCGACGCTATTCTCGACAGAAATCCAAAAGATGTTGACGCTCTCATCTTCAAAGGTGCATCGCTCGGATACCGCGGTCTTGCAAAAAGTCTTCGTGAAAACTGGCTCTCCGCTGCCGACGACGGCAGGCAGGCTCTGAATCTTCTTTCGGAAGCTCTTGAAATTTCTCCTAAGAATAAGGAGGCTTTGCTCGGTGTGGGTATTTACAATTACTTTGCTGAATATATTCCTGATAGATATGTTTTTCTTAAACCTCTCATGCTTATATTTCCGAAAGGCGATAAAGTAAAAGGTATCGAGCAAATTAAAGAAGCTGAAACTTCTATACTCGCAAGTTATGAAGCTAAATACATAATGGCTTTTTTCAATATGCAGTACGAAAGAAATTTTATCGAATCAGAAAAGTACAGCAAAGAGCTATACATTCTATTCCCCTCAAACCCTGTCTTCGAGAAAATGCTATACAACTGCTATTCCGGTTCGGGCAGATACGCCGAAGCTCTCGAGGGTTGGATAAAAGTAAGAAACAAAAACCTTGCTAAAGAAATCGGCTTTCAGTATGAATCGGTGTTGCGTGAAGCTGATTATTACATCTCTCTCAGCCTTCTCAAACTCGGAAGAATTGAAGAAATGGAAATGTATATTAACGAATGTGAGTCCCTCTCCGAAAAAATCGACACCGAAGATACATCCTTCAAAATCTATACTTACGTAATGCAGGGCATGAAAAACGACATTCTCGGTAACCGCGGCAAAGCTATCGACTACTACAAAAAGGTTCTTTCCTCCCGCGAATTCAGAAACAGCCATTCCGAAGCAAACCGCTTCATCAACTCCCCCTACCAAAAACCATGATAATTTTACCATTTTAGTTTTTATAGTCATTACAAATTTTGCTTCCAAACTAATTAAAATCAGTCAATTATAACCCCTTTACTATATTTTTTCATCGTAAATGATATTAACTCATATAACATCCAATTTTCGCCTTACTCATTTCTATTATCAATTTATCGTCAATTTCTCTAAATTTTGAGCATGAAAGCAGATTGTTAAATGAAGGCTATCAGGAAATAAGTGCTCCATAAGAGCCACAAGTGCGCCAATGATGCGTAATTTTTATGATTGTGTTTGGAATGCTGTTTTGATGTATTACATCAATATAACGTAGTCTGTATGCTTCTTATTTTGGTACATTTAGCATAATTTTTTTACATCGCTAATGTTTGTATTTTTTAAATTAAAATTAAATGCAATTTATTCATAACTCTTATTAACTTTTTTCATTCTGAAATTACAAAATCAATACCATGCATTCAATCAGAAAATTCAAAAAAGAGATGCATTTCTTAATTGATTAATGTCCATAAAAATATTATATTTATGTTTTCCAAATTTTAAAATTGAGGTACATTTGATTAAGGTAATTATTCAGGATACAGAGTCTCTTGATAAAGCTCTTAAAAGATTCAAGAAGAAATATGAAAAAGCCGGGATACTTAAAGAATTCAGGAGAAGACAGTTCTTCGTCAAACCTTCTGTTGAGAAGAAGATGAACAAGGAACGTGCTATCAGGAAATCAAAGAGAATAGTAGAAGAAGAAAATACATAATAAGTTCTTTACTTTATTTATATTAGATTTACGAATTCCCGCATACAGGTTTGTATGTGGGTTTTCTTTTTTAAATATTCCTTTATTATTATTTAGTAAAACAGTAACTTACAATAATTAATTTTTGTCGCTATGGAAAAGACTAAACTTCATATTTACATAACTCCAATTCAGATTTCTAAACGGGTCAAACAGCTTGCTGCTCAGATTAATAAAGACTACGAACATAAGATTCCAATTTTTATCGGCGTACTTAACGGAGCATTCCTCTTTATGTCTGACTTGATTAGAGAAATCAAAGTTAACTGTGAAATTGATTTTCTAAAGCTTTCCAGTTACGGTGACAGCAAGATTTCTTCAGGTCAGGTGAAAACGCTAAAAGAGCTTAATTGCGAACTTAAAGGCAGAGATGTTATTATCGTTGAAGACATAATTGATTCAGGACTTTCTATGGATTTTATTCTTAAAACTATTAAATCTCAAAAACCTGAATCGATAAGAATTGCGAGTCTTTTAATAAAAAAAGGTACTCCCAAATTTAACTTTAAAATCGATTATCTCGGTTTTGAAATTGAGAATAAATTTGTAGTTGGTTATGGGCTCGATTTTGCTCAGAAATACAGGAATTTAAAAGGAATTTATGTGTTATAAATATTAAATTTTTTAGCATGGCACAAACGAATAAAGATAATAAAAACGAAGATTTTAACTGGAACAGGGTATTTAAAATTGTACTTGGATGGTCGGCTATTCTTGTTGGATTTTTTCTGATAATGATTTATACAAAAAGCAGCGACCCAAAAACTAATGAAGTTACGTTCGACCAATACCAAAAGCTTTTAACAGAACAGAAAATCGAATCTGCTGTAATTAAAAAAGCAGAAAATAATTATGAGTTTATAGGAAAGCTTAAAGCTCCCGAAACTTTAACTATTAGCGGTAAGCAGCTTACGGTTGATAGAATTTCACTCTATCTTCCTTACACGAATACAGATGAAGCTGTAATTAAATCATGGAAAGATAATATACCCACGTATTCATTCGAAAAGGATGATGGAGGCTGGCTAACACCCGTTCTTAGTGCTTTACCTTGGATTCTTATCATTGCATTTTGGATTATTCTGATGAGGCGTATGCAGAACGGAGGAGGCGGCGGAACCAAAGGTATTTTCTCATTCGGTAAGTCGAAAGCAAAAATGATGTCTGGTAATCAGATGAAAGTTACTTTTGCAGACGTTGCAGGTGCAGACGAAGCTAAACAGGAGCTTTCCGAAATAATCGAGTTCTTGAAAAGTCCCGGTAAATTCCAAAAGCTCGGTGGTAAAATACCCCGCGGAGTTCTTTTACTCGGTCCTCCGGGAACTGGTAAAACTCTTCTTGCTCGGGCTGTCGCAGGTGAAGCAGGTGTCCCCTTCTTTTCAATTAGCGGTGCCGACTTTGTTGAAATGTTTGTCGGTGTTGGTGCTTCACGTGTCAGAGACTTATTCGACCAGGGAAAAAAGAATGCTCCCTGTATTATTTTTATAGATGAAATTGACGCTGTAGGTCGGCATAGAGGTGCGGGGCTTGGAGGTGGACACGATGAACGCGAACAGACCCTTAACCAGCTACTTATTGAAATGGATGGATTTGAACAAAATAGTGGCGTAATAATCATAGCTGCTACTAACAGACCCGACATTCTCGACCCGGCTTTGCTTAGACCGGGTAGGTTTGATAGACAGGTGGTTGTTGATAGACCTGATGTTAAAGGACGCGAAGGTATTCTAAAAGTTCATACAAGGAAAATTCCTCTTTCGAATGATATTAAGATTGATACAATCGCTAAGGGTACTCCCGGATTCTCCGGAGCTGACCTTGCTAACCTTGTCAATGAAGCTGCCCTTCTTGCGGCAAGAAGAAATTCTGATGTTGTCACTATGAAAGACCTTGAGAATGCTAAGGATAAAGTTATGATGGGTACTGAAAGAAGAAGCCTCATAATATCAGAAAAGGAAAAGAAAACAACTGCTTATCATGAAGCAGGTCACGTACTCGTTGCAAAATACACTCCTGAAGCCGACCCGGTCCACAAAGTTACTATCATTCCGCGCGGAAGAGCTCTTGGTGTAACAACATATCTCCCGATGGATGAAAAGCATACATACTCAAAAGAATACCTTGAAGCGATGATTACCTATGCTATGGGTGGTCGTGCTGCTGAAAAACTTGTTTTCAATGAATATACAACTGGGGCTAGTAACGACATTGAAAGAGCAACTTCACTTGCAAGAAAAATGGTGTGTGAATTTGGTATGAGTGAAAAACTCGGTCCTATTGCATACGGTAACAAACAGGAAGAAGTATTCCTTGGTAAAGAATTACATGAACACAAGAATTACAGCGAAACAACACAAATATTAATCGATGACGAAGTTAAGAAAATTGTGCAATCGGGTATGGATAGAGCTATGAAAGTTTTAACGGAAAACATAGATGTTCTGCACAGACTTTCACTAATATTACTAGATAGAGAAATCCTTGATTCAGATGAGATTGACAAGGTGATGAAGGGTGAAGAACTTCCACCTATAGAAAAAGAGAGTGATAATAACGATTCGGTAAAGAATACTTCTGAAACAGCTGGAACAGTGAAACCACCTGTTGAAACACCCGCAATAGTTAATAACTAAAATATTTTATTTTCATTTAAGTAAAAGCGGGTTTAGGCTCGCTTTTTTAATTAACATATTGAATTGAACGATAAACTCGATATAAAGATTGAACTATATAGAAAATTAATTCATATATTTTCAACTATTATTCCGGTTATATATTATTTTAGTTCTAAAGAATTCATACTAAGTTTAGTTGGTGTAGGTACTGTAATGATGATTGCGCTGGATATTCTTAAAGCATATACTGTCTCATTCGAAAAGCTATATAAGATGTTTTTTCACGTTATATTAAGAGAAGATGAAAAAGATTATAAAAGAAACCTTTTCACTGGAGGAACATATTATGCAATAGGTATTTTTTTGACTTTATTGTTTTTTCCAAAAGAAGTTGCTATACTATCTATACTGATAATGATTTGGTGCGACACCCTGGCTGCTTTAGTAGGAAAGACTTTTGGAAAGAAAAGAATTGTGGAGAAGAAAACGCTTGAAGGCAGTATTGCATTTACAATAACTGGATTTATTCTGCTTTTTATATTACAGAATGTTTTCCCGGATTACAATTTTTACAAAGCAGGCTTCATTACTGTTCTGTTTGCAGCAATATTTGAACAATTAAGTATTCTGAAAATAAATGACAATTTAAGTCTGCCGCTTTTTTCAGGTATAGTTTTTATAATTATAAATAGTATTATCTAATATGGCTTTAAGATGTGGTATAGTAGGATTACCAAATGTTGGAAAATCAACACTATTCAACGCACTCACGGAATCTCAGAATGCTGAGGCTTCTAACTATCCTTTTTGTACAATAGAACCAAATGTAGGTACTATAATTGTACCCGATAAAAGAATAGACGAATTGGTAAAAATTTTTAATCCAAAGAAAATTGTTCCAAGTACTATTGAGTTCGTTGATATTGCAGGACTCGTAAAAGGTGCATCAAAAGGTGAAGGACTTGGAAACCAGTTTCTGTCACACATACGCGAAGTTGAGGTTATTATACATATTGTTCGCTGTTTCGAAGATAATAATATCATACACGTCAGCAATAAAATTGACCCTAAAGATGATATTGAAATCATTGAGACGGAATTAATTCTTAAAGACCTTGATACTATAGATAAACGTCTTGAAAAATCCGGAAAAAGTCTGAGAGTCGGAGATAAAAGAGTTGCAAGAGAAGTCGAACTTCTCAATGGCTTAAAAGAACATTTTAGTACAGGTAGACTTGCTAAATATTATACTGAAAAGCTTTCTCTCGAAGATCAACAAAATATGAGAGAAATGCAGCTTCTTACAGATAAACCAGTTATTTACGTTGCAAATGTTAACGAAGATGAAATTAACGGAAATCAATATACACAAATTGTCCAAAACATTGCACAAAAAGAAGATGCGAAATTCTTAACTCTTTCTGTAAAAATCGAATCTGAAATTGCAGCATTAGAAACTATAGATGAACGAAATGAGTTCTTACAAGACCTCGGAATTACAGAATCAGGCCTACACAGACTGATTCATGAAAGCTATGCACAGCTTGGTTTGATAACTTTCTTCACAGCTGGCGATAAAGAAGTGCATGCATGGACAATAGAAAAAGGACTTAAAGCTCCTCAGTCAGCAGGCAAAATTCACACCGACTTTGAAAAAGGATTTATTCGAGCTGAAGTAATAAAGTACAAAGACATGGTTGAGTTTAAATCAGAAGCAGCCGTAAAGGAAAAGGGATTAATGAAAGTAGAGGGTAAGGAATATATAGTTGAAGACGGTGATATTATGTTTTTTAGGTTTAACACTTAGCCTTGTTTTATTTTGAATATTTTTTAATTTTAATATTCTAATAGTATAAATTATGATGTTTGTGAAAAAATCCGGAACACATATTGTTTTGTTATATTTCATACTAATTTCATTTATCACAATTAGTCATTCTTCCCTATTAGCCGTTAATGATAGTTCAAAATTTAACATTGAATCTCTTTCTGGATTTTCCACAATTGATAAATTAAAACTGTTGTTAGATTCAGCTGTTAAATACAGCGATTCCAATTTCCCTAAATCAATTTATTTTGGAG
Source organism: uncultured Ignavibacteriaceae bacterium (assembly GCA_964626015.1). Lineage (GTDB taxonomy): Bacteria > Bacteroidota > Ignavibacteria > Tepidaquicellales > Tepidaquicellaceae > CAIKZJ01. The sequence continues at coordinate 12,575 of CAZVCC010000021.1, forward strand.
AACTTGCTCTATCATTCGTTAATGATGAAACACCGGATTCCCTTAAAATTAATCTTTATATACTTTTGTTTAGGGTGAATCACATGCTGGGAAATTATGCTAAAGCACTTGAATATCTTTATTCAGAACTAAAAATACTCGAAAAAGATTATGATCGTAACAAGCTTAACATTGCGACTTGTAACGTAAATATCGGTGAAACTTACAGGGCTGCAAATGACTATGAAAATGCCATAAAATACATTACAGTTGCAATAGATATTTATAAAGTTATTAATAACGATGATTCAAAGAAAGGATTAGTTAGTGCTTACGAAAGAATGGCGGCTGTTTACTTTGAACTTGCTGTTAACAAAGAAAATAGTGATTTCCTTATAAAGTGTAAAGAATTTGCTTTTAAATCTATTGAGCTCGCAAATAAGTACAATCTTATACAACGTAAAATTAGTAATTGGAATATTTTAGGTGCTGCTGAAATGTACGATAAGAATCCTGAAAAGGCTCTTGAATATCTTAAAATGGCTCTCGCCGAATCACAGTCTGAATCTGAGTATAATAATAGGATTAACATCCAATCAAACATTGGCGGCTGTTACGTAAGGCTTAAAGAATACGAAAAAGCTATTGAGATTTGTGAACCAGCTTATAAAGAGGCTAAAGAAAGATCTATTACCGTTTATATAAAAATGACGAGCAAGATTCTTTACGATTCTTATAGTGCACTAAATCATTACGAAAAAGCTTTTTATTACCTATCTGAATTCACGATAGCAAATGAAATAATTAGGAATGAAGAAAAGGACAGAAGGATATCTCTTATTGAACAAAAATATTTAAATGAAATCAAAGAAAACGAATCAAGAAAAGAAAAGGAAAGATACTTTATCCTTACTGTTGCAGGAGTTCTAGTTTCTTTGCTGATATTACTGGGTTTCCTTCTGAGAAACAGAGTTCTAAACAAAATTAATAAGCAATTAAAAGAAAAAAGTGATTTAATTTCCGTACAGAAAACAAAGCTTGAAGAAGTAAACGCATCACAGAATATGTTTTTTTCTATTCTGTCTCATGATCTTCGTAATCCTTTCAATGGTATTCTTGGTTTCCTTAGTATCTTGAAAAATGATTTTGATAATCTTAGTAACGATGATAAAAAACAGTACATAGATTACGTTAACATTTCAGCTAATCAGGTATTCAAACTCATAGAAAGACTGCTTGAACTTGCCAGACTTAAAGACGGCAGATACCAGTTTAAACTGGAAAATGTAAACATACGAGAAATTACAGAACAGGTTTTACAACTTCAAAGAACTAATACTCTGAATAAAAAGGTTACTCTTGAGAATAATATCGATGAAAATATTTTAATATATGCAGACAAAGTTTCTGTTGACACTATTCTAAGGAACCTTACGGATAATGCCATAAAATTCACTCCTGCAGGTGGAAAAGTCACATTGGAAGCTGAAACAAAAGATGGTAATGTAATCATATATGTAAAAGATAACGGCGTTGGTATGGACGCCAACGATATTCAAAATATTTTCAGACTCGATAAGAGAATAATATCTAAAGGTACAAATGATGAAAAAGGGACAGGGCTCGGTCTTTATGTATGTAAAGAAATGATTGAGAGGATGAACGGTAACATTAAAGTTGAAAGTGTAATCGGAAAAGGTAGTACTTTTGTAGTCACTTTACCTCAAAAGGTTTAACTAATATCAATCTATTCCTATTATTCGAAGACCATTTACAGTTAGAAACGTAAATAAATAAGCTAAACCCGTATAGAATACTACCTGCAAAATTGGTATTCTCCAGCCCCCTGTTTCTTTTCGTGTGATTGCAATCGTTGATATACACTGTAATGCAAACACAAAGAAGATTATCAGTCCCGTAGTTGTCGCAGTAGTAAACAGTTGCTTTTCCGTATCACCATACTTAGCGTCACGCATCGCATTAACGAGTGATTCATTCATGTTATCACCTTCCGCCGTTATCTTAAAAATAAGCGCAAGTGAACTGACAAAAACTTCCCTCGCTGCAAATGTAGCAATTAAAGATACCCCCACCCTCCAGTCTAATCCGAGAGGTTTCATTACCGGCTCAATTAGCTTTCCTATTTCTGAAGCATAAGAATTTGCTATTCTGTCCGCGTCTATTAATTCCTGAATTTGCTCTGAGTTAATACTTTCATCAATTTGTACAACAGGATTATTATTTGGAAAATAAGTCAATGCCCAGAGAATTATCGAAAATACAAGTATCGTAGGTCCGGCTTTTTTCACATACTGAAGTGCGTTATCGTATGTATTTTTCAGAACATTTCTGAACTTTGGAATTCTATAAACAGGTAACTCCATTATGAAGGAAGAATTATCTTCTGTCTTCAGGAATACCTTCTGATATTTATTTATAATTACAGAAATTCCAAAAGAAGCTGTAATTCCAAAAAGATATATAAGAGATAATATAATCCCGCTTAGAAGAAACTTTCCGGGGAGCAGAAATGATAGTAATAATCCATATACTGGTAACCTAGCGCTGCAGCTCATTAAAGGTATTATGAATATGGTAAGCAGCCTTTCCTTTCTATTTGTTATTGTTCTTGCAGCCATAATCGCTGGTATTGCGCATGCAAATCCAGATAACATTGGAACAAATGACCTGCCGTTTAATCCTAATTTCGATAATGGTTTGTCTATCAGCATCGCTCCTCTCGCTAGATATCCAGAATCTTCAAGTAATCCCAAAATAAAAAACAGCATAAATATCTGCGGTAGAAATACCATTACTGCTCCTGTTCCTCCAATGATACCACTCGATATTAAATCCGTGTACCAGCTATGTTCATGCCCGCTAACTACTAATGATGATAGAGTTTGAAACAATGAATCTACTAAATCCATTAATGGAGATGCAATCCAGAATATCGAAGCAAATAATAGTCCCATTACAGATGCAAACGTAAACAAACCCCAGTATTTGTGTAACAACAATCTATCTATCTTTAAGGTCAGTTCGTCAGGTTTATTTAAAACACTTATTTGTCCTTTTATATGTAATGATTCATTTGCTTTTTCAAGATCAGTCTGTTCTTTTCTTTCAATTACACTATCAACTATTTCTTCTATTTCACTGTATATTTCTATTATCGAATCATCTTCAAACTCTTTTGCTGATGCAGTACTCAGTTTGCTTTCAGCTGTCTCTTCTTTCAAATATTCTATTAGCTTGTCAATTCCAAACCCAGTCCTCGAATTAATTTTTACAACTTTGCAATTCAATCTTTTGGAAAGTTCTGTTTCGTTTACACTGAATTTTTTACCTTCAAGAATATCATTCATCGTCAATGCTACTATAACATTAAATCCACATTTAAGTATTTGTTTTACGAGTAGCAGATGTCTGGAAAACTGCGATACGTCAACTGTAACTACTAAAACAGTAGGCTTACCGTAAACAGGATGATCAAAAAGATTCGCTATAGTTACTCTCTCATCGGGGGAATTTGGAACCATGCTTACTATCCCTGGTGAATCCATTAAATTACTTTCAATATCAAACTTGTCAAGAAATTTTGTTATTGAATATTCTATCGTCGAACCGGGATAATTTACTGTTTTATACTTCTTTCCGCTTAAGTAATTGAATAGTGTAGTTTTTCCTGAATTCGGAGGACCAACGAGAGTTATTAATTTTAAGTTTAAATTTGTTTGAGGCATTCTAAATGTTTACATCAATACATTCCGCATCATTTTTCCTTATCGCTATCAACGTACCCCTTAATGATACAGCAAGAGGGTCATCGAAAAAAGACCGGTTGATTAGTTTAATCTCTTGGCCCGGTGTGAATCCGTATTCAAGTACTCTGAATGACGATGGATGAGTAAAATCAATCTTGGCTATTTTTGCTGTCTGTCCTGAATTCAATTCTGATAATTTCATGTACTCTTATTTATATCAAATCTAAACAAGTAAACACGCATTTTCAAGGTAAACAAGTAAATGAAATTATCAAATAATATTCTCTATGAAAAATAACCCTCCTTCGGAGGTTATGTTATCTACTTTGAAGTATTTATTTTTATAAGTTCCTCTTCCCTTCTATTCCTGAATATATACAAAAGTACAATTCCTGCTGCTATCATTATCAGAGATATTAATTGTGCTTGTGTAAATATTCCGATTACAATAGGATTTAACCTAATAAATTCAACAAGTAATCTTTCCGTCCCGCTAAATATTAAATAGATAAAAAACATCTGTCCAAAATACTTCATCTTCTTTCTCATCAGCATTAATATAATAAATATAACAATTGCCGCCGCAAGCTCATACAATGGTGTCGGATGAACAAGTACTCCCGCATGTGTTGGAACAATACCTTTAACATAACTGTATCCAAGAAATTCGTAAGGTGTATTGTTCACAGGTAATCCGTAACATCCGTCACCCGAAAGATGGCATCCAATCCTTGCGATTCCGTAACTTAACATCGTTGCAGGTGCCATAGCATCGATTACCTGAAGTAGGTGTAATTTCTTTATTCGGCAAAAAATAAATATCAAAACAAAAGCCGTTATTAATCCGCCGTAGAATGTTAATCCCGAAGGAGAAAAAAGGACATCTGGATTGAAGTAAGAAAGGATTGCATTTCCCTTCCCAAAATTCCATTCCTCTATAATGTAGAAAAGCTTTGAGCCTACTAATCCTCCGATAATTGCTAGGAATGTTATAGTAACACCAATATTCTCATCGAGCTTCATTCTCTTCAGTTCTCTTGAAAATAATGTACTGCCTATTAAAAAAGCAATTCCCAGCATTAAACCGTAACTGTGAACTGTTAAAGGACCTATCTTAAATAAATCAGGATACATTAAACCTCTACTTTCAGAAATTTTTTGGCAGGTTGTTTTGTAATTTTTATACCTGCTTTAGTTATTTTAATTTTAAATAAATTCTTATCTACATCAAGTTTTACCAGTTTTAGACAATACTCCGAATTTTTGTAATCAAATAGTTTGTACTCATAGACTGCATTTCCCGACTTTGCTATCGATATTACGGGTGCTGAAAGTCCTTCTATCAGGAATTCAATAATTTTATTATCGAGATCAATTTTTGGAGTTACATTTATTCTGTATATAAAACTTCTGAATACTTTTGTTGTAATAAATGTAAACAAAATATAATCCTTATCCTGTACATTGTCTCTTCCCTTTCTTATATGAAGTTCATACTCGTATTTAAGTTTTTCTGGTCTTACCTGTTTTGTTCTCATAGATTAATTGAAATTGTAATTTGTTATATCGTCGAGCTTAATTCCGCTCTCAGAACCGTCAAGCATTCTTTTTATCTTTACTTCTCCTGTTTTTATTTCATCTTCCCCGATTACTGCAACATACTTACTCTTAATCTTATTAGCTTCCTTCATCTGTGATTTGATGCTTCTGTTTAATAAATCCATTTCACATTGTACACCTCTTTCACGAAGTTTGTTCGTTACAACCAATGCTAATTTCCTTGCATCTTCTCCTGATGTTACTAAATATAGTATAGGTATATCTTCACTTGCAAATTTGTATTCGTTCGATTGAAGTACTAATGTTAGTCTCTCAAGCCCGCAAGCAAACCCTATCGCTGGTGTAGGTTTTCCTCCAAGTTGTTCTACTAATTTATCATATCGTCCGCCGCCCATAACTGCATTCTGAGCTCCAAGTGTATCAGAAGCTATTTCAAAAGTTGTAGATGTATAATAATCCAATCCCCTTACCAATTTAAAATCGACCTCATACTTTATATTCAATGATTCAAGCCCATTCATTACATTCTCAAAATGCTTTAAATTATAAATTCCGAGAAAGTTATTTATTGTCGGTGCATCTTCAATAATTTTTATATCTTTTGGATCTTTTGAATCTAAAATCCTAAGCGGATTAGTCAAAAGTCTTCTCTTGCTTTCGTTCGATAGATCATTTTCAAACTTGTATAAATATTCCTTTAGTTCATTTATATATTCTGTTCTTTCTTCTAAATTTCCTATATTATTCACTTTTATCTTTAAATCATTCAGCCCAAAATTCATCAATGAAAATACACCAAGTGAAATAAGCTCAACATCTGATGTAAAATCGCTGCTGCCTATAACCTCCGCTCCAAACTGTGAAAACTCCCTGTAACGTCCTGCCTGAGGCCTCTCGTGTCTGTACATATTCGAGATGTAATACAATTTAACTATCGGAGAGACATTGTATAAACTATTTTCAATGTACGCCCTTATAACAGGAGCTGTCATTTCCGGTTTTAAAGTAAACTCATTATTGTTAAAGGAGTACATTTCTTTTGAAACAATATCGGTTTCCTCTCCGATTCCCCTCCTAAACAATTCTGTTTTTTCAAATGTCGGAGTTCGGATTTCTTTAAAGTTAAAAAGTGCAGCAGATTCCCTTAATCTTTTCTCAATTTGCTGTCTTATAAAAGCATCATCTGGAAGTATATCAAGAGTACCCTTTGGTTTTGATATCATATTTAAAATTATAAAATAAAAAGTTACCGAATTACTCAAATATTTAAAAGGTAAAAGTATCGCTATTTGGAACTTTCTTGTGTTTATAAAACAAAGTTTGCAGGGTACCGAAATTTCGAATATAAATTTATTTATTCTATCTGTATATTTGTTAAATAAATTAAATCTAATCTCACAAAAAATGAACAATATTTTCTCTACTGATGTTTTTAAGAATCGTCATATCGGTCCGAATGAAAGCGATACAAAAGAAATGCTAAAAGTCGTTAAAGCAGATTCACTCGATAAGCTTATAGATGATACTGTTCCTGCAAGCATTCGTCTCGATAAGCCATTAGACATTGATAAACCAATGTCGGAATTTGAAATGCTTGCCAAACTAAGTTCTTTAGCTCAAAAGAATAAACTTTTTAAAAACTATATTGGACTCGGTTACTACCCTGCAATTTTACCCTCAGTTATCAAAAGAAATATTTTCGAAAACCCGGGATGGTACACTCAGTACACCCCCTATCAAGCTGAAATTTCACAAGGACGTCTTGAAGCTGTACTGAATTTTCAGACCATGATTACAGACCTTACAGGTTTACCCATAGCTAACGCTTCCCTCCTTGATGAATCAACAGCCGCAGCTGAAGCTATGCTTATGACTAAATCACTTCGCAAAGGTCCTAAAGCAAATTCAAATACTATTTTTGTTTCCGAGGAATGTTTTCCGCAAACAATTGATGTTATTAAAACAAGAGCACTGCCGGTTGGTATTAATGTGCTTGTTGGCGACCACAGAAAGTTTGAATTTACCGACGATGTCTACGCAGTACTTGTTCAGTACCCTGCATCTGAAGGCGAAATTTATGATTATACTGATTTCTTTGCTAATGCAAAATCTAAAAATATATTCACTATTGTTGTCGCAGATATTTTAAGCCTTGCTTTGCTTAAACCTCCTTCTGAATTTGGGGCTGATATAGCTGTGGGTTCAACTCAGAGATTTGGTATTCCTTTAGGATATGGCGGACCTCATGCAGCTTACTTTGCTACTCGCGATGAGTTTAAAAGGCAGATTCCAGGCAGAATAATAGGGATAACAATAGATTCTCATAATATCAGGGCTTTGCGTATGGCTCTACAAACTAGAGAACAGCACATTAAAAGGGAAAAAGCAACAAGCAATATTTGTACTGCTCAGGTTCTACTTGCTATAATGGCAGGTATGTACGCTGTATATCACGGTCCCGATGGAATAAAACGTATTGCAAATAAAATTCATAAGCTTGCTGAAGTTCTTAATAGTCTCCTTAAATCATCTGGCTATAAACAAACTAATAATCAGTTCTTCGATACACTAAAAATTTCTGCTGATAAAGAAAAGATTAATTCAATTAAACAATTAGCGGAGAGCAAAAAGATAAACCTAAGATATGGTAATGATTTTATAGGTATATCTCTCGATGAAACAACGAACCTCGATGATTTCATTAATCTTGCGTCTGTCTTCGATGACAAAATTTCAAAAGAGAAAATCCTTGAAATAATTAATACTTCAAATAACGATTGCATTTCTGTTGACCTCCAAAGGAAGAGTGAAATACTATCTCATCAAATTTTTAACAGATACCATTCTGAAACTGAACTAATGAGATACATTAAATCTCTCGAAAACAAAGACCTTTCTCTTACTGGCTCAATGATTCCTCTTGGCTCTTGTACTATGAAGTTAAACGCAGCAACTGAAATGTCTGCTGTTACTTATCCGGAATTTGCTGATATTCATCCTTTTGCTCCGGTAAATCAAGCAGAAGGTTATACTGAATTAATTAATGAACTTGGTAAAGATTTGTGCGAGATTACGGGATTCGCAGGTATTTCTTTTCAACCGAATTCAGGTGCACAGGGCGAATACACTGGGCTTATGGTAATTCGTCAGCATCACATCAAGAAAGGACAGGGGCACAGAAATATTACTCTTATACCCGCTTCTGCTCATGGAACAAATCCCGCAAGCGCTGTTATGGCTGGTATGAAAGTAGTCGTTGTCAATTGCGATGAGCATGGTAATATCGACATGAATGACCTAAAAAAGAAAGCTGAAGAAAACAAAGATAACCTTTCAGCTATTATGGTGACCTATCCCTCTACACACGGTGTCTTCGAAGAATCAATAGTCGAACTTTGCGATATTATTCATAAACACGGCGGACAGGTTTATATGGACGGTGCTAATATGAATGCCCAGGTTGGACTTACAAGCCCCGGGAAAATTGGTGCAGATGTTTGCCACTTAAATCTGCATAAGACTTTCTGCATACCTCATGGAGGCGGCGGTCCCGGTGTCGGTCCGATAGCCGTTGCAAAACATCTTGTTGAGTTTCTGCCATCTCATTCGGTTGTTAAAATTGGAAGTGATAATTCCATAACTTCAGTCTCTGCCGCTCCTTATGGAAGTGCTGGTATTCTTGTAATTCCTTATTCTTATATTAAGATGATGGGCCCCGATGGTCTGACCGATGCTACTAAGTACGCTATTCTTGAAGCTAATTACGTTAAAGACAAACTCAGCGGTTATTATAAAGTATTATACACAGGTGTAAAAGGCAGAGTCGCACACGAACTTATTTTTGATACTCGTGAATTTAAACACACTGCAAAAGTTGAAGTTGTAGATATAGCTAAACGTCTGATGGACTATGGTTTCCATGCTCCTACTGTTTCTTTTCCTGTTGCAGGTACTTTAATGTTCGAACCAACTGAAAGTGAATCTAAGCAGGAGCTGGATAGATTTTGTGAAGCTATGATTAAAATAAGAGAAGAAATAGCTGAAATCGAAAATGGTTCCATGAGCGATACGGATAACGTCTTGCACAATTCACCGCATACTGCGGAAGATGTTTCACGGAATGATTGGACACATCCTTATTCGAGAGAAAAGGCTGCATTCCCCGTTGATTCTTTAAGAAACGGTAAATTCTGGGCTCCGGTTGGCAGAATAAACGATGCATACGGCGATCGTAACCTTGTTTGCAGTTGTCCACCTGTTGAAAACTACATTAACGAATAAATTATATGTTCTCTCCTTCCCGGGCTCAGCTTGGGAAGGAGTTTTTGATTAAATCGTGATCCGTAAAGAAAAAATATCTCTCTCACTAATCATTATCTTTTCACTTCTCCACCTCGTCTGGCTTTTTGTACTGCCACTGCTGCCCTTTGTCGATTTGCCATTTCACCTTGCTGAGGCTGAAGTATTTAAAAACTTTAATAATCCTGATTACTTGTTCAGTACTTATTTTTCGATTCCATCAACTATTAAGTCTAACAGTATTTATATTTATTTTTGCTCTCTGAACATTTTCCCGAATGTCGAAATCGCAAACAAACTGTTTTATGCAATTTATATTATACTATTCCCTTTTTCTGTCTGGTCAATTATAAAAACTTTTAACGGAAATTCTTATTACTCCATCCTGTCGTTCCTTTTTCTGATAAATCATAATGTCCACTGGGGTTTTGTTAGCTACATGATGTCCTTACCGGTTATTGTTTTCATATTCATTTCTTTTTATAATTACTTTGTCCGTAATAAATCAAAGTATTTGTATTTTCTTTGGGCTCTTTTTATCTTAGTTTTCTTCCTGCATTTCCAGATGGCTATCTTTATTGTTTTAATCTTTTCTGTTCTGACAATAATCTATCAAAGAAATTCCTTAAAGAAAATCATTTTAAATATAGTATCAGTTTTTCCTGTTATGATTGTTATGATTTATGCTTATTCAATTGATAATCAAAGCAGTACAACTCCGTTATTTACTTATATGTTAAGCTATTATACTTCAAGTTATTTCAATACGTTTTTTGATAGATTTAACGTGTTATTTGTGGTCGATAATTATTTCATACTACGTGGAATTCCCGGAGTTATTTTCTCACTTTTTGCAACAATCCCCCTCATCTTAATCTTCATAGCTAAAATTTCTATATTTAGCAAATCAAAGGTTTTTAAGAATCAATATCTCAAATACCTTTTTATTCTGATTACTATAACATTTCTATGCTTTTTTATTCTGCCCGACGTCATCCCGGGACAGAATATCATATTCGAAAGATATTCAGTCCTCTTTTTTCTTCTTATAATAATTATTTCATCAATTATTCAGATTAATATTAAGCTCGAGAATATTATTGCGATTCTGATTCCTTTCATCGTTTTACTTCATACTCTTTTTATTTCAGATTATATGTTTGAATTTAAAAACGATACTTCTGAGTTTACAACTGATATTTTTCCCGATAGCAGCAAATCGAGACTGGCTGGAGTTATTCTGGATAATGATTTCCGTGGGAGTAAAGTTTATGCACATTTTCCTATGTACTTTACAGTTTGGAAAAAAGGAATTACAACAGGACTTATTGATTATCGTTTTGGACTTATAAAAAGAAATGTTTCGCGAGATATCTTACCTCAATACATTGAATGGACTGAAAAACAAATAAATTATGATGATTATTATAAACCCGTCGATTACCTGCTTATTAAATCAGAATCAACCCCAACCTATAAGAACTTTATAAAAATTGAAGAATCTGGTCAATGGCAGCTTTATATAAGTAATTCTAATCACAAATAAACTCCAATATCTTCAAAATCTAAAAATTTCGTTTTACGCTCATTATTACATCATTTTACCTTTTTTTCTGTATGCCTGCGATATGCCTGCGTTATGCCTGCGATATGCCTGCGATATGCCTCCGATATACCTGCGTTATAGAAAAGTGCGATTTTAACAAAAAAACGACGTTTTATTGTGTTTGAATTTAAGAAGACGATTCTGCACTTATTTGATCGATATTATTAAATATATTTGCATTATGAATGATTTTCAGAAAATATTTTCAAATGCTCTTGCTCTCGCTCCAATGGAGGATGTTACTGAACCCCCTTTTCGATTGATTACAAAACGTCTCGGTGCAGATTTGCTTTATACGGAATTTATTTCTTCTGAGGGACTAATCCGAGATGCAGTTAAAGCTCGTGCAAAGTTGTTTCACTACGAGGAAGAACATCCTATTGGAATTCAAATATTCGGCGGAGTTATACCTTCTATGATTGATGCTGCAAAAATTTCAGAACAGGCTGATCCCGATTTCATAGACATTAACTGTGGATGCTGGGTAAAAGATGTAGCAATGAGAGGTGCAGGGGCTGGTCTTCTTAAGGATCTACCCCGAATGAGACTCATAGCCGAGTCAGTAGTTAAGAATGTTAAGAAGCCCGTTACAATTAAAACTCGCCTCGGTTGGGACAAAGATAATATTGTTATTGTAGATGTAGCTAAGATAATGGAGGATATCGGAATTCAGGCTCTTACCGTTCATTGTCGCGTTCGAGGGCAGGGCAATAAAGGAGATGCCGACTGGGAATGGGTAAAACGTATTAAAGATGCAGGCATAAAAATCCCGATTATACTTAATGGAAATATTAAAACACCTGAAGACGTTAAGTTTGTTTTCAAAAACTACCAACCCGATGCTGTTATGATTGGACAAGGAGCCATATCAAACCCTTGGATTTTCCGTCAGACAAAATACTATCTGAAAACTGGAACACACGAACCGAACCCTGATATTCAGGAAAGAATCGATACTTGTATCGAACATCTTAGGCTCGCTGTAAAGCTAAAAGGTGAAAAGCTCGGAGTTAGAGAATTCCGCAAACACTACAGCGGTTACCTTCACAGCCTACCGAATATTTCTAAATTTAGACTTGAACTGATGCAATTCGATTCAAGTGAACCTATCATTAATAAATTAATTGATTTTAAGAATTATAATTACAACATTGTATCAACTTAAAATTTAAAGGAGGATTATATGGGTGCTGTTTATACTTTAATTACAATTTTTATTCTTTTCTTCGGACTTATACTCTTCATTCTATTTATAAGAATGTTCAGAGTTCTGAATGAATACGAAAGAGGTTTGATATTCAGACTTGGAAAATTTTCTCAGATCAAAGGTCCGGGATTAATAATATTATTACCTATACTCGATAAGATGGTTAAAATCAGTTTGCGTACTCTCGCAATCGATGTACCTTCTCAGGATATTATAACGCGGGACAATGTTAGTGTTAAAGTTAATGCTGTTGTTTACCTTAGAGTTGCAAATCCCGAAAAAGCAATCATTCAGGTTGAAGATTATCTTTACGCATCTTCGCTTGTATCACAGACCACATTAAGGTCTGTACTTGGACAAAGCGACCTTGACGAGCTTCTTTCACATAGGGATATGATAAACGCTAAGTTGAAGGAAATTATAGACCGTGAAACCGAACCGTGGGGTATACAGGTCATGAACGTTGAATTAAAGAATGTTGACCTGCCTCAGGAGCTTATCCGAGCAATGGGACGTCAGGCTGAAGCAGAACGTGATAAAAGAGCAAAGATTATTAACTCAGAAGGCGAATTCCTGTCAGCTACAAAATTGTCTGAGGCAGCACATATACTCGGCAGCAATTCGAATGCTATGCAGTTGAGGTATTTGCAGGTTATGACTGAAATTGCAGCTGAAAAAACATCTACAATGATAATCCCTTTACCTATGGAGATTATGAAGTACTTTACTAATATGAACACAAAAATTGAAAACGAAGCTAATAAGTAATTAAAAATGAAAAAAACTTTCCTGTTTCTTGTACTGTTCTTCACTGTGGTTAATACCATAACTGAATCAAGCTTGAATATTACATATTCTAAGAACTTTACCTGGGCTGAAATGAGAATAAAGGAAATGACTCTTAGAGAAAAGATTGCTCAGATGATTATAACATATTCAGATGGATATTATAATGGTGATTATGATAACAATTTTAAAAGACTAAGAAATCTAATTGAAAATGAAAAAGTTGGGGGTATTATTTTCTTTAAAGGCAGGGCACTTGAAGAAGCAAAGCTTATAAACAAACTTCAGGCTCTTAGTGAAACACCCCTTTTAATTTCTCAAGATTTCGAACGAGGTACTGCTATGAGGCTTGAAGATGGTTCACTTTATCCAAATAATATGGGTATCGGAGCTACTCGAAATCCAGACCTTGCATATCAAATGGGCTTGCAAATTGCAAAGGAATGCAGAGCACTTGGTGTTCATCAGAATTACTCCCCTGTCGTTGATGTAAATAATAATCCTCTGAACCCGATTATTAATGTCCGTTCATTTGGTGAAGACCCGAATCTTGTTAGTGTTATGGGAGATGCTATGATTCGCGGCTTGCAGGATGGTAAAGTGTTAGCGACCGCTAAGCACTTCCCTGGTCATGGTGATACTGATATAGATACTCACAACGACCTTCCGGAAATAAACAATGACATGAACCGAATGAATGAAGTTGAACTCGTGCCATTTGTCAGTGCTATTAAATCTGGCGTAAAATCAGTAATGGTTGCACATATTTCATTTCCTGCCCTTGATAAAACCCCTTTTATACCTGCGACCCTTTCGCCGGAAATTATTAATGGATTGCTGATAGAAAAGCTAGGATTCAACGGGCTTATTATTACAGATGCTCTTAATATGGAAGGTGTAACAAAACACTTTAACACTAAAGAAGTAGCTGTAAGGTGCGTAAAAGCAGGTATTGACCTAATCCTAATGCCTCAAGGTGAAACAAAAACTATCGATGCAATTGAAAACGCAGTAAAAAAAGGTGATATTTCAGAAGAAAGAATTGATATTTCAGTGAAGAAAATTCTTAATGCAAAAGAATGGTTAAAGCTTAATGAAAACAAATATACTAATGAAGATGAAGTGCTAAATACTATTAACAATCAGGATGCGCAAATATTAGCAGATAAAATTGCCGAAGAATCAATTACACTTGTTAGAAACAAAAATGTTCTTCCAATAAATGAAAATAATAAGTTCAACAATTGCCTTATCCTTTCGATGTTTACAGGTAAAGAACCGGAAAATGCACAATATTTCTATGACGGGATTTATAACAATATTAAGAGTAAAAGCGGTAAATCACCAGACATCAAAATAATCGATAATGACATATCAAATCCTGGTGCAACATATAAGAATATTAACGATTACGATTACATCATTATACCTTTGTTCATAAAAGTAAAAATGAAAACAGGTACTGTAGGAATGAATAATTCTCATGCTGAATTTATAAAACAACTGACCGATGTTTATGGTAAGAAGGTCGTAGTAATTTCATTCGGAAACCCGTACCTACTTTCAAACTTTGAGAATGTTTCAGGCTATATCGCTGCATACGGTGACAGTAAATCCGTTATTGATGCAGCTATAAAATCTATAGCAGGAGAGATTAATCCAAAAGGTAAACTTCCTGTTACAATCACAGATGAATATAAATTTGGATATGGTTTAATCTATTAATATTATGATTGATAAAAAGAAACTTCAGGATATAAGAAAGAATTACAGTAAGAAATCACTCGATACTAAGGATGTCAATCTGAATCCGTTTCAGCAGTTTGAACTTTGGTTTAACGAAATTCTAAAATCAGATATCCTCGAACCAACTGCATTTGTACTCGGAACTGCCGATATTAACGCAAAACCCTCTCTCAGAACTCTGCTCATGAAAGGTTATGACGAAGAGGGATTTTACTTCTACACGAACTACGATAGTAGAAAAGGAAAAGAACTGAAAGAAAATAATAATGCGTCAATGCTTTTTTTCTGGCCTGAACTCGAGCGTCAAATTAGAATTGAAGGTTTAGTGGATAAAATTTCAGAGACTGAATCTTTTGAATACTTCAAAACAAGACCTTTCAAGAGTAAAGTTGGAGCATGGGCTTCAAATCAAAGTACAGTAATAGAAAGCAGAATGACGATTATTAAAAAATTCTTTATTTATCTCTCCAAATTTCACAGCAAGGATATTCCTCTACCACCCTATTGGGGCGGCTATAGACTAATCCCAAATTATTTCGAATTTTGGCAGGGAAGAAAAAATAGGTTACACGACAGGGTTAGATACAGACTTCAAAACGCAACGTGGATAATTGAAAGACTATCACCATAAATACAAAAAGGGGGTTTTCAAGCCCCCTTTTGATTTATACAACTTTAATACTTAAAATATTACATACGAAAATCCTAACGAAAGAATTTCCTTGTACTGCGCCTTTATAGACTGGTCTTTCTGATATATAAAATTAAAGTTGAAATTAACATTTATAAAATCGTTAACTTTTGCTGTTATTATATTATCCCAATTCACATCCCAGACATCAAGCGAATTAAACCTTGAAAACAACCTGAGTCTTCCTGTATACATCATGTTATCCATAAATTCATAGTTTGCCTCTGAGACTGACTCAATACCGGTTTCTATTTTAAATTTCTCAATATCTGCAGTATTAACATCGTCACTATATGAATTGAATCTGTTTGTAAACGTCTCCTGAAGACCAATACCGAGACGCGTATTAAAATGCTTTTCAGCATATATAAATCCTAAAGATTGATTTATATAACCCGGATCAAAGAAAGCACTGATCTGCTGTTCTGGGTTAATTGAATAATCATAACCATTCGCTATTACTGTTCTTACTTCATTACTAAAATATGGATTTAATTTCCACCCGAATTCTTTAATAAGAACATTTTCAAGCCTGAGTTCATTATCTGTTGTATAGAACATGTCTTTGGTCTTCGAAAAACCATAAGCAGCCTTTAATCTGTTCGATAAAAACCACCCTGGATGTCTGTAGTAATAAGCAAAATTACCTATTGACGATAAAGATATTGAATTCTCGCCTCCCTGTGTCCAGTTTTCAAAAGCAAATTGGCTTAGATTAACACCTATACTGCCCTGCGGTGTCCAACCCATTTTTAATAATGTATCCGTCTTGGGTTGTGCGATAATATTTGAAAATGATAAAACAAGCAACGGTAATAAAAAAACAGTAATTTTATTCATGATGATGCAGCTAATTTAATAAATCTAAAAAAAGGTAGAAAAACAAAAAAGGGCTTTATTTCTAAAGCCCTCAATTAGACTATTTAAACTTTATAGTTAAGTAAGAGGAAGCAAGAGTAGTACCATAACAGTCTCTTACATAAACGTGATAATAACCCGGTGTATAAAATGTAACTTTTTTCCAAAACCAAACCCAGTCGTAAGATATGCCATCCTGAGTAATTGTTGTGTTAAAACTTTCAGTATAATCACTATAAACTTCATATATATCATAGTATACTTCACTGCACTCAACTGTGTATGGTAACCGGACAAGAAAATAAAAATAGCCTCCATTCCTTGGAATATTGAAAGTACTACTTTCACCCTTAGGATATCCTGCATCAGTAACACCTTCACAGAAGTATAACGTTTGTGTCATTGCACTTTCAGTAATGAAAAACAGTGCTACCAACGATAATAGTACAAATAGTTTTTTCATAATTATAATTTTTTTAGTTTAACTTAATCAAATATAGCAAGTAAATATTATTATTACAAGTAATATTAATTAATACTTGTAATCAGAGAGTCATAGTTTATTTCCTTTGCAAAACATCTTCTTCTTTTGTGCTGTCTCGAATCAAAATATTTCCAGTGACTCTGTACCAGCAAATTCGTTTCAAGCTCAATATTGCTCTCTGCCGAGATTACTTTGTTTTTAATGCAAGATCTGGTTATTTCTGTCATAAGCAATGCATCTGCACCTTTTCCTTGCAGTTCTGGTCTGATAGCACCTAGATAAAGGTCAACGTATTTATTTGATTTACTCAAAGCCTTAAGAATATGAATAAAACCAAATGGTAACAGCTTTCCTTTCGATTTTTGCAATGCTCTTGTAAGCGATGGCATTCCAATTACAAATCCCTGAAGTTTATTTTCTGTATCTACTATAATTTTTAAATAATCTGGATTCACAAAACCGAAATATTGCTTTATGTAATATTGTATCTGTTTTTCTGAAAGTGGTACAAATCCAAATAGATCCTTATAGGATTCGTTAATCGTTTCAAATAATTGTTTCCCATAAGGTAAAAGATCTTTTTTCGACTTAGCTTCAATCACCCGAATTTTTAATTTTTGTTGAACAATCTTTGCTATTCTGTCCGCTTTTTCCGGAATTGAAGCGGGTACTTTTATTTCAAACTCTACCCAGTCAACTTCTTTTGTAAAACCCATTTTTTCAAAATGTCTGGGGTAATAATCATAATTGTAAATAGTAGCTAATGTCCCAACTTCATCAAAACCCTCGATCAACATCCCCTCATAATCCATATCCGTAAAACCCAATGGACCATGAATTATATTCAATCCTTTTTCTTTTCCCCATCTCCATACTTCATTCAATAGAGCTGACGAAACCGATTCATCATCTATAAAATCAATAAAGCCAAACCTTATTGCTTTTTTATTCCATAACTTGATAAACTTATTGTTGATTATGCCTGCTATCCTGCCCACAATCTGATCATCCTGATAAGCAAGCCATAATCTTGCTTCGCAATATTCAAAAGCTGGATTCTTTGTACGAGTGAATGTATTAATCTCGTCAAATAATAACGGTGGTACAAATTGTTTGCAATCCTTATACAACTTCAAAGGAAATTTAACAAATTTTTTAAGATCCGATTTATTTCTGACTTCTGTTATCCTAGTTTCCAAATGTAAGAGTAATGTTATATTAAGTTAATGAAATAACTTGATTAATTAAAACCATAATTTTTTGAAATACGAAATTGACAATCGCTAAATTCAAACAGAGAAATAGCCCGATATTTGGCTTTCGGGCTTGTTTAATTTGATAATCTTTATTTCAAAACTACCATTCGTTTAACAGAATTATAATCACCCGCAAGTATCCTGTAAAAATATACACCACTCGATATGTTGCTTGCATCATACTTATAGTTATAAGTTCCGGCATTCAGCTCCTCATTAACAAGAACTGATAGTTCTCTTCCAAGTGCATCATAAACAGCCAGTTTAACTTTACTGTTTTTGGGAAGCTCAAAATTAATATTAGTAATTGGATTAAACGGATTAGGATAATTTTGTTTCAAACTGAAAGATTTTGGTATCTCTGATGAAATGTTTTGAATCCCAACTGTTTGTTGTGATATTGAAATCGAATTGAGAGCTTTATAACCTGTTGATCCTATCTGAGTTGCAGCACCTGTTGAAGTATCATATTGTATTAATATTCCGAAAGAGGCTCCGATTCCGGATGTTCCATACAATTTACCCTGATAATTAAAAGTAATACTCGGTGTAATTGAAAATCCGGGAACACCTATCTGTACTGAAGTTGCATTGTTTTTATTAATTTTAAATATTTTATTATTTACTGATACTCCCCACATTTGTCCGTTTATCGGATTAATAGCAATCGCGTATAGGTTTGAAATCGATGTATTCCCAACAAATTGTGTGTCATTAGTCTGAATGTTATACTTATACAAAAAACCACTCGGTACCGCACAGTATAAATCATTGTTTGTATCAAATGCTATTGCTCTTACTCCGCTAATTGGAATATCAAGGTATGGATAAGCATCACCAAGTGTTGAGTTTATCCTGAACAATCTGCTTGTCACCGAACCTGCAGTTATTCCAAAAATTATATTATCTGATGGACGAATACTAATAGAAGTTATGTCCGAATATCCTGAAATTCCTATTAATGAACCTGCACCCGTCGATTTATCAATATTAATAAATGCTCCGTTAGATTGATTACCCGTAATTCCATAAATCACACCCGCTGTCGCAGAGTTTATGAAAAATCCCTTTGCTAATAGTAAAATTTTCCGCTGTGGAGATTGAGAATCGTTACTAAATATTATCATTGAGTCACGTACTACAGCAGCAACAGATGGAGTAAATCTGAATTTTAATTCTGTAGTTTGATTGTATCCAAGTTTTAATGGATAACTAATACTCGAAAGAAGTTGGAATTGTGAATTTGGTAATTGAATATTATTAATAAGAAGTGTATCCTGTCCCTGAGAAGTTACCGAAAATGAGACTGTGTCCGAAGGATAAGAAACTTCCCTAACTCCAAAATCAAGAGAATCTTTACTTGTGTACAATTTTGCACCTGAAAAAGGAATCAGCCTTATTCCTGAAACCCATCCCGCCCAGGTATTTATTTGAGAATCTGCATACTGAGTTAATAGCCAGAAATTATTCTGGTCAGTAGGGTCTCTCCAGATTCCTGAGTAATCACCCCATCTGTTTCTTCCGCTACCAAAATCCTTAACATAATTGGACTTCCCTTCTTGTATTAATTTGCTTCCGCTTAATCCCGGCGGATCACTGTTTAAACGGGAAGTATAAAATGCTCCAATGTACTCTGTATTTCCAGAACGCGAATAAGTTATTGCTACATTATTATCTTTATCCACGGATAATGCTGGATAGAAATGCCAGTATCCATTTGCTCCCATAGCTACGTCTTCAACGCTTTCATTTGTCGAAGTATTTATTTTCATGTATCTGACACCCGAATATGTTGTAAAAGAAGAATTCCTAACAGAATGTACTGCCCAAAGGAATCCATCTTTAAAAATTGGCTCATACTTAAAACTTACACCGCCTGTTTCGATTAACATTGAACCTCCTCCAAGCTGATTCGCATTTGGAGGACCTGTGTAAGAAGTTACCGGAACGTTAACGGCAGTCATAACTGGATTCGTAACTGGATTTGAAATTTTGTATAAAGTAACAAATGTTCCAGTATTAAAAGGAGCGTTCACAAGCAAGTAATAATCCGTTGAGGGAGAATACATAATTGTCGGTCTCGCCCCAAATGTCCTTGCAAAACTGTTTGGTTCTCTTATATCCCAAATATCTTTCCAGCTAACCGGTCCGGCATTGTTCGCATATATTTCTGATTTTGGTATAATTCTTATCTTAGTACCCTGAAAATTACCACCGAAAGCAAACT
Source organism: uncultured Ignavibacteriaceae bacterium (assembly GCA_964626015.1). Lineage (GTDB taxonomy): Bacteria > Bacteroidota > Ignavibacteria > Tepidaquicellales > Tepidaquicellaceae > CAIKZJ01. The sequence continues at coordinate 33,041 of CAZVCC010000021.1, forward strand.
GATTCGATGTAAGATATATTGCCTCATTATCAAAACCTACCCCCTGATAGTCTCCCCAGCTGCCCGAAGGTGTTGAACCATTCACGTTCGATGGTAATGCGTAATTGTACCATGTACCAAGCGGTATAGAATCTGCCGAAACAGAAACAAGATAATACCCTCTTGATGTAGCATCATCCTGGTCAAGCCATACCATAATCCATCTTTTGCTGAAGTGATCATAAAGAATTTTCGGGTCGAATGCACTTGCTCCGCCTACTGTTGATGAAAACCACGCATCAGCAGATAAGTTTTTCAGTAAATACCCATTTTTATCCCATATCCTTATTCTTCCGTTATCAGTTCCGATTATGTGATTTGGGCCTGCCGCTATGTATAAATCTGGCGGGATATAACTACCCGGATCATTAAATCCCTGAAAACTTTTGAAAACCGTAGGTTCAGGACTGTCATTCTGAATACCTATTAAAGGATCATTCATATAATTCGAACCTTCTGGTGCTTTCGGTGTCACTCTATTCAAATAGTCTGGATATGGTGTAAAATTAATCTTATTTCTTACCTTTTTTCTTACATAAGGGGATAGTTTCTCACCTCCAATATTAAACATTTGATCACCGGTTGTAACAACAAAGCCATTTGGAACAGAACCTGATGCAGGTCCCTGATATAATTGCGCCCAACTTACATTTGCTGCTATTAGCAGAAATAATATTAATTTATACATGAATTATTTATTAATTAATTATAATATTAAACAATTTTATTGATTTAGAATTTCAAAAACCACTGCATAATTCTTTGATTACTGTTTCTTGAGGTAATGATTATTTTGTTAAAATCATTTTCTTTACAGCAGCAAAATTTTCGGTCGTCAGTTTATAGAAATAAACCCCGCTCGATAAGTTTGAAGCATCAAAAGATATACTGTACTTACCTTCGTTCTTTTGTTCATTTAATAAATTACCGACTAATTTTCCCGTTACATCATATATACTTATATTAACATTCATCCTTTTCGGAACGTCAAATGAAATCGTAGTAACCGGATTAAATGGATTAGGATAGTTCTGATACAAATAATACTTCCCCGCTTCACTTTCATTATTGGCTATATTTGTAGGCAAGGGACTTCCAGCGTTAATCCAGGCTGTATATATCAATCTTGCGAGATAGTTCGATGAATTCTTAAACATCTTGATAGTAAAATTCCCCGTTCTGTTCCAGAGCTGTTGCAAATAAGCCGAGCCGTAATTCCCTGCAATAGCATAAGATATACTATCTGCTTTTAAAAGTGAATCTACGTATTTATAATTGCTGTAAATAAATCCGAATACAAATTCGTTAACATTAGAAACATAGCTGCAAGTATCCCCCGAATAAATCAGCCTGCTTGTATCTGCATTAATCATTTGTGTTTCGTAACGGCTATGAATACCTGTTTGATTCGTGTATTGGCCGTTATAATTTCTTGTGATATGCAGCGGATTGTGTGCATCAGCGACATAATGACCTAAATCTGCTGCTTTTAACATTGCCATTTGCCAATTATGCTGTATAAAATACTTTTTTACGGAATCTGTTGTTGCAATAATCACAAAAGGCAAAGTTCCATTATCAATCACGAAATTAATACCATAAATTGCAATAAGTGAATCCATGGATTGCGGTATCCTTCCATTAGTAAGAAACCCTGAATAATTATCTATATCAATATAATGTCTTGGACTTTCTGAGGGGTCAGTACTTTTCCTGTAATCCGCATCCGAACCATGCTTCGATAGTGAATCGGGCAACCAATGAAAGGTACTCATGACTCCGGGAAAAGAATACATTGTTTTTTGATTAATTATCTTATGACCGTAAAATCCCCAGCCATAAATAGTAACACAAATAAAAAATAATATCAGAAATTTTATCCAAAATTTTTGCATCGTTAAAAATACAATAAAACCTAAGAATAATCTATATAAATGATAAATTTACAGTGTTTATTATACTGAAATTATACTGTATCAAAAGTAATATTAGCTGAATCACTACTTTATGTGTGAGTGTCAAAATTTCTATTAAAATCAGATAATTTTTATTAAAGTGTAGTTTTTATCAAAAAATTTAAGATATTCTCATAAATATCGTCATATCAGCATCCTCTAACCTCCAAAAGTAGATTTTTTATGTATGCCTGCGTTATGCCTGCGATATGCCTCCGTTATGCCTGCGATATGCCTGCGATATTGAAATATACTTCTAGTAAGTCAAATTCACACGACCTATATACATTAATTTACTCTAAACAGCTAAATTATCATATAATTAATTAAAATAATGACACTCCTGCAAACATATATTGTATCTCGTTATCTAAAAACAAGAATAATTTGCAGTAATTTGGTATTAAATGGTAAGAAATTATATATTTAAGATTGATTAAAAAGAATGGAATACTTAAAAGAAATAAAAATGCCGATAACTGAAAAATCAGTTATCGGCTCTAATGCTAAAAATACTATCCTAAAATATTATAAAATGTGCTTGTAATACTTAACTTGAATCTTTCCTGTCCCGCTGCAACTCATGCATTTATACCTATCAACACTGGAGTTCGAAACGCCTCTTTGATTTGCCGGGCGATTTGATCCACTACCTGAAAAAGATGCAGGTGTGTTATTCTTAAATCCTTCACCTAAAACCCAACCCCAGCCCTGACAATCAGGGCAAGTTATATCCTTCCACTCAACCGTATATGTTTGTTTGGTATTTGGATCTGTAACTTTTTGATTCTGAGCATTTACCGCAAACAATGGCAGTAATGCAAATACGATTAAAAGAATTAATGTTTTCATTTTAACTCCCCTTCAAATTTTAATTCGAAACAAGTCTTTAATTACTTTAACGAAAATGTATACATTAAGTTTCAATTTATAAAGCTATTAATTTATACTGTTTAGTAATAAGGAAATTATAAGTTTAATCAACTATTAAACCTATTCAAATATTTATTTAAAAAGCCGGTTAATTCCGGCTTTTTAAATTTAAAATTCTGATTTATACCTGATCATTTGATTAACATCATTCTTCTGGTACTAACAAAGTTACCTGCTTTTAACTGATAAAAATAAACACCGCTGTTTAAATTACTTCCATTTAACGATACCTCATATTCCCCGGTTTCGAGGTTTTCGTTTATGAGCGAGACCATCTCCCTGCCCATTATATCAAACACTTTTAATGAAACGTGACCGCTTTTCGGAATTGCAAATTTTATGTTCGTTGTTGGGTTAAAGGGATTTGGATAATTCTGCGATAAATCATATTTTGTTATAACTGAAGGATTCGAGGTTACAGACAGCGGGACATTACCTTCATCTGCTCCTTTGTATGGAGCTACAGCGTTCCTGAGGTCATTATCAAAGTCTCTTGTGATGCCTACTATCGGTGTACCTATAAGATTAGTATTCCCTAAAGAACTGCCGGTTACGTGTAAATCTGTTGTTGAAACAAAATTTACGTCATAAAATACGGAATTCTGTTCATGTGGTGTTGCAGCGGTTTTGTAGTCTGCAAGAGTATTGTATCCTGTTGTCAACCAATATGCATGGTAATTGTTAGGACCGCTCGCAGAATAATAACAATTATTGTCTATATTTAAAGTTGCACCGGCATTTAACAAAGCAAACCCGACATGATTAATATTGCCGCCTGTTCTCATATTAATTGCAATGTTGTTTTTCATGTTTAAAGTAATAACAGCAGAACTCACCCTTATACCGGCTGAAGTTGTATTGCCGGCTGTACCTCCGGTATGTACACCGCCGATCCGAGCTGTATTGTAATAAACATTAGCTGTATATGCATTAGTCGAACCAAGCAATTCTATTCCCGTGTGTGTTGCTGCACTCTGATTATCAAGAGGCAATGAAATCATATTATTCTCGATGTTTAAAGTAACACCCGCTGCAGGAGCTGCAAAATAGAGTCCTCTTATTGCAGTCGATGTTGAGGATGATGATGACTGCAAATTATAAATCCAGTTTTTTCTAAAATAGTAAGTACAACCGGCAACTGTTGGTGCAATAATCCCCGATACTATTGTATTATTAAATCCGACAGTTTGATATATTTTGCATGAATCTACATTCGTATTAGCAGTTGCTGAAACAAACCATATACCAGCATAACCCCAATCAAATATTTCACAGTTTGAAATACTTGTACTATCGTTTGGTGCTGAAGTAGTGCCTGCAATACCGATACCACTTCTACCGCCTTCGACTTTACAATATCTTAACTGGTTATTCGAGTTACCGGTTGAAGTAGTCGTTCCAATAACAATTGCTCTGGGTCCTGCTGTATTCTGAGTACTATTGACAACGTGAACATATTTTATAATATTATAACATGCTCCGTTCAATAATTGAATCGTATTTGAATTCGTTCCAGAAGTTGCTAAATTTACAAACTTCAAGTCTGGAGTACTGCCTACACCTCCCGGCCTTCCGTCAATAATCACATAATCAGCTTCATTAAGTATTAGAATGCCGGTAGTTGAAGAACCTGTAATAATCTCACCCGTATTACCGGCTGCAGGTCTTAATGTTACTGTATTCGTTGCACTCGCACCTTCTTTCAGACCAAATGTGATAGGAAGCGCTTCCATTGTACCATCATAGACAGACAATATTTCTATTAAATATGCCTGTGTTAACGGTCCGGGAATAGCATTATATGCTTCCTGAATGCTACCGTGCTGGCTTATAGGAGTACCCGTGCCGCTCTTCAATGCGACTGAATTAGTCTGTGACATAGCAGTACCGGCAATCATTGCCAAAAAACAAAATAGAATTAAAGATTTTCTCATATTGTAAGTTTAAAAGTTTATAAAATAGTGAATAATAAATATTCAATATTTTATAAAGATTTTAAACAAAAATCAATTGATAAATTGGGTCTAATTTATGCGGTTATTCCTGAGGAGATTAATCTTATCGTTTAATGAATTTGCCTGCTCGCTTACCTTATGCATAAAAGCAGATTCTGAGTCATCTGAATGACCTGCAAATATAATTGACCGGCTTGAGTTTATTAAAAAGAAATCATTGCATACATTCATCATAAGATTCTCAAGGTCATTTCCCTGAGCCCCAATACCCGGAATCAGTAAAGGTATATTCTCTACTGATAATGAGTATTTCCTAATTTCTTTATGATGATTAGCACCGATAACATACCCTATCTGATTTTTTGACCATGTAAGTGCTTTGGAGGCAACAATATCAAACAATTCTTTATTACCGGACTTTAACGTCTGGAAATCTTCTGCTCCCTTATTGGAAGTTCTTACAAGCAAATAAACGAATTTTTCTTTTCTTTTAAGAAACGGGGAAACAGAGTCATACCCCATGTAAGGAGATATCGTTATAGAATCAAAATCCATGTTATCAAAATAAGCTCTGGCATAAAGTTCGGCGGTATTACCAATATCTCCCCTTTTTGCATCGCATATTTTAATCATATTCTGAGGAATTGCTTTTACAGTTTCTTCAAGAGCCTCAAAACCAATAATTCCAGCAGCTTCATAGAAAGCGAGATTAATTTTATAACCCGCACAATATTTTGATGTTGCTTCAATAATACGAAGATTGAATTCAAGTATTGGATTCTTAGCGCTTTTAAATACAGTCGGGATTTTTTCACAATCAGTATCAAGACCAACAACAAGATTTGATTTGGACGCTTTTATAATCTTTGCAAGTTTATCTTTATACATCATAAAAATATATCCTTATGTCTGTATGTATTCATAGCTATCCCTACCATCAAGAGAAAAGAAAGCAAAGATGAAACTCCATTGCTGACCAATGGAAGCGGAATACCAATGACGGGAGTGATTCCAATTGTCATACCAATATTAATAAACATGTGAAAGAAAAAGATTGAACCGAAACCGAGACAAGCAAGACTCAGAAATCTGTTCTTCGAGTAATAAGCATTGTTTAGCATCCTGAATATTACAATAATAAACAGAATGAGTATAACCATTGTCCCAAAGAATCCAAATTCTTCCCCTACCATACAAAATATAAAATCCGTCCACTGTTCGGGAATAAACCTAAGCTGGGTTTGAGAGCCCTGCATATAACCTTTACCCCATAATCCTCCTGACCCTATTGCTACTTTTGACTGAATAACGTTATACCCGCTGCCGAGAGGATCGGATGAAGGGTCAAAGACTGCTTTTATTCTATTCTGTTGATATGGCTGCAGTTTTGAGAAAAGATAGCTTACTGACAAACCAGAAATAATATTCAGTACAATTACAATTAATGATTGTATCCAGTGCTTTTTAAAGAAGAATAATGATATTAATATTACGATACAATAAGCAACAAAGAAATAAAAGTTAATAAAGGCAAGCACAACAGCAAAAACAGGCGTAATAACAGCGTACAAAAGAAACGGTGAAACTCCTGCCCAAAAGAACATGGGTATAAAGAAAGAAAGCATAACCAATGTAGTACCCGTATCATTTTCAAGCTTTACCAACACAGCAGGAATAAGAACGAACATTAGTGCTTTGAATATATCGAAAGGATGAATCTTTGGGTTATCCTCATCTCCCTTGTAGAAAAAATTAGCTATTGCAAGAACTGTTGCTACCTTAGAGAATTCTGAGGGTTGAATACCGAAACCAGCAATATAAAACCAGCTCTTATTCCCGTTTATTGTTTTTCCAAAAATCAAAACAAGTACTAAAAGAACCAGCGAAAATCCGTACAAATAGTAACTAATACTGGAAATATATCTGGGTGGAACGAATGAGACTACAACGACCATTACAAGTCCAATTATTGCAAAAGTCATTTGTTTAATGTAATAATCAGCAGTAACCGGATTACTTTGAGTAGCACTAAAGATTGCGAATATACCGATAACTATCAGAGCAACAACTGACAAGAATAGTGTAATATCAAATCTTTCAAAGATTCTTTTTTCCATTAATCGTAAGCCTCCGTACTGCTGGTTTCATTAAAGACATCTACTGTATTACCACTTAAAAACCTGACCATAATTGCACCTGCGATTGGAGCAGCTACCTGTGCTCCCCACCCAGCATTTTCACCGAGGACACATATTGCAATCTTTGGATTGTCGTAGGGAGCATAACCAACAAACCATGAATGATTAGCACCTTTGGTATTCTGTGCAGTCCCCGTTTTACCCGCAAGAAGATAATCATCATTCTTAATATTCTTAGCCGTACCATTCCCATTCACAACGAGATACATTCCTTTTTTAACTGCATCAAAATAACTTTGCTGCAGGTCAATTTGTCTCTTTTTAAATTCAAGAGGATACTCCTGATTTGTGGATGAATTATAAATTTTTCTAACAATGTGTGGTTGTATATACTGACCATCCATACAAATAGCAGCCGTGTAACTGACCATTTGAACAGGTGACACACCAAGTTCACCCTGTCCGATACCGAGACTAACGAGCAGTCCCTGCGTCCATTTGTTAACACCATAAACTTTGTTAAAATAATCTTCAGAGGGTAACAATCCTCTGGTTTCGTTTGGCAAGTCAATTCCAGTACGATTTCCAAAACCAAACATCTCTGAATAATCGTGATAATCCTTTATTCCGAGCATAAGACCAAGTTTATAGAAAAATACGTTTGATGAAACCTCAATCGCCCTTGTAACACTTATAGCTCCATAGCTTCCGTGATCTTCAAAACTCCTATTTCCGTACATAAAAGAACCCGGGCAGCTGATTGTAGATGTTGTTGTAATTTTCTTTGAACCCATACCTGCAAGTGCCATCATCATTTTCCAGGTAGAACCAGGAGGATATTTCGTCTGTGTTACACGATTGAATAATGGTTTATCAGGATTATTAAATAAACCGCTTACATCTTTAGCATCAGGAGCTCCTGAAAATACATTTAAATCATAGTCAGGTTTTGACACTAAGCAAAGCACCTCGCCCGTTCTTGGGTCAAGAGCAATGATTGCTCCTCTTCTGTTTGCAAATAGTTTTTCGGCGTACTCTTGTAAATCTGAATCTAAAGTTGTGTAAAGGTCTGAACCGTTCACCGGTTTTACATCACTATTGCCGTCGTTATATTGTCCAACTTCTTTACCATTAACATCAACAGATATTAATCTGCTTCCTTTTTCACCACGAAGGTATTTTTCATAAGTTCTCTCAAGACCTGCTGTACCAACAAGGTCTCCCTGCCTATAATAACCCTCAGTTGAAGCAGCAAGCTGTTTTTCAGAAATTTCGGAATTATATCCAAAAATATGAGAACCTCTGAATTTGTTTGGATACGAACGGAGTGATTGAACCTGATACCCCACACCTTTTAATCTGTCACGATTTTCTTCTATAAAAGATATTGTCTTAAAATCTAAATCTCTCGTAATTATTACAGGATTGAACCTGTTTGTTCCCTTAGCTTTTGAGAGCTGCTGTTTAATCTCTTCCGGTTCAATTCCAACCAAAGATGCAACCTCGTCTGTAAGATTTTTATCAAACTGAAATGGGGTTATTGTTAGAGTATAAGCTGGTCTATTATCAACAATAATTTTGCCCATTCTGTCAAACATTAATCCACGAGCCGGGATTTCAGTTATTTTCTTGATTGAATTTTTATCAGATTCTTTTCCGTATTCCTTTTGCTCGACAACCTGAAGCTGAATCAGTCTTACAACCAATGCAAGAGATGCAACAAGCAATACACTTAAAACGATATATAGTTTTGTATCACGATTCACTTATAAATCTCCTGTCAATTTCTTTCTTTCGAGGAATTAAAGTGTATATAAAACTTATAAGTGTGGTATAAGTCGATGATGTCATAACATAACTAAGGAGAACAAATGTAAAGTTCAGAGGAGTACCTTGGAAATAAAAGCTAAAATAAATAAAATTCGCAACCAAAGAGGAAGAGAAAACCGTAACCATAAAATACCATTTGTAAATAAACTTATCATTTTCAGTTTTAAAGAATCCGGCAACAAATGCTGCGAGAGAGTATGATAGTGCCGAAAGACCAAAGAATGAACCGCTTAATATATCGACAAGAAGACCAGTGAAAAATCCGAATAACATACCATGAATTTTGCCTTCTTTTGCTCCAATGTACGCAATCGCAATTATAACGAGGTCAGGAATAATGTTGAAATCGGACAAGGCAATGTAATTGATGAAAGTCTTTTGAATAAAGACAATAATTATGAGAATCCCTGTGTATTTAAGTAAAGCTTTATAATCAAGATTCATTTTCGTACAGGATTATAAGTTTTTTCCAATAAATACTTTTCCTTGCTCGGATAGGATTTAAGAACGAAAACATTTTCGAGAGTATTAAAATTTACAAGCGGCTGCACAACAATCTTCATAAAAAGATTATCCAGATTTCCTGTTTCTATTACTGTTCCGACCGGAATACCTGAAGGAAACAGATTGCTATATTCGGAGGTAATAATAACATCACCAATCTGTACATCGGCGGTTTTAGGCACATTAGTAATGTTCAATGCTGATACTCCATCAAACTGAAGAATGCCATCTACTCTGCTGCGCTGAACTTTAACCGTGATTCTCAAATCCTTGTTGTATAGAATCTGAGCTATAGAGTAGTTTTTGCTCATAGAAACTATTCTACCTACGAGCCCTGCATCTGTAATAACAGGCATATTCAAGCTCAAGCTATCTCCTTCGCCGGCATTAATAGTTATTGTATTACGAGTCTGGAAAACAGATTTATTGACGATCTTTGCACTTACCAGTCCCAGCCCTGACGATTGCTTGAAAGAAAGAAGTTTAGAGAGGCGGATATTTTCAAGTCTGGCTTCTTTAAGGTTAGCGACATCGTTTGACAGCCTGATATTATTCTCTCTAAGTATTTTATTTTCCTCCTGAAGTTCGAAAACGTTTGGAATGGATGAGATACCGCTTTGTACTGTCCCGAACATTCCGACAGCAATAGCACGTAAAAACCTTATTTGCGTGTTATCGTTCGAGAAAATAAAAGCCAGAGAAAAAATAATAAGAACAGAAAGTATCAGATATTCCTTAAGGTTTAATATGAGTTGTCCTAATTTCTTCAATTAAAATGTTCAAGTCTATCTGCTTAATAAAACTTTTCTGTATTTGTTTATGTCCTCAAGTACTTTACCCGTACCTCTTGCAACGGCTGTCAAAGGTTCTTCAGCAACATGGACGGGTACTCCAGTTTCGACTCTTATTCTTTCGTCGAGTCCCTGCAATAGTGCACCACCGCCAGTCAAGAAGATACCTCTATCGAGAATATCTGAAGAAAGTTCAGGAGCTGTTTTTTCAAGAGCAACTTTTACGGCTTCAACCATTTGCTGAACAGGAGCGTTAAGAGCTTCTCTAATTTCTATAGAACTAACTTCAGTCAGTTTGGGTACACCAGCAACAAGGTCACGTCCTTTTACTTCGATAATAATTTCTTCTTCGAGCGGCATAACGGAACCGACCTGACATTTAATATTTTCAGCGGTAGTTTCACCAATAAGCATATTCTGGTTAGCTCTGAAGAATCTAATGATTGCTTCTGTCAATTCATCGCCAGCTACTCTAATTGAGACACCATTCGTAATACCAGATAGGGCTATAACAGCTATTTCAGTAGTACCTCCGCCGATGTCAATAATCATATTACCAAAAGGAGCTGTAACGTCAAGTCCTATACCGATTGCAGCAGCCATAGGTTCAGAAATCAGAAACACTTCTTTTGCACCTGCTTTCTCAGCTGTATCCCTAACTGCACGCTTTTCAACTTCCGTAATACCACTTGGGACACAGATGACAATTCTTTTAGCAGGCATGAAACCTGAAGTAATTTTCTTAATAAACTCTTTAAGCATACCTTCAGCTATCTCAAAGTCAGCGATGACTCCGTCACGCATCGGTCGGATAGTATTCAACTCTTTATGAACTCTACCCATCATCTTTTTTGCTTCTTCGCCGATAGCAACAATCTTTCTAGTTGTAACATCGAATGTAACGATAGAAGGTTCGTTTAAGACAATACCTTTACCCTTCATATAAATCAAAGTATTAGCAGTCCCCAAATCAATTGCTATATCATTCGAAAACATTCCTAAAAACGGCATATATAAATCCTTACTATATTTAAATATTTAAAATAAAATTAATTAAAATTGCGTAAATATAACTAAAATAAACATTAATGTAAAAACTTAAATTAATGTCTGAAATGTCTGTAACCTGTAAAAACCATGCAAAGACCTCTGGCATCAGCTTCTTTTATTACTTCATCATCTCTTACAGATCCTCCGGGCTGAATAACTGCTGCCGCACCAGCTTCTGCGGTAGCGATAAGTCCGTCGGCAAACGGGAAGTAAGCATCTGAAGCTACAACCGAACCATTCAGATTAAGTCCAAATTGTTTAGCCTTTGATACAGCAATTCTTGTTGAATCTATACGTGACGGCTGACCTCCACCAACACCTGCCGTCTGCAGGTCTTTAACAAAAACAACTGCATTAGATTTTGTGTGTTTCACAATTTTATATGCAAATTCCATATCTTGCATTTGCTTGTCATCAGGCTTTTTAGAAGTAACACATTTTATTTCGTCTTTATAAAAAACGATGTTATCTTTATCCTGATGGAGAATGCCTCCTGTTATTGTCCTGTTTTCTTTTATACTTTCATAGAAATTAAACTTAATAAGTCTTCTGTTCTTCTTTTTCATTAACAAATCAAGAACTCCGTCTCCAAATTCTGGTGCAAGAATAATTTCCGAGAAAATTTTATCGGCTTCTATTGCTGTATAAAGGTCAAGAGTTTTATTAAAGATCATTATTCCGCCAAAAGGTGAAGCAGTATCGGACTCAAAAGCTCTCAGGTATGAATCCCTCAAAGTCTTAGCGGTTGCCACTCCGCAAGGATTTCCGTGTTTAACTATTGCTGTTGTCGGTTCATTGTTAACAAATTCATTAATGAGTGAGTGAGCAGCATCCACATCCAGAAGGTTGTTGTAAGAAAGCTCTTTACCGTGGAGAACTTCAAATATATCATCAAAGTTAGTTTTTTCAAAGCTTGCTTTCTGATGAGGATTCTCGCCGTAACGAAGACCAGAATCTTTTTTAGTTAAATCCCGGAAATAGTTTTTAATGTCGTCATCGTATTTTGATATGAGAGTAAACGCTTCCGCGGCAAGGTCAAGAGAAAACTTATTAGAAATGTTTCCGTTTGATTTATCGAATTCATTAAGGTAATCGTCGTACTGAGACTGTTTAACAAGAACGCTGACTGAGGAGTAGTTTTTAGCCGCAGCACGAATGAGTGTAACTCCACCTATATCAATCTTTTCTATTGCGTCTTCGAGTTTGACTCCGGGTTCAGCGATTGTTTCCGCAAACGGATAAAGAGTAACTACAATCAAATCAAAAGATTTAAGCTTGTGATTTGCGAGTTGAGCTAAATGCTCCGGATTATCTTTTTGAGCAAGGATTCCTGAGAAGACGCCCGGATGGAGTGTTTTAACCCTTCCGTTTAGCACTTCAGGAAAGTTTGTTATAGATTCAACGGTGGTTACAGGAATATTATTTTCTGATAGAAATTTGCTTGTACCTCCTGTGGAAACAATTTCAAAATTTCTGTCTATTAGTTCTTTTGCAAACTGCAAAAGTCCGTCTTTGTAGTAAACACTAATTAAAGCTGTTTTTTTCATTTTATAAGACTAATTTACCTTCTTCGATTTGTTTAATAACTTCTTTGAAATATTTATGTTCAAGGGCAAGAACTTTTTTCTGAAGAGTGAACTCATCATCATCAGAATCAATATTGACTTTTTTCTGTAAAAGGATTCTTCCGTTATCATAAATTTCGTCTACTAAATGAATAGTGACCCCAGATTCTTTAGCACCCGAATCAATAACAGCTTTATGAACATTCATACCATACATACCTTTACCGCCGAATGACGGGAGCAGAGCGGGATGAATGTTAATGATTCTGTTTTTAAATTTACTTATTACATCGGGTTCAATCATCTTCATGTATCCCGCGAGTAAAATCAAGTTAATACAATATTTTTCCAGCAAGTCAGAGAAGAGTTTTGCATAATCTGAATCATTCAGTTCAGGAAAAACTTTTCTACTTATATGAAAACTTTCTACACCAAACTCCTTAGCAATATCAACGGCACCGCAACGGGAGTTATTAGTAATTAAAAGTTTAAACTCAGACTTGATGTAATTGCTTTTTCTTGCTTCGAGCAGAGCCCTGAAATTAGAGCCGGAACCCGAAGCAAACACACAAATATTCAAATTCAAATAATTTAATGAACTTAAGAAATTTCAAGATGATATTAAATGGAAATATAGGATTAATAAGGATTTTTTTGAATTCTGCCCTATTAAACAAGAATATATTACAGATTCATAATATGTTGAGAAACTTAATCATTTGCGATTACTTTATTTCGCTATCGAGGTACCATTTATTATTAAAAGCTGAAATATCGAACATTTTGGTAAAGGTAGACGACCATTCAAAACTTCCGTCTAATTTCTTAACCGCGGCAATAAATATATACAAAAATTTGGAATTCGGAATTTCAATATCGGAGAGTCTTTTGTTGATATTCACATTAACGTCAGTGTACTCAGAAATTTCTTCAGCAATATTTACAATGTAAAAATCTTCATAAACACCTGAGAGATCAGATGGAATAACACCATTGGTAAGCATAGCACAAATGAAAATAGAGAAAGGAGCTGACAAATAATCATTATTTTTCCTGTACAGTTTAAAACTGAATGACAGGGTGTCTTTTCGCAAAATAAGATTTTCAACGGAGATAGGGATACTATCGGGTGTAATCACATTATTTTCGGTTAAACCTTTGTGAGTACATCTTGTCCGATTGTAAGAATGGACTTTGAAATATGGTGAACTTCCTTTAACTTTAGCTGACTTCCAGAGGTCATAGATTTCTTTTTCCTGAGTAATAATTTTAGAGAAGAAGTGAGAGTTAGCAAACTGTCTTCTGTTATTTTTAGCAAGTACGGAATTTCTAAATGATTTCGAATGAGGTTTCTTACGTGATTTTACGAACTGAACATTATTTTTATAGAAGAAAGTCAGGTCGTTGAGAGTACCTTTTACCTTTCCGAGAATTGTATTGATTAATCTTGGCATACTATAATTAATTAGGGAACTTTTTTATACTAAATGATGTTTAAAATATGAAGCAAAACAGCTCTGATGTTAAAGCTAATAAGAATGACAATAATATGCAATACAGAATTTTAAGGTTTCGGAGGTCAAGAATTAGAGATATGAGAGAAAACATCATTACACCGCAATAACACCGCATTATCACCGCAAATCAACCGCAAATCAACCGCATTATCACCGCACTTTAACCGCATTTTTAGACCGTAAAAACAGTGCAGGAACCACGTTGGGGATACCAAGCATGATGTAAAAATAGACTTAGGAGGAGGAATAAATTGACAAGAATTATTAGCATGTGACAAATATGACATATTTATGTCGTTTTTGTCAAAGACTGCTTTTTATGAAGTTGAAAAGTATTTGATTTTAGATTGCGATAAGAGAGATGGTTGGATTAATTTATGAGCTATTTTATTGCTGTTGGGTGTAAAAAAAGGTGGTCTGAAAACAGACCACCATAGATATTTGTTAAGGAATTTATTTTACTAAATCGAAGCGATCGAGGTTCATTACTTTGTTCCAGGCAGCGATGAAATCTTTTACGAATTTTTCACCGGAGTCGGAGCAACCGTACACTTCAGCAAGAGCTCTAAGTTCTGAATTTGAGCCGAAGACAAGGTCAGCACGAGTTGCTGTCCATTTCTTAGCACCTGTTTTGCGGTCGAGACCCTCAAAGTTTTCTTTGTCTTCAGAAACCGGTTTCCAAACCGTGCTCATATCGAGCAGGTTAACGAAGAAATCGTTTGTCAAAGTTTCGGGACGGGAAGTAAAAACGCCGCGGCTTGAATTATCGAAGTTTGCGTTGAGGACCCGCATACCACCGACGAGCACAGTCATTTCGGGAGCTGTTAACCTCAGCAACTGAGCTTTATCAACGAGCAGTTCTTCCGTAGAAACCGAGAATTTAGTTTTCAAATAATTGCGGAAACCGTCTGCGAGAGGTTCAAGCACCGCGAATGATTCAACGTCAGTTTGTTCCTGAGAAGCATCCATGCGACCGGGTGTGAATGGGACTTTAACGTCATATCCAGCGTCCTTCGCAGCTTTTTCTACACCAGCACAGCCCGCCAATACAATGATATCAGCGAGGGAAACCTTTTTTCCTTTTGACTGAGCTTTGTTAAATTCTGTTTGAATTTTTTCAAGCTTTTCAAGAACCTTAGCAAGCTGAGCAGGATTATTTACAGCCCAGTCTTTTTGAGGAGCGAGACGGATGCGAGCACCGTTTGCACCGCCGCGTTTATCAGAGCCGCGGAAAGTTGATGCTGAAGCCCATGCGGTTGAAACCATCTGAGATACGGTTAAGCCCGAGGCAAGAATTTTTGATTTCAAAGCAGCGATGTCTTTATCGTCGATTAATTCATGGTCAAGAGCGGGAATAGGATCCTGCCAAATAAGGTCTTCATTCGGGATTTCAGGACCGACGTAACGTGATTTCGGACCCATATCACGATGCGTAAGTTTAAACCAGGCACGCGCGAAAGCATCGGCGAATTCATCCGGGTTTTCGTAAAACCTTCTTGATATTTTTTCATAAACCGGGTCAAATCTCAAAGCAAGGTCAGTTGTGAGCATAGTCGGGGCATGACGTTTATTCGGGTCGTGAGCGTCCGGAACAGAATTAGCGCCAGCACCATGTTTTGGAATCCATTGATGAGCACCAGCCGGACTTTTCGTAAGTTCCCAATCATACCCAAAAAGATTCCAGAAGAAATTATTGCTCCATTTAGTAGGTGTGCTTGTCCACGTAACTTCGAGTCCGCTTGTGATAGTATCTCCTCCTTTACCCGAACCGTAAGAATTTTTCCAGCCGAGTCCCTGCTCTTCAATGTCAGCGGCTTCGGGCTCAGGACCGACATGTTTTGCGTCGGCGGCACCATGAGTTTTTCCGAATGTGTGACCGCCAGCGATAAGTGCGACAGTTTCTTCATCATTCATTGCCATACGTGCGAAAGTTTCGCGAATATCTTTTGCAGCTGCGAGTGGGTCGGGATTTCCGTTAGGACCTTCGGGATTTACGTAAATTAAACCCATCTGAACAGCAGCGAGAGGATTATCAAGGTCACGCTCGCCTGAATAGCGTTTATCACCAGCAAGCCATTGTGATTCCGTACCCCAGTAAATATCCTCTTCGGGTTCCCATACATCTTCACGACCGCCAGCGAATCCGAAAGTTTTAAAACCCATTGATTCGAGAGCGACGTTACCTGTAAGAATCATCAGGTCAGCCCAAGAAATTTTCTTTCCGTACTTTTGTTTAATAGGCCAGAGAAGTCTGCGCGCTTTATCGAGGTTAACATTATCAGGCCAGCTGTTGAGTGGAGCAAATCGCTGCTGTCCTGTTCCAGCACCGCCCCGACCGTCACCTATACGGTACGTACCAGCGCTATGCCAAGCCATACGAATGAACAGAGGACCGTAATGACCAAAATCAGCAGGCCACCAATCCTGAGAATCAGTCATAATTTCCCTGATATCTTTTTTCAAAGCATCGTAGTCGATACTTTTGAACTCTTCAGCGTAGTTAAAATCATCACCCATCGGGTCTGATAAAGAAGAATGATAGCGGAGAGTGTTAAGTTTCAACTGGTTCGGCCACCAGTCGCGGTTTTTAGTCCCTGCGGCACCGACATTGTGTCCAGCACCAGTCACAGGGCACTTCCCTGCATTTTTAGAATTGTTTTCCATGTTAAATAAGTTTTAGTTTATAAATAATTCAGTTAGTTAGTAAATTTACCGTTAATTTGTAGTTTTATTTCTTCAATTTTAAAACCTTTTATTTTCTTCTTAACGAAATATTCTTTTATAATGTTATCGAGTTCATCGTCGAAGTAGTCCAGAATTTTATCTGATTGAGTACAGTAAAGGTGATGGTGGTTTTCAAGAACCGCGTCATATTTCATGACATCCTTATCGGTTTTAACTTTACGGATAATTTCTTTCCCGGCGAGGGTATCGAGAACTTTATAGACTGTTCCGACAGCAATGTTCGGGTGGTTTTTTCTAACCTGCTTAATGACTTTTTCAGCTTGTGGGTGGTTTTTAAGTTTCATTAATGCACCAAGGACAGCAATCCTTTGCGGAGTGACTTTAAGACCTTTTTCAGTAAGACGATATTTAATTTCAGAAATCGACATATTATTGATTATTAAGTGAGAATGATTCTTATTTTGTAATGAGTAAAGATAATAATGGCAGAGGAAAGAATCAAGATAGTTGATAGTAGATAGTTGTTAGTTGTTAGTTGTTAGTTGATAGTTTATTTTAAAAAAAGAGCAAGAATGCACACTGATGAGAATGGATAAGAGCGCACACTGATAAGAGCTGATAGAAGATGATTTTCACTGATGAGAATGGAACGCGGATTTTCACTGATGAGAATGGAACGCGGATTTTCACTGATGAGAATGGAACGCGGATTTTCGCTGATTTGGCGGATGGACACGGATAGAGATTTTTTAGAATTAGAGCAGAGCAAGAGCG
>CAZVCC010000022.1:0-49679 GCA_964626015.1 uncultured Ignavibacteriaceae bacterium
TTGGGTGGTCAGTTTTCAGGCGAAAAAGTGGTCAGTTTTCAGGCGAAAAAAACATGTTCATCACTAAACATATTGTCTTTGTCACTTATAACTGAACGACAAATTAGTTATGTCAGACTTTCACTGACTTGCACTTAAACGCTTCGTGACGCACCTTTCTCACCACCTCACTTTCTCACTGCTCTTACCATCAGCCATGAGCCATCAGCTGTTTAATACTCACTTTCTCACTGCTCTTACAACCAGCCATCAGCTGTTTAATACTAACTTTCTCACCATCTCACTTATTCACTGCTCTTCCAAGTAACTTTTAATCATAATACACTTCTTTAAAATCTGTGTTAATCCGATTAATCTGTGCAATCAGTGTTCTTTTGCACACACTAGTTTTTCCCTTCCTTTTATCCATGCTTGTAATTGGGGCTTCGAATTACCATTAAGAACAAACCAGCCGCGACGTAAACAACAGAGTCATTCTTGTATTTAATGATGAAGCAATTCTTGAAATAATCGGCGGTTTGTTTTAATGATTGTACTAAAGAGTTTTTTCGCATACCGAAACTGCTTTTTTAGGATTAATTGTGAAAAGCGTTCCAAGGTGACGATTAAGAGCGAACACTTCGTGATTGGGAACGATGGGTTAAATCTTTTTATTATTTTACGAATATTTCGTTATTATTAAAACAGCAAAGGAAACAACAATCAGAATAATAGAAACGTAAAACAATATATTAGATTTTCCTTTTGCTTCTTCCAGGAGTTTAAGGTTTAAGATTTCTTCGTTTGTCTTGTAACCGTTTTCAACAAAACTTTTTAGTTCGGGTGAGGCGTAGTATTCTTCTCTTGGATATTTATAGAGTAAGTTGTTTAGTTCTCTGACTTCATCTTTTGATTTCGAGTCAATGAAGTCTGAAACAAAGTGAAACAAGATAAAATGTTCGCTTGGTTTCACAAAGATTAGATTCTTCTTTTCGAGATATTTACAAATGACAAAGAACTCTACAACTTTTTTACAGGAAGAACTTAATTCGTTAACTCGGATATTTTCGTTAATGCCTTTAGTTCTGATGTTGTAGATGACGGACTCGAAGTCAGCGCGGGAATTGATTTTAGGCATATCAAAATATTCAACCATGAAGGAAAGAATATCGTAAACTTTGCTGTCTAAGATTTTAGCGATGATCTTCTTTTGGAAATCTGTAATGTTCATAGTATTGTGTTTATTATTTTAAAATGTTTAATTACTATTTAATATATTTTAATTTAAACTGTTTACCGTTTTTATAATACCTTGTCATCCCCGCTTCCCCGTAATGCTCTTGAGCGGGGATCAGTCGGGGATATTATCAAGGATCACTTCTCTTAAGTAACTGTAAAGAACTTACTCCTTTTTGCTATTATGAACAGCGTATTTCATTGCCTCCACAAGAGCAGGAAAAACTTCTTTGAAATGGTCTTGAAAAATCAAAACAGTATTTCGTTTTTCTTCTCCGTATTTTGCTTCATCAAGTGTAATTTTTAAATATACATCACCTTTTTGAGATTTTTTCACATCGAAGAAATACCATTTGAAATTGCATTCAACTTTTTTCGAATATTCTTTGAACATGATAATGCAAATAGTTTTTAAATTAATATTGTACCTATTTTAATTGTTGATTTCGATGTCTGTAAAGATTTGCTTCAAATCTACTTCATCAAAGGTTTTCTCAATGTGGTCATCGTAAAACTTTTTTAAGTCCTCTTTGTAGATATATTTCATTTTCTGTTCAAGATAAATCGGATGACCAATATATTGACTTGTTTTTAAAATACCATTAAATTTATTCTCTCTTTTTCTCGGTAGAACTATGAATAAATTCTTGCTTATTGAATGATCTGCTTTTAAAAAGTTTGTAAATCTGTCGAATGCGGAAGTAATAGAGGTTGATTCTTCAACTTCAAAAGCGTATCTGGGGTTATTAAATTTATCAAGCCAAACTAAATCTATTTGCATTATTTTATTCACTTCAGCTTTATTCATTCTATCAAATTCTTTTAATAGCAAATTAGGAATAGATATGTCAGAGAATTTAATATTTTTAAAACCGTCAGTAGCTTGTTCTTTCTTGCCAATGAAACTAGAGAATCCAAGATATTTACCAATAATATGGAGTCTATATATTACTTCAGAATGCGTTAATCCTTCTGAATCTATTCGTACAAGTTTACTTTTTACAACTTCATCAAAACTAAAACCAATTTGTTCGACATCATTTAAAACCCATTTACCGGTCTTTTTATGGTTGTGAGCAACTTCTTTCAATATTTCAGCTACATCTTTTTCGGCAATAGGGAATTTTTTGTTATCGCTGTACAATTCAAACAGTTCTTTATGTATTTGATCGATTGTCATAGACTTCTTTGACTTAAGCATACTCTGCAAATATAATTTTATCTCGTCTTTATGTTTGAAGTATTCTTTCTCGTAATCTTTTGATTGGTTTGCATCCTTGACGTAATAAAGACCTGTATTCGATTCAAAAACGAAGAGGTTTGTATCCTCGAGGAAAGTATCGAGTTTTAAATATCCTTTTCGCTTAGCCTCATAAATCATTTTGTTATCAAGGAGTTTATCGAGTACTCGCTGATAGATCCGATCAATAGATGCTCCTCTTGTTTCAAGGCAGCTTCTTTCAATTTCGTTTAGAATATAATTTTTAACATCATCTGTTCTTTCAATTTTAGAATATTTAAAAGTTTTTTTGAAGTTTGCAATCCTTTGAGAGCAAAGTACATTTGAAGGGTTCTTTTTATAATGAATAGAGCTGTTATTTGTTGGTTGAAATGTACTTCCAAAAAACTCCATACCGTTTGATTCTGAACTATCAATTATTGTGTTCCAGAATTCAAGTTTCTTGTGTGCAAACACAAGACTCATCCAACCATCTTTTTTCAAAACTTTGCCCATAACCTCAAATGATTTTGAGAATAATTCTTCATAGTTCTCCTGTGATTTATCTAAATCGCCGCCCTCAATTATTTCTTCTTCTCGTGTTTCTTTTGATATTTTAAAACCGAGCCATGCATTCCACATAGTGGATAAATCAAGATAAGCAATGTTACCACCATAAGGCGGATCTGTGTAGATATAATCTATTGTGACAGGTTTTATGTGTTTATCTAAATTAAGAACTGTATCATTTATTACAATTAAATTTGATTTAACGTTAAAATCTTTTACTACATTATTCCATATTTCTTTTCCAGCAGAATAAAATTTAAAACGTTGTACAAAGTTATCCCAAACATGAATCTCTCGTAATTTTTTTGGTTTCCAATATCTATAAGTTCCAAAAATACTTGAACCGCCTCCTCCGACTTGCTTTCCATCTTTTTCACTTGGCATATATGTCCTATTTGCTTTAGCAAGACTTGCAGAAAAGACGAATAAAAATGCATCTTTTATACTTTTGTTCTTAATTCTCTTAATATTGTGAAGTATTAAGGAAAATGATAATAATTGTCTTTTGGTAAATAATTCTTCAACAAACTTAAAATCAGCATCTAAAGGCATTTTAACATTCTTGGGATACCAATATTCAACTTTTATTTTATCTACTTTGTTATCAGGTATTTTATAATAATTATCAATTGTTGACTTACAATTCTCTTCTAATATTCTAAATTGTTTGTACAACTCATTTAAATCAACTGTAAGGCAATTCTGTAATGTTATAAAACACGCCAATGGGTTTATATCCAGTATAATTACTTTTCTTCTTAAAGTTAATGCTTCTATCGCTGTTACACCCGTACCACCATAAGGATCTAAAATCGTGTCTCCTTCATTCGAATAATGCTTAATATACTCTGAAACCACATTTGATGCTTGCTTTGTAAAATATGGATGGGATTTGTAATGCCAAGTAATTTCCTTCTTCGGTTTTATCGGGTGCTTAATAATTTCCATTAATAATAAATATAAATTTATAATTAATCACAAATTAAGAAAATAGAATTTATAAAGAAGTGGAAAATGTGAATAAAAGAAAATGGCTACTAAACTGATGTGTAGTAGCCAGATAATATTAATGTAAAAAGTTAATTCTAAGAAAAACTAGTAAAATAATATTCCTCAAGTTCAAATGTTTCTGTATTTAATCTCGAATATTCATTTATATCATTATCAAAATTTGTATATTCACCATTTTTAGTTAACTCCAAAAAATTTAATGCAACTATTAACTCTTGATTAACTTTAGAAACATCTATTTCCTTATTGTTTGAATTATTTAAGTTGTCCATAAGATATATTTTAATAATTAAACAAATTTCTTGTTTATTTTGTTCTCAATATCATTTTTTAGACCCATTAAATCAATGACAAAACCACAAACACATTTGATCCGTGTATTTTCAGTTATTGATAATTTTTTCGTTTTTTTCATATTATCGTCGATTTTTTTGTCATTTTTAAATTTTCCATATACCTCATATCTATTTCCGCACTGAGGACATTTAACTTCAACTTCTACAATATCAGGTACTTTTGGGGGAATAATTGGTAAAGTTTGAGATTGCGGAACAGCATTCCTAAATATTTTCTCATCTGCGGAAGCAAAAACTTTATACGTTGAAGTACTTTGGAATAATAATCTTAATATTGTATGTATTCTATTTACAATATCACATAATACTGGATTATCTTCTATTCTATGTATTTTGAGATATTCTTCTAATTCAGATCTTTTTAATGACCTTCCATGACTTCTATATTTATCATGTTTAACAAGTTCATCTGCAATAACTTCTGCCCTTTTAACTTTTGTGTCTTCATTAACAGGTTGTTTTTGAGTTTCAGTTATATTCCAATTTTTAAATTTATATTTAGGCAGCCACTCTTTAATTAAATCCTTTGCAAAATCTAAAGCATTATAAACACCTTTTATTTCCCCTGGACTAATTTGTGCGATCATTACAGCATCAAATGGATTCAATTTACCAAATTTATTTGCCTCTGAAATTTTTTCCTCAACCCACTTCTTATAATCATAAGCGGAGATAACACCTCTCCCTATTCTTATTTGCGCATCAACTGGTCCTAAACTTCCGGTTTCTGTCATATAAATTTCATTTCCTGATAAAACTAATATTGTACCTGCGCTTTTTGCTTCACCGCTTATTACAAATGAAATATTATCGAATTTATTATGCAAGCAATCTGCAATTTCTTCAACAGTTTCACCACTTCCACCTGGTGTTTCAATATAAAAATCTAATGTATTTGACTTAACATCCCTAAGCATATCATTAATAATAAAGTAATCATCCATATTTATCGAAACATCTGGGATATTTTTGTTAATAGCAGCTGCATAAATATATAAATACGAATTTTTCTCTTTATTATACTTGACAATAAGATTTTTTAATTCAGTTTCTAAGTCAACTGGACTTAATTTTTTGTTTATATATTCATATAATAAACTCATATTAATAATTTTATATCCCCCGGAGTGATCCGAGGGATTGTTAGTTAAATAGTTAATTAATAATTTTTGCCGGTTAGGACTTTAGATCTGGTGATTGAGGCCGTACACAGAGCGGACGAGGGTTTTTGCACGCTCAGCTCTGAATCATCACTTTTGTGGACCATCTAATATTAGATTTTCTAATTCCTTCCTGCAATTTAAAATCACCTTCGAGTTATAACATATTAAAAGAACTTATGCCGAATATATCGCACATAATCTGAAGTTTTGGGACAGATTCTGCAGATATTCCAAAATTAAAGATATAGTATGTTGCACTGGAGTATTAATTTATCGGTTGCTTAATCTTAAGTTTATAATAACTTGATTCCCCAAAGTAATTTTTATTTCTTTTACTCAATCGATAATTAAAAAATAACACAAACAAGGTGTATAAATTTAACTATGTTGAATTTAAAAGTCAATTAAAAAAAGAATAGTAGGGATTTGAATACCCCTTTCATCACTTGCATGAACTATTAATTGAATGCAGATTAATAATTATTTTCGCACTTCAATTCTAATACATTAAAATCTTCCTAGTATCTTAAAAAAATACGTTGAAATATTTGCTTCTTTTTGATAAGTTACTTCATTATATCAATGCTTTCTTTGCATTTGAAAGGTTAATCCTGTGAAACATTGATTTAATAAAGTAAACTAAATTATTGCTATATGTTTAACAATCCTGATATACCCGTATTATTTGAGATAGATGAAATTGAGAATCATCTTAAATCATTATCAACAGCAAAACTTAAATTAGATTATTTAAAAGAACTTTATTTCGAATTTGTGGAAATATGTTATAATTTTTCAGACAGAAAACTACAAAATTATTTGGTAGGTAAGAACGCTGGCGAGAAATATTATCCGATTCCTTATTACGCAAGTACAGATAAATACCAGACGCACATTTCAAGGTCAAAGTATATCAATTTATTAAGACAAATAGATCGAAATCTTCTCCCATTTGTAAGAACAGAAATAAAAAAGCTTGACGAATCATTTGAAGAAGACCACAGCAAAATTATAAAAGACTATCCGGTTTTTAATTTTAATAAGGAAAAAATATTCGAGCATATAGATACTTTAACGGTAGATAAATTAAGCTATATCAGTATGATATTAGAAAATATTAGAGATTATTATTTTGAAGAATATATACCACAAAGGAAAACAAAAGATGATATAAATCTCATTCTTAATAGCGATGAGTTGTACAGTGAATTAAAAAAAATGTATATAACTTTCAGACGATATCCAGAAAGAATTTTTGAGAAAAATATTGTAGATACAAAAACTGATAATGATGAGCCGGATTTATTTAAAAAAGACAAATCTTTATGCGGGTTTGACCTTAAAGGTATAAAAGAGCATGCCAAAAAATTTAAAAATACAAATGAAGCTATATTATATTTGCTGAGAGTAAAAAAAGAAGCAATGCAGAATAGAGACCTAATTCCTGATAAAACTGCTAACAAATCCTTTTTTTCGCATCTTATCTATGAAATAGAGTTCTACAAGGAAAAGCAAAAGATGGAAAATGAAGCACTTTCCAAACAATCATTTGCGGAAACAAAATCCACTGAAACTAATAAAGGTCCTATCCGCCTTCACTGGCAAAGCGATAATATACTTATTCCTTATCTCTTGGAAAGATTGTTTCAGGAAGGTTTTATTAACAACAGTGATTTTGAATTAAGAAGAGATTTCATCGAACAGTCGTTCTATAAGAATAAAGGCGGTATCTTTTCCGCTAAAGAAGCGGGTAGTGCCGAGTCAAACTATAAACTAAACACAGAAAATAAACCAAAGAATTCACATAAAGTTGATAGAGTTATTGATGATATTAAATCTAAAAGAAATGAATTAACCAAAAAGAAGACTTCAAGCGTTAAGAAGAAGTAACACTGCTGTACCTCTCATCCCTCTGTCTATAAGCCTTCAGGCTTTTTTACCTATTCCTTAAAATCATTGTCAATCATTGTCAATCATGATTTCCATGATAGCCAATGGTATTACCGATTAATGCAATGTAATTTTGTATAGTGCAAATAAATAAATGTGTACTGCAAATTAAAATTGAAAATAATGAAAGCAAAAATCGAAAATGATAGAAAAAAGGGTTGGATAAAAATCATATTAAATTCATATAGACTTTATATGGACTTTATATGGGGCTCATATAGCTTTCATATAGCCCTCATATACCTCTCATATAGAAACAGGTTAAAAAACGCATTTTGCAGGTCTTTATCCTTCACTGAATATAAAAAGTGGCTTGGTAATCCGAGATATACCGGAAAGAGCCCGCCCGTTTGCCCGTTTTTCGAATAATTAACAATCTATTATAAATTAAAGCAAAGATAAAAAATGGAAACATATATTTTTAATAAAAACAAAGAACATATTAACTATAATCTAAACAGAAAGGAGCTATACAATGGCAAAATTAAATGATCAACACTTAGGTACGCTGAGGGGAGCCTTAGGTCCTCAGGTGTTTAAAATGCTTTTCGGCGAAGCTTACGTTGCGAGACTACCGAGAAGAACGCTGAATGAACCTTCAGCAGAAACGATTGAAAGAAGAAACAGATTCAGATTGTGTATGAAGTTTTCAAAGTCGGTTTACGGATTGATAAAACTAAGACCTTTCTGGGATGCATTTATTCCCGAGGGTGTTACAAAAAGGATTCCGACAATAGCTAAGATTGCGAAGACATCGTACATGTCAATCACAGCGACTGACGTGCAGGATATAACATTTCTGGCGCCTGATTTCGGATTCAAAGCAGTAACGACCAGCGTAACAATAGACAGCAGCGCAATTTCAGTAGCGATAGATCCGATTGGTTCAGGCGAGGGAATTGATCCTGATATAGAGAAATTCATACAGCTTGGTTGTGTTATGCATTTACAGGACCCGATAAACGGTACACAGACTGCACACAGATTCATGAATTTTTCTTCTGCAAACGTGGTGCTGAACCTGGCAAATCCGCTCAGCTTCAGTATTTCAATCGATTCGACGCATCAGTCAATTTACGAGGCATACGATACGCATAAGACATTCCTGATATTTGTGACGCTGGATGCGAATGGGAAACCCGTTCATTTTTCTAACACATTTATATCTTAAGTTCAGAGACGATGAAAACAAAAGATGCATATTTTGATTTTAAAGTCGATGAGCTTAAACAAGAGAGTATTGCCCCTTTTAAAGGGGGCAATACCCCTTTTTGCAAACTTAAGTTTGTTTTGCGAGTCAATTTAATTTAATTAATTTTTTAGAACTTTTAAACACAATAATATTATGGCAAGAATAACAGGATTTATAGAAGGCAGCTTTTCCGGTAAACTGGGTAACTTTGTATGTTTCAAAAAGAACGGAAAAACATTTTTAAAAACTAAAGGAATAAGAAGGACCAAACCGTCTCCAAATGAAATCGCAAGACGTGAGAAATTTGCGATGAGTACTAAACTGGCAAAGAGTATAAATAGCGTTCCCGAATTGAAATCGCTCTGGAGCACTTTTAAAAGTGAAAAAGGATCGGCATGCAACGCTATTCAAAAGGCAAACTACATAAAAGTAAATGGTACTGATATACATGGTGCGGCGGCGATTATTCCCGATGCATTAACCTTCAGGGAGCCGTCTGAAACAGTGACTATCAACGGTAACATGTTAAGGTTTAAGTTGAATAAAGATGAGATGTCAGGTGTTTACTCAAATAACCTCAGAGATAAAGCTATGATTGCAGGAGTGATTTTCATGAAAGATGCCGTTTATTCAGGTATTGTGCCTTTCTGGTTTACCGGCGTTAAAGGCACATTGGAAAACAAAGGGAAAAATGATTATGCAGTGATAAATTTGTATGAGACCATCTTAAGAATAATGGATGCATACGATTCTTTTACGCTGTATTTCGGTTTGGTTTGCGATGATAAAGGTTTTGGTAATTTTTCGAGGATAATTTCCAAAGGATAGATTTTTGGGCACACGGAAAAAAGAGAATGGTATTAAACGTTCCCAAGTGCCCAGAAATACTGAGTGAGGGGGCGGGCACCCAGGAACGATAAAAATCTAATTTATTTTCTGAGGTGAAGGTATCCGCCGCGATGCGGTATGGAGGATTGCATCGTAACGAATGCTTTGGGGTCTATGCTTTCTATAAGGTGCATTACTTCTTTTTGTCTTTTGCGTGGTATCAAAACAAGGAGAACTGTGACTCCCCCGCTGGCTCCTTCACCGGGAATTAGCGTTACACCGAATTTATTTTCACGGAGAGCATTGGTGATATCATCGACGTAGTTCATTGAGATGATATTGAGCCAGACGAAGCCTGAGCCGAGCTTTTGTTCGAGCGTGATTCCGAGTACAGTGCCAAGTGCGAAACCTGATGAGTATGCGACGACGTTAATCCAGTTATCAAGCTGTGACATTACGCTGCTTATTGCGACAACCCAGATGGTTACTTCGAAGAAACCGATTGTTCCTGCGATGTATTTTTTACCCTGCACTGTTATAATCATTCGTATAGTTCCGAGGGAAACGTCTATAATGCGGAGTGTCATTATCATTAATGCAAAAAGTATTGTTTCAATCATTTGCGTTTTATTGATTCATATTTTTCGTTGAGTTCTAATACGAATTTAGCGATGTCTTCGTCGGTGTAATTTTTCATTTTAGCGATTTGCTCTATTGAACCCCACCTGACAGAACCAGCTTGCATTACTCTGATTTTATACTTTGCAAAATAGCTTGAAGCGGCTGGCAGGACTCGAATGAGTTCTTCCATATTTGTATCTTTAGTGAAACGCATCAGACAATTTTGCTGAATTCTTTAATGAATGCGGTGTTTTCTTTCATGAGTCCCATTGTAATTCTTATGCAGTTTGGAAGACCAAAAGCTGTAAGCGGACGGATGATTACTCCCCGTCTGAGAAGATTTTGGTTAACTTCGTTAACACGCTCTGCAGAAAATAAATCAAGCATTACAAAATTTGCGTATGATGGGATGATTTTAATTTTTCCTTTTTCTTCGAAAGGACTTAATTCAGAGAGAAAATATTTGTAACCTTCTTCGTTAAGTTTTAAAGATTTCTCTATAAAGTTATCATCGTCGAGAGCGCCCGTTGCTGCTGCCTGAGCGAGAGTGTTCGGCTCGAAGGGAAGCTTTGTTTTCATTAGTGTTTCGACGATGAACTCGTGAGCAAATCCGTAGCCTACGCGTAAACCCGCAATTCCATAAATTTTGGAGAATGTTCGAAGTGTTATTACGTTGTCATACTTATAATTCAATGAATTCGGGTAAGCAGGAAAATTCATAGCGTATTCAAAATAAGCTTCGTCGAAAAGAATCAAAACATCTTTAGGTACTTTTGAATAAAAAGCGTCGAATTCATCTTTTGTGATTATTGTTCCAGTTGGATTATTGGGATTGCAAAGGTATATAATTTTTGTATTGTTGTTTATTCTTTCGAGAATACCGTTTAAATCAAATTTATATGACTCTCTTGACATCGGGATATAATGAGTTACATTGCTGCGTCCCATAGCGAGTACCTGAAAACCGATGAATGTGGCTTCGGAGGTTATAATTTCATCTCCATCACATAGGAAGCAGCGCAGAATGTTTGCCATTATGCTTTCGGAGCCGCTGCCTACGGCTATATTCCGGAAAGGAATATTAAATTTTGAAGACAGCTTTTCTCTAAGCTGAACAGAGCCGACATCCGGGTATCTGTGAATTTCTTCCACAAGCTTCTTCTTAGCCTCAACTGCTTTTGGAGAAGGACCGAGCGGATTCTCGTTTGATGCTATCTTATGAATTTCCTTAAGTCCAAACTCACGCTGGAGCTCTTCTATTGACTTACCCGGGATGTAGGGCTTTAAGTTTTTAATAAATTCAGGAGTTTTAAACATAATAAGATTATTTTATCAAAATTAGTGTTTATTAAGCATTTAAAAAATGTAAAATTTAAGTAATTAATTAATTGTAATATTTGAATTAAATATTTAATTTCTTACAATTCTAAACTCAAACAAACAATGGCAGACGAATACAAAGACATTAAAACATTCGAACAGAAAGAATGGATTAAGGAAAATCTATCTTACAAGAAAGACAGCGGAAGTTGGGCATGGATATACCATAGAATTTCGGGAATTGCATTAATAGCATACCTTTTTCTGCATGTGTATTCATTGAGTACGCTGACAGAGGGCAAAGAAGCGTTTGAGACAAAAATGAGTACTTTTTCTTCAGGTCCATTTCTCGTTTTAGAATGGGTTCTCTTTATCTTCGTATTATTTCATTCACTAAACGGTGTTAGAATAGTTCTCGTTGACCTTGCTGACGGTGCAAAGTACCACAAAACGCTATATAAAGTCTCGTGGATAGCCGGCATTTTGCTCTTCCTTGGAATGGGTTACATAATGCTTTCACACTTATTTTTGAAATAAAATTTAATTTTAACATTATATGTTTAAATATCAATCATCAAAAAGTTCGGGTTCAAAAAGCTGGATGCTGCAGAGAATAACGGGTATTGCGCTGGTTGTTTTCGCAATCGGCCACTATATACTTATGCATTACAACCTTGATTCGGGACATACTTATCAGGCAGTACTAAACAGAATGCAGTTTTCGTGGTACAGGATTATAGACCTGGTTTTCCTGACTCTCGGTATGTACCACGGTTTAAACGGACTTTGGGGAATCTTCAGGGACTATAAAATGGAGCCATGGCTTAAAATTACGCTGGTTAGCGCTATAGTAATACTTGGCTTAGCATTCACTGCCTGGGGATATATCATAATTTTCTCGATACCCTATCCGAATGCATTAACATTAAATTGAATTATTTTTAACTCATAATTTTATTATATTATTTTAAACTTAAACTAAGGAGATGTAATGGAGAAATTTACAAAATTACAGGAAACACTCGACGGAATGAAAGTCGACATCGAGAAATTCTATGAAAAGAATCAAAATGCAGCGGGTACAAGATTGAGAAAAGAGCTTAACAATCTCAGAAAGATGGCTGCAGATATAAGGAAAGAGATACAGGATATAAGAATAACAAGAAAAACAAAAGCTGAATAAGAGACGAGAAGAGTTTTTTATATCTTACAGTTTAGAAGTGGGTAAATGTTTTTTAGCCCACTTTTTTAATAATTCATCCCGATACGAATAAAAAAGTGCTGAAATCAAACATAAGAAATTTTTGCATAATTGCGCATATTGACCACGGAAAATCAACTTTAGCCGACAGATTGCTTGAACAAACAGGTACGGTTGCGAGTAGAAACATGACAAGACAGGTGCTTGATGATATGGACCTTGAGCAGGAACGCGGAATAACGATAAAGCTCCATGCTATTCAGATGAACTATAAAGCAAAAGACGGAGAAGATTATGTATTAAACCTTATTGACACACCAGGGCACGTAGATTTTTCTTATGAAGTATCTCGTTCACTCGCAGCCTGCGAAGGAGCTTTGCTGATAGTAGATTGTACTCAGGGTATTGAAGCCCAGACAATAAGCAACTTATATCTTGCAATAGATAACGGATTGGAGATTATACCGGTTATAAACAAAATTGACCTTCAGAGCGCAATGATTGAAGAGACGAAAGATCAGATTATTGAGCTTATCGGCGGTAAACGAGAGGATATACTTTCCGTTAGTGCAAAAGTCGGTACAGGTACGGAGGAAGTACTTGAGCAAATAGTTGCAAGAATACCACCGGCAAAAATTATACATGATAAGCCGTTAAGAGCTTTAATATTCGATTCAATATTCGATACTTACAGGGGGGTAATTGTATATTTAAGAGTTTTTGAGGGCGACCTGAAAGAAGGCGATAAGATTGAATTTTTTGCTTCAGGAAAGCAATTTGAAGCGGAAGAGGTGGGAATACTTAAGATGGAAAGAAAAAGAACAGGTGTTTTGAAAGCCGGGGATGTAGGATATTTGATTGCAAATATAAAAGACGTAAATGATTCCAGAGTCGGTGATACTATAATAGATGTTAACAACAGAGCAAATGAACCGATTCCAGGTTTCAAGGAAGTGAAACCGATGGTTTTCAGCGGAATTTATCCTGTTGCTTCGAATGATTTCGAAAATCTAAGGGATGCACTTTCAAAACTTAAATTAAATGACGCTGCACTTTCTTACGAACCGGAAACATCAGTAGCACTCGGGTTTGGTTTCAGATGCGGGTTTCTTGGTTTATTGCATCTTGAAATAGTGCAGGAAAGGCTTGAAAGAGAATACGATTTAAACATCATTACTACAGTCCCAAACGTAGAATATCAGGTGTTCAAATCAAACGGAGAAATGATACTTGTCGATAATCCATCATTTATGCCCGATGCAACTGTTATAGACTACGTTAAGGAACCATATATATCCGCGCAAATTATAGTGCCTGTTGAATTTATAGGAAATATAATGAAGCTTGCTAATGAAAGAAGAGGAGTTTTTAAAAATCAGCATTACATAGACGCAAAACGCGTTGACCTTCATTTTGAATTTCCGCTTGCAGAAATAATTTTTGATTTTTACGACAGGCTAAAATCATTAACAAAAGGTTATGCCTCATTCGATTACGAATTAATAGATTACAGAAGCGGTGACCTCGTAAAACTGGATATTCTTCTGAACGGGGAATCAGTTGACGCATTATCTACTATAATTCATAGAGAAAATGCATATTATTGGGGCAGAAAGCTGTGCGAGAAACTAAGAAAGCTGATTCCAAGACACATGTTCGAAGTAGCCATACAAGCTGCAATCGGAACGAAAGTAATAGCAAGAGAATCGATAAGTGCACTTAGAAAAAACGTTATTGCGAAATGTTACGGCGGAGATATTTCCAGAAAACGGAAACTTCTTGAGAAACAAAAAGAAGGAAAAAAGCGTATGAAACAAGTAGGTTCTGTGGAAATACCACAGGAGGCTTTTTTAGCAGTACTTTCAATTGAAAAATAAAATATAAATAAATAAGAATGGCATTAAAAGAAAACGTTCCTTCAAAAGTACCAAAAGAAATATTAAATAATAAGAAGAAGAAATCAAAACCAAAAGAATATTTTGACGCACTTGTATGGGCGGCAGTTGTAGCATTTCTGATAAAAGTATTCCTGTTTGAAGCATACAGAATACCCACGGGTTCGATGGAAAACACTCTTCTTGTCGGAGATTTTTTACTCGTAACAAAATTTACTTACGGAGCGACTACACCGCGAAATATACCTTTTACGGATATTCGTATCCCCTACGTTAAACTTCCAGGATTTAAAGACCCGAAACCAGGGGATGTTGTGGTATTTGATTTTCCGGGAGAAAGAGATGAACTGCAATCGCACGAAGTGCTGAATTATATTAAAAGGTGTGTAGGTATACCGGGTGATGAAATAAAGATTGTAAATAAAGTACTATACAGAAACGGGCAAATATTTCCGAATCCACCGCAATCGAAATTTATAGCACCTCTGCAGCCCCCAAACCTTGCGAATAACAGAATATTTCCTAAAAACTCGGGATGGAACGAGGACAACTACGGACCGATTCGAGTCCCGAAAGCAGGCGATAAGATAAAGATTGACAGTACTAATTTTGAATGGTACAAGATGTTTATTATGAAAGAAGGATACAGTAATGTAATACTAAATCAGGATGGCTCGCTGACCGCTGACGATATGCGGTTTAACGAAGGGATGTATGAAGTGAAGAGGGATTATTTATGGATGATGGGAGATAACAGAAACAACTCACTCGACAGCAGATTCTGGGGATTTATGCCGATGGAAAATGTTGTAGGCGAAGCATTTATTATTTACTGGTCGTGGGATGCGAATATTTCTTTCGCAAATTTCTTTGATTTATTAGGTTCCATCAGATGGAACAGGGTCGGCTCACTGATTAAATAGACAATCAGTTCTTTAATTATTTAAGGCAGATAATAAAATATCTGCCTTTTTTAATTTACCTTTAATGAGAACAACAGAATACGTAAATTGCATTACTTCATACAACCGGTTCAACAATCGAATAATTTTAAATATAATTTTATGAAAAGTCCTAAAAGAAAATTAATAGCAAATATCAGAGACTACGTTGGCATTGTCTTTGGAGCGATTATTTTTGGAATATCGTACTCCTGGTTTCTGATACCATTTAAAGTGTCGCCCGGTGGAGTCGGAGGTATTGCACAGATTATATATAACTTTCTTGGAATACCCGCGGGTACATCAATGCTCATACTGAACATTCCCCTTTTTGTTTTAGGTTGGGTCTTCCTTGGAAGGCAATTTGGGTTAAAATCTTTTCTGGGTATGCTTTTAGGTTCGGTTTTTACTGACCTTTTAAATCCTGAAATGTTATATAAGAATTTCCCAATTATGCGAGATTATATAAATACGCAGTACTGGGCTTTTACAGACAGCATACTACTCGCATCGCTTGCAGGGTCAGTATTGCTCGGATTTAGTTTAGGTATAATATTCAAATTCAGGGGTTCTACCGGAGGAACGGATATACCCGTTGCAATCTTGAAGAAATATTTCGGACTATCAATAGGTACCGGATACTGGATTATAGAAACCTTGATTATATTCTCAATAGGTATTGTTTTTACAGACCTTAATTTGATAATCTGGGGTTATCTGAATCTGTACATTACAACACAAATAGTGGATATAACTGCAGAGGGAATACCATACACAAAGGGTGCATACATAATTACTAATCAGGAAAATGAGATTAAAGAAAGAATCATAACCGAGCTCGACAGAGGAATTACAATATTTCTGAGTGAAGGAGGATACAGCGGCAGAAGGCAAAACGTATTATTTGTTGTTGTAAACAGGAGACAAATCAGCAGTTTACGTAGATTGGTAAAAGAGGAAGACCCAAAAGCATTTATGGTTCTTGTTGATGTGCATGATGTTATGGGTGACGGATTTAAAACGAGGATTCTTGATTTTCAGCAGACATAGAGCATAAATTCATTGAAAAATGATATAAATTTCGTTAAATTAAAGGTTTGTATAAAAAAGCTTAATGTTTGAGGATTTAACAAATAAATTCGATTCGGTTCTTAAGAAAATCCGAGGTCAGGGAAAGATTACAGAAAAAAATATCGATGAGTCTTTGCGTGAGGTTCGACGAGTACTTTTTGATGCCGACGTAAATTATAAAGTAGTAACGAACTTTATAAAAAACGTTAAAGAAAAATCTTTAGGACAGAACGTAATAAATAGTATAACTCCGGGACAGTTAATCGTCAAGATAATAAATGATGAGTTAATTGAACTAATGGGCAGCGGGAAAAGCGATATAGTTCATTCGAATAAAATCCCTTCAATTATTATGCTTGCAGGACTTCAGGGTTCCGGTAAAACAACTTTAGCAGCAAAACTTGCAAGATTTTTAAAATCAAAAGGGCGTAATCCCCTTCTTGCGGCATGCGATATATACAGGCCTGCTGCAATTGAACAGTTAAAAATTCTAGGGAAAGAAATTGATGTTCCTGTTTTTTCACTCGATGATGAAAAAGATGTTGTTAAGATTACAAAGCAGGCAGAAGATTTTGCACGCAAGAATGCTCGAGATACTATGATTATTGACACTGCAGGAAGGCTTGCTATCGACGAACAAATGATGAATGAAGTTGCTAACATTAAAAGGGCAATGGTTCCTGATGAAATACTATTTGTGGTTGACTCGATGACCGGTCAGGATGCGGTTAACACTGCTAAGGCTTTCCATGACAAGCTAGATTACACCGGTATTGTACTTACGAAACTTGACGGCGATGCTAAAGGCGGTGCTGCACTATCAATAAGAGCAGTTGTTACTAAGCCAATAAAGTTTGTCAGTGTAGGCGAAAAACTTGATGCTCTTGAGCAGTTTCATCCCGACAGAATGGCTTCGCGAATTCTTGGTATGGGAGATATAGTTTCTTTTGTTGAGAAAGCTCATCAGGAGATTGATATTTCGGAATCTGCCAAGCTTGAGGAAAAACTCAGAAGAAACAAGTTTGATTTTAATGACTTCTTATCACAGATAAAGCAGGTAAAGAAGATGGGTTCAATTGGCGGGTTAATTTCGATGATACCGGGAGCAAGCAAAGCATTAAAGGATAAAGAGATTGACGAAAAGGTCTTTCACAGAATTGAAGCGATAATTCTATCAATGACTTTAAAAGAAAGAGAGAATCCTCAAATACTAAACGGTATGCGAAGAAGAAGAATAGCAAACGGAAGCGGATCATCAATACAGGAAGTAAACAGACTGATAAAACAATTTGAGGACATGAAGAAAATGATGAGGAATTTTTCAGGCGGAAAGATGAAGAATTTGCTTAAAGGTATGAAATTACCCCCTGATATGATGAATAAGCTCAACATAAATTAAATTTTAAAAATAAATACTATATAAACGTACTCGAAAGGAGACATTTTTACTTGGTCAAGTTAAGACTTAAAAGAATGGGAAAGAAGAACATCCCGCTTTACAAAATAGTAGCTGCGGATTCACGTTCACCGCGCGACGGAAAATTTATTGAATCAGTAGGACATTATAATCCGCATCTTGAACCAATGCAGATTACTCTTAAAGAAGACAGGGTAATTCACTGGTTAAATAACGGAGCAAAGCCCACGGATACAGTAAGAAGCCTGCTTAAAAAAGAAGGTGTAATGATGAAATTCCGTCTTATGAAATCAAAGATTAGTCCTGAGAAAATTGAAGAAAAGATGAATCTTTTCTTTGAAGAAAAACCTGCAAAACAGCAAAGGGCTAAAGCAAGAAAAATAAGACAGAAAGAAGCAAAAGCAAAGAAATCTGAAGAAAAGACAGAAGAAGCAAAAGCTTAATTTGTAATCAACCGTTACAACGGTTATATGAATTTGTTTGTGCGTGTTTGCAGTATTGATTATACAATGATGATATGATATTTGTTTAAAAATAAACGAAGTGGACGATTTAAATCAACTTATTTTCATAGGTAAAATTACGAAGCCTGTAGGAGTTAAAGGTCTGTTAAAGGTTATACCGTTAACCGACTTCCCCGAAAGGTTTTTGAAACTGAAAGATGTTTTTATTTTTAATGAAAGCCTAAATAAATTGGTTATAAACTCCAAGACAGATAAAAAATTATTCAAGATAAAAGATGTTTCGCTTTTTAGTAATTATATAAAGCTGAAACTTGACGGGTACGACGATATTAATGAAATCAGCAATTACATAAATAAGCTGATTTGTATTGATGAGAAGAAGAAAGTGAAACTGCCGAAGGGATTGTACTATTATTATGAAATAATAGGGTGTATTGTACATGAAGGTGAAAATATACTTGGGGAGGTGATTCGTATAGATAATTTTGGAAGTTCAGATATTTTATTCGTTAAAACTTCAAAAGGAAATGAAGTGATGATACCGCTTCTTAAAGAGTTTGTGAAAAAAATTGACGTAATAAAGAAGAGAATCGATGTGGCACTAATTGAAGGATTAATAGATTATAATGCGGTTTGACATTATAACAGCTAATCCAAAGATACTTGAAAGTTCTTTGACAAATGGTTTGATTTCGAGAGTAAGAAAAAAGGGACTCATATCTGTTCACCTGCATAGTTTAAGGGATTATGCCGAAGGAAAATATAAACAAATAGATGATTTACCTTATGGAGGAGGTGCAGGTATGATATTAAAGCCAGAACCATTATTCAGGTGTATAAACAGACTTATGGAAAAATATGAATATGAAGAGATAGTTAATTTTTCACCTCAAGGAAAAAGAATGAACCAGAAGTTGGTAAATAATTATTCCCTTAAGAATAATATATTGCTGATTTGCGGGCACTACAAAGGAATCGATGAGCGTGTTATTAAAAGATACGTTACAACAGAAATATCAATTGGTGATTATGTTCTTTCATGCGGAGATGTGGCGGCACTTGTTTTTATCGATTCAATATCGAGATTATTGCCGGGAGCACTTGGAGACGGAGAATCAGCATTGACTGACACGTTCCAGACTGACTCGGGATTTGACTATCCGCAATACACAAGACCGGAAAAGTATGACGGTTTAAAAGTACCAGAGGTTTTGTTATCAGGTAATCACAGTAAGATAAATGAATGGCGCAGTAAAAAAGCAATAGCAAAATACAGAAAAATTAGAAAATTAAATAAACAATAATTACAGGAGCAATTAATTAAATGAACAAAATTAAATTAGTCGAAGCAGCACAATTAAGAAATGATTTACCCGATTTTCGTGTTGGCGATACGATAACTGTTTTCGTAAAGGTTATTGAAGGTGACAAAGAAAGAGTTCAGCAGTACAAGGGTATCGTCATGGGAATTAAGGGCAGCGGATTAAGCAAGACTTTCAGGGTTAGAAAAATATCCAATGGAGTTGGTGTTGAAAGGATATTTCCAATCAATTCACCAAAGATACTAAAAGTAGTAATCGAAAAGCATGGAGGTATCCGCAGAGCGAAACTCTACTATTTAAGAGGTCTTACGGGTAAAGCTGCAACAAAGATAAAAGAAAAGAGAAGAAACATTCTTGAATCTGTGATAGAAGAATCACCTGTTCATTCGACGGAAATAAAAGCAGAAGAAACACAGGCAGAAGAAACAAAAGAGTAATCTTTCTTAATCAAGTCAGTTAACGTAAAACTGACCCTTTTTATTCGAAGTGTCCAATAATAAGATATTTATATCGGTTGCAGGTAATATCGGTTCCGGGAAATCATCTCTGACTTCATTACTTGCAGAAAAATTTAAATGGCTGCCATATTATGAGTCAGTTGCCGACAATCCTTATCTCAGTGACTTTTACGCAGATATGTCTCGCTGGTCGTTTAACCTTCAAATCTATTTTCTTGCACATCGTTTTAATACTCATAAAGAGTTGACAGAAAAACCGGGTTCAGTTATACAAGACAGAAGCATATACGAAGATGTTGAAATATTCGCAAAAAACCTTCACAAACTTGGCAAGATGTCTGACAGGGATTATGAAACATATTCGAATTTGTTCTTTGATATGACCTCTTTCTTAAAACCTCCTGATGTTCTGGTGTACCTTCAGGCAAGTATACCCACTCTGCTTAATCAGATAAAAATTAGAGGACGGGAATTCGAAAAATCGATTGATGTTAATTATCTTGAAGAATTAAATGACAGTTATGAAGAATGGATTAAGAATTATAAATTGGGCAAAGTTATTGTTGTGAACAAAGATAATCTCGATTTCGTGCATTCGCACAACGATTTTCATTACATCATCGATAGGATAGAGAAAGAGCTTCTCTTAGACTTGAGGCTCTTTACTTAGTTTTTGTCGGAGTCGGAATATTATATTTTGTCATTAACTTATACATATGACTTCTTTGTATTTTTAATCCCTCAGCAGTCTGACTAATGTTGTACTTATAATCTTTTAGAACCTTCAATAGAAATATTTTTTCCGATTCATTTTGAAACTCATTTAAAGAAAGATTTCTGTTTAACAGGTCGTTCAGTTCTTTAGTGTGCTTCGTTTCAGGAATATCAATGTCCTCTTCTTCAATAACTGCACTTTCTACGGTGAATATTATTCTCTCAATAAAGTTTTTTAACTCACGAACATTACCAGTCCACCTGAATGAAACGAGTTTTTTAAGAGCACCTGTTGAGAATTTTCTCAAACTGATATTATATGCTTTGCATATCTGATTTATAAAGTAATCCGTAAGTACTTCGATATCATCCGTCCTCTCACGTAATGGAGTTATATTAATATTCATAACGTTTATCCTGTGATAAAAATCGTCCCTGAATCGACCTTCTGATATTTCGAAAGAAAGGTCTTTGTTCGTCGTAAATAGAAATCTAACATTTGTTTTCCTTACCTTTGAATCCCCTACCCTTGTGTACTTAGACTCGTCAATTACTTTTAAAAGCTTTGATTGTATTTCAGTGTTAATATTTGATATTTCATCGAACAAAATCGACCCGCCTTCGGCTTCCTCAAGTTTGCCTTTAATTTTTGGATTTCCGTCCCGAACTAAGCCAAATAATTCCTCATCAACATTTTCACCTTTGAGTGAAGCACAATTAATAATAACGAATGGCTGATTTGCCCTTTTGGATGTGAAATGCAGCATATTTGCAACAAGAAGTTTCCCGGTTCCGCTTTCACCTGTTATGAGTATGTTCAGGTCCAGGTCCTTGTATTTTTCAATAAGATATTTGACGGACTGAACATCTTTACTCACACCAATTATTTGATTAGCACTTAAGAGTTCATTTTTGTATTTAGATAGTTCATCCTTACTCTGCTTAAGTTCAAGTGCATTCTTTATGATAATCAATAGTTCTGAGACATCAGGAAGCGGTTTCTCTAAAAAATAATACGCACCTTTTTTTGTTGCTTCGACGGCAGTTTCTATATTCCCGTGTCCTGATATCATAATAACAAGCTGATCACGATTTATACTCATTATGTTTTCCAAAACTTCCATTCCGTCCATTTTCGGCATTTTGATATCGAGCAAAATTAGGTCATAGTTTCCTTCATCAAACATCTTTAATGCAGTAACTCCATCGTAGCAAAAATCAACTGAATAATTTGCATGACGCAGTATCAGCGATAAGCTTTCAACTATAGAAGCTTCATCATCAACTATAAGAATTCTTTTTGGCATAACTATTTTTTAATTTCAACTATTGTTACTCCCGAATCACCCTCGTTCCAGTGACCGAGCCTGAAATTGCTTACAAACTTATTTGACTTTAAAACATTGTGCACAGCTTTTCTGAGATTTCCTGTACCTTTTCCATGAACTATTGTTAGTTTCTCAACAGAGTTAATATGCCCTTCGTAAATGAATTTTTCAAGTAAATCCGTAATCTCATTCGAGTATTTCCCCCTTATATCGAGATTTGTTTCAAATGCTTCTTTAAGGATTAATTTGTAATCGCTGTGCTTATTCATTGCTCCAACGTTTATTAATTCCAGTTTGCTTAAAGGCGATTTAAGAGTTAATCCATTTGCGTTTATAACAGCTAAATTTTTTACAATCTCAGTAATTTCTCCTTTTGTTGTTGTGTTTTTAATCATAACTACGTCTCCAACTCTAAGTTGCACAGTAGAAATATCCTCTGTAGTAATTTTTTCAGGCAGGAGTACCCTGGACTTCTCGGTGAATTCCTTTTTTATTTCAGTTATATCCTTTTCCTTTTCTTTTATTTCTTTAACCGCTTTTTCTATCAATCCTCTTCCTTTGTTAAGAATATTAGACGCTTCCTCACGTGCATTATTTAAAATCTCTTTTTCTTTCTGTTTAATAGCTGATAATTTCGAGTTGTATTCCTTTGTCATTTCATCAATAACCTTCTTCTTAAGTTGATTATCGTGTATCAGCTTTTCATATTCGATTCTTGAGGTATTGAGTTCGCTGAGCATATCTTCTATCTTGTATTGATCCTCTATAACCATAGAAGAAGCGAATTCTAAAATTTCTAAAGGTATTTTAAATTTCTCAGCGAGCTCAAAGGTATAACTTTGACCAGGAATACCAATCTTAAAATTAAAAGACGGTGAAAGTTTTTCAAAATTAAATTCGAGTGATGCGTTTATAAATCTTTCATTATTATGAGCGAATACTTTAAGGTCTCCTATATGTGTAGTGACAATTGTAAAACAGTTTTTATCCGAAAGGTATTTAAGTATAGAAGCGGCTAAAGCACTCCCGAACTTCGGGTCGGTACCGCTGCATATTTCATCAATCAGAACAAGTGAATTCGAATCCGAGTTTTCGATAACGTCTTTAAGTTCTCTCAGATGTGAACTAAAGGAACTGAGACTGTTTTCTATGGATTGTTCATCACCTATCACTACATAAAACCGGGAAAACATTCTAAAACATGACCCTTCTTCAACTGTTACCATCAAGCCATACTGATACATCAACTGAAGAAGACCCACTGTTTTTAATGCAACTGTTTTACCTCCTGCATTCGGTCCTGTTATCACGATCGTATTTGTATCATCTCTGAGCTCAAGATTGAAAGGGGTTACATTATTCTTTTCAAGTTTTTGAATTAAAATCGGATGGTAACAGTTTTTGAGTGAATATTTGTCATTATCAAGCTCGGGCTCAACACATACATATTCAATCGCAAAAAGTGCTTTTGCTCTAATGAAATCTATCTCTCCGAGTATTTCAATATTTACTTTAAGCTCGTTGTAGTATCTTGCAATCGATTCTGATAAACTTCGAAGAATTCTTTCGACTTCTCGTTTTTCTTCAAAGGTTAGTTCCGTTATTTCATTGTTTAAATCTATTGTCTCGGCAGGTTCGATAAATACCGTGTACCCTGTTGCTGATGAACTGTGTATGATTCCCGGTACTTTACGTTTATTCTCAACTTTGACAGGTATTACTGATCGACCGTCTCTAAGAGTTATTAAGTCATCCTGTGTGTATTCATCCTCCGATACTCTTTTAAGCAGCTTACCAAGAAGTTTTCTAAGAATTTCTCTTTTATCAATAAGATCTTCTCGGATACGTTTTAAATTTTTTGAGGCTGAGTCTCGGACTTCACCATTTTCGTCAATTGTAGATTCAATTGAATGTTCAAGCACCTTGTCGGAATAAAGACCGTCAGCAAGTTTCTTTATGTTGTCATTTTCATCTTCATCAGAAAAATCTCTAATCTGAGATTTTACTATTCGGCTTATTCTCAAGAAAGATTTTATCCAGTTATACTTTTCCGTTTGGATAAAATTACCGGGTATCCTTAAGCGCTCAATATCCTCCCTTATATCTCTGAGACCTTCGAGATCAATATCTTTCCCTGCTTCAAGAAATTTCTTTAATGAGGCGAGTTTGTTGAACTCAATTTTTAGCAGGATAGCAGATGTGTATAACTCAATCTGATCTAATTTATCAATACCATACTGCGATACACAGTATTTTTTCAGTTTATCACAAATTTTATCGAATTCAAGTTTATTTTGAACTTCCGTTATGTTCATCTATTTTGTTTTGACTTTTACGGAATCTTTATCACCGTATTTAATAATATCATAGAAATCTTTTTTACTAAAAGGAAGGATATCCTTTATTAAATTATAAGTTGCGGGTGCTGCTTTTAATGTATATGAATATGTGTATGATGAAGATTTTTGATTAATCGGAATAAAAGAGAAACTATCAAAGATAATTAGAAGTATACTCGCAAAGAGAAGTCCTTTCAATCCTCCAAAAATAAAACCACCTGCTTTATCGAAAGTTTCGGATAGTACATTCATCTTAGCTATTTTACTCCCTAAGAAAATTGCAACAAGGTAAATCGTAAGTATAATTCCTGCGAAAATAACAACCTGAACAAGTTTTGGGTCTTTGACAATTGGTTTTAACACTAAAACAAAACCGGAATTAAACTTTAACGCAAGGATAATTCCGGCTATAATACTTACATAAGATAAAATACTTTTTATTAATCCTTTCTTCAGACCAAAAAATGCCGGAAGCAGCACAAGGATAATTATTATTATGTCAAGCGCATTCAATCACTCACCCAAGACGGCTTTTTACTATCTCCTGTATAACTTTACCATCAAATTTACCTTTTAACTCCTTCATTACAGGTCCCATAATTTTCCCTATATCTTTAGACGTTACTGGTCCCGCATTCACAATAATTTTATCAATAACAGCTTCAGCTTCTTCTCTTG
The DNA here is from genome assembly GCA_964626015.1 of uncultured Ignavibacteriaceae bacterium. GTDB lineage: Bacteria > Bacteroidota > Ignavibacteria > Tepidaquicellales > Tepidaquicellaceae > CAIKZJ01. The sequence goes on from CAZVCC010000022.1 coordinate 25,274, forward strand.
TTAACTGTTTTGGAAGATACTCATTGATTATTTCAAGCTGCCTTGACTCTCTATCTACAAGATCATCTCTGCCCGCATTTTTGAACATTTCGATAGATTCTTTACGCATTTTTGCCTGCTTGTTAAGAAGCTGTAACTCCTCTTCTTCATTCATTTCCCTGCCTAATCCTGATTTATCCATTTTCAGGATTTCAGCTCGGATACTTCTTATAGTCTCAGTTCTGAAAGTATCTTTTGCCTTCATGGCATTCTTCAGGTCTTCGTTAATTTTTTCTTTCAGATTCATTTTCTCAAACTAAGATTGTTCGCCGGATTCATACCTTGCCAGCATACTCAGATATTTAGATTTCGGATATTCAGTCTTGAAATATTTTATTGACTTATTAAGATTGTCTGCATCTTTAGCGTTAAAATAACACCTGATGGCATAGTACATATACTCATCATTCACAGGTACAGATTTAGAAACTTTTGAAGCATTTTCATAATACTTTGCTGCATTGCTCCAGTCGCCTTTAATCTCGTAAACAGAAGCTATTCCAACAAGTGAAGCTGCTTTAAATAAATCGTTATTCCCGGAATAGTCCCTGAAATATACATCTGCTTTATCAAATTCCCTTAAATTGTAATAGCAGTTTGCAAGCATAATTTTTGCCGTCTGACCGCTTTCTGTTGAGCCGTAATTATCCACAATATAAAGTAAACCTTTGGATATACCAAGAGAATCACCATTTATAGCAGCTGGAAACATGTCCATTGCATAATATTGTTTGACTTTAGAAAGTTCAAGCGCAGCGGTCTCATTCTTTTGGCTTTGATTTCTAAAATATATAAAAATAACCGCAATTATTACAACGAGAATTGTAAGTACTGTATAAACACGGTTCTTATTTTCCTGAAAATACTGTGTACCCTTATAATAATATTCCAGCATTTTATCCTCAGTACTGTGCTTTTGAGCTTTACTTAATGATTTTCCTAATTTTGCCATTTATAATTTTGATTAATATAATTTTATTTTAACATGTAAAATACCAAAATAATAGTGGTTTTTAAAGTGTAAAAGTAACGAAAATAAGTTTATTAGCCGGTTGCAATTAGATTTGATATTTTAAAAAAGTGGAATATAAAATCGGACTCTTTTCATATACATTATGAAATGTAATCTAAAATAATTTAAACTATTGATATAACATTTTTCAATGTAAAGTTTCAAATGTTAATTACATAGTTTAAAAATATAAAGAATTATATATTGTTAAAAATTTTTTAGTTACAAAATCAATTTCAGGGTCTATCATATAGAGTGAAAGAAATTTTTATTCAAATCTTACTGGAGTTTTTAAATGACGGTTAGCAAAAGACCACAAATTCAGAAGAAACGTTATTTTATCTTATTTGCATTAATAGTGACTTCGTTCGTTGTTTGGGGAGGTATAGCATTTTACAAGAATTACGAAAGGATTATTAAGACAGAAAAAGAGAAAGAACTTCGCGCTATCAGTAATCTTAAATCCGAACAAATTTCTGAATGGATTCGTGAAAGAGGACAAGACATTAAATATTTTTCACAGTCAAGAATCGTATGGACAGAATTTGAAAAGTGGATTAAAAACATAGATGACAATAAATTAACCAAGTCTATCGAAGAAAAGTTGAGGCTTACAAGAGACGAACATTCGGATTTAGATGTTCAGATACTTTCTGAGGAAGGAGAAATACTTTTTTCTTTTATCGGTGAGAAAAAACTCGATGCTTTTATGCTTCAATTCCACAAACAGTGTGTAAATGAAAAGAAGATCGTGTTTACCGACTTAAACGTATGCAAAGAACACAATACAATTCATTATGATATTTTATCACCTTTAATTAATGATGAAGAAGTGGTTTTCGGTGTAATACTAATTCGTATAAATCCGCAAGATTACCTTTACCCATTAATTCAGAAATGGCCAACTTCCAGTAACACAGCAGAAACGATGATTTTACGAAAAGATGGAGATTCCGTATTGTATTTGAATAATCTTAGACATAATGTCGGTTCAGCTTTAAAGTTAAAACACCCCCTTACTGATACAAGATTATCTGCAGTCCAGGGTGCTCTTGGGTATGACGGTATATTCGAAGGACAAGATTACAGAGGTGTTGAAGTTTTTTCCTTTATAAGAAAAATACCATATACTAATTGGATTATGGTAACTAAAGTAGACAAAGAGGAAATGTTTAAAGAACTAAAGCTACTAACTCTTTCAACGTATATCTTCACATTTGCATTCATACTCTTCGTTTTTGCAGGTTTTGCTGTACTTTATAACATAAGGCAGAAAAATGTTTTTAAGGAACTATACAAAACAGAAAAATCATTGTCTAATACACTGGATGAGTTCAGGACTACACTTTACAGTATTGGTGACGCAGTCATTACTTCTGACCTATACGGGAATGTAAGAAGCATAAATCTTATTGCTGAAAATCTAACAGGTTGGAAGGAAAAAGAAGCAGTTGGAAATCCTCTAAATCAAGTGTTTAATATTATTGACGAAATAACAGGAGAAAAAATTAATAATCCTTTTGATGCTGCATTAAAAGATGGAATAGTAGTTAATCTACAGAGCAATGTACTTCTTATTTCGAAAAACGGGGATAAAATTCCAATTGCCGACAGCGGAGCACCAATAAAAAATGAAAAAAACGAAATTACAGGTATTGTATTAGTTTTCCGTGACCAGACTGAGGAACGTGTAAAACTTAAAGCAATTGAAGAAAGTGAGGCTAAATATAGATATTTATTCAAGAGCAATCCGCAGCCAATGTGGGTTTATGACCTCGATACTCTAAAGTTTTTAGAAGTTAACAATACAGCAATCTTAAAATATGGATATTCAAGGGATGAATTCCTTAACATGACAATAAAAGATATTCGCCCTCGAAAGGATATTCCTTTACTTATGAATGATGTAGAATTGACATCAAATGAGTTTAACAATGCCGGGGAATGGAGACATATAAAAAAGAATGGTGATATATTATATGTCGAAATTAATTCGCATAAAATAAATTTTGAAGGAAAAAATGCAAGAATAGTTATCGTTTCTGATATAACAGAAAGAAAGAAAGCCGAAGAGGATAGGCTAAAATATGAAAAAAGATTTGCAACTGCCTTCAGTTTGAATCCTTCAGCAATGTCAATAACGGGTCTCGAAAATGGTGTTATACTGGACATAAATAACAGTTTTACTGATTTATTTGGATACGATTACAATGAAATTATCGGGAAAAACGTTTATGAAATAAACTTTTATGAAAACAACACTACAAGGCAATCTGTCATTTCTGAATTAAAATCTATTGGTACTATAAAAGATAAAGAAATTAATTTTAAAACAAAATCGGGAGGGATAATTACAGCAGCTCTTTCTATGGAAATTCTGGAACTAGGTGAAGAAGAGTGTATTCTTTCAACTTTTAGCGATATAACAGAAAGAAAGCAAGTGGAGAGAATTAAAGAAATACAATACAACTTGGCAAATGCAGTAGTAAATTCTAAGAATCTTTATGAACTTTTTGAAAGTACTCGGAACGAACTGAATAAGATAATAGATGCATCTAACTTTTTTGTAGCTTTGTACGATTCTAACACAAATATGCTTTATTCCCCTTTTGAAGAAGGAGAAGAAGAAAAAATTGAGAAATGGTCTGCTGAAGAATCCCTTACAGGAATGGTTGTAAAGGAAAAGAAATCATTATTGCTGAGTAAAGAAAGTATTAGAAATCTAGCCGACCAGAAAAAGATAAAGCTTTTAGGCAGCAGAGCCGAGTCTTGGCTAGGTGTGCCCTTGAAAAGCGGTCAAAAAGTAATTGGTGCGATAGTTGTTCAAAATTTTGAAAAGAAAAATGCTTATGATGCTAAAAGTCAGGTATTAATGGAGCTTATTGCACGAGAATTAAGTATTTATATTGATCACAAAAAATCTGAGGAACTTGTACACCGTTTATCTATTGGTATTGAGCAAAGTCCCGTCTGTATAATTGTTACCGATTTTGATGGTAACATAGATTATGTAAATCCAAAATTTAGTGAGATTACCGGATATTCATTAACTGAAGTTCATGGAAAAAATCCAAATATTCTGAAATCTGGAGAACAGACGAATGAGTTTTATAAAGATATGTGGGATACGATAAAATCTGGAAAAGACTGGCATGGAGAACTACACAATAAAAGGAAAAATGGTGAATTATACTGGGAATCTGCAATAATATCCCCTATTCATAATGACGAAGGAAAAATCACTCATTTTATTGGAATTAAAGAAGATATAACCGATAAAAAGAATTTGATTACTGATTTAGTTAAAGCTAAGGAAAATGCTGAAGAAATGAATAGACTGAAATCAAGTTTCCTCGCAAATATGAGCCATGAACTTAGAACTCCTCTTAACGGAATACTTGGATTTGCTGAAATATTAAATGAAGAACTGAAGAACGAAGAAACAGGAAAAATGTCAAAGATTATCCTTGATAGTGGGAAAAGATTGCATAACACACTTAATCAAATTCTGAATTTATCTTCGCTTCAAGCAGAAGTAGTAAAATTAAAAAAGGATAATATCGTGTTGAATGATATTGTCCAAGAATCATTCACATTGTATCTTGCGGAAGCTAAGAAGAAAAACCTTGATTTTAAGCTGAACAATTCCGGGAAAACAATAGTGATTTTTTCTGATAAAGAAATAATTCTGAATGCTCTTAATAATGTAGTTGATAACGCAATAAAATACACCAAAATTGGAGGTGTGACAATTAGTCTTCTTGAAGACGAAAAAGATGTTGTAATAGAAGTAGCTGATACAGGTATAGGAATTAAAGATGAGAATCTCGAAATTATTTTTGATGAATTCAGGCAGGTAAGCGAAGGATTCAGCCGAAGTTTTGAAGGTACAGGACTCGGACTTTCGATCTGTAAAAAATATATGAAACTTCTCGGAGGCAGTATAAAGGTGAAAAGTGTTTACTCCGAAGGTTCAATATTCAGGATAGAATTACCTAAGTCATTCAATAAAGTTATCGAAGATACAGACAATGAAATAGAAACCAAGATAGAAGAAACTGAAACTATAAAAATCCCTGATTCAAAAGAATCAAAGAAAAAAATTCTTTACGTGGAAAATGATCTATTCAGTCAGGCTCTGGTTAAAGCAGTATTAAACAAATATGCGATTATTGATATGGCTAATGATGCGGAAGAAGCTATTAGAAGAACAAAGGAAAATGATTACGCATTGATATTAATGGATATTAACCTTGGTACTGGAATGGACGGTAAAGAGGTAACGAAAATTATTAAAAGTGATTCCAGGTATGAGTCAGTTCCGATTGTAGCAATAACTGCTTTTGCCATGGAGGGTGATAGAGAAGAATTCTTAGCTTGCGGATGTACTCATTATTTATCAAAACCGTTTAACAAGGAAAATTTACAAAATTTAGTCTTTTCGATTCTGGGAAAGAAAGAGTAAATTATACTTTATCTAATTATTTCAGCTTGATATTCATTAAGTAGGTCTTGCAATTTTATTTCAATCTGCATTTAATATTGTGTTGATTTTGGGTAAATTGTAAATTACTTATGAAAAATTACGAAGAGTATATTTCGGTTTTTAAGCTTCAAGGTAAAGATACTGAAGACTTTTTGCAGCGAATAACAACAAATGACTTAAGAAATCTTGGACCTAAAAGCTGTATACGATCATTCTTTTTAAACGAAAAAGGTAAAATTGTTGATTTTGTGACAATACTAAAGATGAACGAAGATTTTACTTTAATAACTACGTACGGAAATGAGAAGAATCTGATGGAACATTTAAAGAAATACATTGTAATGGAGGATATAAGTCTTTCCGTCGAAGAAATTAAAAAACAAACTATCATTACTGATGATTTTAGTGAGTTTAATGTTATTCAAGGCTTTGAAATAATTGATGGAAATTATTTTTTCATCGATGAATATGCTTACAGAAAAATAATAGCATTGGTATATAACGAAAAATCTGCATTTTTAGAGAATATATACAAGAAATGCGAAGAATTAAGCAAAGATTCATTTATGAATATTGCTATCGACAAGGCTTTCATTTATTCAGTTAATGAATTGAATGAAAATATTAATCCTCTTGAATGTAATTTAATAGAATTCATTTCCTTTAAAAAAGGATGTTATATTGGACAGGAAGTTATTGCAAGACTCGATTCTCAAAGCAAAGTTACAAAAGTTTTAGTTAAAATTACTTCGGATTTTAATTTATCAAAAGGAGATAAGATATTTGCTAATATTTCGGGTTCTGAAACAGAATGTGGTTTCGTATCCTCTGTGACGCGAAGTAATGTCAACTTCAAAGGATTCGGTTTTATTCGAGATATTAATTTAAGTAATAGCTTTAACTATTATATAAAGAATGATAATAACAATTATATTTCAATAAATAAATTAACATAACATATATGACAGTAAAAATTAAGGAATTAATCGGTAAAGAAAATGAGTCGCTGCTTACTCATAAATGTACAACTATTCCAAAAGAAACACTTCATTTACCAGGATCTGATTTTGTAGATAGAGTTTGGAAGGATTCTGACAGAACACCTAACGTACTTCGCAATATGCAGCACATTTTTAATTCAGGTAGATTAAGAGGTACAGGTTATGTTTCAATATTACCTGTTGATCAGGGGATTGAACATTCAGCAGGAGCATCATTTGCTCCGGAACCACTTTATTTTGACCCGGAAAATATAGTTAAACTTGCTATCGAGGGCGGATGTAATGCAGTAGCTTCAACTTTAGGTGTCCTTGGTACAGTTTCAAGAAAATATGCACATAAAATTCCTTTTATTCTGAAGATAAATCATAATGAGTTTCTTTCGTATCCCAACAAATACGACCAGATAATGTTTGCAAATATCGATCAGGCTTTTGATATGGGTGCCGTTGCTGTTGGTGCAACTATTTATTTCGGCTCAGATGAATCTTCAAGACAGATTCAGGAAGTTACAGATGCCTTCGCATACGCACATGAACTTGGAATGGTCACTATACTATGGTGTTACCTGAGAAATTCCGCATTTAACGTAAAAGGTGATAAAGATTATCATGTTTCAGCCGACTTGACCGGTCAGGCAAATCATCTTGGTGTTACTATCGAAGCCGACATAATCAAACAAAAACTTCCTGAAAATAATGGAGGTTACAACGCCCTTAAGTTTGGAAAAACACATAAAGCAGTGTATGATAAACTTACTTCTGATAATCCAATCGACCTGGCAAGATATCAAGTCGCCAATTGCTATATGGGCAGAGCCGGACTTATTAATTCAGGTGGTGCTTCTACAGGTAAAGGAGAGTCTGATTTACAGGAAGCTCTAAAAACTGCAGTCATAAACAAACGAGCCGGAGGTATGGGTCTGATTTCAGGAAGAAAAGCATTTCAGAAACCTATGAAAGATGGTGTAACGCTCCTGAATGCGATTCAGGATGTTTATCTTGATAAAGAAATTACAATAGCTTAATACTAACTAAAATAAATAATATGTTCAAACCAAAGAAGGTCGCTTTAAAAAAGCATAGAAAAACTAAAATGAAAGCACAGGCAAAGAAAAAAGCCATGCTCGCTAACAAAAAGTCAAAATAGCACTTTATCATCCATAGACAGGGGATATTCTTGTCCCCTGTTTCTATGTATGCTTGCAAATGATAAAAATCATAATATTCTTAATTCTAATTTTTTCGTCTTCATTTACACCCATAGCTGCAAAATTCATAGTATCTGAAGTATCTCCGTTAAGTCTCGCGTTTTTGCGTTTCGGCATTGCAGCGGTTCTGTTCAATATACTCTTCCTTTTCAAAGGACAAAATTATAATATAGATCGTAAGGATTTTTATAAGTTTATTTGGTTAGGAGCTCTTGTGATTCCTATTAATCAGTTCTTCTTCCTTAATGGCGTTAATATGTCTCTTGCCTCACATTCGGGCGTTACTTATGCTTGTACTCCCCTCTTTGCATATTTGATATCAATATGGCTTAAGCATGAAAACTTTTCTTTTAGGAAACTAATTCCGATACTTCTAACCATAGCAGGTATTTTCTTTGTCTTTTACGATAGTATTATGAAATCGAAATCCACAGGATCGGACATACTTCTCGGTGACATTTTTCTGGTGTTTGCTGTTTTATCCTGGGCTTCGTACATTACTTTTAGCCGTGATATTATAGCAAAATATGGTGCACTTAAAACTTCGACTATGTCCTTTAATTTCGGCATAATTATGTATATACCAATTTTCTTGTATGACGTGCCAAACTTGTCATTTGACAATGTTACACTACCGGGACTTCTGGGATTTATACATCTTTCTCTTATAGTAGCTTTTGCAGGTTATTTCGTTTTTACATACGCTTTAAAGATAATTAATGTAACTGAGCTAACAACATCTACAAACCTTTCACCCGTTGTCACTATCGTGTTTTCATGGCTCTTACTTAAAGAACAAATATCGTACTATTTTATTATTGGCGCAATTATTACATTTATCGGTGTATTTCTTGCTCAGTTAAAAGGAGAAGAAAAGACAGGAGAATTGATAAATTAATTTTTATGGATATCAGGGAAGAAACAAATAATAAAAAGAAAATAAAGGTTGCCAATATTTCATTACTGGCAGCAGTTTTTATCGTGATTATTAAATCTCTTGCAAGTTATTTTAGCGGGAGCATAGGTGTTTTATCTGAACTGTTTCATTCGTCAACTGACCTGATAGCAACTTTTGCCACTATATTATCCATTAGATATGCTACAAAACCCCCCGACAAAGACCATCACTACGGACACGAAAAGATTGAAAGCTTCTCTGCTTTATTCCAGGTTTTTATTCTTGTATTGATGTGCGCGTACTTAATTTATGAATCTATAGACAGAATCATCTCTCCCGTTTCGATTAAGCTTAACATTTTTGTTTTCCTTGCAATTCTTATCTGCATTTTCATCGATATCCAGCGTTCAAGGGCATTAATGAAAATCGCAAAAGAAACTAATTCTCAGGCACTGGAAGCAGATTCAATTCATTTTTCGTCCGATATATTAAGCTCCGTTGTGGTTTTGCTTGGAATGATATTTAGTTATTTCGAATGGTCGTCTCTTGCAGACCCGATAAGTGCTTTGATTGTTTCTGTAATAATTATTATTACTACACTCGGACTCTCGAAAAGAGCGATCGGCTCTCTTCTTGACAGAGTTCCTGACGGTATTGAAGAAAGTATTACAGAACATATTTCATCAATTAAAGGAATAGAGGGAATTAAAAATATTCGAATTAGAGGAAGCGGCTCAAGAATTTTCGTTGATGCTGTTATTAAGATTGGAAGAACTAAATCGTTTTCCATGACACATGAGTTGATGGACCTTGCTGAAAAATCTGTTAAGAAAGCTTTCCCTAATGCTGATGTTGTTATTCATTCGGAACCTGTGGAAACTGAAAATGAAACCCTTAATGAAAAAATAAGAATCATTGTTACGGATTCGGGATTTAAGTGCCACGATATATTCTCACATAGGATTGACGGCGATATTTTTAGTGAGTTGCATGTTGAAATTGAAAATACAAATGACTTAATAAAAGCTCACGACATAATATCGAACCTTGAAAATTCTATACTTGAAAAAATTCCGGTTATTAAAAAAGTAAAAATCCATCTGGATGAGCCGAGTGAAATTCTATTTGATACAATTGATATTACCGAAACATCTAATGACCTTATTGATAACGTTAGAAGAATTCTCGACAGAGAAGAAAAGATAGCTGATTATGGTGATATCAAAGTGATGAATTCTGCTGGAAAGTTAAGAATATCTCTAAGTTGTTCCTTCATTAGCAAATATTCGTTCGAGGAGGTTCACGAAGTTGTTACTATCCTCGAAAGCAAAATATTTTTGCACGTTAAAGAATTGTACCCTAACCTGAGTAATGTTATTATTCACTCTGAACCATCTAAAAATAATGTATGAATGAAATAAAGGTTGGAATTGTTGGCTGCGGACATCTTGGTAAGCTGCATATAAAAAACATAAAAGATATTGAATCTGAAAACCATAATGTAAAGGTCGTTGGTCTTTACGATACAAATAAAAAAGAATCGGATTCATTGGCTGAAATACATAAAATTAAATCATTTTCCACTTTAAATGAATTGCTCGATTCTATAAATGCTGTGTTTATAGTTACACCAACTACAACACATTTTAAAATTGCAAAGGAATGTATTAAAAGGAATATTCATACTTTCATAGAAAAACCCGTTACTGAAACTCTGGATGAAGCTGAAGAACTTGAATCACTTATGACAGGGAATACGATTGTTCAGGTGGGTCACATCGAAAGGTTCAATCCTGCGATATTAGCCGTCGAAAAGTACAATATTCTGCCCCTTTTTATTGAATGCCACAGGCTGTCTCAATTCAATCCTAGAGGTACTGATGTTTCAGTAGTGAAGGACCTGATGATCCACGATATTGATATAATTCTTAATTTAGTGAAATCAAAGGTTGAAACCATCGATGCTAATGGTGTCGGAGTACTTACTGATACAGTTGATATTGCAAATACCAGAATTGTGTTTGAGAACGGTTGTGTAGCCAATATAACCTCCTCGCGTATTTCTCTTAAGAAAATGAGAAAAATGAGAATCTTCCAGCGGAATGCGTATATTTCAATCGATTTCCTTAATAACACTTCTGAAGTATTCAGACTTTCTGAAAATTCAGAAACAAACGTATTTTCTGTACCTGTTAATATGAACGGAAAAGAATATAAAATAACCTATGATAAACCATTAGTTAATACTTTAAATGCAATGAAGTATGAAGAAGAACTTTTTTTCAGAAGTATAATTGAGAATAAAAATCCAGTAGTGTCTTTAACGGACGGAAAGGAAGCAATTCGAATAGCAAATGAAATATTAAATAAAATAGAAACTAACAGGAGCTTGTATAAATTTGATTAATCTGTTTCAAGAATCTGAGTTTAATACAGGAATTATTAAGGAACTATCTGACTTCACCATTAATTCAAAGTCGGAAGCATACATTGTTGGAGGTTATGTCAGAGATTATCTTCTGAACACGTACAAAGATGATATTGATATAGACGTAATGGTCATTGGTGATGCCGTTAAATTTGCTGAAAAATTCGCAAAGGTGAAACAAAGTAAATTGACCGCAGTTTACAAGAATTTCGGCACTGCTTTGCTTCAGCTGAATGATTTTAAAATAGAATTTGCATCATCAAGAATTGAAAGCTATCATAGAAATTCGAGAAAACCCAGTGTTGAGTTTGGATCTCTTGAAGAAGACCTTTCAAGAAGAGATTTCACGATTAATGCTCTTGCAGTTGATTTACGAAATCCTGTTGGCATTATCGACAACTATAATGGAATCGATGACCTTAAAAGCAAAATGATTCGCACTCCTCTCGAACCCGATAAAACTTTCTTCGACGACCCGCTGAGAATTATGAGGGCTTTCAGGTTCGCCTCTAAGTTAAACTTTGCTATTGACCACGTTACATTAAGTTCAATATCTGTAAACTGTCAAAGGCTGAAAGAAGACGAGGTGGTTTCTCAGGAAAGAATATCAAATGAGTTTTTACTTATTCTGCAGTCGCCAAAACCTTCAATAGGTTTGAACCTAATGTACCTTACAGGCGCAATGGACGTAATATTCCCGGAAATTTCTAAAATGGCAGGTATCGAACAAAGAAAGGACTATCATCACAAAGATGTCTTTTATCATACACTGGAAGTGGTTGATAATATTGCTGATTTGACAGATGACGTGTGGTTACGATTCGCAGCTCTCGTTCATGATATAGCAAAACCAAAAACAAAGAAATTTGTCGATGGCATAGGCTGGACTTTCCATGGTCATGAGGAACTGGGTGCAAGAATGATGAAAAAGATTTTCGAGCGTATGCGCTTCCCAAAAGACAGACTCGAATATGTGGAGAAACTAATTCGTTTACATCTGAGACCTGCTGCACTCGCTAATCAGGACGCAACAGATTCAGCAATCAGACGCCTCGCTGCTGAAGCTGGAAATGAGTTAATTGATTTGTTTAAGCTCTGCAGGGCGGATATAACTTCAAAAAACTTGCAGAAAGTAAAAAGATATGCAAGTAATTTTAATTTTGTTGAAAAACGAATAATTGAAGTTCAGGAAAAAGATAATTTGCGAAATTTTCAGTCCCCTGTCAGGGGTGAAGAAATAATGTCTATCTGCCAAATAGAGCCCTCAAAACTTGTTGGAATGTTAAAGAAAAAGATTGAAGACGCTATTCTTGATGGAGTAATACCAAACGAATACAACGCTGCACTTGAATACCTTTATCTGGTTAAAGACGAAATAATTTTTAATTATACAAGGAAAATTAAATAATAAATACGCTGATGATAAAACACCTGCGTTCAATTCAACATTGAATTCTACATTAACTTTTTAAACAATCCAAGTATTCCTTGTTTCCATGCGATTCTGTGCGTAACTCCTGTTCCCTGCTGTATATTATGCTTGTTGTCCAGATACCATTGATACGAACGTATCAAAGCTTCAGCGTTTGAATATTTTGGATTCCAACCAAGTACTTTTTGTGCCTTCTCAATCGATACAAATGAATCAGTATCCGCAGTTCCGTATATCCATTTGTACAACGGTGAAAGATTTAATATCTCAAAGAATCTTAATACTGGTTTTATTAACCAGGCAGGTGTGCCCATTACTCTCGAACCGGATTTGGCGTATTCGCACATTGCTCCAACGTCTTCTTTTACAGTCTTAAATTCTTTCGCACCTACATTGAAAGTATCATTGATTTTTTCCTTGGGAAGTGTCGCGGCAAGATTAATCGCATCAACAAGGTCATCAACTTCAAACAACTGGTACCTGTTGCTGCCGTTTCCGATTATTGGAATCTTTACACCCGATTCAACCCAATCGTACAATATCTGAAATACACCCAGTCTTGCCGTTCCTATAAAACTCTTCGGTCGCAATATACAAATTGTAAGTCCTTTCTCTCTGTACTCCTCGCAAATTTCTTCTGCCATAATCTTGCTCTTTCCGTAAGGTCCTACACCAATTCTTGGATGCGTTTCAAATAGCGGATGCTCTTTTGGTACACCATAAACCGAAGTCGAAGAAATAAATATAAGTCTCTCAACACTATTTTTTAAACATGCCTCGCATACAATTCGCATACCCTCAACATTTGTCTCAAAAATATCTTTCTTCTTCCAAAGAGGCAGTGCGGCGGCACAATGTACCACCACTTTGGCATCCTTCATCATCTCATCCATCTGCGATTGTACTCTTACATCTCCGTATACAAGTTTGATTTCTGGATTATAGTCATCTTTTGGAAAATCAGCTATATCAAAAAAAACAGATTCGCCGTAATTAGTAATTTCGTTTATCTTTGTTCCTATGTGGTAACCAAGAAATCCCGCACCACCCGTAACAACTACTTTCATATTTTACTTATTATTTTAATTTATTGATTTCCTATTTTAATTATTGTTGGTTTTTCGTTTTGCGTGAGATCAAATATTATCTCAGCTATCGCCTCAGGTCTAACCCACGTTTTAATCTCTTCTTCGCTTCCCCACTCTCTGTTAGCAGGTGTATCAATAGTTGTCGGTATGATAGCATTACACCTGATATCTGAATCATTATTTTCAATATTTATTGTCTCCATCAAATCTAATACCGCCGACTTTGATACAGAATAAGAAAGCCTCCCCGGCATAGGATTCCTTGCTGCAAGAGATGCTATTGAAACGATTCTTCCGTATTTATTTTCTTTCATAACTTTAAGTACTTCCCTTGAGAAATAAAAAGTCGACTTGAAATTCAGATTAAACCACGTATCAAATTCAGCCGTTTCAAACTTTGTTACATCTATAAATTTGTGAAATCCTCCTACCGTATTAACAAGCATATCAATCCCGCCCTTTTCAAGTGCAGAAACCTTTTCTACAAATTCTTTTACTGAGTTCTCGTTTGTCGCATCACATTCAAACGCATAAATTTTCCGTAATGCAAAATCGGAACTTTTGTCCTTTGAACTGTCAAACAAATCAGCAAATTTTCTTAAAGACGTTACAGGTACATATACTTTCCAGCCCTCCAATGCAAATTTATCCGTAACAAACCTGCCAAGCGCTCCTGTTCCTCCTGTAATTATTACTACTTTTTCTTTCATTATTAAATTATGCTAAGCAAATCTTACCTAAAACTACATTCTTTTTTGCGCCGGTTACAGATTTTAAATTTGTACAATTCATATTCATAGTTTCATGTGCCAGTAATGCAAAAAGAACCGCCTCTTTGTTCGACGCTGTTATTCCTGAATTCGAGACTCTTTTCACCACCGCATCATTATTATATTTTCTTAATCCGTTTATAATAATCGTATTATTTGCACCGCCTCCGCTTACATGTAGTTCGAATCTATTCTTTAACTTTATATACTTCTTTATGCTCTCAGATACCGAAAGTGCGGTATATTCTGTAAAAGTTCTCAATATGTCTTCGTGTCTTACTTTCTTGTTTTTCTGAATTATATTTTCTATAAAATAGGAATTGTAATATTCTCTGCCCGTAGATTTTGGAGGCTTCATCTTAAAGTAAGCGTCTGCATTTTTAATGTCGTTGAGAACTTTTTCGCTAATTATCCCTCTCTTGGAAATATTACAATCCTTATCATATTCTTTCCCGTAAAATTTCTTCGTTAAAAAATCAATCATCATGTTTCCGGGACCGGTGTCAAATGCTATTACATCACCGAAATCACATCTCACGGGCAAATACGTAAGATTCGAAATTCCTCCAATATTTAATACAATCCTATCTATTGATTTACTTCTGAATAAAACGAAGTCAAGATATGGTACAAGAGGTGCACCGCTTCCCATCACTCCGACGTCTGCAGTCCTGAAATCACCGATAGTTGTTTTTCCGGTATCATTAGCTATTACTGAAGGATCTCCAACCTGTAATGTCGATTTGTACCTTATATTTCCGAACTTTTCTGTTATTGGTAAATGATGTATAGTTTGTCCGTGTGAACCTATAACATCTATTTTATCAATATTAATCTTGTTATTCTTTATGAACCTATTTATGCATTTTGCATAAAACTTCCCAAGTAAAAAGTTTAATCTGCAAACATCGTCAACGCGACCTGTTTCTATCGAACTCACCTTTAAAACATATTTCCTGATTTCAGCGGGTATTCTGTACTCGTTATAGTTTAAAACATCTATCTCTACATTTTCACCGCTGCCCCTGAATCTTGCAAGAACAACATCAACAGCATCTACTGATGTGCCCGAAAGTGCACCAATTATTATCCTATCCGGTTTATTAAGTATCCTCTGAAATTTATTCATAAACAGTACAAATATACTCTTTATAAAAACTATTTTCTATGAGTATCGGTTCACGTAACTTCCTGAAATAATGCTGTATTGTCATGAACCATCATCATTTTTTATCTGCTGATGATACAGACATCTTATATTTAAAACCTTAATCACTCACTCCCTGATTCATTATTTTCTTATCTCATCAACCAAATGAATTTCACTTTTATTATATTAGAGATATATTGTATAAAAAATTTTATAATAATGCGATGAACATTACTTTTGGTAGATTCTCCGATACATTCAAACCGAAAGATAAGATAAACCTGTGGAATGAGTGTGAAAAGTTGTACAATGAAAAGAAATATTTTGAATCCTACAAACTATTCTTCGATTACTTAAAAAATTCAGACTCGACAAACGTTTTCTATTCCATTGATAACGGATTCTTTAAGTTTCAGCTTATTCAGGGTTCGAAAGAGATACGCGGTTTTTTCGACGGAGTGAAAATATCCGCTATTTCTGTAATTGCCGGATTTGATAATCCGAATGTTGCTGTGTTTAGAAGATTGATGGAAATGAATTATACCCTATACTATTGCAGGTATGCCGTAAAAGATAATAAAATAGTAATTAAATATGATTCAAATGTTCTTAACTGTTCGCCTAATAAATTCTATTATGGACTGCATGAGCTTGCTGTAAGGGCTGATAGACAGGATGATACTTTAATATCGGAATTTAAAACTCTGAAAGATGTCGAATCTAAATCAATTCCCTACTCTAATGCGCAGCTTGATACTATGAAGAAATACTATAGAAAATGGATTAATGATGTTCTTGAAAAAGTTTCGGGTTTGAATAAAGAACAGTATTCAGGTGGAATTTCTTACATTTACTTGAACGTTCTTTACAGGATTGATTACCTTCTCACTCCTCAGGGCATCGTTCTAAATGAGATTCAAAAAATGTCATGGACTTATTTCAACGATAAGGAGTCACCACTGCTACAGAAACTGGATTCCCTCGGCGAAGACCTAAAAAAGATTAAAGAATATGATGACGAAAAACTCGAAAGAAATTTCTATAGTGTGATTTCTACTTTTGGAACAGCTCCTCCCGCACCGAAACAATCAGTTGATGATTCTATAAATAATAACATTCAGAATATTAAATGGTATATCGACAACAATAATCCCGATATCGCCCTGAATATTCTTGAATATATTGCCGGCTATTGTCTGTTCTCATACGGGCTTTATAAGTCTTTGTACAAAATTCTAGGGTTAATCATTGAAATAATTAATCATGATTATGTCTCTGATATCGGAATAGATAATAATCTGGTATTAAACGGCGTCGTAAATAAAGATTATGTTGTTGATAAAATTAACGGGTTTCTCGGCATTGATAAAGAAGAGTATCCAGAACTTAAAATGGATTTTGAATACATAAAGTTTGACTCAATTCTGAATTTTGTTAAAACCGCTCTTGAGGAAATTAGTAAATTAAATTATAAAAACTGAGATGCATACACAGGAAATTATTGAAAATTATAAATCTGTTATAGTACAAATTGCTACTTCCTTCGGTACAGGTACAGGATTTTATGTTAAAGACTTTAATTTAATCGTTACTAACGACCACGTCGTTAAAGAAAGCTCTGAAGCTGTAATTAGTGGTACAAAAATTCCAAAAGCTTCCATGTCCGTTCTGTTCTATGACCAGAAATTTGACCTCGCTTTTATTAAGGTCCCTGATGGACTGAACCTTCCCGATAGAAAAATAGCCAGCTCCCCTGTTCATGACGGCGACAGAGTCATTGCTATAGGGCATCCTTATGGTCTTAAGTATTCCGCTACCGAAGGTATAGTCTCAAAAGCAAAACGAATTCAAAATGGTTTAAATTATATTCAGATAGATGCGGCTATTAATCCCGGTAACAGCGGCGGTCCTCTCGTTAATACAAAAGGAGAAATTATTGGGGTTAACACTTTTATAATTGCAGGCGGGGATAATCTCGGCTTTGCCCTTCCTTCTGAGTACCTTCTCGAATCTTTGAACGAATATCAACCTTTTCACGGACAATATGCAGTTAAATGTAAATCCTGTGAGAATGTCATCACATCCGAAAAAATAGAAAATGATTATTGTCCCGAATGCGGAGCAAAAATTATTATTCCTCAGCTGAAGAAAGAATCTGAATATAAACCTGCAGGTGCTTCTCAAACTGTGGAAACAATTCTCGAAGCTCTCGGTAAGGATGTTAAGCTCTCTCGGCGTGGACAGGATCGCTGGGAAGTTGAAGAAGGCTCGGCTAAAATTATTATTTCCTACTCTCCGGCGGGTTTCATAATCGGCGATGCTTTTATCTGCAGACTGCCCAAGAAGAATATTTCGTCCATTTATGAATATCTCCTTAAAGAAAATTATGAACTCGAAAATGTTTTCTTTGGTGTCAACAATCAGGATATAGTTCTGACTTTGATGATTTACGACCACTATCTTACTTTTGAATCTGGTCTCGAAAGTTTTAAGTCTTTGCTGAAAAAAGCTGACTATTACGATAATTATCTTGTTGAAAACTTCGGAGCTTTACCAAGAATTGATGATGAAGAAATTGATTAATAAATAAATTTTATATAATTATTATATTGTTTAAATTATCGTTTCTGTAAACAAATTTTATTATGAATGAATTAGCATTCGTATTTCCGGGACAGGGTTCTCAATCTGTCGGTATGGGAAAAGATCTTTATGAAAATTCTGCTTTGGCAAAAGACCTTTATAAAATTGCCGATGAGATTATGGGTTTATCATTGAGCACTATTTCTTTCGAAGGTCCGCAGGAAGAACTTAAACAAACCAACATTACTCAACCTGCACTCTTCGTTCATTCTTACATCTTAACAAAACTTATTGAAGATAAAATAAAAGCCGACTGTACGGCTGGACATTCACTCGGCGAATACACAGCAAATGCTTATGCCGGTTCGGTAGATTTTGAAAGCGGACTGAAACTTGTGAAAACAAGAGGGCATCTGATGAAAAATTCTGGAGAAATTCAACCCGGCACAATGGCAGCTTTGATTGGTTTAAATGAATCTCAGGTTCTTGAAATTTGTGAAAAAGCAAAAGTTTCAGGTATTGTTCAGGCTGCAAACTTTAACTGCCCCGGTCAGATTGTTGTTTCTGGTGATATTTCTGCCGTCGATAAAGCAGTCGATATTGCAAAAGGTGAACCCTATAAATGCAGGCTCGCAAAGAAACTCGAGGTTAGCGGTGCTTTTCATTCTGAACTTATGAAGACATCCGACAGTGAACTTAGAGTTGCACTTCAAAATACTGATTTTAAAAATGCTTTAATTCCGGTCTATACAAACACAGATGCCGTCCCCGTTTCTGATAAAGATGAAATTCGTGACGCTCTCTCAAGACAGCTTGTTTCTCCCGTTAAATGGGAAAGTCTTATTCGAAACATGATAAAAGATGGCGTAACTAAGTTTTATGAAATTGGATCAGGTAAAGTTCTAACAGGTCTTATTAAGAAAATTGACCCAAACGCCGTCGTTTACAATATTTCTGCTTTTGACGATATTAATAATATTTAAACATATAGTATGAAAGAATATCCTATTGAATACAATGGAATACAGATAGACCCTGTTATTTTTACTCAGGGTTTTGTTCCCGGATGTAATGTTAAACTCTGCCATGGACAGTGCTGCGACTGGGGAGTCCTCATGGATAAACCCTTTAAAGATATTATAATGAAATTTGAAAATGAAATTAAAGCAGTTATGGATGAAAACCAGCCTAAAAATTCATCCGATTGGTTCGAATTAGAACCCGAGGAAGATACTGACTTCCCTTCCGGATGGGCAATTGGGACTGAGGTTTATAATACTCCTCTGGGCAATACACAGTGCGTTTTTAAGGATAAAAGAGGATTTTGCTCTATTCAGGTTGCGGCGAACAATAACCACATGCACAAATGGGCTATTAAACCTAAATACTGCATCATGTATCCGCTTACTATCATTGAAAACGTTCTGACTTATGACGATGAACACTCAACCAAGCTCGATTACTGCGGCATACATAAAAAGGAAAATTTTTCGCAGACTGTCTTCGAAGCTATGACTGAAGAAATTACTTTTATTCTCGGTGCTGATGGATATGCTTATCTTAACGATTATTATCAAAAGCATTATAAACATAAGAAGAAATTTAATTAAATTATAAAAATATATGGGCGCATTAAACGGTAAAGTAGCTATTGTTACAGGCGGCGGCAGAGGTATTGGACGCGCAATAGTATCAGATTTTCTCAACGAAGGAGCAATTGTTATTGCTTACGATAAAGTGTTTCCTGAAGATTTCGACGCTTATGCTGCTGAAAAAGCAGATAAAGGCATGAAAGTTTCTAAGATGTCTGTTGACGTTACTGATACAGATGGTGTTCAAAAGGCTGTCAATGAAACTCATAAAGAATTCGGAAGTATCGATATTCTTGTAAACAATGCTGGCATTACAAGAGATAAGCTTCTTCTTAGAATGTCTGAAGAAGACTGGGACCTTGTTCTGAAAGTTAACTTAAAAGGTGCCTTCAACACCACAAAAGCAGTCGCTGGTATTATGGCAAAACAACGCGAAGGTAAAATTATTAATATAAGCTCTGTCGTAGGTGTTATGGGTAATGCCGGTCAGGCAAACTATTCCGCCTCAAAAGCTGGTATGATAGGTCTTACTAAATCAACTGCTAAAGAACTCGGCGGCAGAAACGTTACGGTGAATGCAGTCGCTCCCGGATTTGTCGAGACAGAAATGACTCATCAGCTTTCGGATGAACAGAAATCAGCATTCTTATCCGTCATACCGCTGAAACGTTCCACTAAACCCGATGAAGTCGCCGGTGTTGTTTCGTTCCTCGCATCACCTAAAGCAGATTATATTACGGGTCAGGTGATTATGGTTGACGGTGGAATGGTCATGTAATTGTTCTGCATTGTAATTGAAAATTTAACTTATGAATAATACAAAAGTAGTTTGGGTTACCGGTGCATCTACCGGTATTGGTAAAGAAATTGCTATGCAGTTTTCTAAGGCTGGTTACATCGTGGTTGTTACAGCAAGAAGAAAATCAAGGCTCGTGAGTATTGTTAAAGAAATTAAGTTTGCAGGACGTGAAGCTATGGCATTCGTCTGCAATGTCGCTTCTGAACGGTCTGTTAATTCTACAGCAAAAAGAATTATAGAAAATTACGAAAGGATTGATTGTCTCGTGAATAATGCTGGTGTTACCGCTTTTAAGAGTTTTCTCGATACTAAAGTTTTCGATTATGATTATATTATGAATATTAATTTGCGCGGCTCTTTTCTGACTATGAAATCCGTACTGAAACCTATGATTAAGAATAAAAGAGGTCATATCATAAATATTAATTCCGTTTCCGCTAATACTGTTTATTTCGACAGCTCAGTTTATTCGGCTTCTAAAGCTGGATTGCTTGCCCTATCTAATTGTGTTAGGAAAGAAGTCAGAAAATTTAACATTAAAGTTACTAACATATTTCCGGGTGCAACTGAAACTGCTATGTGGGACGCTAAAACTCGTCAGAAAAATAGAAATAGAATGATGTCGCCCGAAGATATCGCAAAAATTACTCTTCAAACCTTCGAACAGCCTAAAAAAGTTCTAATAGAAGATATAATCATTAGACCATTGAAGGGAGACTTATAGTGTTTGAAATAACTCTTTGGCATTGGGCTGCCTTTGTTGCCTTCCTTGTATTAATGCTTGCTCTCGACCTCGGCGTGTTCAATAGAAAACAACATGTTGTTTCTGTAAGGGAAGCCTTGATTACAAGCGCCGTCTGGGTCGCACTTTCTCTCGCATTCAATGCAGTCGTTTTCTATCTCTGGGACCATCAGAAAGGTCTCGAATTTCTTACGGGTTATTTGCTCGAAAAGTCTTTGAGCGTCGATAACATTTTTGTATTCATACTTCTTTTTAATTATTTCGACGTTCCTAAAAAATACCAGCACAAAGTTCTTTTCTGGGGAATTTTCGGAGCTTTAATTATGAGAGCAATTCTGATTTTTATCGGTACCGCACTCATTGCTAAATTCAGCTGGATAATTATTATCTTTGGATTGTTCCTAATCGTCGCAGGTTTAAAAATGGCTTTCCAGAAAGATGAAAAGGTCCACCCCGAAAAAAATCCTGTCGTGAAGTTTGTTAAAAAGTTTATTCCGGTTACTCACGAATACCATCGAGATAAATTCTTCATTAAAAAGGGCGGTTTGTTTGCTACTCCCCTGTTCATCGTTCTTATTGTCGTTGAAACTACTGATTTAATCTTTGCCTTCGATTCTATTCCCGCTATTCTTGCTATCACTCATGACCCGTTTATTGTCTTTACTTCTAACGCTTTTGCTATTCTCGGACTTCGTGCTTTGTACTTCGCTCTTGCTGGTTTTATGGATAAGTTCCACTATCTGAAAATAGGTCTCTCAATAATTCTTGTCTTTATTGGTATTAAAATGCTCATTGCCGGTGTGTTTCACATTCCGACTTCTGCATCGCTTATCGTTATCATACTAATTCTTACTATATCAATCATTGCATCTATGGTCAGAAATAAAAAGAATATTTCAATTAAGAAAACTTAATCCTTAAACTTAGAAGTAATGTAAAAATGGACGTTTCCACAACCAAGAAAAATATATCCGCCATTCTCATAGTGTCTGCTCTCGGATACTTTGTCGATATTTACGACCTCATTCTATTTAGTATCGTCAGAATCACTTCTCTTAAATCTCTTGGCTTCAGTGGGCATGAACTATTCGATTATGGTGTTCTCCTTATTAATATGCAAATGGGAGGTATGCTTATCGGCGGTATTATTTGGGGAATTCTCGGCGATAAAAAAGGAAGAATATCTGTTCTTTTCGGCTCTATTTTCCTTTATTCAATCGCTAACATTGCTAACGGTTTTGTGACTGATTTGCCTCAATACGCCGTACTACGCTTTATCGCTGGCGTCGGTCTCGCTGGCGAACTCGGAGCTGGAATTACTCTTGTTTCTGAAGTCATGCCGAAAGAAACACGCGGTTACGGTACTATGACTGTTGCAACAGTCGGTATTTTCGGTGCCGTGGTTGCCGCTCTCGTAGGCGATTTTTTCGACTGGCGGACTGCATATTTTATCGGCGGTGGAATGGGAATTGCTCTGCTTATACTTCGCATTGGCGTTTACGAATCAGGCATGTATAACGCTATAAAGAAATCCACTGTCTTAAAAGGCGGATTCCATAAACTGTTTACTAATAAAGCTAATTTTATAAAATACATCCATTGCATTGCTGTCGGTCTTCCTATCTGGTATATAGTCGGTGTGCTTATTACGTTCTCACCTGAATTTGCTAAAGCATTCGGTCTTAACGTTGAAATTCAGGCTGGTACTGCCGTCATGTATTGTTATATCGGACTTGCTATAGGCGACCTGCTTAGCGGCGCATTAAGCCAGTTCTTTAAATCACGTAAAAAGATAATCGGACTGTTCATTATACTCGAAGCTCTATTCATCATCGTGTATCTCTTCTTTAATAAACTCGACGCAACTTTCTTCTATTCACTTTGTCTGATGCTCGGTATTTCTGGCGGATACTGGGCTGTCTTTGTTACAAATGCCGCAGAACAGTTCGGCGTTAACATACGCGCAACTGTTACTACTACCGTACCGAATTTTGTACGCGGCGCTGTCGTACCCGCAACATTCCTGTTCCAATATTTAACACCCGGAGTCGGAATAGTTTATTCGGCTCTTCTCGTGGGATTCATAACCGTAATTATTGCTTTTATTTCCATGACAAAACTTCAGGAAACCTTCGGCAAAGACCTAAACTATATTGAAGAACACTAACTTCAATTTTACTCTATTTCAAATAATTATTATATCACACACTTTACATAATCTGTCGTTTATACGAGAAAATCAACTGTTTTAACGAGCACACTCCCTCGATTCGGCTCTATATACGAGAAAATAAATCGTTTTAAGGTACTTTCTCGTTTACTTCTCGTATGTTTCTCGTTTACCTTGCGTCCGCCTTGCGCTTGCGATTCGGTTGCAGCAGGCTCAGCAGTCATAAACACTTCAGAATCGCACTTTCTTTTTCTAATCAATCAGTGAACATCATAATTAATCAGCTTTTTCAGTGTGCGCTTTTGTTATTCTCTATAATCTCCGTGACCGCCTCGGTGTTACTATGTTTGAAAACTGTGTAATAAAAACAAACTTTTATAAAATAAAAATGCTTAACAGTTTTTTTACCTCCTTTGCTTTAAATATTTATTGAAACAACAATATAAATTGTTTTCTCTGCGCTCTCTGGGTACTCTGCGGTTAAATTCTTTGTTATTGTTTGTCTTTATTTTGTTTGTAGCTACAGCTACACCGTGAACTTATTGGTGAAAATCTTTCTCTACTCATGTACCCCAAAGATTCTTCTTAACTTAATTCAATTTTTATGATTAAGAGCTATCTTCTATATTCCTCTTTTAAAAATTCCAAAGAAACACTTTACATAATCTGTCGATTTATACGAGAAAATAAACTGTTTTAGCGAGCGCTCTCGTTCGATTCGGCTTTCGATACGAGAAAATAAATAACTTTCAGGTATTTTCTCGATTGGTTCTCGTATGTTTCTCATTTATCTTGCGTCCGCCTTGCGCTTGCGATTCGGTTGCAGCAGGCTCAGCAGTCATAAACACTTCAGAATCGCACTTTCTTTTTCTAATCAATCAGTGAACATCATAATTAATCAGCTTTTTCAGTGTGCGCTTTTGTTATTCTCTATAATCTCCGTGACCGCCTCGGTGTTACTATGTTTGAAAACTGTGTAATAAAAACAAACTTTTATAAAATAAAATA
>CAZVCC010000023.1:0-48612 GCA_964626015.1 uncultured Ignavibacteriaceae bacterium
CAAATTATTCATAATTGTATTTGTTTAATCCCCCTAATAAAACAAACAGATACTATTTTTTTTTGGGGGGGGGGGTATAAATTTATATATGAATTAAAATTAGTCATTTTTTAATTATTTGTCAATGTAACAATTGATAGACTTCAAGCCGCCGCATTGCGGAATTAAGGATGTAACCACGATGAATGGAAAAATAGGGACTTTGTTTCAAAAGAAAGTGACATTTGACGGCAAGGTGAAGTTTACCGACAAACAGGGAAGAAAAATTCTTAACGTACTACCCGTAGAATAAGAGCAATTTGTTTTTATAAATAAAAAGCCCGCTTTTAACGGGCTTTTTTGTTATCTGAAATATATTCTTAACTTACTACCTTTAACATCGACTTTACGTCGTTTGCCGACTTATCAAGTGCGGCTTTCTCCTCGTCAGTGAGCTTCAACGGAACAATTTCTTCCATCCCCTGTGCACCTATCTTTATCGGCACTCCCAGACATATATCATTATACCCGAATTCACCCTGCAGATATACACATCCTGCCATAATCCACTTCCTGTTGTTTACTATTGCGTCAATCATCTGTACTGTGGATGCTGCAGGTGCGTAATATGCACTTCCTGTCTTAAGAAGTTTTACAATTTCTGCACCGCCGTTTCTTGTCCTTTCTATCAATGTTTCAATCCTGTTCTTCGGCAGTAAGTCCGAAAGCGGTATACCCGCTACAGTTGTGTACCTGATTAACGGTACCATAGAATCGCCGTGTCCGCCAAGTACTATTGCATTTATGTTTTCAATTGATACATTCAGTTCCATACAGATGAATGCCTTGAAACGAGCAGTATCAAGTACACCCGACATTCCTATAACCCTGTTCCTCGGAAAATGACTGTTCACAAACGATACGTAGGTCATAGCATCAAGCGGATTCGAAACTACAATAATAATTGCATTCGGTGAGTACTTTACAATCTCCTTTGTTGCATTCGAAACTATTTCAGCATTGATATTCAAAAGGTCATCCCTCGACATACCCGGCTTCCTTGGAAGACCCGCCGTGATTACAGCAATATCCGAATTTGCCGTAAGCTCATAAGTATTAACACCGTGTATTTTTGTGTCAGAATACTGTATTGCAGCAGATTGATATATATCAAGTGCTTTGCCCTGCGGCACTCCTTCTACGATATCAAGCAGGACTACATCGTTTGCCAAAGCTCGGTCAACGATTATTTGTGCGGCTGTTGCTCCAACATTACCCGCACCTACGATTGTAATTTTCATTTTTAATGATTTTATTTAATAAAAAATATTTTAAAATAATTACTTTTTTATTATTATCCTCAGTTTTACAGTGGTTCCGCTTTCACACGTATTGCACTCATATCCGTCTGTCAGTGATTTCATTATAAATATTCCCCTTCCGTGGTCCTTATACAGGTTGTTGTTCTTCGTAGGGTCGGGTACGTCGCTCGTATTAAATCCCGTTCCTTCATCCTTTATTGTTAGCTCTACAGAATTATCTTCCTCAAAGATATCGACATATACCTTTTTATCCTTTGACTCTTTATTACCATGAACAATCGCATTCATCAGTGCTTCCGAAACAGCAATGTGAAAATTAACAAATCTCTCCTGGTCTATTTTATAAAACTCATTCAGCGTGAATAGTAGATTCTCGAGTTTACTTATCTCGCTTCGCTTGCTTTGCAATATAAGACTTCCTTTATGCAATTTCACTCACTATATATTCCAAATAATTTTTAAAACAAGATTCTCTGACGTAAGTACATCAGGACTATCGCTTACTTCTACCCTGTCTAATCCGCCAAGTAAAAAAATACTTGAATTATTTCTCATATTCACTACAATTCCTGCAAACGGTCCGTATGTGCTCTGTGTTCTTTTTAAGATTTTATCCGTTCTTTCATACGTATAAAATCTTCTAATATAATGCCTGTAACCCAGATAAAACTTAACAAATCCCCGCGTTTCATAGTTTATGCTCGTTCCGAGTGTTCTCTCATCATAATAAGCAAGCGGCTTAACGGAAAAATTATCCTCGTTAAACTGTCCCTGTTCGTACAGTTTGAGCTCTCCAAATAAACCGACGTATACTTTCTTTGTAATGTTTATCTCAGTAGAATCAAGCAGATATAACTGCCTGTATGAGAAACTCTGCACCTGAGATACTATATCTTCGTACTTGTAAACAGTGTAATTTGAAAGTACTTGAAAAAAGTTCTTCGTTGTTACGCCTTCAGTAGGTTTAAATATACTATATGACCCAAGTTTATAAACCCTGTTGGAATTATTATTCGAACTTTTCTCCTTGAAAATATAATTTAAAATCGAAGAATTGTATTCAAAAGAGGTTTCTAATAAAAAATTTTTAAAGTTATAATACCTGTGAGTTATCATACCGTTCAGCAAAAGCTCATCTCTGTCGTCGTAGTTAATATCACTGTTTGTATCGTATCTCAGCATGGATGTTGCCCCCTGAACCCTTAACGTGTGGGTGTTTGTAATATTATACATCACCTCCATGTAAGCCGTTGCCGTCTTGCTGTTATTGTTCTTGTCCTTCT
This sequence comes from uncultured Ignavibacteriaceae bacterium, assembly GCA_964626015.1. Taxonomy (GTDB): domain Bacteria; phylum Bacteroidota; class Ignavibacteria; order Tepidaquicellales; family Tepidaquicellaceae; genus CAIKZJ01. Next base: position 2,585 of record CAZVCC010000023.1, read on the forward strand.
CGATTTTCTCAATTTCAGTCCTCTGCACCGGCGGTAAATAATCCGTGTTCATCGGCTCATGGTCTTCCGTCCTTTCTGTGTAAGATACGTTCAGTCTTGTGCTCAATAATTTCAGGCGGTATTCTGCTTCAAATCCCGCCCTCAGTGAATTTTCTTTTATGTTATTATCATAAACACTCTCTGTCAGAATTCCTGAACTGGTCGGTTTAAACTTATATTGGTTTTTAATAGTCTTCAGAAAAAACATCCCCTGTATTTTTATCCTGAAATCTCTGCTAAACCTGTAATCAAGGTCATCGCTCAAAAGTACGTAATCTTCAAGCCTCGATTGTATATTATTATTCACTCCGTAATTATCAGTTATACTCTTTGTCGCAGGTGTGTAGAAATCCGTCCGGAGCGTAAATGCCCGTAATGTACCGCTGTTCCTCGCATTCTCGGAAAATATCTTATCAACAGTAGTGTTTAAATCATAGTTGTAATTTGTTCTCTCTGAAAATTTATCAAGTGACATATAAATACTCCCTGAAGAAATAAAATCTGATATATTCAGATTTCTCACACTCGACTCAAGTATCCCCGAAAACCCTGTATTGTATACGCCTATCTGCTTCTCATCCTTAATCCCAAATTTTGTGTTAACGTAAAACTTCTCGTTTGGCAAATAATCTAAACTTGTGAAGAAAAAATTTGAGTACCCGTTAGACAAATCAAGCTGCTGATTTGAATAAACAATCTTACTCGTCGCCCCGGCTCCTGCATAAAAATTCTTTGCAAAATTGTAACTCGACCTTATGTCAAGATTGTTGTTATCGTTAGAAAAGTTTTCCGTGAACTTTGTTACTGAAGAGTTATACACATTGCTGACCGTAAACATCATACTCTTTATTTTCGTCTTTACAGACAATGTAGCAAAAAAATTCGCCGCATTCATATCATTGTTGAAATCTGTTGTAAAAAAATTGCTGGAATCCCTTACCGAAAAAAGTGCCTGCGGCTTTACACTTGGACAAAGGAAAAATGTTAAAAGAAAGATATTAATCAAATATCTCGTCATACGAAAATTCTTTCTTTGAACCCGTTTCTCTCATATCCCGGAATATATTTTCCAATGACTTGAAATCGTTATTTGACTTAAGCTCTTCTTTTGATGAATTGATTTTTATCCTTCCATCCTCTATGATAATAACTCTGTCGCTTACCTTCTCCATTATATCGAGTAAATGCGAGCAGTAGAAAATTGTCTTTCCTCTCTTTGCAAGTTTCGAGATTATATCCTGAAATGTAATTATCGAATATGCATCAAGACCGTTAAGCGGCTCGTCAAGAAGTATTATATCAGGATTATGCAGCAAGGCAGATACAATCAGAACCTTCTGTTTATTACCCTTTGAAAGCTTTCCGATTGCAGAATTTAGAAAATCCTTAAATTCAAACAGCTCGGCAAAATATTCTACTCTTTTTAAGAATTTGCTTTCTTCAATTTCTCTCACATCTTTTAAAAAATCAAAATACTCAGTAACCCTCAATGAATTGAATAATTCAGGAGTCTCGGGAACGTAACCCGTTATGGATTTAATCTTTAATGCGTCCTCAGGAAGTTTGTAATCATTTATTAAAACCTCTCCGTCGTCGAATGGTATCACACCGCACAAAATCTTTAGCGTTGTGGATTTACCCGCTCCATTAACGCCAATGTAGCCCGTTATCTCAGAGGAATTAACATCAAACGAAACTCCGTTCAGAGCTTCAATCCCCCCCTCGTAGCTTTTCTTTAAGTTTGTAATTTTTATCATAACTTTAAAAAGCAAAATAGAATTTTTCCATCAAAAATGAAGTTCCTTTATTAATATTATTGGCTTTAAAAGAATAATTTCATAGAGTTGATATTTCCCTCAAACTATTTATCATATTAGGATTTAATAAAACTTTTAAAAACACTATCTTTATTATTATTTAAAATCTATTCACGTTTTATAACGCCCCCGTAGGCTAATGGATAAACCCTCTGACTACGGATCAGATATTAGAGGTTCGAATCCTCTCGGGGGTACTAACTCTTATAAAAATATAGATGTTAATTATTTATGAGTAACAATATAGTAACAGGAAATGCTATAAATCATATTTTTGTAATTTAAAACTAAATAGCTTATGTTAGTCGAAACTAATAAATTCATCTATTCTTTAAATCCTTATTGCATCGTTAATTTGCGCTTGAGTAAAGCAAAAGATGCTCTGGTCTTTTATTTTGTCAATGAATACATGATAACTCTAACTAAAGATGATGAAGTTGATTTCGATAAAATTATTCTTGACTATGAAGATGAGCTAAAAAAATTTAATTTGATAAGTATCCCATATAAGCAGGTTACTGGTTTGCCTAAGCCTGATGCAGATGAAACATTTCCCGATAAGAAAAATGACACTTAGTTAATTTTCGGAGCTTTCCTATACTTCTTTATTTACGTTTCGACGGATTTCATTACTTTATAATCTGTCTGATATTCCGGCCACTGATTATCCGGACTATTTCGATAGAAATTTTTATTTACTGGTATAATTAGGTAGTACCAATGTTCATAGGTTATTTTTAAGTTCGGCACAGGCGAACATTGGATAAATTAAAATTTAATAAACGCTATCACTTTCATTGCCTCAGGGCCACTTTTATTATGCGGTTAGCCAGGAAAGGAGTAAACCCTATATTTATTCAACGCCTGGCAGGACATTCCACATTAGCCGTCACACAAAAGTATTGTACAAGTTTCTGATTTACGGAAGGCTATTAATTATTTAGACATTTCAATGGGAGGATAGTCATTGCTAATCGTTGAAAAATTAAAAAATGAATAATTATTTAGCTAAAATATTTGAATGATTTTGAATTTTTACTAATTAGAAAGAATGTTAATTTTGTTAAACATTAGTATAAAATGAAAATACCTGTAACTGATAAAGAATACGGACTGTTCGGGTTAACCGGGCCACAGGCAACAGATTTATGTAAACGTCTTCATAATGAATATAACAAAAGAAAAACATTTAAGCATTTAAACCCAAAGATTAAAAAATATCGTTCTGATAATGATTTAAACTTTTTTCTATTTTACATCACTATATCTTGTGGGAATTATTCCGATATAGAAAGGGAAATGTTGTTTGAAACTTTTCTTTCAATGCCTCCTAGTGTAGCTAAAGTATTCGATTCACTATTCACGAAATTTATGAATTCCGATTTTGACCATAAGCTCTATAACTATAAAAATGCCATAAAAAAGGCTAAGGAAATAATTAAATCAAATAAGAATTTTGAAAATCTAAGAGGAGAGAATTCAAAGCACAAAGAAAACATAATAATTCTTCAAAATAGAATAAAAGAATTAGAAGACGTAAGGGAATTATATAATGAAGAACAAAAAAAGCGCGACAAAAAACTTGGTCATTATACTCCATTGTTTAGAGAAATTGATTCTAAACTTTTTAATAATCCATATATGAAGAAAGAGGATGCTATCATCTATATTTTAGATAAACATTTACAACTTAAGGATAACGAATATTTAAACGAATTAAGTGAAAAACACGATAATAATTTTAATAAAATATTATTAAGATTTAAACCGGCATATTATAATTTTAAAAGACGCCATCCATATCATTACTGACAAAATTTTCAGAGTTATAATAGTAACACATCGTTACCTACTTTACTTTTCAACTAAAAATTAATCTTCCTATATTTTCAATAGTTCTTTAACATAGGTTTTATAAAATGAGCATCTTTGAGTTACATGTTTTTGTTAAAATTTAAAACTAAAAGATAAAATTGAAAAAGAAAAAATTCACTCTTATTGAAAGAGCTTTGAGTCCTGTAATTGTGGACACTTTGAAAATAAATCCAAAATACGTTTCAAACTTTACCTTAAACTTCAGAGATTGGATACCAAGTAGTAATTTTCTACGTGGTACAATTTCTGTTCTCAAAGGAAATAAAAACATAACATATTCGTTCTCCATCATATTGGATGGAGATACACCTGTTTCATTCTTAGATGTTAAAGATGTTGTTTCTTTAGCAAAACAGAAGAAACCAACTATGGGATTTACGATACCTGTGGATGCTGATGAAGCCAAAACAGAATAGTGACTTGTAGTTTAAATACTTCAAATACTAAGAAGGTAACTTGAGATGCTCATGTTTTTTACAAAGGTGCAGCACAAAATTTTAAATTCAGTAAAGATGAATAATATAAAAGATAAAAATAATCTATTTAATGACATTTACTTGAAATACGAAAAAGAATTTTCTAAAATACAAAGGTATAATACAAAAATTTATTTTTGTGCAAATACATATGAGTATCTTGATTCTGGTTATCATGTGATAACAATGTATGTACTATCAAAAGATAAAGAACTTGAGAATGATATTTTTTATCATTTTGATTGTTATATTTATTCTGGTGAAGTATATCACATTGAAAAACATTATGGTACATTGGCTAAAGATGATTTTTATCTTAACCTTAAACCAGAATCAAACTGGTTAATTTCTAAATACGATATTAATTAATATAACATTTTAAAAGTGTTGCACCTTTTTGTTTTTTGAAAATACAAGTGTGTATTTATAAATTTTCACGACATTAATTTTTGATGTTGTGGTTCATTCCCCACTTCATTTCGAGAGCTTTGGGGTGGTTTTTTTAAAAAATTAATATATTGTCATGAAACTATTAAACATTAACGAAAAAGAAGGTACTTTCAAAGTTCAATCCAATAAATTTATCGGATATAATAAATTCAAATGCCATTTTCCAGAAGAAGGATTTGACCATAATGATGAATGGTGGTTTCCGTTGAATAAGAAACATACAACTACTTTACCGAAATTATTATTTGAAAATAGAGCACATGGTGCATATGGTAAATTTAGAGATGACCCGAATAATACAGACCCACATTATGATTTGTTGATATTAGATTTTACCTTTACCGTTAATGGAATTTCTTTTCGTGTGTTTTATGATATAAACATTGTTTCTGGGGAAGTTGCTTTTAGATTCTCTGATATAACTGTAATTAAAGAAGATTTTGTAGCATCTGATGATATGCCTATTAAACTTTGTAATATGATTAAGAATGAGATGAATAATAAATGGGAGTTGATTGGTTTCTGGGATAACGAACAAGGTAGAAGTAAACTTTTTAAATATGTAATTAAAAAATATTTAAAACAGATGAAGGATTATGTAAACTATCTTGAATCATTAAATGAAGACCTTTGTGAAGATTGTGTTTATAAGTATAAATATAGATTATCACCTTCAAAAGAATGTAAAGAGTTGTATTTAAAAAATAAATTTTAATTAACATTGAAGGAAGTTGAATAAACACAGAAGGTTGTGGCGTAGTTATCATCACCACTCCTTTTAATTTTACGCATTGTAGTTTAGGGTTAGATTATAGTGTGTTTAGCCAACCCCACTTTATTAGTCTTTAGTGGGGTTTTTTATTCATCATTTATTATAATATGACATCTTTGCTTATTAAAGTGTCAAATTTTATTAATCCCTATATATAAATTAAACTATAAGGAGAAATAAAATGGACGAAAATTCCTACAGTTATGAATACGAAGATATCGAAGAGGCCAAAATGGCGCGAGATATCATAAAAGAGGTTATTAACCAGCACGGGAAAATACTTAAACAAAGGTATTACTTTCAACACCTCGAAATATTTTATGATCTTTTGAGTAAGGATTTACCGGAAGGAGAAGATTACGATGAGTAATATTTTAAATACCAAAAACATCCTGTGGGGTAATACAATAAAATTGAATAAAAAACCTAAGTTAAAACGAATACTTGAAAATATTAATGTTGATTATTCAGAAATACTTTTGAGTCTTCCATTTAAGTGTGCCTTTTCATTACCGCTTTTCTTATTCCTAAAGTACAAAATATTTTACATGTACTGGGAAGAAAACGATGGGAAGTATAAATTAGCTCTTCCGTTTGAAATAAATGTTAATCAGTTAAAAAATGACACGAATATTTGTAAGAATACTTTGAAGAAAGCTTTAAATGAATTATTAGAGTTCGGGCTAATTGAGAAGATTGATTGGAAAAAGCCCATGCATTCCGCCTGCTATATGGTTCTCGTTAAAAATGACACTTTGATTGATAAGTTTGATGCGGATACCGGGAAAGTTGTTTATTCCGATTCTCTTTCATTTAACTTCAGTGATTTTTAGGAGTTAATAAATTAAGTAAAATCAAGATAAACATATATAAAAACAGTGTTTTATACTTGACTTTTAAATTTATAAATGTTATTTTTGTATATATATAAAGGATAAAAAAATCCCTTCAGATATCTAACCCCACCGGTTAGCAATAATAATTTATAAAAAATATCACTTTAATATTTGCATTTATCATTTTCAAATATGATTAATTCTTATAAGCAAATGTCATAAACTAATCATTTGTGCCAGGAAATATTTAACATTTTTTGATTAGTATATAACAGATTTTGAAAATTGTAATTATTAAAAATGAAAATTGAAAAAATTATACCTCTTGATATAAGAGAGATGGAAGACGGCGAGATTAGCGACCGTAAGGTAAAAGCATTAAACGCTTTTATAGAATTCTGGGAACAGCATGGTTCAATTCTATTAACGCAGAGTCATTTTAAAATAATGGATGATATATATAACATATCTCAGGGACAATTAGAATGGCTGGAAAGGATAAACGCGTAATGGAAACGGTAATTCTAAATTCGATACAGAAGGTCGTAGTCGAAGAAGCTTTAAGAAGAGAACGAGAGAAGAAGAAAAATAAATTTAAACGTAAACGAAAAACCCATTTCAATAACGCGAATCTAAAAAGGATTTTTGAAAATGTTACGAAGACAATTGATTTCTCAGATGTGTTGTTTGAAATTCCTTGGACTTGTTTCTTTAGCCTCTACCTCTATTTAATATTGAAGTCAAAAGTGAAGTTTATTGATTGGATTGAAGATCCTCCGTCTTATTACTCAAAAATAGCGGTCTCTCAAGATTTGAATATAATGCAGCTGAGCAGAGAATATAATGTTAATCGCAACACGATCAGAAAAGCATATTTTGAACTTGTTCGTTACAAGCTTATAGAATCTACTCCAGAAATAAAACCATTTCACAAGAGTTGTAAATCAATTCTTGTATATAATGATGCCTTTATACGCTTTTTTGATAAAGACTTAGGACACGTTGTTTATACAAATGGAGTTCCGTACAATTTTTTTAATAAACCAAAAAATAATTAAAAATATGAAACAAAGAGATGACAATTACCACGTTCCAATTACACCAGAGTTTTTATTCGATAAATATAAAGTATTTTCAAATAATTATTCACCATGGGTGTATGTAGCAGTTAAACATAATTATGAATATTATTTACAGCATGCACCAAATAAATTATTCAATATTGATGCTAATTCAATGGCAGCTTACTACGCCACTACACCTGCAACTATTTATGATTCAATTAATGAACTTATATCAGCTGGACTTTTGGAAAAAAGTAAAAGGAAATATCGTTTATTTGATGACAGCAAGTATGTGAGAAAATTCGGTAATACCGAGGATGACAGCTGGAAAAAGTTTCCTAAATTTATTAAAGTATACCAAAATGCATATGATGATTTACTTTTAAGTATAAAGAGAGAGATTCTTCCGATGGGGACTAATAAAAGATTAATCGTTAAATGTTTGAGACTGTATTACTATTTAATGGCATTTGACCGGCATTGCCTTTTAAAGAATGAACCGATTCTGGAGGCTGGATTGACTCAAACATCAATTGAAAGAAATCTGGGAATAGATCATAAAGTGGTGAAATTCCTGCTGTCAGTATTAAATGACATAGGATATATAAAACTTGAAGATGGAAAAATATTTACTTTAAACAAGGATTTGTACGATCCAAATAAGTACTCATTAAAGAAACGGGAAGGCGAAACTGATTTTGATAAAAATTGGATAAAAGATTTTGAAAGAAAAACCGTACCAGTTTCAAGTAAAAAGGATGATTCTCCTGCACCGATAGAAGTGAAAGTGCCGGATAGTTTTATCGGTTATTTCAAATCAGATGACGGTAAATGGATCAGCATTATTTATTATAGTAAACAGTATAAATCAATAATGTTAGGAGGATGGTGTTATGGTGACGGAATTCCACGGACTGTTGAAGAATTCAATATTGGAAATGAATTACTTCAAATGGGAAAGATGTCCCAATACTATAACCCTGAGAATTACTGGAAGTATAAACCACTAAAAGCAGCATAAAATGGATTTTAAGGTGCGGGACTTACTTTATTATAAAAAACAGATTATAGGGACCTACTATAAAGTGGTATGGGACTTACTTGATAAAATGTTCATTAGGTATGGGACTTACTTGAGTATAGTGTGGGTGTTACTTGAAGAAAATGAAGTACAAAATCAGCCGAAAGCAAATACAGTAAAGGGTTTAGCCGATATTGTGTTCCTCCTAATAGATCTTAATAGATATAAATATAATAGAATAACAATATACGTTTCTAACGAAACGATGTTGTTTTAAGATTTTTTAAAGAACTTTCTTTCACTCTAAGTATAATATTTCAAGTGACCGCGACTTACAATACATATTTATTTAACTGAATAAAAACAAATTCCTTGAATTAATAGAACCAAGTAACGTTTTTGAAAATCGAGGGAGTAGCTTGAAACCTTTAATTAACAGTAAGAATCAACGTTTTTTAAAATCAGCAGAGTTATGCAACTCCCTAAGTTAGCATTACGCGGCGGCACACTTCCGATTCCGGAGTACACTACCGCGTGATGCACACCACCAGGCTATACTAAAACAAAATCACAAATATGACTAAATTAATCGCTCATAATTGTGACATTACTTAAAAATTAAAACAACATTAAAATGACAATCAAAACTAAAAAAGCCAGATCACAAAACATAATATACTTCATATCAGATTTCACCCCTGACCCTGACCGTGGGTACGAACTCAAGTGCCACTTACTAGCAACACCCGAACCATACGGGATTTCTACTGATTACGTGCTGCACGATCTTCAATTGGACACTGACGCCGCCGATTCACTGTGCATGAATTTAAGATACAGGCACCGTGACGATGCCACACAGGTTTTAGTCATATCATTCGTATTTCCGCCGGTAGATGACATTTTCATTGACTACATATACCTACATGGCGGGCAGTCCGACGCAGGCAACCTGAAGTTTCGTGCCCAAGCTTGCGACAGCGTAAAAGCAATTTTGGAACTCATACTAAACCGCCAAAAAGGTGAGCACTGCTCTACGTGTGCCTACCAATACAAACTACAACTGTCCGGTAAATGTGATGATTTCTACGAACGCAACATGTGTCTTAATTCAGCTGCGTAATATTCCGAGGTAGTGAATTACAATAGATGGCAAATATTTCCGAGGTAGTGAATTACGCGATTGTAACCCGGTTTTGCCGGGGGCGGTACCGCGTGGATTATACCTCGGAGAAATTTCCCTCACTAAAAAATAAGGGTATCTCTACCCTTATAAGTATTATACCACACTTTATTTCTTCATTTGACTTATTATAAAAAATAATTAATTTCCATAAATTAATAATCCACAAATCTACCGTGGGATTATTACGTTCTTTACATAAGATTTTATTACGTAGCGATTTTACGTTTCCTCACGAAAACTGGTAATTTTCTATTCAAGGAAAACGTGGAATGAAGCTGCGTCCCACATATATGGGACGCGCTTTATTGTTCATGTTTCCTTGAAGGGCATACCAGTGCCTCGTGAGGGATGTGGCTCTAAAGTTGCGTCCCTTTTTTATTGCATTAATATTATACCTCAATATTCAGGTATAATACGTTTAGAAAGAATTTTTGTAAACTAATATTATAAAATATGAAAATATATATTTTGATTTTTATTGTTGCAGTTCTATTTCTTAATTATCTAAACACATGTTATTCACAAACAGCAAAAGAATATTATCAAAGTGGCCTTACAAAATTTAAGAACGATAAATATTCTGAAGCAATTCAAGATCTAAAAAAAGCAATTGAGATTAATTCAAAATCAAATGAATTCAGTAAAAGTTATTTACAGGGTTCCTATAGTATTATCGGAACTAGTTATTGTAATTCTGAATATTACGAGGAAGCCATTCCTTACCTTAATAAATTTCTTGAATTAAAAATAAATTGTGAGGACTATTTTACAAGAGGTATTTGTTATAGCGAACTTCAGGAAAATATCAGCGCTATTGAAGATTATACGAATGCAATTAAATTAAAACCAGATTTTGCGTTTGCTTATGCAAATCGAGGTATCATTTATTTAAATCTTGGACATCGAGAAGAAGCATGTCAGGATTTTAAAAAAGCATTAGACTTAGGAGACAATGAAATAAAAAGTCATTATAAAAAGTATTGTAATTAACAATAAAAAACAAAATAACTGACGAAATTATGATAAACAAATTAATTTCAAAGTATAAAATAGTAACTATATTATTTTTACTGTGTTTGTTTTTTTCTTGTAAGGATAATTCAAATAAAAGTAATGTTTATAACAATAATCAAACCACGCAGAGTGTTCAGAAAAATTCCTCCGATCTGGTGAAAGAAGAAATATTCAAAACTATCACCTACATATTAGATATATATCCTGATGAGGTCGATGAGAAGAAAAGGGCAGAGGAAAGAAAGATGGGATATCAAGTGCATGTTACCACACCTCGTTGGATGGTAATTAAAGGTAAATTAAATAAAGAAGGTTTTAGAAAAGTAAATATAAGCAATTTTAGCTTTAGTTCTTATAATGGATTATTTGATAGATTTAAAGCAAGATTAGAGGATACTGAAACTGTATTCTTTCAAAGTGATTCTTATCAAGGTCATAAAGTCGTAATCGCAATAGCTGTAAATAATAGTGGCGTAAAAGATAGAGAAATAAAAATAGATTAATAAATTTAAAATAATTATTTTATGAATACTTTATTACCACGTTCATTTATTATCTTTGTATTATTAATAATAAGCATATCGATTATTTCGTGTAAAGATGATAAATCTTCTACTGAAACAAAGAATTTACCAGTCCCAAAACCAGTTATTGAAAAGAAATACAAATTGAAATTAGGCACCATGTATTTATATTCAACGTCAACAATATCTGCATATTGGGAGTTCACAAATAATTCATCTGATTATATTGACCAAATTAATTTTGATGCATATTATTCGTGCTGTGCTAACAGCGCATTTGGAATTAAATTTAAAAATATAGGTCCGGGCAAAACGGTCAAAACAGAAGATTTATTAAAAGGTTCTGGTAGATTAAATATGATTGATATAAAAAGTGTGGATTTAACTTTAGTAAGATTTATGGTAAATGGTAAACATGACTCTGATGCTAAAGAAAAAATCGAAATATTACCAAATAAATATGATAGGAAGATTACGTTAAAATAATCTATTACTTAATATTTTTATAATTAACATGAATAATAATATATCAAGTTTCATGACCGTAATTCTCGTATCTGGATTATTACTATATTTATTCTCTTGCAAAAATAATCAGAATATTCAATTACCAAAAAATCAAAACAAATATGAGAAAAATATAACTGAAAATGTAAAAACCGACGAGGATGAAAAAATACCTGATAAAATTAATTGGCGCGGGACTTATAAATACGAAGATGAATCTCACATCATAAAACTAATTATTAATCCAAACAACAAAGCATTTTTTGAGGGAGAAGATACTTTTGGTCCGACGCATAAATTCGAATGTACTTATAAATTAAATGGTAATGCAATTGAAATATATTTCAGCAAAGTCCTATTCGATAAAATTAATATTAAGAAATTAATTAAGAATCCAAAATCTCCGCTTTATATTTTATCGTATGATAAAGATGTACTATACACACAAACACAATTTGACTCATATGGATTGGAAAGCAAAAACATTTACTTCAATAAACAAAAATAATTTAAAATTTATAATCATATATTATGAAACCTTATCATTTATTTTTATTGGTAATTATAATCCTGATATCTGGCTGTGGTGACAAAAAATACAAGCAAAGTAAATACTCAGATATTAAGTTTGAATACAAAAAAACAGAGTTGGAATTCACAAACTTGAAATCTAATATCGAAGTTCAAGAAAGATGGCTTAATGGAAAACCTGCTGGTCGATTAGCCATTTTGTTTAGTATTAAAAACAAATCGAATAAAGCGGTAGAGTTGAATAAAAGCGATTTTAAAGTATTTCTTCCTTCAAGTGATACATACTACCCTGGTGATTTATCTAGAACATTGGATGATATTGATAAAGATAATCTTACAGAGACTCAGGAAAATATTATAATGCCTGGAAAAGAAGCAAATTTTGAATCAATATATTGGTTTCCATATTCCAACAAAAATGAATATTATGATGATATTAAATGGAATATACAAAATGGAAGTGACAATATAATAGTAATATTATTAGAACCGAAGTTTGGAATTGCAAATTATTAAGATTATATCACAAATTAATTAATAAACATTTAAATGATAAAGTTTATATTACTAATTTCTATTTCTTTTATGTTGAGTTGTTCTGCTATTTCTCAACAACCTTATAGACCTTATATAAGACAACAATCTAATGAACCTTTAAATATTGAATATTTAAGAAGTAAACAGATCCATAAAAAAATAGCTGAGCGGATAAAATTCAATAGAATAAAATCCATAACCAGAAATTATATTGATACTCCATTTGGTAATATTTATAATGAGTTTGATAAAAATGGAAATGTTACTCTTTCTAAAATAAATAAAGAGGAAATAAATTGCGAGGAATACACTTATGATTCAAATAGTAACATTATTAATGCAAAATATATAAGCCAATATGATTGGGGAAATTACAATCATCAATATGAATATGACAAGAATAATAATCTTATAAAAATCATAACTAAACGATCCGATCAATTCTACGAAATTGTTGAATATAAATATGATAGTATTGGAAACCTTGTTGAACGCATAGAAAATAGGACACGCGACTCAATTATAAGCAAGAATACGCTGTCGTATGAAAGATCAGGGGATATTTTGAATATTTACGTTCACACTGAATATATAGATGCGAATAATCATGCCTACGATTCGCGTTTAAAAGATAAGCCATATTTACTTTACAGATATAAATTTGACGTAAAAGGAAATATTATTGAAAAGTATTCTTTGGATATGAGATATAGCCGCGATACCTTCGAAACATTTGCCTATGATGTATTTGGGAATATTATTGAATATGAAGAATATAAAATCGAATTAACTGATAAAACTTTAACAAGAAAAATTGAAAGTACATTCGACGATAATGGGAATCTTATTAAGGACATCGATAATAGGGTAAGGGCTGGCGTTATATCAAGCTTTTCTTACTATTACGACAAATATGGAAACAATATACAAATGGATGTTGATATGATATTTACGTCAAGTGGTAATAAAACAAGCTACACTTCAATAACATATTACGATTATGAGTTTTATAAATGAATATTTCTTAATAATACTAATAGAACTATATAAAAATACCAGCCCTCAAATTAATGATATAATATAAGTAGAAGAGAATACGAATATTTCTATTCTCAAACTATAATATATTATAATGGAAACATCAACCAAAGACGCGGGTCTACAAGACCTCTTGAGAGAAATTGATGCCTCAGAACAAAAGTGCCTAGAAGCATTAAATCGTCTGCGAAAGCAACGCTCTGAACTCACCGGTGAGGATATAATCGAATTCACCGTATCAACAATCCACAAAGACCGGATAGGTTTGATACTAACGAAAGTCATGAAGGTGGATAAAATGCAATCTTACAACAAACTGAAAGATCAATGGCGTGCATCAGCCAAAGCAAAAGATAAGGTCTGGTTAGGTACAGTTAAAGCCTCGGGTCCGAAAGAAAAGCTACTTTCAGTTATGCATAAGATCGCGAAAGAAGGCGGTACTATCACGGTAGATCCTGATCACAAAATAGATGTGCCTCCTGCTAATAAGTGGTGGGATGCTGAATGGGAAGAGCAGATGGAAGCCGAGAAAGCCAAAGCTGAAAAGTAAAGAATAATCTAAAATCAAAAGGAGACAGCGAAAACTGTCTCCTTTGTCATTTATAAAAACTATATTTGAAATATGAAAACAGCTGTAACAATAATACTATTCTTAATCTGTAGCAGTGCTTACTCTCAATCCTTATCACTCGACTACAAAAACGTAGGCGAAGTAAACTACCACAACTCAATTACTCTCGGCCACCAGTTTGACGGCACCCCGCCGATGGTAAGTATCTATCTCTGGAATTTACAGACAAACGAAACTAAACACTTGCTAACCGAAAAATGGGAATCCGACAACTGGCATTATCACTCATTTGATGTGTTAAAGTATAAAAATGGGTCTTATATGTTTATAGTAGGATTCGGAAAAGACACATCCAAAGAAATAGAGTTCTTTGTTTGGAATAGGAAATATTAAAATATAATTATGCCAAAACTAGAATTAAACATACCACACGAATTATCACAAACTGAAGCTTTAAACAGAATTCAAACCTTTCTGCCACAGCTGAAAGCCCAACACTCAGACCAAATAAAGGACTTACAAGAATCCTGAAAGGGTAACACCGGAGAATTTAAATTCAAAATATCAGGGTTTAAGGTGTCAGGGACTTTGCAGGTTGGTGATAATTTTGTACTGATAACCGGTGAGCTGCCATTCGCTGCTTTACTTTTTAAAGGACAGATTGAAGAATCTATTAGAGCTAAGGCGATGGAGTTGCTGGTAGAGAATTATTTTAAAACAAAGTATTGAGTTTTAATTAAAACTCAGTAATCATTAAACTGTTCTTGTAATTAAAATAAATCTTTAATTTGATTATCAATCTGTGTTACAAAAGTTCTTACTTCATTAATTAATTTAATAACCATGTCTGAATTAACAATGACTTCATTTCCATCTTTATCTTTACCGTTCCTATGAACTAAATCATGTCGTTTTGATACTGCCTTTGATATTTCACCATACTTCGGAAATTTAATGCCAAATGTATCCTTATACATCCCAGACACTTTTGGTAAATTATGATAAATAACATCGAGCATGGCTTTCTTTGCAACAGATTTCGCTTTATCTTCAAAATCAAATACAGCAGATATAGCAATTTTTTGTTTATCAAACTCTTTGAATGATTTAAAAAATTTCTTAAGATTATCATCCGATTTAAAAACAGTGTTAATGAATGCATCTGATAAATAGGTTTCCATTATGCCTATCACACTAGAATATAGTTGCCGATGAAACAGTGTTAATAATTTTTCCTCCGCAGGTTCAATTGCTATAAGTTCAATAACATCATCTAAATCTTGGTTAAAAGTCATCAGGAATTCTGTGTTTGATGAAATTGCTTCATATTGCTCATCATAATATGGTTCAGCAAATTCCTCTATTTCAATTTCATAATTATCTGGTAATATATCAACAACCCCTGATCCGCCTGCATATGTTACAAATATATATATATCAAACCTTTTATCACAATTTCCACAAATTGCATATCCATCATTGTCTGTTTGACTATCACAAGCATTATCTGCCGAATAATCAGGAGAAGGGATATCTATTTCTTCACTTTCAACTAGATTTGAACAATCATCGCATATAAAACGAACAATTATAGATTCTGTACCGAATGGATTGAAGTCAAAATCTGCCATATTATTTTGTTAATTAAGTAAATTTACATACACATTTGTATAACCAATTCTGTTATTCTTGTTAATTTTATAACCTTAATGAAGCACAAACATCATAATAAGCGATATAAAACATTTTTATTAACCTTCGACTTATAAGTTTACAATTTATTCTTCTACAAAATTATACAAAAGTGAGCCCTGATTTTCAAACAAGTTATCTGTTTTTTCTTTAAATACATTATTAATAAAATTAGTATCAAATCTAGTGTCTGGTATCGTTATTTTCGCAATAATTCTCTCAATTGAGATGTCATGATGATAATACAATGTTAGTTTTTCATTTAACTTAAACAACTCAATATCAGCAATATTAAACTCTACTGCATAAATTAACCCTTTATTCCCGTCTTTTTGATAACCAAATGATTTATTTGTCATTATTTCAATTTGTTGATTGCTTCTTAATTCTATAACTTCATTAATTACGCTTTCTGGAATATCGATTGGATTAGCAATTAATCTGTCTATAAAACTTATTGCTTGCCTAATAGCACGAACTACTTGTCCGCCCCAATACTCTTTTGAAGAATAAAGTAAACATTTACAACTAACAGGCCAAAAACTAATAGGCTTTACTCTGATTACTATTGAATGATGATAGGTAATATGATTGTGTAATACTCCATATCCGGATTCATTAGAGGTAATTCCTAATTTATTTAAAATACTAATTAGCAATACAATATCTTGAATATCAATTATATCGATATTTGTTTTCAAACCAACAGATTCAATTTCTTCGCCAGAGAATAGCGAAGTGCAATGATATAATACCCAACTATTATTTGAAATATACTCTGGAAACAAATTACCTGTGTTTGTTAATAGACCTATATCAAATCCATACTCTATTGCCATTGTATTTTATTAATTAGTTTTAAATACAGAAAACATTATAAGCTTAAATCCCTTCCTTCGTTTATCATATTTTCATACCAATGATACATTTGAGACATAAAGAATGAACCAAAGCCCTTGTCTTCTTCGATTTTATTCATAAACTGAAGATAATCATCAGCATTTGCTAGGAATGCTTTATCTATACTTTCTTTTAATTTAAGTTTCTTTACATCATATATATTCTTTGCTCGGAAACTCTTCATGAGTCCTTCATCCTTTGTTAGTTTTTCCTGAAGACCTTTAATTACTTTATGAACCTCCTTTAAATCTATTGCATATTTTTCATTAATCTCATTAACAATTTTAATCAATATATCTTTACTGCCCAATACACCGCCAGAATGACCATCTCCAACTTTGTTTATTAATATTCCATCTTCGGGATTTAAAATAATACTCCCATTTTGTTCTTCTTCAATTTTATATTTATCCATATCAACCATCTGTAAAACTTCTAATGGTAGAGTTTCTTTATCGTAAGGTAAATATTTGTAAAGAAGCTTTCCAAATAGATAAAATTTTTCTAAGCTGGTATCTATAAAAGTAATTATTTGGGAGATAAATGAATATTGTCGTACATAACGGTTTAATTGTTTACGAAATACTTCTTTATCTTTCTTTTCAAGAGGAATGTATCTTTCATCAACAATTCTTTTAAAGAATGATGAGAGTTTTTCAGATTTAACTTTTTTTACTACGAATAAATCTGCAAAGAATTCTATTTCATCATTTCTGAATACATCGAATTGTTCAATTTCGTATTTAAGGTTATACAGTTTTTGTTTATCAGTTTCTTTATCAAGATAAGTAGTTTGGTAGAAATCCTGATAACCAAGTTTAATTTCTTCCTGACTGTTAACAAAATCAATAATAAATGTATCTTGTTTACGAGGATATATTCTGTTCAATCTGCTCAACGTTTGAACTATAGCTATCCCTCCCAATGTTTTATCAACGTACATTGTATGCAATAAAGGCATATCAAAACCAGTTTGGAACTTATTAGCAACTATAAGAATTTTATAATCATTTTTTGTAAATGTATCAGCAATATCTTTAACTTTTGGCCCATTCATACTAGACTCAGTAAATTTTTCTCCGTCAATTTCAACTTTCCCTGAAAATGCCACTAAAGTTTTAATCCCATAACCTTCATTATTAATAATCTTATCGAATACTGTTTTATATAGTACGGCATGTGCTCTTGAACTTGTTACAACCATAGCCTTACCCTGATTGTTAATTTTATGGATAGTCTTATTCATAAAATGGTCAAGCATAATGTAAGATTTACTTTCAATAGCGTAAGGATGTTTGTTAACTTCTTTGAGTAATAGTTTCCGTGCTTTTAGCTTATCGAACAATTTATCGTTGTCGGCATTTTCATTCTCAATTAATTCAAAATAAGAAGATTTGGTTGTATAATACTGCAATACATCCAGTATAAACCCTTCTTCAATTGCCTGTTTCATACTGTAAGTATGACAAGGTTTGAATCCATATTTTGCTGTTTTATCTGCTATGCCAAATAGTTCAAGTGTTTTAGGTTTTGGAGTTGCTGTAAAAGCAAAGAAAGATAGATGCGGCAATTTCTGTCTGCTTGCCATAATGCGCTTTAACTCATTTTCAAGTGAGTTGGATGGTTCTGTATTTTCGTCATCGTCATTAATGATATTTTTTAATGCTTCTTCTGATGACAAGGTTAATTTCAAATCTTTTATATTCTCGCCTGTCTGGCTGCTGTGAGCTTCATCAACGATTACAGCAAACTTCTTTCCATCCATATTAGCAAGTTCATCAATATATCCGAATTTTTGCAGTGTACTAATAATAATTTTTTCGCCGTCTTTAAGAGCTTTAAATAATTGGGCACTGTTTTTATCTATCTTCTTTACTGTACCTTTAATTTTTTCGAACTGCTTAACTGTTTTTTGTAGCTGTTTATCGAGTATTTTTCTATCGGTAATAATAATAATACTGTTAAATATAGGTTCATCATTCTCATCAAACAGGTTAGCAAGCTTATGAGCAAGCCAGGCTATGCTATTGCTCTTTCCTGAACCGGCACTATGTTGAATCAAATAATTCTTTCCAGCGCCATTCTTTTTTGCATCTGCTACAAGTTTCTTTACACAATCCAATTGGTGATAACGCGGAAATATTATCTTCTCTTCATTTGTTAAATCATTCTTTTCTATAAGAATATAATTATGCAATAATTCAAGCAGACTGTCAGACTGCAAAATATCTTCCCACAAATAACTACTTGCAAACTTATCTTCAATAACAGGATTTCTTGTATCCTTATTAAACGGCAGGAATTTAGTATTTCCATTTTCAAGTTTAGTAGTCATCATAACAGCATTATTATCTACTGCAAAATGAACCAGACAATTCTTTAAGAATGGATCATTACTTTCACGTCTTTTGCAATATTGTTCAATAGCATGTGCAACGTTCTGACCCGTAAACTCATTTTTTAGTTCTAACGTAATTATAGGAATTCCGTTTATGGCAATTACCAAGTCAAGACTTTTTTCAGGGTATTGTTTGCTATAATGTACCTGTCTCACTATTGTGAATCTATTACACTCATATTTTTGAAGATGTTCGGGATTAAGTCCGGATGATGGTTTAAAGGAAATAAATTTTACTGAGGCTCCTTGTAAGACAAGTCCTTCTCGAAGCAGGCTCAAAATTCCTCTTTTCTTTCGAAGACTTACAAACTCATCCGCAATGGCTTCAATCACTTTACCGGGGAACTGTTTTTCAAGTTTATTCCAGCTATTAGGTTGGGTATTTCTGATAAATTGTCCAAGTAATTCAAAATCCAGAATGTAATCTAAATTGAAATCACTACTCAAACGGGATTGATATAGCCTACTGCTTTTTAAGTAATCAATTAATGTATCTTCAAAATGTATTTCTCTGACACTACTCATAATTATTAGTTTAATTATTCTTAAAATATTCGATTGACCAAATATTTTCACAAATTCGTTGTACTAATTTCTGTCGTTCAATTATATCAGTTTTTTTATAATGTTTATGAGCTTTAAATCTTAACTTTTGTATTATTTCTGATTTTAAGAAATTTGGATTTTTTAAATAATATGATTCATGGAGCGTCTGAGCATATGTGTTTTCTTTCAAATAGTGCTCGACTTTGTCCTCATATATGTCACTATTAAATGATTGATTTGTTCCTTGAGGTAAAAGAATCAGAGCGCCTATAGAATTTCTCCATTTCTGAAATTCATTCTCTTGTTCAAATTCATCTTTATGCATATCAAACTTATCAGCCCAAATATGTTCAATTTCAAATTGTTTTCCCTTTGGATGGTGATAAGATGAATAACTCGTATCCTTGCCAACAAGATTATCGATATAACTAGTTATGCGAGAAAGAAGATGTTTTATAAATTTTCTATTTTGTCCATGTAAACCAAAGTCTGTAATACCATCCCAGTTTTCTGAAAGTTTGTTTAACTCGTTGTAAAGATTATTACCTAATATACGAATGTCATTATTTCTAATTAATTTAATGATGTTAAACATTGTATATTTTATGGATGTTTGACCAAACTTACGATAGTTAATGGATCTTCTAACAGTAAAAGTTTCAATGTAACGTGATACAAAATCAATTTTCTTTAATATTGTCGAATTATCATCTTCATAATTTATTGAAGCTAAGAGTAAAGGGTTTTGTAAAGATTCTGCAATGCCCCAAACATTAATATAACTTGAATGTGCTATGTTTAAATCAAAATCTTTTTGTGAATTCCAGATTTTTAAAAACCATTTAACATAAAAAGGAAATTGATATTTAAAATAAGTATAAAAATCATCTGATGTTTTTAAATTAAATAAAGTTTTATGTTTATCCTTAAACCAATTATGAAATCGTGATCCTATTAATTCGAAATCCTGATCTTCTGAGTCAGCTTTCCCAGGTCTAATAGAAACAGCATATTTACCTCTAAACCAGGCTTGAAAGAATCCTTGATCTGCATTTTCATCATATTCATGAAGTTCTTGTATTTTCTTTTTCCAAAGATCGTTTATTTCATTACGATGTTTTTTGTCCGTAATTTTTGATAACACATAACCTTTAAGCATTTCTGTTGGTGAAAGATTTAAACCTCTGTCATTCATAGTTTCAAAAATTGTATATGCGTTATCATCTGAATAAGCTGTTATCTCAACAAGAACAACATTTTCAATAAACCAATCAATAAAAAATGGTAAAGCATTTTGAGTTAGTTCTTCAGGGAATATTTGGGTTATATCTTCATAACGTTCGACCATGTTTCTGATAGTCGCATCATCATTCTCTTTTATTAAATATTCCCCGCATTCAAATAAAGCTTTTAAACATGGTTCCCTTATTTCATCGGTCAAATTAAAAGACTTTTCACGATGTTTTACAGAAAACACAAGCTCACTTATAGATACTTTATCGTTTTCATTAAAAGATTTTTGTAAATGATTAAGATATATTAAGAATAATGTGATTGATGTAATCCGTTGTTGCCCATCAATAATTGATTTTTTACCGTTATCTGGATTTACACTAAAAACCACCGGACCCAAATAATAATTTTGATAATTTGCTACTTCGGTAGGTTTGTGTTCGGGATCGTAGGATCTTAAAAAAGTTGTTGTAAGATCTTCAATCAAAAGTTTTATATGTTTTTCCTGCCAGCGATATTCTCTCTGGAAATAATCAATAGTAAACTTTTGTTCTTTTAATAATCTGTTAATACTAGTATCTGTAGCTTCAATTTTATTTTTCAGTTTTTGACTCATAATTAGTTATTTAATTATTCAGGTAATTCATTTACTTTAGATGCATTAACTATTTCTTTTGGTAACTCTTTTTTCGTTTTTAAACCTAAGTTTTTCAATTTAGTTGCTTGCGCAACTAAATTATCATTACCAGTACTTAATTGTTTGTATGCGTCATTATAATTTTCCTGTGCTTTTTCAATAGATTTACCAACAACATCTAAATTAGCCACAAACCCAACAAACTTATCGTATAGTTTTGCACCTCTATCAGCAATTTCTAATGCATTTTGATTTTGATATTCACGCTTCCATAAATCCACCATTAGCTTCAAAGATGTAATTAAATTGGTAGGACTTAACAATAATATTCTTTTATCGTAAGCAAAATTCCATAAGTCAGCATCGCCCTGTAAAGCCGCTATATAAGCAGGTTCGCTCGGTATAAACATCATTACAAAATCAAGAGCTTTATCATAATCATCATATCCTTTTGCACTTAGTGAGATGATATGATTTTTTACGGCTGTGACGTGTGCTTCCAATTCTTTCTTTTGTTCCTCAAGATCAGTTGCTGCAATCAGCCTTGTAAAAGCATTTAATGAAACCTTTGAATCAATAATCACATTTCTGTTATCAGGATATTTTATTACCGCATCGGGTCTCATTTTCTTTCCTTCTGAATCTGATTTAAGTGGGTTCCCATTTTCATCTTTTAATTCATGCTCCATGAAAAATTGTTCATTCTTCCTTAAACCAGACCTTTCTAAAATACTTTCTAAAATCATTTCACCCCAGCGACCTTGTGTTTTTGCTTCGCCTTTTAATGCTTTGGTCAAATTCTTAGCTTCTTCGCTAATTACTTGATTAAGGAGTGCTAATTCTTTTACCTTTTCACCCAGTGAAAACCTTTCTTGTGATTCAGTTTTATAAACTTCGTCCACCTGCTTTTTAAAGTCGTTAATATTTTGACCTAAAGGCTCAAGTATAGCTTTCAGGTTATTTTTATTTAGCTCGGTAAACTTCTCAGTTTTTAAATCTAATATTCTATTTGCAATATTTTCAAATTCAGTATTAAACTTTTTACCTAACTCTTCTATCTCTTTCTTTTGTGTCTCAAATTTATCATTCAAAGCATCATTATTAGCTTTTGCGGTTGCCAGTAGTTGATTGCTTTGAGTCAAATCAGTTTTCGTATTCAATAATTCCTTCTTAATTGAATCTATTTCTTTATTCTTCTCATTTATGGTTTGATTGGCTGCATTTAGATTTGCGGAAGAAGTTGCTAATTGGTTTCTTAAATCTGATAATTCTATAGAGTTTTCTCTAATGGTATCACCCAAAGTATTATTCTCTTTCTGCTTGTCCTCTAAATTATTTTTTGTTGCTTGCAATTGTTCTGATACTGTAGCTTTGTAAGAAACAATCTCTTTGTCGAGGTCATTATATTTTTGCTGTGCAATTTCTTTTTCGGATTGAACTATGGAAGTGGTTTTTGTTTTAGCAAATAACCAGCCGATTATGCCTCCAATAACTATTCCGAGTATTATATAAATTATCGTTTCCATTATGCTGTTTTTTGTTTTTTAGGTTTCCAATTTCTCACGTCTATTTTGCCAGTAACTGCCTGACTAATTAAAGATGTTCTGTAATCCTGCATTAAATCAACTTGTTTTTGGTATTTGATTATAAGTGTATCAATAGTTGCAGTTTCTTTTTTAATAAAATCCAATATTACTTGCTGTTCTTCTTTGCTAGGATGTGCAACTGGAAAATTTGCAAGCATTGGCATCCTTAAACTGTCAACTGTAGTCTTAGCAGATAATTTGATTACTTCCTTTTCGAAATTATCTTTTATATAATAATATAAAAATTTACCAAGAACTCTTTTAAAATGGCTTATTTTATATACCCTTTGATGTATTGCCATTTTGCCTTTTGCATAATGATAAACTTTAGCAACACCAACTCCATCACCAGCTGTTAATATAGCTTCTCCTTCGAAAGAATAACTTGAAATCTTTTCAACTTTATCAGAGCGTACATAAAATGGGTATATTCCATCATCCTCAGCATCCTCAGTATTCTTATTACCAGTTTCAATTCGAGTAAGAAATTTCATTTTCCATACTTCCCAATTTACCGGGACTTCTGGTAACCACTCGATTCCACTTGGTTTCATTTTTGAGCTTGGATTGACACCTTTTGTTACTGCTTTATTGATTATTGCTGATTTTTGATCATGTAATAATTTAATTTGCTTTTGTCGATTAGAAATAAAGCTATCAATTTGCCCTGTTTTGTAATCGAGAAAATTAATTATATCTTCTTGTTCCAACAATTCCCTAGGATATACAATGTACTGATTCTTTATATTTTCGGCATGTATATTTTGAACAACACCTCCATGTAAATCACTAAATACACCTTCTAAAAATGCCTTTGAGATAAAATAATAGTACAAATAATTATTTAATACTTCATTTGGTTTAAACCTGAATCTTATTAAGTAAGATGCAAAAACAGCTCTTTCAGGATTTTTTACAAATCCAAGAGAACCAATGGTTCCTGTTCTAGGAAATAGAAAATCTCCATCTTTAATACTATATATTTTCTCATAGCTTTCTTGAATTTTAACAAATGGCATTTCCGAATAATCAATTGAACCATCGCTATGCAAATCAGATATTCTGACCAATTTAACTCCTTCATTGATGTATTCGTCTGCTATATAATAGCCCTGTCTATGCTCTTTAGTAATTCTTCTAAGTGACTTGAAGTACCATTTTTCAGGCACATCCCCTATCCACTCAAACCCACTTGGTTTATATTTAGGATAAGTTTTCAACTGAAGTCTTCTTTAATTTTTTTAAGCAAGTCTTCGGTTTGTTCCTCAAGGTCTTCAATATCTTTCATAATCTCATCTAAATCGCGAAGAGGAGTGTATTCATAAAAGAACTTTGTAAAAGGAATTTCATAACCGATTTTGTCTTTCTCTCTGTCCATCCATGCATCAGGGGCAAATGGCAATACTTCTCGTTCAAAATATTCTTCAATGTTTTCTTTCCATTTTATGATTTCGTTGTCTCGTAGTTCGGAATCATACAATGGTTTATCATTCCAGTCACAAATTCTTCCTTTTTGTTCTGGAATTTCAAAAGGATCTGGAAATACTACTTCTGCCTCTTCATCTTTTTCGCCGAGTGCATCTCGGTACATTTTCAGTAAAGATTTATTGGGTTTTGAGCCAAATACATTTTCAAATTCGAGAAAGAATTTAGCATCATTCGTCTCTTTAGGTTTGCCAATAAAACTTTCAAGTGATTTAATGATTTTGCTTTGGAGGGCTTTGCCCTTTTTGATTTCAGCCTCGGCAATGGATTTATCCTTCTTTTTGCTTAGGGCTAATTCCTTAAACTTACTATGTTCTTTTAGTAACTCAAATTTATCTCTTGTAATTTCATAAGACAAACGCAAAGGACGTTCAACAACAACTTTTGTGTATTTAAAATCAGAGACGTCAAATATCTTGCTTACATCTATGTTACGTTTTTTGCCGCTTTCTTCTGATTCAATGCTGTAATCTTTATAAGATTTATATATTTGTTTAATAAGTTTTATACCATCATCGCTTATCTCGTATTGTTTTTTTCCAAGACTCGTGATTTTCTTAGTAAACTTAGAATGTATAGCATTTATTAACTGGACTTTACCTTTACGGTTTGCAGGCTTTTTGTTATTAAGTATCCAGATGTAAGTACCGATGCCAGTGCCATAGAACAAATCTTTTGGTAAAGCAACTATACAATCGAGATAATCGTTTGGGTCATCCATAATCCAGCCTCTAATATTACTCCATCCGCCTCCTGCATCTCCGTTGAACAACGGTGAACCGTTAAACACAATCCCTATGATACTTCCCTGCGAGTTCATCTTACTAATCATATGCTGTAAGAATAAAAATGAACCATCGCTGACATCCGGAAGACCTGCTGCAAAGCGACCGCTTTCACCAGTTTCATATTCTTCCTCGACAAACTCGCGCATATTTTTCCAATCATCGCCGAAGGGCGGGTTTGTGAGCATATAATTAAAGCGTTTACCTTTAAACTTATCGTTATTAATGGTATTACCCTGAGCAATATTTTCTGAATCTTCGCCTTTTATAAGTACATCGGATTTTGCGATAGCATAAGTCTGCTCGTTTATTTCCTGTCCAAAAAGATAAATATCTAAATCAGAATTGACCTTTTCCAGAAGGTAATCTTTTGCAACAGTAAGCATACCGCCTGTACCACAGCAAGGGTCATAAATCATAATACCCGCACCTGGTTTTTTTAGTTTTTCAGATTCATTAATGAAAACAAGTTCAACCATTAATTTAACAATTTCACGAGGCGTATAGTACTGGCCTGCTTTTTCGTTAGTGGATTCCTTTGATTTCCTGATTAGGATTTCAAAGATAGTACCCATATCGTGATTGCTTAAATTTTCAGGATGGAGGTCAATTTTAGTAAATTCGAGAGTAACGATATATAAAAGGTTTTTCCTTAGCAGAGTTTCGTAAATTGGCGAAAGACCTTTTTCAATACCTCCTGAAAAGTTATACAAGATTTCTTTAATATTACTGCTGAACCCATCAAGATAGGCGCTGAAGTTTTCGCCGAGATTATCTTTATCGGATAAAATCTTTGATAATGTAAAAGGAGAAGTATTATAGAACAATCGACCGGATGCTTCTTTAAGGATTTTCTCAAGTGTTTCTGCTTTTGCAGTGGTCTTAAATTTATTGTATTTTGTCAGAACGGTTTCGTGTGTTCTTTCTAATATGCAATCTAATCTTCTTAGAAGTGTGAAAGGAAGGATGACATCTTCATAATCTTTTTCTGCATATTCATCACGAATATGTTCTTTAATATTCCATATAAAATCAGCAAGTTCATTGTGTCTCTCCATAAAACAATAAATATATTAATTGAGAAAAATTAGAATTAAATATGAGAAAAATAGGTATTTTTATACTACGATAAAATGCATTAGGGGGTTTATATGGAAGTGTAAAAAACGAGATAATTTGGGTTAATAAATTTAAATAATAATTTTAGTATTTCAGTATAGTTAATCCTTAATATTTGTTATTTTTGTATATGAGTAATTTAGGACATATTGAAATCAGAATTGAGGGTAATGTAGGTAATCTATCTTTATCAAAGGATAATTATGACATAAATGAAATTAAAAAGTTATTAGATAGTTTTGAGTTCTTACTTTTCCCTAAAGATAAGAAGAACAGACCATTAATTTCATATGACATTCAGGATGGTTCTGTCAAACATGTATTTAAGACAATGTTACAATACATTATTGGATTCAATGCTATAATTGCCCAAGTTAGTAAATCTGAAAACATCGATTTTCTTGAGATAAATACTGCAAAAGTTTTTGAACAATTTCAAGATAATGCAATTAAGAACGACCTTAAGATTACCTTAAAAACATCAATTGAAGATTCTAGTGAGTTAATAATTAACAAAGACACTAAATATTACAGAAATGATATTTTATGGATAGATGCCGAGTTTTATTTCTATGGTAAGATTACTAATATGGGCGGCAAGGATAAAGCTAACTTTCATATAGTAACAGAAGATTTTGGTACATTAATTATTCAGACACCAAAACAAGAAATCGAAAAGATTGAGAATAATCCACTATACAAAAGTTATGGCATAAGAGCAATTGGAAAACAAAATTCTGAAACTGGTGAGATAGACAAATCTAATTTAAAGTTTTTGTCGCTTCTAACATATGAACCAAGGTATGATTTAAAATATTTACAGGGATTAAGGAACAAAGCAAATTGGTTGAAAAATACAGATGCAGATTCATACCTTAATGAAATAAGAGGTTATGATGTCTAAATCTGTATTACTCGATACAAGTTTCTTTATCCGCTTCCTAAATGAAAATGATCCATTGTTTCAAAATGCAGATAATTATTACAAGAAATTCTTAGAACAGGGTATTACACTTTATATATCTACAATTTCTGTAGCTGAGTATTGTATAGGAGGAAATATTACAGAATTACCTTTAAAAAATTTAAAAATCCTCCCATTCAACATTGAACATGCAAAAAGAGCTGGTGTTTTTGCCAAAATTGTCTTTGATAAAAGGGGACAAACCAGTGATATTGATAGAAAAATAATACCAAATGATACAAATCTTTTTGCGCAGGCAGATACAGAAGTTCATATAGATTATTATCTAACATCAGATTCAAAGAGCAAAAAAGTTTTAGAGATTATAAAAGAAACTACGAGTTTAAATTTTACGTTTATTGATTTGAATTTAAGTTATGAAGAATATTTTGGAGAATTAGCTTTTACGTGATATAATTTTTATTCAAGGGAATCCAACAGACTTACAAATCACTATTTAAACCATCAAACAACACTTTCGCATGTCACCCAAACCATACACCCCAACGTAATTCACTAACTCTGACTTCGAAAAACTTTCAACCTCAACTTCAAAAAATTGAACGACTCCCCAAAGGTAGTCCGGGTCGTTCGGATCCTGATTCATCAGCCACCAGGTTCCAGCACCAGAAGGATTGAAAAATTTTGCGACTATAACTTGTTTATCCATATCTGTACCAAGATGGTACTGAGCCTGCGCTTTGGCTTCTATAGCCTTTGTAAATAGCTTCATTTTTGTTAAGTATTAAATTATTAAAGTGGTTAGTGAAAACGGACTGTATTAAATACTCCGTTTTGAAATAGTACTATGGGGAGCCGGGGACACGTTCGAAAAGTGCTTAAAAACAGGCCTTCGGTTATTCGGTGTAAAAATTTCACTCAAATTAAAAAGACGGCATTTGTGGATGAATGCCGCCTTCTGAAATTATTTGCGTTTGTTAATCTTATCAAGGATCAGTAACTCTATCAGAAGTATTGCTATCCTTTTTACTATCTCCAGTGGTATGCGTGGTGGTATTATCATCTTGTAAATTCCTTTCTTCTGTTTTATTTTCGTAAATGTCTTTCATAGATTTTAGAACTTCGATGCCTAAGGTGAACATCAGCAGAACATTTTTCTTTGTTAATAATGGTTTCTTCATAATCGTGTGTGGTTTAAGTTTTTGAGGTATAATATATATAAGTAAGAATCAGAACTGATTTTCACCTGGCACTAAAGAGTAACTGCCATGAAACATTGAGTCTTCTATATTTGTAACACGGTGCTCAAGGTTCTGTATCTCTGAATTAATTTCATCTAACATAATCTCACGCATCATTGAATAATCGAATGTCTCTTCGGGAAACAGTTTAGATTCAGATTTTTCGTTTGTATCCGAGAAAATATCAAAAGCACCTTTTCTTCCTTTATGCCACTTGTCAGATTTACCGCGGTTGAATGTAGAGAGGAGGGTTTCACGTTCTATATTACTTATATCTATCTCTTCCAATCCATAGTCGATGTATATCTCTACAGGAATCTGGACTAAATAGTTATCAAGTTTCAAATTATAAACACCATTCACAAAACCATCTTCTCTTGTATAAAGGATTGAGAGCTCAAAGTTCTGATTAATAAAGTTCCTGTCGGTACTTGAAAACGAATTCATTCCATCTGGGTGCCTATGAATTACAGAGTTGAAGTTATAATCATCGGGCAGATATTCGATTGACGTATTAGCAACGCGCTGTTTGGGTATATAATACTCATCGCTTAATATCAGTGTAGCGTCGTCTTTCTCTTTGATATTCGTAACAATAGAAAATTCGTCAGAATGGACCTTACCTGCTATCTTGTCACAAACGAACAGTAACTTAGCGGGAATGATAACATCCATCTTATCCAAAACCTTAATCCCACTTTCCCATGCTTCACTTTTTTCAGTAAATATAACTTCTGACTTTGACTTACTGTGTTTGTCTTTCTTATGTTTGCCATCCGGTTTGATGTCGTTTAGGTTTATTAATTTTTTGTCGTCCATGAGATTTAATTTTGTTTAAGTAAATTTTGTGATTCTTCTATCTGGTTTATTATTTTCTTCACATTCATATTCACTGTTCGAGGTATCTGTTTTCTTTTCATCAGTAGTTCTATTACAGCTAATGCACTAATTATTTGTGGCGAGCCAAAGAAGCTGGGCGTTACACTGTAAGAGGAATCAACACCCCACTTGCCTGTGCTGAAATCATTAAAACACATTGTAGCATTTAAACCATCATAACCTAACTTACAGTACATCGGAAATCTTATAGCTACTTCTTCTTCATCTATTATTGATTTACCTTTTGTCGCAGGTGGTGGAGTTTCTATCTTAGATTTAATCTTAGATAGAGAATCTTTTAATCGCGTGGTGTCACTGGCATCTACAAAATAGTCAATACCGTTGTATTTCTTTAGATGTTCTGCTTGAAATAATTCTTCGTTTGTAATCACGAGAATATTCTTACGCCTTTCAGAGATTAGTTGTTTAACTGCTTTTGTTTTGTATTCTCCTACTTGTGAAAGTTTAAATAAAGTACGGTTAAGATTACTCGATTCTATTTTATCATCGTCGAATAATATTAAAGTGCCAATTCCAATAAGGGCTAAATCTATTGCAACCCATGATCCGATTCCACCCAATCCAACTACAATAGCAATTTTCTCTGAGTAGTCTCCGACTATATTTTGTTGGCGCAGGTTGATTTCATCTTCATTTGTTATTACATAGCCGTCTTCCATGTTGACCCCTCTCTTGTTGATGCGTTTCCGGATGGTGTATAGTATGAACTGTCTAAATGAATGCGTTCATAGGTAGATGAAATTTCATTTAATAACTGAAGCAACTCATTTGGGTTGTCCAAAGGTATCGGTCTATCCTGTAGACTACCTGCACAAGCCGAACCGAAGTTTGTTTTCTCACAGTTTGGGTGCTGGCCATCTTCAGTTGAAAGATTAATCGTACCGTATGTAATTTTTGTGTGGAGGATGTTTACAAATATAGCCTTAAGATAGCAAATGGGATCTTCGTAGACTTTTACCATGTCTGAGTTTTCTGATATACCCTCTACAACTTCGTGTGCAGGAGAATAGAACTTACAAAGGTTAACCGAGTTGTTCTTCATTAACAAATACCATCCGCCATCATTTACGGTTTTTACAATCTCTAATAATTTATCACCTATTACCTCACTACGATATAACTGTTGAAGCTTCAGTAATTCATTCTGATAGAGGTCGTTAATTTTTTCTATGGCTTGTTTCAGTTCTTCCTTAAATACAGATTTAAGTTGCTTAAGCGAATTTATAAAATCAAGTTCTGATTCCAGAAAGACTTCCTTCACTAATACCTTCTCCTGCCTGGATGATTGTAATCTGTCGTTCAAGTCTTTGAATTTAACTTCCTTCGCTATTACATTCTTAAGCGCATCACCTGCAAGAGTAAGTTTTGAGTCATCTTTCTTATTTTCATTTAACCTTTTCAGAAACGATTGATTCAAAGGAGGATTTAATGCTTTTGTTTCGTTCATAAATTAATTGATAAATTTTTTAAATGTAAAAGAGGATGTCACTGCTCAATGTAACATCCTCAATTGTTTTAGGGAGTTTTGTTCTTTACTATGAATTAGAGCTAATCAAGCCGCGGCATTAAACCTGATAATGTTTATTGAACCCGTATAGTTACCGGATTCTATATCCGATGGACTTAAATTTCTGTTTGTCTCATCGTACAAATCAAATTTCGAAATTTGAGAATCTCTCGCTACAGATTTAATTTTTTCAATTAAACCAAGACCTGATAGTCCTGTGACATCTGTTTTGTTACCATTACAATTAATGTAAGTCTTTTGTTCGGACGTATTTTGTCCTTCAGTGTTCCACGCCATGATGGATATCCTTTCTTTTGGGTATTAAGTTTTAAGGGTTAATTAGTTTAGAGTAGTACTAAGTCTTCTATGTACATGCAAGGCAGTTGTAATGCCAGGTTAATTGCTGATTCATTGTTGTTTCCGTTTGGTGAGTCTACATCTTCTTCGTCGAGTTCTACTGTCATATCGCTGTATTCGTACTCGGTGTCGCCGTCATTATCACCATCCTCATAATCTTCGCTTTGACGGTTATTATAATCATAAGCTGCATCGATGGCATCGCTCTCATCTTCGGCGTAAACGAAACAAGACAAGGTACCGTAGCGACTATAAGAATATGGTATCTTTACAAAGTATTTATTCATATAGCCTCCTTGTTAACAGGCGCGTCTGTTGAGTAGAAGCCCATTGGAATCGTTTTTTCTGCCGGTGGTTCCGGGTCTACTGCCTGCTCAAGTGATGTCAGGTGTTCGTACAAAATTGAATTTACCAGTTTTGTCATCGGAATTCCTCTGGATTTAGCTGCATGATAAAGCGGGGAAATCAGTTCGGGCTGGATCTTAGGACTGTACATTTTTAAACTCCTTTCTTTAAGTTTAGTCTTACAGAGATATTATACCAGAAAAAGTTTGCGGGGAAGGGGATATTTTTCCGAAAATGAGGGAGATTGTAGTATATTATGATTAATGAGTTGGAGTACTTGAGTGAGGATATTGAGAACAGGCAATTAAAGGAGTCAAGAAAAGAGTAAATATATCGTAGTTCTGTAATGAAAACCAACAAAATAATTTTATCATATTATGGCGCAGAATAAATTCTATTTTATGGTTATAACGTTAGTGATTATATTTATAATCATTATTAACTTATTATATTTAAGCGAATTAGTTTATTGCGAATACAAAAGAACCGACATCTACTTTGGTTCCGGCATTCGATTGTTATTACTGTTATTTACGAATTCTGTACAAAGAAACAAAATCATAACGATGATGCATCAACAATATGTTGTTCATAGGCTAAAAGGAGAATATCATTTGAGATAGTAATGCTAGACCTGCTGTATATACGAAAACAAGAACTGAAGTTCAAAATATTGCAACACAAAGAGAAAGAATATTGCATTGAATAATTTAACAAAAATAAATAAAGTTAAGAAATATGGCTTTGTTAAAGTACCCCGGCCCCGCAGAGAGCGCTCAACAAGCTGCAATAATTTTATTACAACACAAAATAAATGTTCGAATATAAAGATAAGTTAATATTTAATGAAATAAGAATACCTACTTCAGTGAAACTAAATTGAGGTCTATAATTACGATATTAAAAAATTTAAGTATAATAATAAACATTTAAACAAAAGTAATAAGTAATTATATTGCAAACGACTATTGTAAATATATTTCTCATAAAGAAATTCTTAATTGAGATTAATTTATGCAAGATTACACACAGGCAATAAAGGATTGCACAGAAGCAATTGAAATAGACCCAAACAATGCAGAAGTCTATGTTGAACGCGGAATTGCATACTATTATTTAAATAAATATGACGAAGCAATATCAGATTTCACAAAAGCAATTGAAATAGACCCGAACTATGAAGGGGGTTATGTTAAACGCGGAAATGCTTACAAGGAAATGCAAAATTATACAAAGGCAATAAAGGATTTCACAAAAGCAATTGAAATAAATCCGAATTATATATCCGCATATATCAACCGCGGTATTGCTTATTTTAATTTTCAAAACTACACACAGGCAATAGAAGATTACACAAAGGCAGTTGAAATTAACCCGAACTTAGCAGAAGTCTATTATGGTCGAGGACTTACTTATGATGAAATGCAAAACCATACACAGGCAATAAAGGATTATACACAGGCAATTAAAATAGACCCGAACTATGCAGGCGCTCATAACAACCGCGGTATTGCTTATTTTAATTTTCAAAACTACACACAGGCAATAGAAGATTACACAAAGGCAGTTGAAATTAACCCGAAATACGCAGAAGCCTATTACAACCGAGGACTTGTTTATCAAAAAATGAAAAACTACTTACAAGCAATATCGGATTACACACAGGCAATTAAAATAGACCCGGTCCTAGAAGAAGCTTATGTTGGTCGCGGTTATGCTTATAAGAAAATGCAAAACTATACACAGGCAATAATGGATTACACAAAAGCAATTGAAATAATCCCCAACTTTGCCCAAACCTATTACAATCGCGGGAATGCTTATGCAGAAACGCAAAACTATACTCAGGCAATAAAGGATTTCACAATAGCAATTGAAATTGATCCAAACTTAGCCCAAGCCTATTACAACCGAGGAAATGCTTATCGAGATTTGCAAAACTATACACAGGCAATAAAGGATTACACAAGAGCAATTGAAATAAACCCGAACTTAACAGAAGCCTATGTTGGTCGCGGAAATGCTTATCAAGAAATGAAAAACCACATACAAGCAATATCAGATTTCACAAAAGCAATTGAAATAAACTCTGACATGAAAGAAGCCTATTGCAACCGCGGAAATGCTTACAAGGAAATGCAAAATTATACAAAGGCAATAAAGGATTTCACAAAAGCAATTGAAATAGACCCAAACTTAGCCCAAGCCTATTGCAATCGCGGGGGTGCATATTACTACATGCAAAACTATACACAGTCATTAGAAGATTTATCAAAAGCAATTGAAATAAACCCGAATGATGCATTATACTATTACAACCGCGGAAATGCTTACAAGGAAATGCAAAATTATACAAAGGCAATAAAGGATTTCACAAAAGCAATTGAAATAGACCCGAAGTATGCACATACCTATTTCGACCGTGGTTATGCTTATGCTGAAATGCAAAACCATACACAGGCAATAAAGGATTATACACAGGCAATTAAAATAGACCCGAACTATGCAGGCGCTCATAACAACCGCGGTATTGCTTATTTTAATTTTCAAAACTACACACAGGCAATAGAAGATTACACAAAGGCAGTTGAAATTAACCCGAAATACGCAGAAGCCTATTACAACCGAGGACTTGTTTATGGTAATATTCAAAACTACAAAGAGACAATAAAAGATTTAACTAAGTCAATTGAAATTAATCCGAACTTTGCCCAAGCCTATTACAGCCGCGGACTTGCATATTATAATATGAAAGACGACACACAGGCATGCAGTGACTGGAAAAAAGCATATTCACTGGGAGATAAAGATGCAAAAGAATTATTAGACATATACTGCAAGTAAACATCATTATAAGATGATACTTCGTTTCATACATAATATTCAAATGGTGTGAGAAAATATTCAAAGCCGTATGTTTTGTTTTATGCTAAAAAGAAAACTCAGCATTTAAAATAATATAACTTCAGAAATCGAACAACATCTTGATGATATGTCTTCTAAGTTAATTAGAGAAACGAAAACGAGATTAAAATTACAAAAAGTGAGAATCTAATAATTTCATATTGAACATATTTAAGTTTTTGGGAAGCCAGTAACAATAAGATAACAGATACTATTTTTAAAACTATTTCTAAGATTTTGTTCTTATTCATAATTGGAAATAATATTTATAGTTCATCAATAAAAAATATTTCTAAATATTTATTAAATAAATATAAAATAAAAGATTCACAAAATTATCATTAATTCCCCTCCCCAGTTATCATCTGGGAAGGAGAATAATTGAATTATCATAAAGCTGTTTTTAAAACGGAACTGAGTTTTTTGCAACAGAGGCGTATTACGTCTGCGTCTTTCAGGACATCGTTCTTTGTATCTATTGGAGCGTTAAACAGATACCTGTATATTTCAGAGAGGAGTGGGTATTCTCCATGTTTCTTTGATTGTCCCGGTATAACGGGCTTTGCGATTTCACGTAACGACGATTGACTGGTCCATGAAAAATGAAATAATTTTAACGGCATTGCGGGAATAATACCGGTTGGCTTCAAATAGTTGTATTCATTTTTAATTATATCAACTATGAAATCGGAATCGTATGCTATTAAATTTATATCATCTAAAAATGGAAAAACATCTCTTTCCAGTCGATCAATTGCTCTTCCAATCTCCACCCCTTCTGAGAGTGCTTTTTCTGTTGTAATGCCGTGAAATTTTGTTCCATCTTTTGGAATTATAAAACCTGCCGGTTGTATTATAAGACTGTCACTTTTTATTTTACTGAAATTCTTGTCAGTTAGAATCCATCCTATCTGAACAAGTCGGGGAAGTTGAGGCATTCCTTTCCAGTACACACTCGATGTGTTTACATCAATTATTAAATAATGATCGTATTCAAACGGGTTGCGCATTTTATTTATTCGGGTATTGTGTCTGTCGTATGCAAACTTTTTACCTTTAACAATATTTTCAGAAGAGTGAATAAATTCTTTGCTCCTTTTTTTATCGAAATAATTTTCTCTTTCAAGTTTTATTTTGCGGGAGCTGTTATCCAAGTTATTTAGTTCATAGTTAACTTCAATGTCTTTGAGCTCAAGACAATTAATTCGATCGTAAGCAACTCGAAGTGTATCTGCAGATTCATCATACCTACCTGCAAGCGCTTGCAACCGGGCTTCTTTTTTAGAGTTTGCAATTAGCACAAAGGCAATATCTTTCAGGACAGATTCATCAGGCTGCTGGAGATTGAATTCCTTTTCGCTGACGATCAGTACTTCAAGGGGAACAGAAACCATTTTAGGGATTTTATCAGATCCGGAAAGTTCCTCATAAGTAACATTAAGATTTGCAACGGTGACAGTTCCAAATCCATTCTGCGGAGGTATGCCGAGTTCAAAAATCGCATTAACATTTCGGGATGCGAATACATCACCGATTTCAAATGTGTTTAAGCCATGCTGTTTGAATGTTGTAAGCTGACCAAGCTGAAGTCCCTGAATGGCGGGCGTTATGGTTACTTTTGTGTTTACGGCGTATAAGTCTGTAAGGTATGAGAGTTCTTCGGTGAATACGCTTTCTATGTCTGCAGGGTTTTCGATATAGTAGCTATTGCCGTTTCCGTTTTCAGAAAGAAGTACCATAAGGTCTTCATCGTAATCAGAGCCGACGCCTATTGTGGATGTTGAAACACCGGATTTAAGATACCCTGCTGCAATTTCACCGAGCTGGTGTCTTGAAGTAATCCCCACGTTTGCAAGTCCGTCTGAGAGGATTATTATACGTGAAACGTATTCTGCGTTGTTGTTTTTCAGAGCGTATTGAAATCCCTGTTCGTATCCTCCTGAAAAGAAAGTCATGCCTGCAGAATGAATGTTTCTTATAACAGATACAGCGTTATTCTGCTGAGACACTTTTGCAGGTGGGATTAAAGGAGTTACTTTATTTTCAAAAAGTACAAGTGAAAAAATGTCATCCGGTGCAAGCCTGTAAAAAAGATTAATTGCTGCCTCCTTTACATTTTCAAGTTTTTCTCCTGCCATAGAGCCGGAATGGTCGAGAACGAGCGTAATATTCAGCGGTACGCGCAAGGGTTTAAAATCATCATCACCCTTAAGACCTACAACGAGGCGAGCGTTAAACTCGCTTTTTTCAGAAAAAGCAATTTTCGGGTAATCAAAGTTTGTTTTAATCAGCATAAATCCTCCTTTGGGAAAATTTTAGTTAGTTCGTTAATAATTTTGTTTAGGGCTTCTTCGTGTTTTTTGAAATAGCCTGCGCGGATATTGATTTCAAAGTCAGGATTTACGCTGAGTTTGAACCATGCGGATGTATCAAGATTATTTTCGGTTGTATCTTCTTTTATTTCTATGTTTTCAGATTTTTTTATATAATTGGTTGTTTGCTCTGCATCAAAATCAGCAAAGAACACTTTTTTCTGCGAGGAAAGAAGTGAATTGTCTTCTTCAACATTTTCTAACTTTTTGCTTTCGAAAGGAAGAACGATTTTATTTGATACGAAAGAAATGTTCGAGGGTTCGTGATAAATTTCACCAATGGTTTTTTCGCGGATGATATTCGAAGTGAACGACTTAATAGAATTTTCTCTTTGTCTAGCTGTTCTCTTGTTCACAATTTCTTTCATTTCCTCGTAGGACATACGATCGAGTTCTTCTTTTATACTCTGAAGCTTGATATGGGTTTTACGAAGTTCTTTTATCAGCATGAGCTTGTAGTAATGGACTTCACCATAGTAAGCCTTAATGCCTTTTGTGATGGGCGGGTCTATGAGTCTTTCGGCAATATAGAACTGAATTGTTCTTTTATTGAGTCCTGTCATGACACTAAGGTCTTTTATGTTGAGTTTTTTAATCATTTTTCTGTTATTTTAACAAAACTATAATATAACAGTATAAATGTCAAGATAATTTTACAGTAGTTATGTTATATAATTATATTGATTATTGGAAGAAATAATGGTAATATGAGGGCAGGGACGGACTAAAGAAGTTAGTAAGCGAATAAGCGAGATGGTGTGTAAGTGAGAAGGTGAGAAGAGATATGTGATAGGGGAAAAAATTATCATGGAATGATAATATTTGTATTATTGAAAACGGTATATTTGAATAAATTAAATTATTGGATTATGGAAAACGAAGATAAAAAGAAAAGGGGGCCGACGCCGGAAGATTATATTGAAATACTGACAAAAATGATTGAAGAAAAACCGGATTATGAGGATCTATATTTATGCCGAGGTAACTTTTATCTGGAGTTAAATGATATTGATAATGCCTTAGCGGATTATAATAAAATAACGGAGCTGAATCCGAATAACGCAAACGCATATTATAACAGGGGAAATTTGTACAGCAATCATTTGCTAGATAATGAAAAAGCTGTTGAGGAATACACAAAAGCAATTAAGCTGAATCCGTTGTTTGCTTTAGCTTATTATAACAGAGCCAGTGCAAGAAATGAAATGACTAAGGGGAACAACAGAACAAAAGAAGATATTGATATAATAATAGCGGATTATACAAAAGCAATAGAGATAAATCCTGATTTTGCCGGGGCTTACTACAATATTGGTTATATTTATTACGGGATGTCTGATTTTAAAAAAGCGCTTCAATATTTTAGGAAAGTGGTTGAGATAAAACCGGAATTTGCAAAAGATCATGTCAACTGCGGATTGGCTTATTTACATCTGAATGAGAGCGATAATGCACTTATGCATTTTACTAAAGCGATATTACTTGACCCGAATAATCCGACGGCACATCACGGACGCGGGAAGGCTTATTATAATTTAGAGGAATACAGAAAAGCGCTTAAAGATTATGATGAGGCAATAAGGTTAGATCCGAATAATGCTGAGATTTATTATTCAAGGGGTCTTGCTTTACAGGATGGATTTCTGAATTATGCGGATGCTATACTGGATTTCACGAAAGCGATTGAAATTAATCCGTATTATGATAGGGCATATAACAGAAGAGGTGTTTCTTTTGCAAGACTTGAAGAATTAAAAAAAGCGGTAGAAGACTTTTCTAAAGCTTTAGAGATTAATCCTGATGATAGGATTTATTATTACAACCGAGGGTTGGCAAATTTCGATTTTGGAAATTTAGAAAAAGTAAAAGATGATTTGAAAAAGGCCTGGGAGCTTGGGTTTGTGCCGGCAAAGGAGTTTTTGGATGAATTATAAATTAATTATTATGTCAAAAGAAAAAGCGGAAGAACTTAACGAAGAAGCGAAGCTGGCTTTTAATGAAAATGATTTTGAAAAAGCGGCTGAATGCCTTTTAAGAGCGGTAAGCATATGCCCGATAGAGGGAAAGTACTATTGCAATCTGGGAATGGTATTTTTGAAATTAGAAAAGCATAAGGAGGCTGTAAGCAGTTTCAGCAAGGCGATTGAGTTTGGGTTTGAAATTGAGAATAGCTATATAGGTAGAGGAAAAGCGTGGACGGAATTGAAAGATCATAAGAAAGCAATTGATGATTTTTCGGAGGCTTTAAAAATCAATGAGGATTCTTTTACGGCGAGAGAAGACAGAGCAGTTGCATATAACAACAGTCGACAGTTTGATAAAGCTTTGGAAGATTTGAATATTTTGATTGAGAAAAATCCGCATGATTCAACGTTATTGGCACTGAGATGGGTTGCTTATACCAATCTTGGAAAATCAGAAGAAGCAAAACGTGATTTTGATGAATGGGACAAAGAAAGCAGTCAGATGAATAATCCGAATTAATAAATTGTGTTAACTAATATTGAGTTGGAAATTTCAATAATCGATTTATTAGTAAAGTTGTATCCATAAAATAAGTTATTTAAAAAAATCAAATTATGGGAGAAACATATTTGCCATATTGCGTTATTTGTGATAAAAAATATAGGTCAATAATTGAGGGTTTTGGTAAAATGTATCTAGACCATAAATCTCCATTTTGTTATTATCCATGTTTGGATTTGGCGAATAACACAATAGTTGAAGAGAATTATTATGATAAAAAGATTAAGAAAGATAAAAACTTTATCCCTAATGTCATATTATAAATAATTATTGTCATTTTTAAAAATAATATTTATAATAAGTAGTATCATTACTGATACCGCTATTCCCCTTAGACTCTGTAACCTCTTTAATTAACAAACCGTTATCATCGTAAAGGTATCTTGTGATTCGAACCTCATTATTAAACATTGGATCCCAAAAACTTTTATTTAAATTTCCTTTATTGTCGTACTCATAAAATGTATATGATCCACTACCGTTTGAGCTATAATATCTACTCTCACTTAATAAATTATCCGAGTTATATTTAAATTTTTGGCTCAGTGAATAAACATTGTCCTCTTTTCCAAATCCACCGTAATGAGCTTTCTCGATAACATTACATAAG
Organism: uncultured Ignavibacteriaceae bacterium; assembly: GCA_964626015.1. Taxonomy (GTDB): domain Bacteria; phylum Bacteroidota; class Ignavibacteria; order Tepidaquicellales; family Tepidaquicellaceae; genus CAIKZJ01. The sequence continues at coordinate 42,911 of CAZVCC010000023.1, forward strand.
GAGTCAAACAAATATTTATACTTGGTTGATCTTATTATTGAGTCTGACGATGATATGTATCTGTATTCTTGTATCAAAAAATTAGCTTTATCATATTTATAAATATTCTTAGTTACCAACAAAGAATCTTCATATTGAATACTTTCAGTAATGTTTCCATAAATATCATATATAAACAATTCTTCTCTTATACAATTATCAATTCTATAAAACAGGTCTCCGTAATTTTTATAGTTCGCCATTTTAACAGTCCATCTAACCTTTTTTTCAGCATCACCATTATTATTATATATTGTTGAATCAATTATATATGCGTTACGATAAGTCGTAGAGATCCTTTTTGCGCTTTTAACATTTAGCTCTTTTCGAAGCAATGCTTGTTTTTTATTATTATCCATTTTATTGTTTATACAATCATTTTGCTTTGCACCTTTACTGCAACCAGCAACAATTATAATTATATTAACAAAAATAAATAATGTTATAAAAGGTTTATTGGTTATCATGTCAATAATTTAACAATAAATATTAATACAAACAACAACGTTTTATACAAGAGGAGTCACTCTATGGAGAATCCGTTTAAGACTTTATTCAAAAATTTCCACAAGGTTTGATGCTAATACGTTTTAAAGCCAGTTCATGACATATACTCTTATTATTTCCGGTTCAAATAGTAGGTTTAATGCCAACATGAAAAAGTAACGGTAATTTATATGCCAAAATATTTCGTTTAATAGAAGCTTATTAATAGAATTATTAATTAAACGAAAGGAAAGCAAAATGGAATTTTCCGGAGATCCAACATTCGAATCAATCTTTAACAGCCGTAAAGTAACATCTGTATTTGAAAGCCTATCTAAGAATGAGAACATTCTTGAAACCGAGTTATTTAGTGTAGTGGATGAAGAAATCATACTCCCCTATTATGTTGAAACTTTTGACTTTTACGATTGTGCTGTCTGTTATTTTACAAACTTACTGAGAAAAGATTTATTTGCTCCTTACATCAGAGTATACAACAAAGACAAAATACATTTTGGCTGCAAGACTGAATTTCCTCCTCCCAGGTTTAACATTAAAACATTTTTTAATATCCCCAAAAGATATATTATGATGAATGTTGATGATATTCACTACGTGTTCAATTTATTGTCTGTTAAAAGGGAGTTAAGGACTTATGCTATTTGTGACTTTTTATCATGCTTTGCGGATTTCAGTTTTCATGTTGAAGGAAAACGTATGGTAGACTTTGTGGAGAGGTATTTGAGGGAGTATAGGAAGAAAAAGTGATAGCATTTTGTCTTCCAATTTCTTCTCGCATACCTTGGGTTTTGGGCTCGATATGTAACTTATCCAGCTTAATCTATAACTAGGATTGCTCTTTTAAATCCTCGATACCTATATGAGTGTAGCCAAGTGTGGTGATATAATTACTTTTTACCAGATTTATTTTTTCTGTTGGTTAAAATATGCTTCGCCGCTTCTCTTTTTAAATCCTCGATCGTAAAGCTTTTTTCCTTCAATAAATATTCATCCACATCAGCTTTGGTGAAATATATTTTTCCACCTGTGGGTTTGCTGTATCTGATTTCATTATTCTCAACAAGTTTATACACTTTTGAATTGCTTATATTCAGAAGCTTTGCAAGGCTTTTAACTGTATAAATATCATCATACTTTGGTTTCTCTGTGATTTTCTTGTAACTGTCTATAACAGATTCAAGATAAGCTTTTGCTTTCTTTGAGCCCTCTGATTCAGTTCGTTCCAATACATTAGTCTTCCAGTCATTATTAAATATTTCTTTTGCTACATTATATTCAGCTAGTAACTCAATACTCCTATCAAGCTTATCTTGGGGCTCTGTAAGCTTGTCTATTTCTTTTTTTACATATTCGTATGTTAACTTTATCTCCATAAGTCTGGTAATTTATTTATGGCTTCTTGTTTTGTTGTGTCCATTAATTTTGCATATATTTCTGTTCTACGAGTGCTTGTATGACCCATTAATCTACTTACAAGCAACAAATCTTTCGTAATGGCGTACATCATAGTCCCAAATGTATGTCGCGCTGTGTGAGATGTTACATTCTTTTCTATACCGGCTTTTTTTGCTAACTCTTTTAGATGAACTCCATATGTTTGTTCTTTAATTCCCGTAATATAAGAAAAAACATATTCACTATTTTTTTGAATCTGCCCTAAGATTTTAATAGCAGTTTTAGGTAAATCATTTTCAATAAACTCGTTTGTCTTTTTCTGCAAAACGGATATCTTTTTTGTTTCAATATTAATTTTATTCCATTTAAGACTTTTAAGGTCAGATATTCTCAATCCAGTAAAACAAGCGAAGATAAAGGCTTTTCTGCAATGTTCTTGTTCTTGACTCAATTTATCTAAGTTAATAATTTTCTTCAACTCATCCATTGTTAAGTAAACCTTTGCTATATTTTGAGTTCTGATTTTTACGGTAAAAGGATTCTTGATTATAATGTTGTCATCAACAGCACGATTCAATACAGCTTTAGTTGCGTTAAGATAAGTACCAGTTGAGTTAATTGAAACTCTTGCTTCTAAGTATGCTTTAAAACTGTTTATCCAGCTTGAATTAATTGATGCTACCGAAATTGGTGTAGTCTGAAAGTCGCAAAGATGCTTGTAAGTAGTATTATACATTTTTAACTGCTTTTCTTCAGCAATTGATTTAAAGTAATCAATAAAATTTAACGTTTTCGAAAATGTTGGCGTAATACCGTGATAATTAGCTAGTATAGATTCCTCTTTCCTCGTTCTAATTTGTTCTGCTATAGCTGCAATTCTTTTAACTTCTTGTCTTGGTGTATTTTGCTGAACGTACAGATTCAGAAATTCGTAAGAGCGTGAACCTTTAAAATAAATATCGAGATAATAAGATTTCCTTCCTCCAGCTAAAGTTTTATATCTCAACTTTACCATAATTTATGTATAATATTAAAAATTTAAGTTCGTACTAATATCTAAATTGAGTAACAATATAGTAACAAAATACATAAGAAAGTATGCTAATGAGTGCTAAAGAAAGCTAAAAAAACTGTGATAATGACTACTAAAAGAACATATATAGCTTATTAGATATTAGAGGTTCGAATCCTCTCGGGGGTACTAACTTTTTTACTGCCGCTTCTTCTAATCAAAATTGTACTTTCATTTCCATAATTACATAAACAATTATATCTTCTTGCATGTAATATATATGTAAGTGCGCATAAAGTGCGCATAAAGTGCGCATAAAGTACGCATATTTTGTATTAAAATAATTCTCTTTAACCTGCCATTTCTTGCCTCTCCGCCATTACTGCTCTTGTTTTCATTGTAACTTTACCAGAATATGGGTAATTTATACAATTAGACATGAAATTTCGGAGAGGTGGCTGAGTGGTTGAAAGCGGCGGTCTCGAAAACCGTTATAGGGGCAACTCTATCGAGAGTTCGAATCTCTCCTTCTCCGCAAACTTTATGTTATTTACATTCTGACTTTAAAAAGATTCCATAATAATTTAATAACTGCCTCGAAAAAAGAAATCATAGCAGCTCCACCAAAATAAACAATCCCCTTTTCAACACAGTCGAAAAAATCTTAACTCTTGATAATTGAAATTACTATTGCAATTAATAAAATATATTATTACATTATTTCAAGTTAAAACAAAAAAGGGGGTATTATGTTTAAACATTTAAACCGTTTTATTCTTATTGCTTTCATTTTAACAGTTACTCTTATTTCGTTCAACGGTACTTTTAATACCGAAGCAACAAATTCTTCAGTTCCTAACCCAAATTTATTAGACACAATCACAATCCAGGCTAATCCGGGTCCTTCTAATAACGGTGGATCTGCCAACTGGGGTATATTCTTTGACTTGATTGCTGGTTCGAGAAATGTCAGCGTGACACAAATGTCAACCGGAAATACTGCTGCTGCCTCTGCAAGTTTCAGCGTCGAAGTATTTACCCGTAATGGTACTTCTTTAGGTGGACCTGTGGGTTCAGGTCCGGGAAGTTCCTCCGATGGTTGGACTTCTCTCGGTATCGTTCCTGTCGTTCAAGGTCCAACAGCTAATGGAATTTCTCTTGTATTCACACTTCCAACTATTTCTGTTCTTGCATTTGATACTGTTGGTGTTGCCCTGAAGTTCATTGGTGCCGGTCCGAGGTATTTTGGTACAGGAACTCCGCCTTACAGTGTTTATGCCGATACAAATCTTACTTTGATTACTGGTGACGGACGCTCTGCACCGTTTACAACATCAGGGACTTGGTTTGCATCCCGTGCTCTTACAGGTGAAATCAGATACGTTATAAGTCCCGTTACCGGAATCGGTAATATCGGAAAAGATGTTCCAACAAGCTTTAAACTTTCTCAAAATTATCCGAACCCGTTTAATCCTGTAACAAATATTCAGTTTTCAATACCTGAAAATTCATTCGCAACTTTAATGGTTTACGATTATTTGGGAAGGGAAATACAAACTTTATTCAGTGGACTTAAGACAGCCGGTACTTATGAAATTTCTTTCAACGGTAGTACACTGTCAAGTGGTGTCTATTATTATAAACTTACTACGGATAAATTTACGGAAACAAAGAAAATGATATTGGCGAAATAAATAATTGACCTGCAATTATTAAAGCCGGATATTTCCTCCGGCTTTTTTATTTCTTGTAAATAAATTTTGATTGCGTTTACTGTCATTAACGAAAAGACTTCACTTTCCAAAATTCCAAGAAATTGAATCTAATTTATCATTGAATTCTCAAAGTCATAATCCATCTTGAAGTATCTTATCGCTTTAAAAACGGATTTGGCAATCTCAGTCTGTCCTTTCTCAGACTTCAAGTACTCTTCGTCTGATTTGTTCGAAAGATATCCGCACTCAACGAGCACTGACGGCATTGACGCGCTCAGCAGCACCCAGAAACCGGCTTGAAAAATTCCCCTGCTCGGTAGTTTGCATCCTTTTATCATTTCTGTCTCAATAATATTCGCAAACCTGCTGCTATACCTCAGGTACGATTGCTGATATATCGAAGCAAATATCTTTCTTTGCTCAATGTAAGCTGAATCAGGTTTCTCTGTTTTTGCAATAAAAATATTTTCCTCGTATGTGATGTCCGATGCTTCATCCACTTTTGCAACATCAAGTAAATATATTTCGAATCCGCTCTTGTCATTTTCCTCATTCTTCTTCGCGTTGCAGTGTATACTCACAAAAAGATTGCCTCCTTCAGAGTTAGCCTTACTGCCCCGTGCTTTTAACTCGACAAAATCATCGCTGTCTCTCGTCATAATGATTTTTATATCTGTGTATTCCTTGCTTAAATAATCCCTTATCTTCTGCGTTATCTGTAAAACAATATTTCTTTCATAAACACCCGTCGTTCCCGTCGTACCTGGGTCCTTGCCGCCGTGCCCTGCATCAAGTATTACCGTAAATATCTTTTTATCACTCTTTTCCTGAGGTACTGACTTGTCTGTTAATAAAAACAAAATCGTAATTATAAGAACAGCAACCGGAATAAATATGTAATAATATTTCTTCATACGGTAATTTAAACAAATCTGTTTAAAGAATCATCATAAATAAAAAAGTCCGAAACACTTTTAACATTCCGGACTTCTAATTGTAGCGGGAGCAGGACTTGAACCTGCGACCTTCGGGTT